>JAPDJP010000036.1 GCA_029259055.1 Thermoplasmatota archaeon | reverse complement strand
CGAGTTTATCGATTACAATTATTCCGTCGCCTGCATGTTCAAAAATTTCCATAAAATTCTCTTTAACTTTTTTAAGCAAGTCTTCTGTTTTTGCTTCGGCAACTTCTTCTTCAAAGCTACAGTAGTATTTGGTTATTTCAATGTTTTCTTCCTTTTCCATGGTTATAATACTCCCTCAATTTCTTTATACATTCTGCAAAATTTACGGGGCCTCTCTCATTAAATTCTAAACCCAATTTTTTGCATAGCCTCTTAACTATAGCCTTTTCCAGCAGTGGAGCGGAGCCCATAATTTGTCCTTTTCCCGTTCCTAGAATCATTCTTAGCTCAAATGAGAAAATCTCCAGTTTTTTAGGCGTTTCGTGCAGAGGGCAGTTTCTTTTCTTTAAATATTCATAGATTAGGCTGGCTGTGTACTCGCCAAATGCCCATTTTATTGTTTCATCGATTGTTTCCACTAGTAGCTTGTCGAATTTTTCCACTGGGCCTCCAACCGTTACTAGACAATTATATAGTATCAGATTTAGAAGTGAATTCGGAGTTTCTAAAGAATTGTGGATTACAAATAAAGTTTAAAACTAAACTTGAAAATCTTCAGCTTTCTCTAAGTATTCCTTAACTTTGCGTATGTTATCTTCAAAGTCAATTTGCTTCCAATTATCTTCTGGCTTATATCCAGTCTTCCTAAATAAAGCCCGTAGAATAAGCTCTTCAATAACCTTGGCGCCCTCTCCAAAGATATTATTTAGTCCCCGAGAAAATTTCCGTAGATTACTACAAATATTTTGGCGGTCTATGCCGAATTTCTCATTCAAATAAAAATAAATTGCTCTTTTTGCACTTTCCCCAAGCTCATTTAGGCCCTCCTCTATCGCCTCGAACAATATTTTCTCAAATTCGTCTTCTTTGGGCATTGTTTGGTTATCCTCTGAAGTTTTCTGCATAATTCGATATAGTTGCGGAAGACAGTAGTTTACAAATATAAACGTATCGCTTAACAAAGATCTAAACAAACATGAGAAAAATAGGTTACTTCTAATTTAAGGAGAAGCTAGAAACCATAGAGTCTTGCATATTTCTCATTTAGATATCTGAGATAGTGTTCAACATTAATTTCTTCGCCAGTTATTATTCTTATCAAGTCTGCAGGGTCGTATAAGTTTCCGTATGAATGAACATTTTTGATTAACCACTGTTT
>JAPDJP010000022.1 GCA_029259055.1 Thermoplasmatota archaeon | reverse complement strand
CTTCCCAAATATGTATATGCTGAAAAATGCTATGTATAATTCCACAGTCTAACTCTAAAAAGAAACGTTATTAACCATGATAGTTGTAGTGGGAATATGGCCAAAGAATCTGATATCTTAAAAATAGTAAAAGAAGATATATTAGAAGTACTAGACAGGAAGAATAGAAGGGCTCCTTTGAAATTTATGAAACTAGAAGTTGCTGTTTCTCATTCCTCTGTGTCTAAGGCAATAAAGGAACTTGAAAAAGAAGGTTTGGTTAAGTTTTTTCAGAAAAGAAGTCCCAAAGAAAGTATATGCAACTGACGAAGAAAGGGCAAGTCTATGCAAATGTTATTATCAAAAAGCATTCTGTTCTAGAAAAATATTTTAAGCAAAGGAAAAGAAAGGAAGGGATTAATCGCACCAGCAACCAGAGCTACTAGAATCTCGTCATTAAAAGAAGAACAACTTCATACCACCTCATTATTTGCTTCGTATCTTGTTCCTCAAGAAATGCGATAATAATGGGATAGTTGGATTTTATGGAGGTATTAAGCTAGCTTTTTCTATTTTTGTTACTTTATCAATTGCTGGTTTAGTCTGGAAAATAATTTCCATTTTTAATAGCATTTATTGAAATGAATAAAATTTCTGCCGGGCTCTGAACTTAAAACTTCTTACGAAATTTTGGAGGATTGCTCCTTGTTATTTTGATTTTAATTTTGTTGCTTTTTCTTTGAAAAGTTAAGTATGTGACCCTTTTGCTCCTTTAAGGAGAACAATTTTGTTTTTTCCATAATTTCTAGAATTTTGTCCTTCTTCATGCGAAAGCAAAAACGAGTGGAAAGGTATCCGTTTGGCTTTAAAATCCTATACAATTCTTTTAGTAAGGGCTCCTTATGCTTAATTTCAGGTAGTACCCCATATAACAAGATTACATCTACGCTTTCGTCAGGTAATCCGGTATCTCCGTCGGATAATATTGTGTCTATATTATAGAAAGCTTCCTTTTGAGCCTTTTCTTTGATCTTTTTTATGGCTAATGGCTGTTTATCTAAAGCGTAAACTCTTCCTTTTTCACCTACCAGGTTGGCGGCTGGAAAAGTATAAGAGCCAATACCACACCCGTAATCCAGTATTTTTTGCCCTTCTTTGAGGCCAAGTTTACGTATTTCCTCCTCTGGTTTGAAAGGTATGCCGAACTTATCTCTTAATCCTAGAAAGAAGTACTCTATTCTAAGTTTGATGTTGAGGCTTCTCATTTTACTCACTGATCCCTATACTTTGTCTGTCAGCCAGCCGATTTTTACGTTTGTTCTCTGATCAAACTGTGGAACGTAAGGCTTAATGTCTAGGAGAGGAGTTCCATCCAGCATGTCAACCTGTCCTACTCTCAAAATGTTTCCTTCTCTTTTGATAAGCTTAACAATGGAAATACCTATAGGATTCGGCCTATTATAGTGTCTAGTTGCAAAAACTCCGTGTTCTTGATCGTCTAGAAAAGTTTTTGTAAGAGGCTCGTAACCAGTGGCTTCATGAAAATAATAAATCAAATAAATATGAGAAAATCCCTCAATATCCTTCAATGCTTCTTCAAATTCACGAAATACCTCCACTTCACCAACCTCGTCCGATTTACATCCTTGGCAAGGAATTTCACTCTTGTCTTTGTAAGGCGTATGTATAATCCCTATAGGTTTTAGTTCAAACTTCATTTTTTATACCTCCTTTACACTGAATAAAGCCGGAATGAATTCGTTTATCTTTCTTTTCAT
>JAPDJP010000037.1 GCA_029259055.1 Thermoplasmatota archaeon | reverse complement strand
AACATCCACACCAATAACAATAGATGCATTTGATAATGGATGTTGCGGAGAGGATATTACAGTTGAATATAGAATATGGTCAACTGGTGGATGGAGCCCATGGACAACTATTACAGTACCAGCTGCAATATTTATAAATACAGAATGCTTACACTACTTAGAAATAAGAGCATATGATTGCTTAGGTAATGAAGTAGTAGATAATGAGACATTCCATGTTGATGATTCAGCTCCAACAATAGTTAAAACTGTAGGAAGTCCAAGTATAAATATTGCTCCAGGTGAATATTGGGTTACAACATCCACACCAATAACAATAGATGCATCCGATAATGGATGTTGCGGACAACCAATTACAGTGGAGTATCGTGTATGGTATGGTGGTACATGGAGTGCATGGCAAGATATATCTGGTTCGTTACCATATACATATCATTTCTCTGAGGATTGCTTACACTACTTAGAAATAAGAGCATATGATTGCTTAGGTAATGAAGTAGTAGATAATGAGACATTCCATGTTGATAGTACCCCACCAACAACAACAAAGACAATTATAGGGCCAGCACATGGGGAATATGTTAATTTAAGCACAGTTATACAGTTGCATGCAGTAGACACTGGAACATGTGCAGTTGGTGTTGATTACTTGCATTATGAAATCTGGTGGGATAGTGATGATGACGGAACGGTTGATACACAATTAGTATCAAACGATGTGTATGATGGAAGCGGAGACGATGTAGACGGTGTAATAAATGGCGAAGTAACCGTTGAATTTAGTTTCACAGAAGAATGCTTACATGAAATAAGATGGTATGCTGTTGATTTGTTAGGCAATACAGAAGCAGTTAACGTACAAACACATAGAGTGGATAACCAGCCACCAGTCGCAACCTTAGAAGTAGGTAAACCAAGCAAATATGTAGGTGTACCTGGTCATTATTATGTTACATCATTTACACCAATTTATATAAATGCAACAGATACAGGCGTATCACCAAACTGTACAGTTGGTTCAGTTATAGTTCATGTATCCATTTGGTATAATCATGCTTGGTATAACAATACATATTACAGTCCAAATGTCGTTATTTACATGCCAGGAGGAGATTGTAACCACATATTGACATACTGGGTTGAAGATGATGTTGGAAATGCCAACACTCCAGAAACATATTACTTCTATGTTGATAATACACCTCCACAAGTTAAAAAGACTGTCGTAAATTATGGTTACAAGGATGGAGATAATTACTTTGTGAATTATTCAGCTAAGGTATATCTAAACGTGAGCGAGCCCGGAGCCTGTGACGTGGGAGGATGGACATTACATTATCGCATCTGGTACAACGGAAGCTACATAGAATGGGACAATGTTACTCACAATGTAGTAATTACATTTAGTAACGAGTGCACCCATGTTTTAGAATACTGGGTAAATGATAGCTTAGGTAATAGATGGCCAACCACTGGATGGCACTCCGAGATATTCCATGTGGATAATACACCACCAACTTCACAAATCACTGTATTAGATCCACATTATCCGTCAACAAATCCAAACTTTGTAACAACATCAACAGATATAATAATACATGCCAATGATACAGGATGCATACCAACATGGATAATTTATTGGAGAATATGGTATAATGGTGCTTGGGGACCATGGCATGAAGAACCACTATGGACAAATGCAACAGTTTCATTTACTGAAGAATGTGTCCATCAATTAGAGTGGTATGCTGTTGATTTGGCTGGTAATAAAGAAGCACACCATGTAAAGACTTTCTATGTTGATGATACACCACCAGTCATTACTTTAGAAGTTGGTGAACCAAAGGTAGTAGCGGGAGGTAATTATTATGTAACGACATCAACACCAATCTACCTAAATGCAACTGATAGTGGCACAGATCCATGTATTGTTAACTCAATTTATATACACTATCGTATATGGAATGAAGTTACTGGATGGAGCGCATGGCAAGTTTCAACAACCAATGTAACATTTACATTTACTTCAAATTGTACACACTACCTAGAATATTGGGTAGAAGATGACTTACACAATGCCAACCCATCAACAGGAGTATATAATGTAACCTTCTTTGTTGGCGGAGATCTTCCAACATTATCATTAGAATATGGTAGCCCAAGTTATGGTGATCATATAACATCATTTACACCAATTTATATAAATGCAACATCAACAACTCATCTTTACAAGATATGGTATAGAATTTTGAACTACACATCATGGATGAGCGGTAACTGGAATGAAAATGTATCATTTACTTTGGCATCTCTTAATATAACAGATAATTGTACCCATATTATACAATATCGTGCATACATACTTGATAAGAATGGAACAATATACGATCATACAGTATATGTTGATAACGTTGCTCCAACTGTTACAAAAGACGTTGGAACTCCAAAATATGGAAGTAATGATAAATGGGTAACATCTTCAACCATTATATGGCTTAATGCTACAGATGAGCCGGGAACCTGTGCAGCTGGTGTTGAAAAAATCTGTTACAGGATATGGTATAATGGAAGCTGGCACGGACTATTTACAATTGCTGGAGATACTGGCAGTCTTACATTAAGCGGAGAATGTAATCACACATTAGAATATTGGGCAGTTGATTATCTTGGACATGAAGGACCACATTATGTACAAGAACACTATGTTGATGATACGCCACCAACAACAAACATAAGCTTCAATGGACCAATGCATGGAGATCATATAACATCATCAACACAAATAATACTAACAGCAGTAGATGGAGGAGCATGCGCAGTTGGAGTAGAGGTAATTAAGTATCGTGTATGGTATAGTGGCACATGGACTTCATGGATGGATTATACAGGACCATTTACACTTCCAGATGAATGCATGCACTATATTGAATTTTATGCAATAGATTACTTAGGAAATAATGAGAGTGAACCTGCATGGGCAAATGTGAATAATATAACTGTATATGTTGACAATACACCACCACTAATTGAAAAAGTTGTAGGAAATCCAAAGATAGGAGATATTATAACATCATCAACACCAATATACATAAATGTAACAGATGCTGGCTTATGCCCAGTTGAGTCCGTACATGTGAATGTATCAGTATATTCATTCTCAACTGGTAGTTATACATATTATGAAACAAGTGCAGCTTCAGGAACCGCAAGCTTAATAATATACCTACCAGAAGAATGTGAGCACTGGATCAACATAACAGCATGGGATGACTTAGGAAATACAGCATATCACAATGAAACATTATATGTTGACAACAGTCCACCAACTACAGTAAAGGATGTTATCGAATACAATGGATTTGTATCAACTTCAACACCAATATGGTTAAATGCAACAGATGAGCCAGACTGCGGCGTTGGAGTAGCATTCTTATTCTTCGAAGTCTGGTGGGATAGTGATGATGACGGAGCGGTTGATACATTAGTAATACCTGGTCATATTGTATGGGATGGTTCATTAGATGATTTGAATCCTGCACCTGGAGAAATTTCAGTGAAGTTTAATTTCACAGAAGAATGCTTACATCAGATAAGATGGTATGCAGTAGATGAATTTGGTCACACAGAACCAATGAATCAACAATATCATAAAGTGGATGCTACACCACCAATAGTAACGAAGGTTATAGGAAATCCAAATATATTACTAGCTCCTGATGAATATATGATATCCGGAACTACACCAATATACATAAATGTAACAGATGATTACACCAATCCAAATTGTACAGTTGGCCAAGTATACCTACACTACCGTATATGGTATAATGGAGCATGGACATATTATAACATATCCAGTCCAACGGAAATCCACGCGGTAATAACAATGCCAGATACTTGTATACATTATCTTGAGTTCTATGTTGAGGATGCTGTTGGAAACAGATGGCCAGCAACAGGATGGCATAATGAAACATTCCACGTTGATGCAACGCCACCAGTAGTTAACAAAGATATAGTAGGACCACAATATCAGGTAGCAACAGATGAATATTATGTAAAGAATTCAACAGTTATTTACTTAAATGTTACCGATCCAGACACATGTGCAGTAGGAGGATGGACATTACATTATCGCATGTCATATGGCGGAAGCTATATAGTATGGGACAATGTTACTTACAATGTAACAATCACATTTACAGATGAATGTACACATTACTTAGAGTATTGGGTTAATGATAGCTTTGGAAACAGATGGCCAGCAACAGGATGGCATAATGAAACATTCCACGTTGATGATACGCCACCAACAACAAACATAAGCTTCAATGGACCAATGCATGGAGATCATATAACATCATCAACACAAATAATACTAACAGCAGTAGATGGAGGAGCATGCGCAGTTGGAGTAGATAAAATCTATTATCGGATAAATGGAGGAGGATGGACTGAATATACAGGACCATTCACAATTCCAGATGAATGTAGCCATACAATAGAATGGTATGCTGTGGACTTATTAGGAAATACTGAAGGAATCAATAGCCATACCGTATATGTTGACAATACACCACCAGTAATTGAAAAAGACATTGGTTCACCATTGTATGGAGATCATATAACATCATCAACACCAATATACATAAATGTAACAGATGCTGGCTTATGTCCAGTAGGCTCAGTATATGTAAATATATCAGTATATTCATTCCTAACTGGTGAGTATACATATTACGAAGACTTTGCATCATCAGGAACAGTAAGCTTTGTAATATATCTACCAGAAGAATGTGAGCACTGGATCAATATAACAGCATGGGATGACTTAGGAAACATAATATATGATAATGAAACATTCTATGTTGACAATACACCACCAGTAATTGAAAAAGACATTGGTTCACCATTGTATGGAGATCATATAACATCATCAACACCAATATACATAAATGTAACAGATGCTGGCTTATGTCCAGTAGGCTCAG
>JAPDJP010000026.1 GCA_029259055.1 Thermoplasmatota archaeon | reverse complement strand
ACACAAAATAACTTAGGAACAGCATATGTTAAGCTTGCTTCAATTACAAATGCTAAAGAAAACCTATTAAAAGCCATAGAAGCCTATCAAGAAGCCTTAAAAGTAAGAAAACCAGAAACAAATCCAGATGGCTATGCAACAACACAAAATAACTTAGGAACAGCATATGTTAAGCTTGCTTCAATTACAAATGCTAAAGAAAACCTATTAAAAGCCATAGAAGCCTATCAAGAAGCCTTAAAAGTAAGAAAACCAGAAACAAATCCAGTTAAATATTTTTTACTTAAAAAAGCAATTGGTGACGCTTACTATAAATTATGGTTAATTGAAAAAAACGAGGAATATTTATCAAAAGCACTTGATGCATACAGCGTATTCTTACAAATAGAAGTTAGTGGTTGCTCATATATACATAATCTCTACCAAGAAGTATTGAGTAAAGTTAGGGTGTATAAGGAAAGAAAATGATCGGGATAATGGAAAATTTAGAAAATGAATCCAAACTTATAGAAAAAATTCATGAATTAATAGAGAAAGGAATGGAATACCAAAATAAAGAGAAATATGAAGAGGCATTGGAAATTTTTTTAGAAGCTTTAAAATTAATTAAAAAAGAGGATTATCCATATTTATATGCTATCATAAAAGATAACATTGCTAAATTATATTCCTTACAAGATGAAATAGATAGTTTATACAAATCCATCGAAACATATAATCATGCTATAAGCATTTATTTACAGTTAAACCATGAAAAGGAAAGTGCGAAAGCGAAAAATAATTTAGGTTATGTATATTTTAAAGTAGCAAAGCTGACTAACAATGAAAATTTTTTTAACGATGCCATAAAATGCTTTGAAGAAGCATTAGGAATATATGAAGCAGAAGATTATCCTCAAGAATACGCTTCAATAAAAATATCCTTAGGCAATATTTATAGAGAGTTAGCAAAAATTAGAAATGAGAGGGAAAACCTTCATAGGGCTATTGAATTATATGAAGAAGCATTAAAAATTTTGAAAATAATGCTTAAAGTTTCAAAAGATGAATTTACAGATTATGGAAATTTGAGAGAAAAAATGGGAAATACTTATTTAAGATTATCAGAAATTGAAGAAAGGAAGGAGTATATATACAAAGCTATGGAGAGCTATAAAAATGCTTTAGAAATATTTCATATAAAAAATCATCCAGAAAGATATGCCAAAATACAAGAACGACTTGGGAGCATATATCTTTTACTTTGCGGATTAAAAGAGAAAAGTTTAAAGGATACAATTCATTATATGGTTGGAATGAAGAGGGATAGATTGAAAAAGAGTATTAGAGCTAGAAGGAAGAAGGAGGAGGCGGAGGAGGAAGAAGAAAAGAGATATGAAATCCAAGTTGATAAAACAAAGGAAGAACATTTACAGAACGCAATAAATGCATATAAGGAAGCATTAAAAGTATATAATTTGCAAGAATATCCAATGGAATATGCTGTAACTCAAAATAATCTCGGTATGGCATATTGTGTTTTGGCGGGTATTACAAAAGAGGAAAGGTATCTTTACAATTCAATAGATGCTTATAAAGAAGCTCTAAAATTTTATAATTTGCAGAATTATCCCATGGAATACGCAACCACCAATACAAACCTTGCAATAGCTTATTCCCTTTTATCCGAAATCAAAGATAAGGAAGAAAATCTTCACAATGCAATAAATGCATATAAGGAAGCATTAAAAGTATATAATTTGCAAAATTACCCGATAGAATATGCTGTAACATATAACAATCTAGGAATGTTATACAAAACCTTATCCGAAATCAAAGATAAGGAAGAAAATCTTCACAATGCAATAAATGCATATAAGGAAGCATTAAAAGTATATAATTTGCAAGAGCATCCTATGGAATATGCAGAAATTCATAAGGAAATGGGGAAGATATATTTTGATTTGTACGAGGTTACAACCGATGATGAATATTTGTCAAATGCAATAAATGCATATAAGGAAGCATTAAAAGTATATAATTTGCAAGAGCATCCTATGGAATATGCAGAAATTCAGACAAATATTGGAATAGCATATAGAACCTTGTCCGGCTATTATGAAAAGGAAGAGAATTTAAATAAATCCATAGAAGCCTTTGAAGAGGCTTTAAAAGTATATACCCTTGAGGAACACCCCATGGAATATGCAACAGTTCAAAACAATTTAGGTATATCCTATAGAAATTTGGCGATGGTAGTTGATATGTTTGATAATTTCCAAAAGGCAATGAAAGCTTATGAAGAAGCATTAAAAGTTTACACTCTGAAAGATTATCCACGAGAATATGCAATGCTCCAGAATAACATTGGAAATATTTATGCAATATTGGCTGGATTAAAAATGAAAACAGGTTTTGAGCAAGGTATACCAATGTTAACTGCATGATGTTCTTCAGGAGAAGGAAATTACTACAAGAAAGAATAAATAAACTTGAGAAGGAATTGGAGGAAAAAGAGAAGATAATATCTCGTATTCTCCTTGATTTTGATAATTATCGTAAAAAATTTGAAAAAGAAATTAAAGAAGCTACAGAAAAAGAGAAAGAAAGAATATTGCTAAAATTTATAGATGTTTATGAAAATTTACAAATCGCTTGTAAGGAAATAAATGATGACGGCTTAAAAATTATATTGAAACAATTCAGAAAGTTGTTGGAAGAAGAGGGAATAGAAGAAATTGAATCTATTGGTAAAAAATTTGATTACAATCTTCATTATGCAATAAAAGTTGAGGAGGGGAACGAAAAAGGATTAATAGTTGAGGAAATAAAAAAAGGATACATGCTAAATGGCAAAGTCATTAGACCTTCCTATGTAGTTGTTATAGGTGATACTAATGAAGAAAATAATAGGAATTGATTTAGGGACAATAAATTCTGAGGCAGCCGTTATAATTGGGGGGAAACCCACTTTAATAAAAAGCGCGGAAGGACATCCTTATTTTCCTTCTATCGTTGCCTTCACAAAAAAAGGGGAATTGCTTGTTGGAGAGCCAGCAAAAAGACAGGCTGTTATCAATCCAGAAGGAACTATTCAGAGGATAAAAAGAAAAATGGGAACAAATGAAAAAATAGTTGTATGGGGAAAAGAATATACTCCAGAGCAAATATCAGCTTTCATACTACAAAAAATAAAAAGGGATGCGGAAGATTTTTTGGGGGAGGAAATAAATGAGGCTGTAATCACTGTTCCCGCATATTTTGATGATAATCAGAGACAAGCAACAAAAAATGCCGGCAGAATCGCAGGATTTGAAGTTAAAAGGATTATCAATGAGCCCACCGCCGCCGCCCTAGCATATGGGCTGGATAAAAAGGGAGAGAGTAAAATTGCTGTTTATGATTTGGGAGGCGGAACTTTTGATATTACGATAATGGAAGTAGGAGATGGAGTATTTGAAGTTTTAGCAACAAATGGAAATACAAAACTTGGTGGTTGCGACATGGACGAAGCTTTAGTTAATTATATTGCGGATAAATTTGAGGAAGAAAATGGCATTGACTTAAGAAAAGAGCCAAAAGCTTTACAAAGATTATATGAGGCTGCAGAGAAAGCAAAGATTGAACTTTCTTCTGTATTACAAACATCTGTTGAAATACCATATGTTGCGATAGTTGATAATAAGCCATTACATCTACAAGAGGAAATAACGAGAGCTAAATTTGAAGAAATAATACAACCCATTGTTGAAAAAACTTTTGAACCATGCCAACAAGCTTTAGAAGATGCGGATTTAAAGGCGGAAGATATAGATCATGTTGTTCTAGTGGGAGGGACAACTCGTATACCATTTGTTAGAAGATTTGTTGAAGAAATTTTTGGAAAGAAACCAGAAAGAGGCGTTGACCCCATGGAATGTGTGGCTTTTGGAGCAGCGATTCAGGCTGGTATAATTAGTGGAGAACTAAAAAGAGACATTGTTTTACTTGACGTGATTCCCCTTACTTTAAGTGTTGAAACACTTGGCGGGATAGCAACACCGATTGTTAAAAGAAATACTACCATACCGACAAGAAAAAGCAAAATATTTACAACAGCTGAAGATAACCAGACAAGCGTTGAAATTCACATTGTGCAAGGAGAGAGACCAATGGCCAAGGATAATAGAAGTTTAGGAAGATTCCGTTTAACCGGTATACCTCCTCTTCCAAGAGGAATGGCAAAAATTGAAGTTACTTTTGATATAGATGCAAATGGTATTTTGCATGTTTCCGCCAAGGATTTAATGACTGGTAAAACAAAAACAATCGTTATTGAGGATTCAAACAAGTTAAGC
The DNA here is from genome assembly GCA_029259055.1 of Thermoplasmatota archaeon. Lineage (GTDB taxonomy): Archaea > Thermoplasmatota > E2 > UBA202 > JdFR-43 > JAPDJP01. The sequence continues at coordinate 1,193 of JAPDJP010000026.1, read as the reverse complement.
GAGGAAGAGATTAGAAGAATGAAAAGGGAAGCAGAAATTTTTATGGAAGAAGATAAAAGAAAAAAGGAATTAATAGAAGCAAAAAATAAAGCAGAAAATTTAATTTATACAGCAAAGAAATTACTAAATGATTTGAAAGGCATGGAAAAAATGAAAATGGAAAAAACAATTGAAAAATTAAAAGAAGTTATTAATACAATGGATATTAAGGAAATAAAGAAAAGAAGTAACGAATTATCAAAAATTATTGCTGACATTGTGGTAAGATGAAGGATTATTATAAAATATTGGGAGTTGATAGGAAAGCAACTAAAGAAGAGATTAAGAGAGCCTACAGAAAACTCGCCCTTAAATATCATCCAGATAGAAATAAAGAGCCAAATGCGGAAGAAAAATTTAAGGAAATAGTAGAAGCCTATACAATACTTTGCGATGAAAGAAAGAGGAAAGAATACGATAGCAAAATAAATGAAAAAAGATATGGGGAATTTTTAAAGGAAATGGACTTCTCTGATTTGTTTTATGAAATTGATCCAGAAAAGAATTTTGATACTTTGTTTAAAAAATTTTTTGGAAAAGTAAAGTGAGAAATATTTAAAACAGAAATTATTTAACAATATGAAAAGCGCAATCTTGATAGCCATAATTTTAATTTTTCCGATAGTTGGTAACAATTATATTGGCATAGATTCCAAAATGGTGAGAGTAGAAGATACAGAATATTCACATGATGTAGATAATCTAAAATATTTATACACGTATGGATTTCCTATTTTGCCCTGTTATATAAAAACTTATGAATTTCCAGTAGGAACGACTATAAACAAAATAGAAGTAATAGCTGAAGAAATAACAAAAGAGAAAGCAAAGGAAATAAAAATTTGTCCGTTTCCAATAACAGCAATTAAAATTAACAGAGAAAAAGAGGAATTTAAAAATGAGTTTTATCCTAAGAATTGGTATGATTATCATATAAGAGTTGGGATAAAAAATATGGAAAGAATGCTATTTTTGTCAATCCATATATATCCAATGAGATACAATCCTATAAGTAAAGAAATTTTACATGCTACGCAAATTAAAATAAAAATAGATTATACCCCTCCAGATAAACCATTATTTACAAATGATGAGTATGATTTGCTAATCATTTGTCCGAGTCAATGGAAAGAAGAGCTTGAGAAATTGAGAGA
>JAPDJP010000031.1 GCA_029259055.1 Thermoplasmatota archaeon | reverse complement strand
AGAAATTGGATAAAAGATTAAAAGAGGAGGAAAAGAAATTTAAGGAGGTAAAATTGCTTAAAAGCATACCAGGGATATCAACATTTTCTGCTTTAGTCATATTGGCAGAGATAGGAGATGTAAACAGGTGGTCAACAAATTACAGCAATATATGTATCCAAACTGGTCATTCAACAAACAGCTAGAAAAAATATTGGTAAAGAAATTCGTCGATTTATAAGAAGATATGGATTAACAAAGGAAGAAAGAGAAGAATTATATGAAAAGTTGATGAAAAGCGTTGAAAACTATGCTGGTTAAAATTTATGATAGAGAAATAGAATACGAAATAGATTACCGCAACATAAAATATCCTAGACTTGAGTTTAAAACAGGAAAATTATTGCTAGTGTTACCGAGAAATTACAAGGATGAAAGAAAACTGATTGAGAAATATAAGGATTGGATATACAGGAAAAGCTTGATTATAGAAGAAGCAAAGAAAAAAGCAAAAGAGAAGAAAATAGAGGAAAGAGGCGAAGAAGAACTAAAAAATATTGTTGAAAAGCTAGCCCAAAAATTTGCTAAAGAATTAAGAGTCAATATTAACAAAATTTATTTTAGAAAGCTAAAATCTAAATGGGGAAGTTGTAGCAATAAGGGAAATTTATCCTTCAATATATTGCTCAAATATTTGCCCTATGATTTAATAAAATATGTTGTATTTCATGAAATAGTTCATTTGAAGGAAAGAAGACATAACAAAAAATTTTGGGAAATAATAAGCAAAAAATTCAAAGATTATGAGAAAAAAGAAAAAGATTTGTTGATTTATTGGTTTTTACTGCAAAAGGATATTCATAATAAATAAATCATAAATAAAAATCATAAAAAATAAAATATTGAAGAAACTATAAGCTAAATGGAAATTGCATGGTTTACGGATACATGGCTACCAACAAGAGATGGTGTTGTAACCTCTTTATTATCTTTTAAAAAAATATTGGAAAAGGAGCATAACATCTACATTTTTGCTCCCGGCGAGGAAAACAAGCAAGATAACAACATTTTTTATTACAAATCGAAACCATTTTCAAAATATCCCGATTATAGAATTCCTCCCATTTATTCAATTTTTTCAAAAAGAACATTTAATATTATAAAAAGGATAAAACCTGATATCATTCATTCCCATTCCCCCGGCATACTGGGGACAAGCGCCGTTATTTCCTCATATAAATTTAATATTCCTCTTCTTTTTACATATCATACTTTTGTTGAAGATTCTGTTTATTTATTATTTAGCAATGAAAAAATGCAAGAAATTGCAAAAAGATTGTTTTATAAATGGTTAAAATGGTATTTTAGGAGATGCTCTTGTGTAATTGTTCCTAGTTTATATACGAAAAGAAGATTAGAAAATTTTGCATCAAATATCAGGGTAATTTCTACTGGAATTGATATTGATCGATTTAGAAATGCTGATGGAGAAAAAATTAGAAAGGAATATGAAGATAAAAAATTGATTTTACATGTTGGAAGAATTGTTAAAGAAAAGAATATAGATATAATTATTGATGCTGCTCCATATATTATAAAAAAAATGGATGCAATCTTCATTATTGTTGGCGAAGGACCAGCTAAAAAAGAACTTATTGAGAAAGTTAGAAGAAGGGGACTCGAAAAATATTTTGTTTTTACTGGCTTTGTAAATGATGATGAATTGCCTTGCTATTACAAAGCATCTGATGTTTTTGTTTTTCCGTCAACTTATGAAACACAGGGGATAGTAGCATTTGAAGCAATGGCTTCTGGTGTGCCTATTGTGGCTGCAAGGGCGAAAGCAATACCCAATTTTATTAGGGATGGATACAACGGTTATCTTTTTAATCCATATGATGCAAGGGAACTTGCAGAAAAGGTTTTAATGGCTATGGATGATCAAAATAAAAAAATTATAGTGAAAAATGCGATGGAATTTGTGAAAAGATATAGCATAGAAAAAATGGCTGAGAAATTAGTAGAGGTGTATGAAGAATGGAAAAGGTGAAATGCGAAATCTATATTGAATGCAAGAATAAAGAGATAGCTAATCTAATAAACAAAGCTTTATCTATAGACAATGAAAGATATATAAAAACAGAGGTAAGAGAGAATTATATTATTGCAAAGGCGGAAGCTGAAAACATTATGTCTTTGTTGCACACTCTTGATGATTTTTTAAGTTGTTTATCATTGGCGATGAAAATCGTTTAATTTTTCAAATCTTTCCATGTAAAAATTTGCTTTTTAGCTGCCAAAGCTTCATTTACTCTTTTAACTGGCGTCTTATAAGGAGCATTTCTTATTGTTTCTGCATCTTCCTTCAAAATTTTTTCCATAGCCTCAGCAAAATCATCTAAAGTTGTTTTACTTTCATCTTCCGTTGGCTCAATCATAAAAGCTTCTTCAACAATAAGTGGAAAGTATATTGTTGGTGGATGAAAACCATAATCCAGCAATCTTTTTGCAACATCTAATGCTCTTATACCTCTCTTCTTTAAATTTGCTAAAGATAAAACAAATTCATGCATTCTCCTCCCATAAAACGGCACTTCATAGCCCACCTTCCTCAATTTCTCCATCAAATAGTTTGCATTTAAAACAGCCTTTTCAGCAACCTTTTTTAAATCCTTTCCTTTAAGCAGAATATATGCATACGCTTTCAATAAAACGGCGAAATTTCCATAAAAATGGCTAACTTTCCCAATTGAATGGGGCTTATCATAATCAAAATAATATTTACCATTTTTTTCAATGATGCGAGGGATGGGCAAAAACTTTTCCAAATATTCCTTAACTCCAACAGGTCCAGCTCCTGGCCCCCCGCCTCCGTGTGGTGTTGCGAAAGTTTTGTGCAAATTTAAATGAACAATGTCGAAACCCATATCCCCTGGCTTTGCTTTTCCTAAAATAGCATTCATGTTTGCTCCATCATAGTATAGTAATGCCCCAACTCTTTTTACTTCCTCTGCTATTTTCAAAATATCTTTTTCAAATATTCCAAGTGTATTTGGATTTGTTAGCATAAAAGCAGCTGTATTTTCATCCAAAACGTGCTTTAAAGCTTCTAAATCAACTCTGCCATTCTTGGAAGGGATTTCGATTACATTGAATCCAGCCATTTTGGCTGATGCAGGATTTGTACCATGGGCTGAATCTGGCACAATAACATTTTTTCTCTCCTCCCCTTTATATTGAAAATAGGCTTTCGTAATAAGCATTCCAGTTAACTCTCCATGCGCACCAGCGCAAGGTTGTAAAGAGAAAGCATCCATTCCTGTTATTTCGCAAAGCAATTTCTCAAGTTTATACATTATTTCCAAACATCCCTGACAAGTAGATTCATCTTGTAATGGATGAACATAGGCAACTTTTTCATTCTTGGCAACTCTTTCTAGCAATTTTGGGTTATATTTCATGGTACATGAGCCCAAAGGATAAAATCCATTATCAACACCATAATTCATTTTGCTTAAATGCAAGAAATGTTTCATTACTTCTCTCTCATTTAAATTTGGCAAATTTAATTCCTTTCTCTCTATTTCCATTTTTTCTTTTGGTGCCGGTTCTTCCTCTATTTCATTTAATAATGGCTCAATTTTCTTCATCTAATACCTCCCCAATTTTTTCTATGGCAAAATCGATTATTTCCTTGGTATGCATCTCTGTAACTCCAAATAATATTTTATTCTCATCTATTATCAATCCTCCGTGTATACCTTTTTCAATTAATTTTTCATTTAAGCTTTTAGCATTGATTGGACTAATTGCAAGAAATTCGTTAAAAAAATTCTTGAAAGGTATTTCAAATCCTATCTTTTCTAACTGCTTAGCCATATAATTTGCATTTTCCATATTCTTTATTGCGACTTTTCTTAAGCCATCTCTCCCTAAAACCGCAACATAAGCAAGGAAGGCAATACAGCATAATGCTTCATTCGAGCATATATTGCTAGTTGCTTTTCCTCTCCTGATATGCTGTTCTCTCGTTTGTAAGGTGAGGCAGAAAGCTCTATTTCCTTCTTTATCTTCAGTTAGTCCGACTATTTTTCCTGGCATCTGCCGGATAAATTCCTTTTTACAAGCGAATATGCCTAATAGAGGGCCACCAAAATTCATAGGATTACCAAAATATCCTTCTCCTATAACTATATCCGCATTATAATAAGAAGGTGGATTAAAAACCGCTAAATAGAGCGGATCGGTACCTACTATCAAAATGGCTTTCAGTTCCTCTTTCATTTCTTTTATTTCCTCATATCTATTATCTATTACTCCAAAAAAATTTGGATTTTCAATATAAATAGCACATATATCTTCCTTATCAAATTTATCTTTATCGATTTTGATTCTTCCATCCTCTCCATAATCCATTTCGAGAATTCTTAAATTTGTTCCTTTAATGTAATTCTGCAATACGCTTTTCTTATGCCAAAAAATATTCTTTGGTATCAAAATATTTTTTTTCTTATTTATTCTATAAGCCATCAAAACAGCTTCTCCTAAAGCTGTAGCGGAATCATACATTGATACATTTGCACAATCCATCCCAGTCAATTCACATATAACAGATTGATACTCAAACATTGCTTGTAGAATGCCTTGGGAGGCTTCAGCCTGATAGGGGGTGTATGATGTATAAAATTCTTGTCTTCCTATAATTTCTTCGACCACCGCGGGAATATAATGTGGCTTTATTATTGGCAAAAAAGAAGGCATATCAAAAAAAGATTTGTTTTTATTCAGTATTTTCCTTATCTCCTTTTCAACCTCCATCTCCTCCATAGGAGGAGGCAATTTCAAATCCTTTATCCTTATCTCTTTTGGAATATCTTCAAATAACTCATCTATATTTTTTATTCCTAAAAATTTAAGCATTTCTTCCATAATTATTTGGAAATAAATTCTGTATATCCGCAGTTTCCACAGCTTCTTCTATTTCCATGTTCTGCCATAAAAACTCCTGGTCCGCATTTTGGACATTCTTTCCTTTTCCTTATCAATTTTCCATCTTTAATTTCATAATATTTCCATCTCATTTTTCACCCTCCTCCTTTTTCTTACTTTCTCTTGCAAATATATAATCTGGCTCTATTTTTCTCGCAACATTTTCTGATGGATAAACCTTGGCATAAACTCTTGCTTGTCTTATTCCAAACATTGGTTTAATATGCTGTATAACTATATATCCTCCTATTCCCAATCCATTCTTAATGGCTTCTTTTACTTCTTTTCTTGTTGGCGTAGCACCATCATACTTGATTATGCATTTTATCTCCTCTCTTTCGAGCAATTTATTTTCTCTTCTTTCTATAACTTCGATTTCCATTTTATTCACCTATCCCATTAAGGAATTCTTTAACTTTTTTTCTTTCTTCACTCCCAACTTTTACTACCACCATCCCTTTATTTCTCAAACCATATATTACTGTTGTGTTTTCCGGCGCCAGATATATGGCTGGCAAGGCAGCCAAATCTTCCTCACCATCTACTTCTATTAGGGCGTTTTTATTTTCCGCATATGCAGTTGCAACCGCATTCCATAGTTCGCGGGTTATCATTCCTGGTGGATTTTTAACTTTAATTTTAAATGGGTATTCAAATTTTTCATTATGCCCTTTCCTTTCAATTTTATAATCAACTATTGCTATATTTGGCTTAAAGCCTTTTTTTATTAAATATATGGTTACCATATCTCCAACGCTTACTATTTTTCCATTTATTTTTTCTTCTATTTCCTTTACTATTTTACCGAGTGGCTTCCTTAATTCTTCCTTTTTTTCTTCTGGTATTTTATACATCATCTAACCTTTAAAGCATATTTACCGGGCATTTTTATTCCCATTTTTTCCGCAATTTTTGAATTTTTAGCATCTATAACAATTAAATAACCCTGCCAATGCTCTGATGTTGACTCCCCACAATAAGGGCAGGTGCTTCTTGTAGTTAACTTATGGCATTTTCTACATGCCTTCATTTATTTCCCTCCTTTTCCTTCTTTTTTCTTTCCATTTCCCTCCATTCTTCTTTTCCTAAGCCTGCTTGTCTCATTGTTAGCCCAATTTTACTCTCCCTAGGATTCATTTCATTTAATGAAACAGTAACAATTCTTGCCCTTATTTTGTCCCCAACTTTTAAAGATTTCTTTGTTTCTTTCCCTTCCATTCTTTTATTTTCGACATCAACCAATATTTTATCATCCATAATTTGGCTTTTATGCAATAATGCATCTAAAGGACCAATATGGCAGAAGGCGCCAAATTCAACAACATCACATACAATCGCATCTACAACTTCGTGTAATTCCGGTTTAAAAGTTAGAGCTTCAAATTCAACTTTTTGATATATTGCTCCATCACCATGCAAAATATAGCCCTCCCCAATCCTTTTTACATCTTTAGTTAAAACAATTAAACCATATTCTTTATCCATCATCCCTTCAAAAGTTTCTTGAACTATTTTTTTACTAACTTCATCTAAATCTTCTCCTAAATATGATGGTGGGATTCTTATTGTATTTTCCATTTTAACCATATAATACATGCATTGGAATTACCATTATGCTTATAAATATTATTGATTTAGAGCAATGTGGATAAACGACTTGAGCAATGATATAAAACTTGATTTAAAAAGAATGGAAAAATTTATAAGAGATGCTGGTGAGCCGGATTATAAAATTGTACATGTTGGTGGAACGAATGGAAAAGGATCAGTTTGTCAGTTTTTAGCAAACATATTGTATGATTATAGAGTTGGTGTATATACATCTCCCCATTTAGAAAGAGTCAATGAAAGAATCGTTATAAATGGAAAGGAAATTAATGATGAGGAAATAGAATCATATGAGCATTTGAAAAAATATGGCTTCACTTATTTTGAAGCATTAACAGCTATAGCTATAGAATATTTTAAGGAGAAAGTTGATTATGCCATTTTTGAGGTAGGAATGGGAGGAAGACTCGATGCAACAAATATTTTAACTCCAACTTTAACCATAATAACAAATGTTGCCCTAGAACATGAAATGTATTTAGGCAGTAATATAGAGGCAATAGCAAAGGAAAAAGCTGGAATAATAAAAAATGCCCCAGTTATAACAGCTTGTAAAGGCGCTGCTTTAAAGATTATAAGGCAGGTTGCAAACCAAAGAAATGTGGAAATATATATTGTTGGCGAGGATATAAAATGGAAAAAAATTGGAAAGAGGAAATTCATTATCAAATCCGAGGACGTATATGAAATAAAAAGCCCATTATATGGAAATTTTCAAGGAGAAAATATTGCTATAGCAGTAAAATCCGCAGAAATTCTAGGAATAGACAAGGAAAAAATTGTTGAAGGAATAGAAAGAACGAGATGGCCGGGAAGAATGGAAATTATTGGCAATTTCTTATTAGATGGTTGTCATAACCCCCATGCTGTAAAAGCTTTTGTTAATTCATTGGAAGATTTTGAATATAATGACTTAACAATAATTTTTGGTGTGATGAAGGATAAAAATGTGGAAGAGATGCTAAAAATTTTAAAGCCTTTAAATGCAACTTTTATAGCTACCACGATTAGGAATAAAAGAGCTTTACCAGCAGAAAAAATAGCAGAAATAGGAAAAAAGATTGGCATAAACTTTATCGTTTGTGAAAATGTTGAAGAAGCAATAAAGATGAATAAAAAGGGATTAGTTTGCATTATCGGTAGCTTATATTTAGTTGGGGAAGCAAGGAGATTTTTAAAACATAAGAGTTTGATGACATGTTAAAGCCCGCCTCCATATAAGCATAAAGGAGGCGGTAAAATGTTGTATGCAGGTATGGATGTGCATAAGAAGTTTTGTCAGATCATAGTATGTACAAAAGAAGGAGAAGTTGT
>JAPDJP010000006.1 GCA_029259055.1 Thermoplasmatota archaeon | reverse complement strand
TCCTCCTGTTGTAAAATTCCATAATTCTATTCCATATTTATTTAAGCAATATAATTTTCCATCTAATGAGCCAAAAACTATTTCTAAGGAGCCATCTCCATTTACATCAGCAATAGCTGGGGATGAATAAATTTCTCCTCCTGTTGTAAAATTCCATAATTCTATTCCATATTTATTTAAGCAATATAATTTTCCATCTAATGAGCCAAAAACTATTTCTAAGGAGCCATCTCCATTTACATCAGCAATAGCTGGGGATGAAATAACCGAATCAGATACATTAAACACCCATAAGACATCCCAATCTACGCCCTCATTTCCCAAATCTTTTGGGTAATCTGGGAAATAAGATTTATTAATTGTTATTCCCTCGTCTATTCCATCTGATGGGTCTCCATCAAAACACCATAAACTCTTATAAGGGTTACAGCCAATCACTATTTCCAATCCATCTATCTCTGGCAAAATATCTGCAATAGCTGGCGAAGAATGCCATGCATATTTTCCTCCAATAACTGGACCATCTCCTATTGATGGAAATGTCCATTCAAAAACTCCGTTTTTATCCATTACTTCAAGGAGCCATCCGCTGGTTGTGCCTCCTACTATTTCTGGCTCCCCGTCACCATCCACATCCGCAATGGCGGGGGAGCTTCTTGCTTCATCGGTTTGCGTGTTTGTTGCCCATATTACATTTCCTTGGTAGTCAAAACATCTCCAAATTCCTCTTGCTTTCTTTCCTAATTCTGGATAAACATTTTCACATTCATCGCTTCCAACAACAATCTCCAATTTTTCATCACCAGTTATATTGTAGACGGCTGCGGAGGAGCCAAACACCATTTTACCTGAATCATATAAATGAGTTTCTTGTGTCTGGAAGGAATAACTCCATTCTTCTGCGATTTCATTCTTTGAATGCATTTCAACATTTCCTTCATTATCTACAGCATAATATTCCAAAAGATATGAACCACTTTCATTTATTCTAATCCATGTAGATATTTCTCCAACCACCGCATTCTCATCTCCTTCTTCATTATCATTTACAGTAATTTCTTCTATAAGAGTTTCAAATTCGCCATCATTATTTTCATCTTTCCATAATTCATAATGTAAGTAAGCAACACCGCTATAGTCATCTGTCGAATTCAACCAAATAATAGTTCTATTACTTATCCATTCATTTCCATTTTTCTTATAAAAATCTCCTGTATATTCTTTTAAAGTAGTGGGAGCTTGATTATCAACAGCGGTTCCTCTAAAAATGTATGAATATGTAAATATAAAAATCATTAATACAAATCCAATGAATAATTTTCTTTTCATTGCTTTTAATTGTTTAATAACTTTTAAACTTTTGGAATTTTGTTTTTTTGAATTTCAAATTATATTTAAAGTTATACCAAAAATTGCTAGGAGAATAAATTCTCCATCTACTAAATAATCAAAATAAATTCGCTTTGATTTATGCTTACAAAACTTTATTATATAAAAGTATCCATAAAATATGGAAAATAAGAAAATCGGAATATATTTTAAAAAAAGTTCATTTAATATACAAGCAATTAGCCAGATCCACAATAGAGAATGAATTAAAATTAAGGTTTTAAAAGTTTTTTCTACACCAATAACTATTGGTATGGTTTTTGCTCCAGCTTTCTTATCTCCCTCTATATCCCTAATATCAAAAACAACCGTATTTACAAAACATTTTATAAACATGAAAAGAAAGAACATTATCATTACCTCAAATTTATTAAAAAAGATAAAAGGGAGGAGCGAAGAAGATAAAGCCCATGAAAAAGAAACAGCAAAATTTTTGATTCCAAAAATGTCTTTTATTCTAAAATCCGCTAATTTTATACTATAAAATATGCCGATAAAAAGGGGAATGAGAAAAATTGGTATGGTAAATAAATTTTTCATGCCACCAATAAAAATTGCTGTTATATACGAAATAATTGCTAAAGCCATTAGAAATCCTTTCTTTTTGTTTATATATGATATTCTTTCAGGAATATTTGAAGAATCTTCTTCTATATCAGTTAATCTATTTATGGAATATATGCTATAGGTAATGAGGGCGGTGCATATCACCATATCAAACAATATATTATCTGAAAATATAAGAAAGGAAAAAGTTATAATCGATGCCCCAACAATAGAAGTAAAAACCGTTGAAATAACCAATAAATCAAAAAACCTTTTAATTGTTTCATTCCATTTACTCCAGCATAATTTCTTTTGCTCTACTCTTATAATATTCAAATAGCTCCCTACCCCATTTTATCGCCTCCCTATCATAACTTATCATATCAGTAGAAAAATCATAACTTCCGTCCAGATTGAATAATCCCAAAGAAATGAAGGAATCTGTAACAGTCATCGCAACCTTAACATCATCTATAACCCAGATTTTTAAATAACCTTCTTTTATTTTTTCTTTAACTTCTTCATCCGCTTCCTTCTCATAACTTTTCAGAACTTCACCCATTATTTCCCTTGATATAACCAAATGAACCTTGGCTCCTCTTTTTAACAATTTTTTCACTATCTTTGAAAATTCTGGAACAAAAACGGGCGATACTCCTTTCAATTCCTTTGCCTTACTGACTAATTTTACATAAATGGAGAGTACTTGTAACAGATTAATTGGAGAGGATTTAATCACTTTGAAACCCTTTAATTCTCCAAGCCTTTCTAAAAATTCTTCTGGAATTCCTGTTATATCATGGGTGAGCCAGTATTGTTTTGTTTTCTTTATTACCGATAAAGTTTCCATTAAATCTAGCAATTTCATTGAAATTATTTTTCCAATATTTGTTAAATGATAGCCATTTATCTTTTCGATTAAAATTCCTTGTTTTTCTAAATCCCTAGCTGCATGTATGATGGTAGAAGTACCTATTCCAAACTCCTCTCTTAGTTGGCTTGAAGTTTTTGGGCTCTCCATTAAACTAAGCATCATTTTTATTCTCACTCCAGACGTTGTAATAAATTTTAAATCCTCCTCCACCTCCTCATATATCCGACTATCCATGAAGCAATATTGACTATTTATATTTATAATGTTTGTTATTATATTTATTGTACGCGATGAGCAAAATTGTTCTGCGAGAACAACATTAAAATAGCAAAGTTTTTTAATAAAAAACTCAATTTTATTTAAGAATGGATGAAAAGAAAATTGAGGAGGAAATTGCCCAGTTAGAAGAGGAAAGGAGGGAAATTAAAAAGAAATTATATGAAGCAAAAGAGGAAAGGGAGAAACTAAATAGAATTACTCTCGAACTAAAAAAGAAGAAAAGAGAGTTAATAGAAGAAATAAATAAATACAAGAAGGAAGGGTTAATGCATAAGGAAAGGAGAGATGAAATCAATAAACAAGTAGCAAAAACAAAGGAAAGGAGGAGCGAGTTAAACAAGGAATATGAAGAAGTGAAGAAGAGATTGAATGAATTAAAGAGAAAATATTTTCCTAAAGGTCCTTCATTAGAAAGTTTGAAAAGAAAAAGAGATGCCTTAGAATTTAAGCAAATGACACAGCAACTAAGCAAAAGGGAGGAGGAAGAAATTATTGAACAACTTGCAAGGATTAATAAGGAGATAAAGGAAAGGGAGAAAATTCTTGAAAATAATGCAGAATTGAGAGAATATGTAAGGAAGGAAAAGGAATTAAAAGAAAAAAGCGATAAAGAGCATAAAAAAGTCAAGGAGCTGGCGGAGAGGGCGCAGAAAGAGCATTTCGAAATGATTGAATGTTTTAGGAGAGTTAATGAGTTGAGAAAGGAACTTAAAAAGATTGAAAGAGAATACATAATGAATCGTATAAATGCCGATAGAGCACATAGAGAATTTGTTTCATATATAAAGAAGATAAGAGAAATAGAAGAAAAAATAAATGAAATAAAGGAGAGGAGAAAAAGATTTGAAATGGAAAAAGAAAAGGATATTTTGCTAAAGAAAGCTGATGAAATTTATCAAAGATTTAAAAAGGGAGAAAAATTATCTACAGAAGATTTATTACTCTTGCAAAAAGCAGGTTTATTGTAGCTATCTTTCCCATGGATATTTTGGACAGAAATAACTGCTCCAGAAACTGGTAAATTTTGCTAATTCTTCTCCATTACAAACTTTAATTTTATCTTTGATCTCATTCAAATTCTTTCCTAAATTTATCTGTTGTAAAAAATTCTTTAATAAGTTCATTGCATTTGTATATTCTCTTTTAACCTTTACCCATAATCTTCCGTCTTTTATAAATGGTTTATCTACTGCCTTTTCATTATTTTCCCATTTATTTAAAAATGATTTTACATGTTTCTTTTCATGCAATGGAGGGCCCATATGCAATTTTATGGCTTCTATTTCTTTTCTTTCTAATTCAACAGCAACAAAAGCTTCGTCATTTGCATAATATGCTTTTCTTATAACTTTAAAATCATTTTGTTGCATTAAATTTTCTATGCTACTTACTGCTTTTTTAAGTTGAGGATATAAAATATCATCTGGCAAATCTGGCTTTTTAAAACATATTCCAATAAAATTTTTTAATTTCTTCCTTATCTCTTCTTCTGGTAACTCTTTTGGTTTTTTAGGAAAGAAGAATTCTATTTTTGGATTCTTTAAAAATTCTCTCGCTGCCAAAATAAAAAAATTCAGTTTCTCTTTTGAAAGAGCTGCTGCAACATTTCTTGATGGATCAACAGGGTCGATAAAAATAAATTCCTCATTCCAGCTTTGGGAAGCTTTTAGCACATTTAAAAAACTGCCATACTTTATAATTAAAAGCTCCGCCAGATATCCTGAAAAGCCCTCTATTTTCGCCTCCGCCCCATAACATCCAATGCCTTTTAAAAATTGTTTTAATAGTCTCACTTCATTTTTCATTTCTTCTCCTAAATTCTTCTTTATATATTCTGTATGAAAAGGTGTGCGGTCAACGGCGCTTATTTTTTGGCTTGCTTCTTTTACTTTATAACATGGAACAATATCAACTTCATAATTCTTGTAATATCCTCTTATATATGGATGCTCTGCATACTGTATTTCCCATTTATCCAGAATTTTTTTTCCAATTGAAATAACAATTTCTGCCATTTCCTCTTTTTTATAATTCTTAGGAAATAAAACAAAAAAATCAATATCCAACTCATTTTTTAGATAGGTTTCCTTAGCTACTGAACCAACCAACATTACTTCTGCATCTTTCGGCTTTTCTTTTTCTATCTTGCTTTTTATTTCATTTACAATCTTTTTCAATTTCTTTTTTTCCTCTTCAGTAGGACATATTCTTTTTAGAACTTCCTTAATTACTTTCATAATTTACATTCATATATTGTTTTATAAATTGGGCCTTCTGGCCTCAAAATGCTTTGTTTAAGTTTTATTGTGTTACAATCAACTTCTCCAAATTCTTTTTCTTTGTTTTCTTTAATCACTTGGATAACCTTATCTTTTGCTTCGATACTTTTCATTCTTGCAATCGTTACATGTGGTTTAAAATCTTTTTCCTTTTTAAATCCATATTTGCATAATCTTTCATCAATATTTTTTGAAATAGCTACGGTTTCTCCATTATCATTGAATCCAATCCATATTACCCTGATATGTCTTTCATTTGGAAACACTCCTAATCCTTTTAAAATTGCTTTAAAAGGCTTTATTTCTTTGGTAGCCTCTTCCATATCTTCCTTTATTTTTTCTACCATTTTTTCATCAATTTCTCCCAAAAATTTTATTGTTAAATGGATATTTTGTGGTTCAACAAATTTTAATTTTGCATTTGTTTTTTTTAATGTATCATATATTTCTCTGATTTTATCATTCATTTCAACATCTATAGCAATAAACGCTCTCATTGAAGTAATATCTTTTTTAGTTTTTATTATTTGTCGCATTGTTTATAAATGCATTTGCATAAAGGATTGTGAAGATTCTGGCAGAACATGAATCAAAAAATTTACTTTCAAAATATGGAATAAATGTTCCAAAATTTAAGATTATTGAAAATGAGGAGGATTTAAATAAATTGAATATGAGATATCCTGTTGTTTTAAAAATATCTTCCCCAAAAATATTGCATAAAACAGATGTTGGAGGTATAATTTTGAATATCAATAATAAAAGAAGGTTGCTAAATGAATATAAAAAATTGAAAGAAAAATTTCCTAAAGAAAAAATCATGGTTGAAGAAATGATGAATAAAGGAATAGAAATAATCATTGGAGTGATCGATGACGATGTTTTTGGAAAATGCATAATGGTTGGAATGGGAGGCATATTTACGGAAGCATATAAAGATGTTTCATTTAGAATGCTTCCTATTAAAAAAGAAGATGCTATTGAAATGATAAGAGAGCTTAAAGCTTATAGAATTTTAAAAGAAAGATTGAAATTAAATGAAAGGATTCTGCAAGATTTACTTTTAAAAATAGCCGATATTGCAATGCAAATTAATATAAAACAATTAGATTTAAATCCTGTCTTTCTATATGAAAAATCTGCAGTTGTTATAGATGCAAAAATAATTATGGAGGAATAAGATGGAGTTATTAGGGAAGGGAAAAAAGGTATTGTTGGGAAATGAAGCAATTGCAAGAGGAGCTTTAGAAGCAGATGTTGATGTTGTTACAACATATCCTGGCACACCTTCCTCAGAAATAGCAGATAGCATATCAAGGGTTGCGATTTATTTAAAAAAGAATGGCGAGGTGCCCTTCTATTTTCAGTATTCAACGAATGAAAAAGTTGCTCTTGAATTTGCGGCTGCTTCCGCCTATTGTGGGCTCCGTGCATTAACTTGTATGAAACATGTTGGATTGAATGTTGCAAGCGATGCATTAATGACATATGCATATGTAGGATGTAAAGGAGGACATGTAATTGTTACCGCCGATGACCCCAGTTGCCATTCCAGTCAGAACGAGCAGGATAACAGGCTGTATGCAAAATTTTCTTCCTTGCCTATGTTAGAGCCATCTAGCCCACAAGAAGCAAAAGATATGACTATTGAAGCATTTGAAATATCTGAAAGATTGGAAATTCCTATTATACTAAGAACAACAACAAGAGTATCTCATGCAAGAGGAGTTGTTGAGTTAAACGAATTAAACATGAAGAAAAAGAAAGGGAAATTTGATAAGGGAAAGTTAGCGGTAACTGTTCCAGAAGTAGCAAGAAAACTTCACCCTATATTGCTGGAAAAATTGGATAAAGCCGAAAAAATTTCAGAGGAAAGTAAATTTAATTTTGTAGAAGATTTTGGGGGAAAATATGGAATAATAACATCTGGTGTATCGTATAATTATGTTAAGGAAGCTGTTGAGGATTTAAATTTAAAATGCAAGATCTTCAAGATAGGAATGAGTTATCCTCTTCCAATTAAAAAATTAAAAAAATTTTTGGATGAATGCGAGAAAGTAATAGTAATTGAAGAACTTGAGCCATTCATAGAAGAGCAGATAAGGAATATAGCAGATATAGAAGTATATGGAAAGGGTTTTGCTAAATTAAAAAGATATTATGAATACGATATGGATATTGTTTACTATTCATTGGCAAAATTTTTTGGTGTTGATTATGAAATTGATGATAAGGAAATTGAAGTTGCTCCTCGCCCTCCTGTTTTATGCCCAGGATGCCCTCACAGAGCCACCTACTATGCTGTAAAACAGGTTGCTCCTAAAGATACGATTTATCCAACTGATATAGGATGCTATACCCTCGGATTGCTTCCTCCATATGAAACAGCAGATTTTTTGTTATGCATGGGCTCAAGCATTGGCACAGCTTGCGGATTTTCATATGCAACGAATCAAAAGGTTATATCTTTTATAGGAGATTCAACATTTTATCATGCTGGTTTACCAGCTTTAGTAAATGCGGTGCATCATGACCACAATTTTGTTCTAATTATACTTGATAACTCAACCACTGCCATGACTGGTCATCAACCCCATCCCGGAAATGCGGTAGATGGAATGGGAAACGAAGCTATTGCAATGGATATGGAAAAAGTTGTTAAAGGTATAGGAGTAAAACACGTTGAAGTTATTGACCCCCGTAAAATAAATGAAGCTAAGGAAGCTATTAAAAGAGCTTTGGAATATAAAGGCTTATCAGTTATAATATCAAAAGCGCCTTGTATTTTATTGGAAAGGAAGAAAAAGGAAAGAAAAATATATGAAGTAAATCAGGAAAAATGCAAAAAATGTAAGATTTGCATCACAAAATTTGCCTGTCCCGCCTTTTATTTTGATAATGATGCCATTAAAATAAACCCAGCTTTGTGCACTGGTTGCGGAGTTTGTCCGCAAGTTTGTCCATTTGATGCAATAGAGGTGGTAAAATGAAAAAAAGCATTGTTGTTGCTGGCGTTGGGGGGCAGGGTGTTATAACGGCGGCAAATATAATTGCAAAGGCGGCATTAAAAGATGGCTATAATGTTGTAATGTCAGAGTTGCATGGAATGGCGCAACGTGGGGGCAATGTTGAATGCAATGTAAGAATAGGAAATGTATATTCTCCTATAGTAGCAAGTTATTCTGCAGATGCCATTATATCTTTTGAGCCATTAGAAGCTTTAAGGAATTTAAAAAAGGTTAAAAAAGAGGGCATCGTTTTAACAGATATAAATCCAATTATTCCTCCTTTAATTTCATTAGGTATAGGGAAGTATCCTCCATTGAATGAAATTTTTGATAGCATTGCTAAGCATTGCAAACTTGTTAAAATAAATGCAGATGATTTAGCAAGAAAAGCTGGCAACATATTAACAAAAAATATTGTAATGATTGGTTGCTTACACGCATTAAAAATTTTGCCAATTAAAAAGGAGAGTTATATTGAAACAATAAAAGAAACTTTTCCAGAGAAATATGTTGAAATGAATATAAGAGCTTTTGAAATAGGCGAGGAAGAAATATCTACATTATTTTTTAAATAGGTTATTAAAAATTCAGTACTTCGGAAAGTAAATTTTTTCGGTTAATTTTTAAATAGTTGTTTAAATCCCATCCATTGGAGGGATGGGATGAATGAACAACTAAAAGAAGAAATAGTGAAAATATTGCTTGATGCGATAGAGGAAAATGTGAAATTAATAAGGGGAAAGAATACAACATATCCTAATGCTTCTTTATTTACCTCTATGATTTGGGCTGGAATAAATAGAATTTCCGTAGATGAAGCTACAGAACAACTTGGGGAATTGGGTTACAATGTTCCTTCCTCAGATAACGTGTTACATCACATTTCAAATCAACCATATGAATTGCTTGAATTCGGCTTTCAAAAAGTAATAGAATCTCTTATAGATAAAGCAAAATTTCTATTTGAGAAGGAAGTAGTAATAGCAATTGACTACAATTTGTTGGAATGGTATGGAGAAGAATTGCCATACATAATAAAATCAAAACCGAGGAAAGGAACAGATAAATTTATTGCATTTGCTACAGTAGCGATAGTTGAAAATGGTAAAAGATTTACTCTGAGGGTTTTACCTGTTACCCCTTTTTCAGATAAAAAGGAGATCGTAAAAGAGTTATTGGAATATGCGATGAAATTTATCAAAGTTAAAGTAGTTTTGATGGATAGAGCTTTCTATAGCGGAGAA
>JAPDJP010000011.1 GCA_029259055.1 Thermoplasmatota archaeon | reverse complement strand
CCTGAATATAAATTCACAATTAGACCGCTTTTGACGGAGAGTATTCCTCCAGGTTTCAGCACTCTATACAGCTCTTTGATTAAAGCAGGGCGATTTTTAACCATTGGAAGCACATTATACAATAAAACAACGTCAACTGATTCATTTGGCAATCCAGTATTCAAGCTAGATAAAATTGTTTTTACATTTTTTAATCCCTTTTTCCTTATTTTCTTCTCGACTGCCTTAACAGCTAAGGGATGAATATCCAAAGCATATACCATTCCTTCTTTTCCCACTATCTCTGCAGCAGGTATTGTATTAAATCCAATTCCACAGCCATAATCTAAAATCACATCTCCCCTTTTAGCTCCAGTTAATAAAACCTCTGCCTTCTTATCACGGAAAAGACCTCGTATTCTCATAAGTATGGTTGCCATGAGGAAAGTAAAATTTGCCACTGGTGTTTCCTCTTTCATTGTACCCTACGGTTGATTTCATATAAATGGCGGACATATATAAAGTTTGGGTTTATCAGTCGTTTTTGAAATCTTTCATCATCTTTTGATGTTGATAGTTTGTTCACATTTTCCTCAAGCCATCCTATTTTATCGACCGCTCTTACATCAAATTCAGGAATATAGGGTTTAGTCCAAGAGAGGCATTCCATCTATAATATCTACACCTTGATGTATAAAATGTTTTTCTCAATTTTAATCAATCTCCTTATCGAAATGCCAATTGGATTCGGTCTGCTTTAGAGCCTTGTTGAGAAAATTCCGTGTGTTTGATCATCCATATATGGTTTCACTTTTAATGACGATTTTTTAGATAGATGGAAGCGATATATCAAAATGATATAAGAGAAGTCATCTTGGGGAATGTTTCCTATTGGCTTATACTTTAGCGCGATAACGTTTTGTGGAGAAATCTTTAATTATCCTTTTATCGCTGTTAGGCAAAGTATGAATTCATTTTATTTAATTTCGATAATTTTTCCTACTCCATATTCAATAAAATTTTCCTTATATTCTTTTCTGAAAGCTTCTCTGACCAAATCACCTGTGCAATGAGATGGTGCAACCTTCTCAACTTGCAATTTTTTAAATTCTTTAACACAAGATATAGGAGGATGGTGAAATCCTCCTAAAACTAAATATACTTTATCTCTTTTCATAAATTCTTAGCTCTTTTTACAATGTTCACAATCCCAGGATGAGCACAGCCTGTAATAATTATCAATCCTTTTTTGAATCAATAATCAAAGCTTGTTCTTCTGGAGGTCCATAAAGTTCTCCAGTTGTATAAACAAAATCAGAAATTTTTCTTGGAGCTGAAATTTCTACAAATTTTGCTCCTTTCTGAACTATCATATTTTTGATAGATTGAGGAAATGAACTTGGAATAAAGACAGTAACATTACTGTTTTTCTTTAAAAAACCTTCCAATCCTCCTAAATGGTCGCTATGAATATGAGAAATGACTACTTTCTTGATTAAGGAAAGATTAATACCTAATTTTTCTATATTAGAAAGCAAAATTTCTGAGTTTCCTCCAGTGTCAAAGAGTATTAGCTCCTTAGGAGTTTTTATTACAGTAGCAAAACCCCAAGCAGTTTCTAAGTTAGGATTTACTTGGTAGTTGTCATAAACAGAAATCAAAGTTATTTCGGGTTCTTCTTTAGATTCAATAGATATTTCTGGCTGAGTTACTTTTTCAATTTGAATTGCAAACCAAATTACTGTTCCTGTGAAAATTAAGATTCCGATTAAAATTAAGATTTTGGGACTCATTCTACTTAACTTCAATTATCTTTCCTGCTCCTCCCTCAATATATTTTTTAGGGTAAAGAGATTTTATCTCTGATTTATACTGAGTGCAATGGGTTGGACAAATCAAATCTAAGTCCTTTAAGGATTCGGGTTTAGTTGCGTGCAAACCTCCTATAATACCATAAACTTTACCAAATTGAGAAGCTACCTTAAGAATGTGCTCCATTCTCGGGTGCGAGCATCCTGCTATTATTACAATACCTTTTTCTGTCTTAATGCAGAGGGATTGTTCTATTCCCTCAAGTTCACCTGTAGAGTAAATTCCTTCATAAAGTTTTGTGGGCTTTTTCACTTCAATAACTTCTCTTGCTTCTTTTGCTTCAGAAAAATAAGAAGGGATCCAAAGTTTCACTCTGTTATTCAATCGAAGGAAAGATAAAAGACCACCAGTATGATCCCAGTGAGGATGAGAGATAAAAACATCTTCAATTTCTTCTGGATTGACTTTAAGTTTTTCCATATTTGAAAGCAAAATCTTTCCCTTTGCTCCAGTGTCAAAAAGGATTTTTCTTTTTTTGACTTCTATAAGTGCTGAAAATCCCCAATCAGCTTGCAAATCTTTTCTAAAAGCAGTATTATCATAAATAATAGTAATTTTCATCTTCTCACTTCCTTATACAATCTTTCATCTAAGGTTCCATCAGGAAGCATCCAATCTGGATGTTGCTCGCCTCTCTCTTCCATTTGATAACGAATGCAACTTTCCCAATCTCCCTTACAATACAATTCTATCCACTTCTTATCTAACTTTTTATCAAATCTTGCTTAAGATCGGAGTTATAAAGAAGAGTTGCAGGATGAGGTAAGGGCAGTATCTTTTTATCTTTTGCTAAAAACAGTTTACCAAAAACTGAAGAAAACTCTGCTTTTGAAGGTAATGAAATGCCATATTTTTGAAAAATATAACAGGTGGCATAGTAACCTAAAGGAACTAATATCTTTGGATTTATTAATTTAATTTCTTCATTTAAGTAATAACTGCAGGCTCTAATTTCATCCTGCTTGGGCTTTCTGTATTTTGGAAGCATACATTTAATCAAATTTGTCATGTAAATTTCTTGCCTTTTGATTCCTGATGATTTTAGCAATTCATCTAATACTTTCCCTGAAGGACCAACAAACATTTTTCCTTCTCTATCCTCCTTTTCTCCTGGTGCCTGAGCAATTAACATAATTTTAGCATTCAAATTTCCCTCTCCACAGATAGCATTCATTC
Source organism: Thermoplasmatota archaeon (assembly GCA_029259055.1). Taxonomy (GTDB): domain Archaea; phylum Thermoplasmatota; class E2; order UBA202; family JdFR-43; genus JAPDJP01. Next base: position 11,208 of record JAPDJP010000011.1, on the reverse strand, counting down.
TGGTTTTAGATAGTTTGCATTTCTTACATTCCTTTATCCTTTTGTTTAATTCATCGATTTTATCTGCTGTTAGACGATTAATGAACATGTTTTTCATTCCTCCTTAGATTTATATGTCTCTCTATCTTGCTGTATTCTTTGTGCATCAAAATTGATAAGATAAGTTGCGCAATCGCCAGACCTTCAAATATCAAAAGTATGGATATCTTCTCAGCAGAAAATCGGAATACAGGAATTCCCAGCCTCATAGCCATATGAAGGGAGTAAAGAATAATAATCAAGGGTCCTAAAGTAGTTAGCCAGTAAGTTATGGTTTTACTCGCTTTTTTATACTCCTTGAAAGATGCAATTCCAACCAAAATTGTCAATACTGATGCAACCAGTCCAAAGATGTAGTAGATGAGTTTGGATATAAAGTACAATGAACCCAACACTATATAGGTAAAATATATTTTATTTTCCATAATATTCATAATTTCACCTCATTATTTGCATACATATTTTGTCCTTTTTTGTTCTGAAGCAACATTTGCCTTCTGGAATAACATCTTTTCTATAGGCTATTGATTTAGGCGTCAATATGTAGAAGATGTATGCAATAGTTATTCCTGAATTAACCATGATTATCATGGTTAACAGGACTATTATCATCAACAGCTTTCTTTCCATCATGTTAACACCTTCCCTTCCATTTCTAACAATTTGACCACACCGTTACATTCTTGTAATTGTAAAACTGCATCTCTATCCATCTGGGAATATTTGGATGATCAACAAGGTATTTGCCATTATACTCGCATCTCCCAGTTATCAGGTATCCCAGAAGGGCTATTCTAATAGGTAACTCCGAAAATGGAGAACGAGCAACGAACCATGGCACAACCAATGGATGACCCTTTGCTTCTTTAACAGCTTTTCTTAAACTTTTTTCACCATGCATGAAGCAATATTTCACTTCCTTGAAAACACCCCTCTTCTCTATTTCTTCTTTAATAGATTCAGCCAGAGAAACCCAGTTTTTCCCATAATCACCAGGATCACCATGCCCATAAAAGATCAGGGTTGCCTCCCTTGGATTAACCTTCCTATCAAAGGGATTATGAGGATCATCCTCGCAGAGCATCTTTCCATAATCAACGAGTATATCAATTAAGAGGGGATGATCTTCAAGAGCATTGGTGCAAAAGATCTGCAAATCTGCTCCTAACTCTTCCAAAGCCTCGTAGATCTCATGGGTGTGGGTAGAGTTTCCACATACAAAGAGAGGGATGGCTATAATTCTATCAACATGCTGTTCTTTCAATTTTTTAAAAGCATCTTTAATAGACTTCCGTGGAACAAACTCCAGGAATCCTACCTCAATTGGAACAGGTAGAGAAATTTTACTTACACAACTTATTACGCTCTGACTCCATCTTCCTGGAAAGCCATGGGCTATAACCAAAACTCCTAAGTTATATACTTCTATCTCTTTTTCACAATAGGAAACTGCACCATCATCATCTACTACTGTCAAGTTTACAATATAAGTACCAGCTTTTTCATATCTATAGCTAGGATTTTGTTCGGTGGAATCGATAATTCCATCATTATTAAAATCCCATTTCCATTCAACTATCTCTCCATCGGTATCGCTTGAGTTATCAACAAAATGTATGAGCTCATCTCTAAACATTATCAACTTTGGCAGGTAGCTAAAATCAGCAGTTGGTATAGCATTTTCTTTGTAAGGTATGGATTCCTTCTTAAAAGGATAAATGTTAGCGATGATCATTAGTGCTAAAACTATGGTCAGCATTATTAATATTATAACAAACGTTTTATCTTTCATCTCCGCCTCCTTTAGACATTTCTCCAGACAACCTGATATAATAAAGCACCACAAGAGAAAATGGAAGAAGGAACAGCGATGGAATGTACGGAGCTGAATAACTTTCTAAGAAACCCTCAAAGGTATTTAGCCATCCCTCTTCTCCTGGAATTGATTCTAGTATCATGCTAAATATCTTTACTCCTGCAATGATCCATATCATCACGCTCCCCATCACTACCTTTGCTAGCTGATGAATATCTGTGAAATTCTTAATGCTTGAAAGATAGAATGCTCCAGCAAAAAATAATATTAACCCTCGCCAAAGCAAGAATTCGCCAGACATTTCCATTATTCCCCATTCAAAGCTTCTTCCCGTCAAGCCCAATAATATTTCTAGTATGCCAATACCAAGTACTACGAGTCCAAATATTGCAAAGTATATGCGCCCTATCATAAATTTTACTTCATTACCCATTATGCCACCCCCAAGATAATCCATATGAGGTGAACCAATCCACCCCAGAGAAAAACCACCGTAATTAGTGCTAAAAGGCTACCAAACAAATACTGCAAAACTCCTTTCAAGCCTTCTTCCCTACCTTCTTTTATCAGCATTGCAAAGGTTGCTACGCATGGGAAGTACAAGCTGACAAGAACAACTGAAGTTACAAGTTGATATGTAGTCATCTCGATAGCGGAAAGCTGCGCTACCGCCAAGTCTTTTCTTAGGAATGCCGCTATTAATGGCCCTACCGTCTCTTTGGGTACTCCAAACCATCCACATAGGATAGGCTCGAGCAGATTAGCCAGCCAATCCAAGAAGCCGGTTAAGTACATTATATTGACAATTACTACACCTAAGAGAACGAATGGAACAGCAACTGTAAAGAAGCTCTTTACTCTTGCCCACAATTTTCGTCTCACATTTCTTGCGATTGGCATTTGATATGGCGGTATGTCCAGCAGAATTTCTGGCGATCTACCTGGTATTAATTTGTTAAGGATGAAGCCAAAGATAAAAAATCCAGCCAATAGGTATATCATCACAAGACCAACATATTCTGGAATTACTTCGAGCATGATACCTAGTTGGGCACCACAGGGTATGAATATCGCTAGCAATGTAGCCATCATAAAACGCTGTTTCTTTGTTTCTAAAGTCCTAGTTGCTACAACTGCAGGAACGTTGCATCCTAACGAAAGAATCATAGGAACTACGGCAAAGCCATGTAATCCTATTTTATGCAATACTGTATCAATGAGTACAGCGAGTCTGGGTAGGTATCCGCTATCCTCCAATATTATAAGGAATAGATAGAAAGCGATTATTGCAGGCAGAACAACGCCAATTGCTACAAAAAGACCACTTGTCAGTACTCCAAAAGCTTCAAAGCAATTATCTGCTTTAGGATCCCCAACGAAGATATAGTAAAGCCATCCGCCTTTTCCTGGAAAGACCCCCTGTAACCAAGGTAGCCAATGGTTATCGAATAACTTAACAAAGAATCCATCCGTAAAAAAGCCCGCGAATGCACCAAAGAATGCCCAGAATCCATAGAGCACTGCGATAGCAATTGGTATGCCCGTTAGTGGTTTAACAGTAAGCTCTGCTATTGCATCTTTCAAAGTGTACTTGTATTCTCCATACTTTACAACTTGCTTTGTAATCTTATCGATCAAATCCCATCTTTCATCTACGGTGAGTTTCATTTTTCTAAACCTCCAGCCCTTTCTACAATTCTTTCAATATTCGCTGGAGAAGCTTCTTTGATCTTAGATACTAACTCTTTTATACCCTCTCCACTCACTGCAACTGTAGCTACAACAGGCACTCCGAGTATATTTTCTAGCTTCTCTATATTGATCCATATATTCTTGTCCTTTGCTATATCCCACATATTCAATGCAATTATAACAGGATAACCTTCTTCAATTATTTCAAGTGCAAGGTAAAGCCCTCTCTCCAATTTTGTGGAATCTATCACACAAATGATAACCGCATCTTTATTTTCCTTAAGCATCTTTACTGCAACTTCCTCAGCTTTATCTTTTGGTTCAAGAGAGAACGTTCCAGGCACATCTATAATCTCAATATCCTTATTCTCCAATCTCATGTACCCTTTTGTATAATCAACGGTTGTGCCTGGATAATTTGATTCCATAACTTTTGCTCCAGCAAGGCGATTGAAAATGGCGCTTTTACCAACATTTGGGTTTCCCATGAGCAATATCTTCACTCTTCCACCTCCACAATAATCTTATCAGCGATGCCTAATCCTAAAGAGATAGAATATCTATCTACTGTTACAACTACTGGCCCTTTTATAGGTTGTTTCGTTGCCATCTTAAGCTTTGTGCCAACCCTAATGCCCATTCCCGCTACTTTGTTTCGCAAGCTTTCTTCTATACTTTTTACTATGCCTTCCTCCCCATAATTCATTTCGGATAATTTTTTCCTCATATTATCACACCCTCTCTACCCTTATTCTTCTTGCTATACCTCTACCAATACAGATGACATTTCTGTCAACTTCAATGGTTATTGGCCCGTGAGAAGAGATTAGCCTGACGAAAGCACCTTCAACTATTCCTCTCAGAGCTAATTTGTGTTTAAGGCCGTGTCCGCCTTCTATTGCCACGACCCTAGCCAATTCATTTGGTTTCAATTCAGTCAACATCATATTTTACTCCTTCTAACATTTTTTGGAATACTATATTTTCTACGGTTAACCGTAATATATAACAAAATAAAAAAATTTCGGTTAGTAGATTTATTTACGGTAAACCGAATTAACCAAGTACTTAATAAAAAATCAAATGCAAATGCTATTCTCATTTCTCGCCTCCAACTTAAATATTATTACGCTTATTTTCACCTTGTATCTCATCATTATCATACGCAAACTTTTATTCCATGTCTTCATTCCATGACTATGAATGTATAATCCATTGCCTGCTTAAACAATTAATCATTTTCTATCATAAATTTTACAAAAGGGGGTCTGAGAAATTCTATAGGAATTCCTATTGTGGATGTACATACACCTACGCTTTCGTCTCCTATTTGGAGATGGAGATCATTATAATCGATTCCAACAGCATATTCCCCAGGTGCAACATATTCTCCAAAAGCTTTCATATCCCAACTCCACAAAAGTTTTTCTCCCGGTTTTAATACAATCTCTCCAATCCTTGGATTATGAATAACTACTCCTTTGGAATCTTCAATAATTTTGTATATTGCCAATGGCGAAATTTCCGGATTGCCTCCCTTTGATAATTTTATTTGCTTATCGCCAGTATTCATTATTGTTATAACAATCTCTTCACCAATGTAATACACTTTCTTAGTGGTATAAAATTTTACATATTTCTCCAGATATCTTAGACAATAGTTTTCTGCCCCGATTTCCAATGCTTCGTCATTCGATCTATCTATATGAGCATTGTTTAAAACTAGGAGTGCTACGGAACTTATAGAAACTAAAATCGATAGCGAAATTATCAATATATTTCGCTTCATATTGACACCTTTCCGTTTTTTATTTATTTTTTTATGTTTTTTATTTTTATTTATTTTTTTTATGTTTTTTATATTTAATTAAATAATTATATATAGTTCTCAAAAAATTTTTGGATTCTTGCAATTTTATAGATTGATTATCCATACAATTTGCTCATCTGTTGCCTTATTCCCTTCATTATCATATGCAACAACTTTTATCCCATGTTCTCCTATTGCAAACTCATTCCATAGCCATTCGTATGGTGATTCATAATCAACGAATTTTAAATTATCATCAATATAAAATTCAACCTTCTGTATACCATCTATATCAAAAACATCAGCTTTTATAGTTATTCTTCCAACTATAATCGGTATAGGTGAAGATATAACTTTTTTATCAAAAATATAGAGATAATTTCTTGGTTTTCTAATGTATACATCGGGCTTATCTAATTCAGAATAGAGTTTTTTTATTTTCTCTGAAGATTTAAGCCAAAGTTTCTCTAAAGCATTTCCAGATATAAATTTCCAATCTGTCTGTATTTCTCTTCCGTTTATCGTTACCACTGGTTTTGTGACATACACGTCAATCTCTGGAGGATAGGAACTGGCTACTCTGAATTCGTCTGCGCGCATCCTTAAAACTAGAGTGATTTTCTTGCCCGGTATAAAGAACCTAGATAACTTATCATAGGGTATTAGAATTTCCTGTTTACCTTCATCTCCTGCTATAAAATCCCACCATACAGTTCCTTTTTCTTTAAACCATAGGCAATCTTTTCCCACGCAAGAAAAGTTTTGTTCAAATTCTCCGCTTGTTACAACAAACTCTTTCACCCATCTTCTATAATAGCTACTTCCAGTATAACTGTCTTCTATACTGAAAATTATACATGCATCTGAAATATTGCTTGGCAATACCACTTCAGCCTTTATACCTTGATAGAAACCCAGTTCATAGGAGGTAAGTACTGGATAATGGAAACGAAAGTCATAGTTTGCTTTGTCGTTTTCTGGCTGAGCATAGATATCACTTGAATAGTTAATGTAGTAAGACAGTAAAAAAGGATACCAAGGTGCTACGCCATCGGTTTTTTCAGTGATTATCTTTGCAAAGGTATCAAGGTATTTGTCAGAAGGAAAAACGGGTTCTTTCCATGGTTCCGCACCATAGAAATGTCCAAGAATGGTTTTATTTCTTCCGACCCTTTCCTTTGCTATATCCAGCAGCTTTTCAATAACCTCGTTTTCTGGCTCAATCAAATCAAAACAGTTAGAGTACAATATTACTCCATCCACCAAATCAAAATATTGTTTAATCCATTTATAGTATTCATCATAAGCGTAATGTTCGTCACTCTTTCTTACTCTCCATTTTAAATCAATTAATTCTCCATTAACATAAAGTAATGGTATAATAAAATGAGATAACCACTGAGTACCTGGAGCATCATGTATTAATCTGTATGTGATATTCAAGTTAGATAAATCATAAGAGGATAGATCGATCTTTTTCAATAACAGTTGTGGTATTTCATCAAGCCTTCTTTTCCAGACAATCTCATTATTGATAAGGATTTCTTCACTAAACTGATCAAAAGAACTATACGGGTAGGATATTAACTCAAAGGATGCCTTCTTAACAACTTTTGAATAGTTTATTATCGTGGAAAAGCTAATGGATTTGTTATAGCCAACGTAACCACCGTTTTGTTTTATATTAAAATCACTGAAAGCGCGGGGTGGATAAACTCCTATAAGAAACTCAAAATTTGGATTTATTCTATTTTTTGCCTCCATTACCTTTTGTATGTAATCTAAGGTGAAGCCTGCATGTTCAAATGATGCTCCACACTCGAAGTCATCTATTAAAACACCTTTTAAGATGGGGTACTGTAAGGAGAGATTTGCAAGAGCTTCAACCCATTTGATGTAATCTCTGCAATATGGTTTCGGTAGATTACAGTACCATGATGGTGCAAGGGGATCTGGCGCAGTTTCACCGCAACAACAAATACCATACCTAGCATCTGGTAAAATCACGAACACCTTTATATTCTCTCTCTGGGCTGCGGGTAAGAATTTCAATATGTCCTCCCACTGTTTATCATACGCTGTATCAAGGATAATTGCGTTTGCATGAACTCTTTTCAATGCCTCTATCGTTTTATCTGGATCTATATGTCCATCGCTTTCTTTTGGCTCATTCATATACACTGCTTTTATAACCTCTTCAGATGTTTTTTCTTTTTCGTTATTCTTGATGGATAAAAGTTCTTCCCCCTTACCGTTAGCATCATTTAAGCAATGGGTTTTGTTGTTTTCGGTAAGTGTAGCAGTAGTTCCTAGTACAAGTATTAAACAAATTATTCCCACGATAAATTTCATTTTCCACCTCCCAAATTAAATATTATGACGTTTATTTTATCCTCAGCGTTATTTCCTTCATTATCATGAATAACAACTTTTATCCCATGTTCTCCTATTGCAAACTCATTCCATAGCCATTCATATGGCTCGTTATAATCTGTGAATTTCAAAACATCGTCAATATAAAATTCAACTTTGTTTACTCCATCCTCATCAAATGCATCCGCTGTTATTGTTATTTTCCCAATTATTATTGGCATTTTAAAAGGAGCAATTTCTTTATCAAAAATGTATAGGTAATTGCTTGGTCTTTCAATACTAACCAATGGTTTTCCTTCAGATTTATTTTTGGCTAATTCCACTATTGTTTCATATGTTTGAAACTCGGGAGCAAGAGAATCGTAACATCTCGATTTGCCATAAGATAGGATTTTAGCATCAGGTCCCATATCGGGACCATGAACAGGATATATGAAAGTGATGCCTTTTCTTCTGAAGAACTCATCTGCAATTTTTAAAAATTTCCTCTGTTCTTGAGGAGATAATACTTGACTGAAAATTTCCATAGGCGAGTTATCATATCCATAGTCAAAAAACACAAAAATTGTAACATTTGGCATCTTCTCTTTAAGGAAAGATAATTTTTCCTCCCAATCTGCTTCGTTCATTTTCATTTTCAGTATTTCCCCTTGATGAATGCTTCCAGTTATAAAATCCAAGTCGGGGGGCTGATATGGGAAGTTTGCAGCGGTGCCCCAGCTTCCGACATATATGTACTTTCCATATTTTGAATATCCATACTCGTGTATTTTATCTACAATTTTGGAAGAAGCTTCGAAAGTTTCTCTTACCGCTCTGTGGTTTACGTCGCCGGTAAGCTGTTCAAGGAGAAGAGAGGGCATGAACAACATATCGATCCATATTGCATCTGCTCCCGCATCAACCAATCTTTTTGCATGACTTAAAAATAGTTCTTGAAAATCTGGATTTGATGGATCTGGAAAATAAAATGGCATTTCCTCTTTTGGATTATATGGCTCTTCCTTTACCCAACCATGTCTCTTTGCCCACCATGTTTGGAATTGCTCCCTCGTTACTGGAATACCCCATTTTGATGGATCCAGAGCCATCTTCCATGTCTCATTCCTCAAAAGAATTTCGCCTGTTATTGAATTTCTACTGCAGGGATTCAGAAATTCCAGAGGGAGGGAAACGCAAATCATCGCATCTGGCATCTCAGTCTTTATCCTTTCGGTTGCATTCTGAAATTCTGCAAAACTGTAACCATGTTCCTTGCATCTTTCATACTGCTCTTGAAGGTTGGAAGGATCGATACATTCTGGCGGAGCATTGAATATATCCTCGCAACATTCAGGGCAAGTGATCCAGTGATGGAAAGCGCAAAATACAAGATCTGTTTTCACGCCTTTGAGGATATCTACCACATCATCATAACTTCTATTGAATATTCTACCATCTGTTATGGTCATGTAAAAACAAGCTACCTTAACATGAGAAAGTTTCTCTATTGAATTATCCGCTATATCCATCGTCTCGTGCTTTCTTATAGCAAACTCATCGTGCTCTTTGCTCTCCCAATTAACAGATATTTCAAAACATGAACAATCTTCCTCTATAGGAATGCTATCTGAATCAATAGCTAATTTCTCATTGTCTCGCATTCCAAAAAATATGTTTTGTACTGCAATGATACATACTATTCCAATTATTATTATCCATTTCATTTTTTCACCAAATTAAAAATTATAACATTTATTTTATCTTCCGCTTTATTTCCTTCATTATCATAAGCAACAGCTTTTATCTCGTGCTTACCTATTGCAAACTCATTCCATTGCCATTGGTATGGCTCATCATAGTCAGTATATTTCAGAACATCATCAATATAAAATTCGACTCTTTCTATACCATCTTCATCGCTTGCATCCACCTCTATGGTAACTTTTCCTATGATTATAGTGTTAAAGAAGGGCATGACCTCTCTGTCAAAAATATAGAGATATTTCTCTTTTGGCTTCCTTATCTCAACTTCTACTGGTTGTTTCTCTACCAAGATTCTTGGAGTGCAAGCAGGTACCTCAACCTCCAAATTTTCTGGATCACCCTCAAATTTCTCTCCAGACAAAACATCATAAACCCCTATCCTTTCTCCTTTGAACCTTGTTTTTAACCTGCAATTAACGGGCTCATCATTAACGTTAACCACTACAGTTATGCTCTCATTTTGTTCCCAGCGATTATAAGCTATAACTCCTTTTATTTTAGGCGAGACCAACGCATCCTCTATATTGCTACTCTGCAAGGCATGAGACTCTCTTTTGATTTTCACAAGCTCTGTATACCAATGCTTCAGAAAAGAACTGTTGTATCCAAAATACTCTCCTACAATATCATCTTGAGGTGGAAGCTGATAAACACCTATCCATACAATTTTTCCAGGTGCTGTAACCTGCAAAGTAATGAAACAATCCACAATTTCTTGCTCTAAAAGATAAGTATACATGTGGAAATAGTTCCACATGTTAACAAATTTGGCTGTCTCAGTATATTTACCTTCGAGCTCATTCTCTATCATCTCAACAAACTCTACATAATTCTTCGAGTAAGAAGCCTCTCCCTTTTCATAGATGTTCTTTAATAATGCCCTGAAGTTATAGCTAAGAACCCAATCAAAGTATTCTCCCAGGGATCTATCTACTCTTGGGTCAATTTGGTATGCATAGGGTTCGCCCTTACAAACTTTCATTATTACATCATCTGGCATATCCCGCCATGTTTTAACGCAAGCCTCCGCGGGAAAGATAAGATCCTTACAAACTTCTTTCTCCAACTGCTCTATCTTGTTTTTCATCGCTATAACAAGGGGTTCTGGGCTGTAATACCCATCTACTGGCGTCAGGCATTCGTAGCCAGGAGCGCACCCCACATTTTCACACAACTCCTTTATGTACAAGTCGCAATACGCCATGCCGGGGGAATCCAAGTATATTCCATCTATTCCCCAATTTTTTATCCAATGAGGAATAATAACGTTAGTAACATAATTTATGAGATCAGGATGAGCCTTGTTTACCGTATAGCCGTGAGAGAAAGGGGGCCAGGGCCAGTTAACGGCGGGCTTATCGTATATGCTTTTTAAAATCCATTCTGGATGTTCATCATAAACAAAATCCTCAGGTATAGCGACACTTACCTGTAACTGAAGTATAACCTTGATTCCCAAGGAATGGGCTGTTTCTATCATGTGCAAGAAATCCTCTTCAGAGCCTCTATCTGGATCTGGTTTCAAATAATCTTTTATGTGAACACAAGGAGACATTTCAAGTTCTATTTCGCCCTTTTCTGTATAAGCTGTTATAGTTTCTCCAGGCTTGGTTACTCTATGCTCATATGGCGCCCAGATGAAAATGGCATTTACTCCAACTTCTTTTAATATTGGAAGTGCTTCTTCGACTTCTTTCCACGAAGGTTTTGGAATGCCTAAATCCTCTCTTTC
>JAPDJP010000034.1 GCA_029259055.1 Thermoplasmatota archaeon | reverse complement strand
CAGTAGAAGAAATCAATGATTATTTAATTGATTTCTTAAAAGAAAAATTTGGAGGTGTTAATTATATTGTAATGACAAATCCTTTAGATACAAAAAAGCCGGAGGTTCTGGATAGCGTTGAATATGATTTTTATGGAATTGTGAATTCCGGAAGTACTTTACACGGATTAAATATACTTCTTTCTGGAATGCAATATTCAAGAATTCATGAGTTTGAAGTTCCACCTTATAAGTATGCTCGTATAAAAATCGATTTAATAAATTTAGATAGTGAAGATGTTGAAAAATGGGGAGACCGATTATTTTTACATTTAACAACGCCAAATAATATAACGTTTGTTTATGCTTCGACTGCTGGGGGAATACCAGATATAAATAATAATGGAGAGATAGTAAGAGATAAATTACATTTTGAAACATGCGTTTATGGTATGCCGGGCAAATATAAGGCTGAGGTTATGGGGACTTGGATTATGAAAAGAAAAGGTAGATATGAATTACATATAAAAGTAGAAGAGATAGACAATCCAGTTTATCCATTAATGGAAAATTTATCCTCATTAGCTCCGTATATAGCTGCTTATCATAAAGGAATAGTGCTCGCAAATACAAGTTTTGCATTTGCTGGAAATGAGAACATAGGAATAAAAGGAGTTGTTTATCCGATTTCAAATGAAAATCTGGTAGAAAAATGTAATCAACATGTTTTGAATATACATAAGAAACTTTTGGAATTGCTTTCAAAAATTGCTGATATACCGTCTCACAATAAATACTATTTATGGAAACATTACAAGGAAAATCCAATTTATATTGCTATATTAGGCGATACAACAATGATTCCTATGTTTTATTATAAGAATCCAGATAGTGATTATTTAAGCGGGCAGGGAGTAGCAAGTGACTTTATTTATGGAGATATTGATATAAATAAGGCAGATTTAGAAAATGATACATATACATATTACCCATTTCAAGAAAATGCCGTTGGAAGAATCGTAGCTTGGGATGTAGAAGATGTATCAGCTCTAATAGCTAGAACATTCTTTTATGATAGTTTGTTAGGAGAATGGAAAAGAAACGCAACTGTTCAAACCGGAACTGGTATAGAATTTCAATACATCCCTGTTGTAACGCCTTTAGCAAACAAACTTAAAAGCATAATGGGCTTTGGTCCAGTAAGGCAAGAGCCAACAAAGTTTCCAACAGGAGAAAGCAAATTTATCAATAAAAGAATAAGTAATGATTTTGAAAGGAATGGATTCAATGTATTTTCAGCCCATCGTTTAGAAGCTCAAAGAACTGGCATATTACTCAATAGAAAGGGGGCGGAATATCAGATGAAAAGTAACTATATATTTGCATTTAATCATGGCACCTATTATCTATATGAAGCGGGGGATATGCTCGAATTTGACCAATTGGGACTTGGACTAAAAACAGGATTATCTGGTAAGGGAAGTTTTGATGTTAGACATGTAATAAATATGGATTTCAACCCAAGCGTTGTATTTATAGAAAGCTGTTTGGTAGGAAAAATAGAAGGATTGATTCCAGAAAATTGTCTAAGTATGGCATATATACATGCAGGTGTAAATACTTTTGTTGCTGCCACCCGCTACACCGCAGACCCCGGCTACTTAGAGCCAGGATTGATATTTAAGGGATTTGGAATCTATGGATATATAAATGCAACAAAAAATTTATTGCTTAAAGGAGAATATCCAGATTTGCATTTTGGGGCTTTGCTTGCGGAAGATTTTATTTTAGATTTAATAGAAAATGATTCAACAGTTGGAATGGCATTGAGAAATGCTAAAAATATGTATTTACCAAAAGATGCAAATTCTACGTTTTTATGGACTCCTCCACTCTATTATTCAGGTGACTTCAGCGAGATAATAACTTGGAATTGGGGACTGGAAGAGACTAAAGCATTAAATAAAAAGTATGTTTGCTTGCATGAATTCAACTTATATGGAGACCCAGCATTTAATCCATGGAATTAATATGATTTTAGTGCATTATGGAGAAATTGGATTAAAAGGAAAAAATAGAGCCATTTTTGAGAAATGTTTAATCGATAATATAAAAAAGGCATTAGGAAAAGTAAAAATTTACAAGGAATACGGAAGAATAATTATTGAAGATGGTAAGGGAGCAGAAGAGAAACTAAAGAAAATACCCGGAATAGAAAATTTTTCATTAGTTCATATAGCAGATCTTAATATTGAAGAAATAAAAAAACTGGCATTAGAAGTGGCGAAAAACAGAAAATTTGCAACATTTAAAATCGACGCTAGAAGAGCAAACAAAAATTTTCCATATAATTCAATGCAAATAAATGAAATTGTTGGAAAAGAAATAAAAGAAAAGTTGAAAAAAGAGGTTGATTTAGAAAAGCCAGATTTAACCATATATATAGAAATAGGGGATAAAAATGCCTTTCTTTATACAGAAAAAGTAAAAGGGATAGGTGGCTTACCAGTTGGAAGTCAAGGAAAAGTTGTTTCTTTAATATCTGGAGGAATAGACTCTCCAGTTGCTTCATGGTTAATGATGAAAAGAGGGTGTAAAGTCGTGTTTATCCATTTTTATAATGAAAGGTTGGTTGCATCCCCAAAAAAACTGGAAGAGATTATCAAAATATTGAATCATTATCAATTACAAACAAAAGCATATTTTATTCCTTTTGCTGATTTGCAATTTGAAATAATAAAATCCGTTCCTGCAAGATATAGGATGATTGTTTATAGACGTGTAATGACAAAAATTGCAAATGAAATTGCAAAGAGAGAAAAGGCAAGAGCGATTATAACTGGGGATAGTGTTGGACAAGTAGCTTCACAAACTCTAGAAAATTTGAACTGTATATATGAAGCTTCTTCTTTGCCCATTTTTACTCCACTAATCGGAATGGATAAAAAGGAAATAATAGAGATGGCAAAGAAAATTGGAACATATGAAATTTCTATTAGACCATATGAAGATTGCTGCTCTTTTATGGTAGCAAAGCATCCTGTTACAAGGGCTAATTTAGAAAAAATAAAGGAAATGGAAGAAAAAGTTATAATCGACATAGATGCTATAATTAAAAAATCAGAAATTAAAAAGTATAGTTTGTAAAAAAGAAATATTTAAAAGAATAATAGGTATTCCTACAAGATGGAGAGAATAAAATTTCCAGACCCAGATTCCGTTTTAACTGAGAAACCTTCATTAAAAAAATATCTTAAGTACTTTCTATTTTTTGGACCTGGAGCAATTGTAGCATCTGTTACTATTGGGCAGGGGCAACTTATACTCGGCCCCCAGATTGGGGCGTGGGCGGGCAATAAGTTGTTGTGGCTTATTACAATTAATATTGCATCTTTTGCCATTGCCTATATTGGTTGTAGATTCATGCTTTTATCTGGAATAAATATGATGGATTTGTTTGCAATAAAAATGAGGAAGTTAAACTGGATTTTTATTCTGATTATACTAATTTTTGTCCCTCTTTTTACTGCTGCGATTGTAACTACCTTGGGTCAATCATTAGAATGGATGATTGGTAAAGGGCATTATTTATTGTGGGGAATTTCTTTTTGTTTGTTTGCTGCTTTCCTTGCTATTGCTGGAAGATATAAAGTGGTTGAATATACTCAAGCATTTTTTGTTGCTGTTTTGGGAGTGGGGGCAATTATATCTGTTATTGTTATAAAGCCAGACCTATTAGATATTATACCTAACTTTTTTATGGTAGGAAATGTCCCTGACTATCCAGAATGGGTTCACCAAAATTACCCTTCTATAGCAAATAAGCCCGTGGCATTATTTATGCTTGGTTATTTGGGAACATTAACATTTACCATTGTTACGATAGTTGGATATTCAGGATGGGTTAAATTAAAAAAATGGGGTATTTTTAAGAAAGGGGATTTGCCCAACATTTTTAACATTTTTAAAAGAGAAGGAAAAATAAATTACTTACCAGATGATAAAAAGGAAATTAAAAAAGCTAAATTATTACTAAAACCCGCAGTCATTGATATGGCATTAGCTTTTATAATAATATCCATTGTATCTGCATCCTATATGATTGCTGGAGCTTATTTGTTAGGGCCAAAACATGTATTGCCCTCTGATGTTAATTTATTGAAGGAGCAGGCGATAATATTTTCAAACATTGCGCCCTGGCTTAAACCGCTTTATCAAATAAGCGTATTTTTTGCTTTATTTGGAACGGTATATGCTGGCTTTGAAGCTGTTTCAAGAATGTTATATGAAACATCAAAAGGAATAAGTAACAAAATAAGGAATATGCCATATAAAAAGTTCATGCTCTATTTAATGATTTATATATTGTGTACTGGATTGCCTTTAGCAATTTTAAGTTATTTAAAATTAATATCTATACTCCTTATATTGAGCATTACATTACTATTTATAGGAGTTGTTGGAGTAATAATATATGGAATAGGGGCATTATATTATACTCAAAAAATTTTGCCAGAAAAATATAAGTTAGGAAAGATAGGAACAATTTTGGGCATAATATCTATAATATTGTTAATGCTGCCCTTCTTCTTTTTCTTTTTGTAAATTTATTTTTGTAAATTGAACAGTAACATCATTTAAGATTAATGTTTATATTCCAATTTTAGTCCTTAAAGCATAAAATCCTTCTTTTTCAATTGCTTTTGCAACTTTTTCCTGTAATTCTTTTCCAGGAGTCAAAGCCACCATATATCCTCCTAGCCCGCCACCGGTCATTTTTGCTCCATATGCCCCATTTTCCAAAGCAACATCAACTAAAAAATCTAATTCCTCACACGATACTTCTATCTCTTGCAACAATTTATGATTTTTATTCATTAATTCACCAACTCTTTTCCAATCCATTTTTAATAATGCCTCTCTTGCATCATATGCTAATTTCTCCGCCTCTTTAAAAATCTCATCATATTTTTCTTTATATTTTTCTCTCCTTTCCCTTACCCCCTCAACAGCTTTTTTTGTATTTGCAACTATACCTGTGTCTCCCATAACAATTTCTACTGGTTCCTCGATTTTTAACTTTTCCATTCCCTTTCCTTTAACGAACCATACTAACCCTCCAAAAACAGCGCAAGTATTATCAATTCCTGAAGGACTTCCATGATATGCCTTTTCCCCTTCATATGCAATTTCATTTATTTGCTCATCATTTAAATCTAAGCCAAATTCATCTGCAATTGCTCTTGCAATGGCAGCACAGCTTGCAGCGCTTGCCCCTATTCCGCTCGCCGCCTTTAAATCACCATGTAGCCATATTTCAATGCAGTCTTCTATTCCCATTGCTTTTTTTATTCTTACTATCGATTCTTCTTGTTGCTTTAGCTTTTCTTCTTTATAGCCAGGAGTTGCATCTCTATCATCATGTATTATGAATTCTTTATCCTTGCATTTTTTAACCTCTGCGATTGTTTTCTTATCTATTGCAGACGCAATTGCTGGAATACCATATACTACAAAATGCTCATTAAATAGAATTACCTTTCCATATCCATAGCCAGTGCCCATGTTATGAAAGTATTTTTGGATATATATTGTTAATGATTAAGTTAATTATCCGCAACTGGAATAGCCACATTGCTTACAAACTCTACATCCTTCCTCATATACTAATGGAGAACCGCAATCAGGACATACGCCAACAGGGGCCTTTTCAGTTATTTTGACTTCCTCCCTTCTTTCAAATTGGTCAAGACGAGCAGGAACAAAAACTTCCTTGCCTTTTATATGATCCTCTATAGCTTTGGCTATTGCATCAGGACATGATAATATGGGTCCTCCTCTTGCTAATAAAGGATTTGGGCATCTTATGGCTTTAAGCTGTTTTATTATATCTTCTGGCTTTATTCCGCTTCTCAAACATAAAGAAACTAGTCTTCCAACAGCTTCTAGTTGAGCATCAGCGCAACCTCCGGCTTTACCGAGTCTTGCAAATACTTCAAACAAGCCATGCTCATCCTCATTCATTGTAACATATAAATTCCCACAACCAGTTCCTATTTTCCTTGTAACTCCTCTCACTACAGGAGGGCGAGGACGAGGACGAGGGGCGGGCAATTCTTCTTTTGCCGATATTACTTGTTGAGGACGACTCCCATATCTATATACTGTTATTCCCTTGCATTTTAGTTCATATGCAAGCATGTAAGCTTTTCTTACATCCTCAACTGTTGCATCTTCTGGCAAATTTATTGTTTTGGAAGTTGCATTATCAACATATTTTTGGAAAGCTGCTTGCATCCTCACATGCCATTCGGGGGAAATATCCAATGCTGTAACGAATAATTTTTGAACTTCGATAGGAACTTCATCGATTCCTTGAACAGAACCATTATTGTCTGCGATTTTCTTCATTAATTCTTGGCTGTAAAATCCCATTTCTTTTGCTATCTTTTCAAAATATGGATTTATTTCATAAAGTCGATCCTCTTCATCTAAAACATTTCTTACAAAAGCTATAGCAAATAATGGCTCAATGCCGGAAGAACATCCAGCTATAATTGAAATGCTTCCTGTTGGAGCTATTGTTGTTACGGTAGCATTTCTCATTGCTTCATATTTCCCATCATATATGCTTCCTTTAAAATTAGGGAAAGAACCTCTTTCTTTGCCGAGTTCAACACTTGCTTGCCTTGCCTCCTTTTGTATAAAAGACATTATTTTTTCCGCTATTTCTAATGCTTCATTACTATCATAAGGTATGTTTAACTGAATAAGCAAATCAGCAAATCCCATTACTCCTAAGCCAATTTTTCTATTTGCTAAAGTCATTTTTTTGATTTGAGGAATTGGGTATTTATTCATGTCTATGACGTTGTCTAAAAAATGAACAGCTTTCCATGTAATTTCCTTCAATTTTTTCCAATCTATATCACCATTTTTAACAAATTTTGATAAGTTTATGCTTCCTAAATTGCATGATTCATATGGAAGTAATGGTTGCTCCCCGCAGGGGTTAGTAGCTTCTATTTGCCCAATATGAGGTGTAGGATTATGGCGATTTATTTCGTCAATAAAAATTAAGCCTGGTTCACCACTTTTCCAAGCTTCTTCCACTATTTTATTAAAAACTTCTGCCGCATTTAATTTCTTTACCGCCTTACCAGTTCTTGGATTTATTAATTCATAATCCTCTCCCTTCCTTACCTTTTCCATGAACTCATCTGTAACAGCAACTGATATATTGAAATTTGTCAATTCCTTAGGATCCTCCTTACAAGTTATGAATTCCATTATATCTGGATGAGTAACATGCAATATGCCCATGTTGGCTCCTCTCCTCCTTCCTCCTTGCTTTATTACATCTGTTGCGGAATTGAATACTTTCATGAAAGAAATTGGACCACTTGCTATTCCTCCTGTGCTCCTTACAATATCTCCCTTTGGTCTTATTCGGGAAAAAGAAAAGCCCGTGCCTCCTCCACTTTGGTGAATCAATGCCGTGTGCTTTAAAGTTTCAAAAATTTTATCCATTGAATCTTCAACTGGCAAAACAAAACAAGCAGAGAGCTGTTGTATGCTTGTTCCAGCATTCATAAGAGTTGGGCTATTAGGCAAAAAATAAAGATTGACCATCATATCATAAAATTCCTTTTCTGTCTTTTTAACATCTCCTCCATATTTTTCATCCGCTTTTGCTATATTTGAGGCAACTCTCCTAAACATTTGTTCGGGCGTTTCTATAACATTTCCATTTTTATCTTTTCTCAAATATCTTTTCTCTAAAACTTTCAATGCATTTTTAGTCAGCTCAACCATTGTAATTGTAATAACGAAAGTTGTTATAAAAATTATAGCATTTTGTAAGAACGAATTGTTTAGGCTGAAGCAAGCAAGCTCTTGTTCCCAGCGTTTTAATTATTATTTTTACACCTGCTCATCACATATTTCTATTTTTATCCATCGTATTTCCTCCTAGAATATTGTATGGTTTATCAACGATTCTATCGCTATTATTATCATATGTTCCTCCTCCGACGCGTCAAAATCACTCATCTATTCCATTATTATGGGGAGGTATAAAAAATCATAAAAGATAAATTAATTTTTTATATTATTCTTTAGATGTGGAAAGCAATATTTGTTGGGATATTGCTTATTGGTATAGCATTTATTTATGTAGGGGAAAATGAAAGTATCGGCGAAAAAAGAATAAATCTCCTGCCCATCTACGTAAAAAATGATTTGAATATAAGCCGGACATATCCAGTTACTTCTGGATTTCCTTTTCCGAAAGGCGTTTTCTATGGAAACGCTCGTCTTTTAGACGAGAATTATAACGAGATTCCAGCAGATTTTACTGTATTAAGTACATGGAAGGATGGAAGCGTTAAGTGGCTTTTAGTAGATTTTATTGCAAATGTTGCTCCAAATGAAGAAAAAGTATATTACATACAATATGGAGTCAATCAATCAAATTATCCACCAATGAATATTTCTGAAAACAACAAAAGCATCTTAGTAAATACAGGAAAAATAAAGTTTATTCTGAATAAAACATGTTTCCATTTCTTTGATAAAGTATGGATAAATATTAACAACACATGGAAAGAAATCGTAAAAGGAGGAGATATAATTGTAACGAATGAAAGCGGTGTTAAATTTTATGGTAGAAACATCACAGATATAAAAGTAGAGAAGCGTGGAAAAGTGAGAAGTGTAATAAGAATCAGAGGATATCATGTAAATGGTAGTAATTCCTGTTTGAATTTCACTATGCGAATATATGTATATGCAAATCAATCGTTTTTAAGAGTATTTTATACAGAAGAAAACAGATTACCAGTTTTAAATAATGGTGCAGGTCAACCAGATTGTTTAACATTCGATTCCCCCAATCATATAACATTTGAAGACATTTCCTTAGTAACAGAGCTAAATCTTTCTTCATTGAACTATAAAGCATATGGTAACTCCATCCATACAGGCAATGCTAATAAAGTTTTAATTTATCAAGATAATGATGGCGGTGTAGATTGGAATAGAAGCGATAATTGGAGACAGCCTTCCTTCAGAGGATATAGAATTTATGTCAATGATTCAGTAATTGAACAGGGAAATAGAACAAATGCGTGGCTTGATTTATATGATGATGAAAAAGGGTTATGTGTTGCAAAAAGATACTTCTGGCAGAGTTATCCTTCTGCTTTAGAAATAAATGGAAGCAAAATTTACATAAGAGTTATGCCCATCTACTATTCCATACCTTTTACCCATAGAGCTGGTGAGCACAAAACACACGAGCTATTCTATTATTTCCATACAAATGAAAATGTGAGCAATATGATGCAATCATTATATAATCCATTATTTGCGTGGGCAAACGCTAGCTGGTATGTTGATAGCCAAGTATTTGATTTTTGCACCTGTTACGATATAGCTAACTTTTCTGATTATGAAATAAATAATTTAGCAGCTATAAATGGAAGCATGGGTCAATATCATTCCCCAACTTGGGAAAGTAATTTATACGAAATAAGAGAAGACCCAAACTATTATGGGTGGCTTCATTTTGGGGATGTAAGAGTTGTAGATGAAGATAGTGGCTTAGGGCAAATGAATTTACAATATGATTTTGGCTATGGCATGCTCTTACAGGCTATAAGGTTGGCAAGATTGAATGAAAATTGGCAAAGATGGTTTGAAATGGCAGAAGAAGCCAACAGACATACAGCGGATATTGACGTATTACATGTTGATAGAGGGGACCCAGCTCATCCATCATCCTATTGGATAAGATGGTGCTGGGGAGGAATGTTCTGGCACAGCCCGCATGAATCGCCAGGTTTAGAAAATCCTCATCGAGGCTCATCCCCAAGCACAGAATTTCAATTCAATAGAGGCATGCTTTATTACTATTACATGACTGGTTATGAGAAAGCTTTAGAAGCAGCTATGGAGGTTGCCAACAATACAAGATGGCGAGTTATGAATGGCCCTGGGGAGCCAGGCTATAGCGGAACAACATATGATGAAGCGAGAGCACCAGCACAAATTCTACAAATCTTAATCGATGCCTATATGCACACATGGAACAAGAGTTATCTAGAAGCGATAAATAAAACAGTGAATGAGAGCCATTTTAATACAAAATGGTATAAAGATGGGGCTAAGGAAGGATATGAAACTCATAGCGTTGCTCCATGGCAAATTGGCATGCTGATGGATTCCTTAGGTAGACTTATAAAATGTTATTATGAATGGTATGGAAAAATACATGAGAAGGCGCTATCATCCCTAATAGGATATGCGAACTGGATTTTAAAATACTGTTACATAAATCATTCAACAGCAACATCTGACTATCCTCACTTTGTTTATAGATGGTGGGGAGATGGTAGTGTATCAGATTGGCAGGTAAATGCATGGATGCTAAAAATAAGCGACGGATTGATGTATGCTTACCTATACACAGGAAATGAAACGTATTTGAATGTTGCAAGAGAATCCTTTATAAACGCTTCTCGCCACTTTTTCTTTGAAGGAAATACCGTAGGAAAATTTGCAACTGGAAAAATACATTCAATACTGGCAAATAGCGGAAAACTGTATATGTATTATAAAAAGAATTTCCATACATATTATGTTGCTCCTTGGGGAGATGATGAAAATAATGGAAGTATAAATTATCCATGGGCTACTATTCAACATGCATTAGATATTGCAGATAAAGGGGATACAATAATAGTAATGGAAGGAACTTATAATGAAACATTATATATAAACAAAAGTGGAGATATTGGAGAATATATTACAATAAAAGGAAATAATGCAACAATAGAAGGTGGAGAGCATGGAATAATTATTGAAAAAGATTGCAAATTTATTAGAATAGAGGGATTCAAAATAAGGAATTTTACATCCTATGGAGTTCTTTTATTGGGGAACAATAGTTTCATTTATTTGGATAAGCTAAGAATAGAAAATTGCGATACAGCAATTAGAATAACTGAATATGTATATAATAATGTTACCTGCAGCAATATTTACATTACAAATTGCTATTTATGCAACAATAGCCTAATAGGGATAGATTGTGCCCCTGGGCCAGTTTATAATCTTTACATATATAATACTACATCATGCAATAATGGAAATGGCAGTAATACCGCTGCAGACGGCTTCGCCATCGAAAGCGGGAACAACATAACTTTAATCAGATGTAAGGCATGCAGAAATGCTGGAGATGGTATAGATTCAAAAGCGGAAAATACCACTTTAAAATATTGCTTATCAATTAATAATACAAGAAATGGTATAAAATTATGGAAGAATGGTAAAATAATGAATTGTATATCTTATGGAAATCAACTTGCTGGGGTTGTATTGGAGGAAGGAGGAAGTTATTGGCTATATAGCAATTTAGTTGTTAAAAATGGATTAATAGGAGACTATGGAATGTATGTAGCTTATGCTTCTTCAACGCCTACTTTTGTTTATATGAAGAATAACATATTTGCCTTTAATTACGGAGGAGTTTATTTCGGAAGCGGTGTCAATTTAACAGAGGACTATAACATATACTATAGTAGAGAATATGATGAAATAACTGCAGAATTTACAAGCCATGTTTATTATTCAAGAGAGGAAATAAATGATAAGACATGGTACAATGATACAGGAAATGGATTGCATAGTATGGCGAAAGACCCAATGTTTATAGGGAATGACGATTTTCATTTACATCCTTTAAGCCCAGCTATAAATAATGGAACAAATGAGGGATTACCTTATGATTTGGACGGTGTAGCGAGAGACGAAAAATATGATATCGGACCATATGAATACTGTATAAATACATCCGTTTATCTATGGTGTCTTCCAATTGTTTTAAATGGAAGCATTGTGGATTGGGAACCCTTCTTTTTATATGATGAAAATGTAACCAAATTCTTAAAGAAAATGCGAGTAAAAACTGTATATTTATCAATTGCTCATTTGCAAGAAAATGAAGAACTATATGAAAACTTTTTGCAGAAATTACATTCATATGGTATAGAAGTGCACGCGTTGGGAGGAGACGCAACATGGGCTAGTCAGCACGAGGAGGCTTATGAGTTTGTTGATGAAGTGTTAAGATTTAATATGAATAATAGCGAGAAATTTGATGGAATACATTTAGATATAGAATGTGAAGATGAAGATATAGATAATTATACCATTTTATTGAAGGATATAAAACAACATAAATACGAAAACGAAAGTATGGAAAGCCAAGGTTTAAAATTAGGAATTGACGTTAGATTTTGGTGGCAAGACGAAACAAGAAACTATACTTGGAAATTGCTGAATACAAGCGTTGATTATATAACTGTGATGGCATACAGGGAGGATCATAATACCATAATAAATATATCAGAAGAGGAAATGGAATTATGTAAAGCATTTAATAAAACATGCGTTATTGCTGTAGAAACATCTCCTTCTCAATATGAATATATAACGTTTTATGAAGAGGGAGAAGAAGCTTTAAATAAAAATATAACAAATATTGCCATCTACAAAACAAGAAATTATGGAGACGGAAACATTGCCATACATTGGTATATTCCCTATAAGAGTATGTATTCTTATGGACAAATAAATTACACCATAAATAATAACAATCTTACCATATATGTTTCCAATGTAGGGCATTTCAATCATACATTCATTTTGAATGTCACGGTAGGCAATTCTTCAAATATTCAGAATGTTTCTTTAACTCCAGGGCAGATTAAACATTACGATTATAATTACAGTTTTGGTAAAAATATCACCATAAGCTTGTGGGGGATGAGGCTTTTTGATAGAAATGAAGGAAAATATAAATTATATGATTTGAAAGATATTGAATATGTTACAACGGTAGTATATGTTGATGACGATTTCAATGAATCAACGCCTGGCTGGAATGTGACCCATTTCAACAAAATACAGAACGCAATCGAGGCAATAGAGGGAGGAATTGTTTATGTATATGATGGCATATATTATGAGAATATTTTAATAGATAAAGAAATAAATTTAATTGGATTAGGCAATGTAATTATAGATGCCAATTATAGTGGGGATGGCATTGATATATATGAAAAAGCCTTTATTTCTAATATAACTATAAGAAATGCTTCTGAAGATGGAATATATGGTAATGCAAGCGGAATAAAGATATACAATTGTACAGTTTATAACTGTAATGATGTAGGAATATTATTAAATAATTCAGAAAATTCAACAATTTCTGATATTACGACATATGGAAATAAATATGATGGTATTTTGTTAGAATATTGCGAAAATGTATCTTTAACAAATATATCGGCATATAGTAATAGCGGAGAAGGAATTTTATTAATGTATTCAGACAATTGTATTGTTAAGGAATGTATAGCATATAACAATGGGGAGGACGGTATACTGCTTGAGCCTGCTTGCTATAATATTACCGTAATGAATTGTACAGCATATAACAATGCTGACTGCGGAATTTTAATTTCGGGAGGAGGCTATAATTTAATCAGAAATAATGTAGCGTATGGAAATGTATATGATGGTATATTTGTTGAGTATTCCTACAATAATTCCCTGTTTAACAATACAGCATTTGGAAATAATGAATGTGGGATATGTATTTATTTTGCAGATAACAATTTGATCATATCCAACAATATAAGTAACAATAACGAGGGAATAGGAATATTTAATTCATTAAATAATAATGTAAGCAAAAACGTTGTATTTAATAATAGTATAGAAAATATAGTTTTATGGAATTCTTCCAATAATACCATCTTTAATAACACAGCATATAATGGGGAATGGGGAATAGAAAACGGATTCTCCAATAGCAATAGAATAATTAGAAATGAAATTTTCAATAACAATTTTGGTATAGAAATAGACAATTCTTCACATTGTATTGTTTTGTATAATCGGATATATTATAGCACTGATTATGGCATTGAACTGGTAAATTCCTTAAATAATAGTATAAAATATAATGAAATAAGCAACTGCCAAAATAATGGTATAGATTTGTGGTATAATGCTTCTAATAATAACATTGTAAATAATACAATATATTCATGCAATAGAGGAATAGAAGTAGGATTTTCATACAATAATATAATTTGTAATTGTAGCATTTCCAACAATTCCATTGGAATCTCGCTCTTGAATTCTTCAGATAATCTTATCTATAACAACTATTTCTCAAATGAATTAAATGCGGAAGATGATGGATTTAATAAATGGAATATTAGCAAGAAGCCGGGCAGAAACATAATAGGCGGAAGCTATTTAGGAGGAAATTATTGGCATGATTATAATGGTTATGATATGGATGGAGATGGCTTAGGAGATGTAATGTATAATTGTAATGGTAGCATAATAAATGGAGGTGATATGTTGCCGTTAGTTTATCCAAACAATCCTCCTGTAGCAAATGATGATTTTGCAACAGTAGAAGAAGATTCTTCAGATAATATTATAGATGCTTTAGCCAATGATTATGATTTAGATAATGATTCATTAGTTATTGTTAACATAACTCAGCCATCTCATGGCACTGCTTATACAGATGGTAGCTACATATATTACACACCATATGAAAACTATTATGGAAATGATAGCTTTACATACACAATAACAGATGGAATAGCTTATGATATTGCTACTGTTTATATAAATGTAACAGGAATAAATGATCCTCCTATAGCGGTAACAAATGGTCCATATTATGCTACCGTAAATCAAAGCATATTATTCAATGCTTCTATGAGTTATGATATAGATGGCTTCATTGTAAACTACACATGGAACTTTGGAGATGGATATGTTGCATATGGAAGCGTTGTCACTCATTCCTATAGCA
>JAPDJP010000030.1 GCA_029259055.1 Thermoplasmatota archaeon | reverse complement strand
AATATTGTTCAAATCAATTTCTTTTAAATTTATTCCTTCATATTTCTTTTTATACATAGGAGTATTCATTGCATTCCTTAAAATTTTCTTAAAACATTTCTGCCTATATTTCTCTATTTTCTTTTCATTTCCCCATATTCTGTTGATATCTGCTAAATAATATTTAATAGTCCTAAATAATGTAATTGGATTAAGGAAGGGGTTGTTGAGGAAACTAGATACACCCATTTAATGGATGAATAAAAAAGATTTTTATATTTTTTGCTTAGAAAACTTTTTCAATCTCTAATGAAAAATTTTTTGATTTAACAGAATGAGTAAGCCATCCCAAAGAAATTATATCTGCAAATGTATAATTTGTAATATTTTCTGGAGTTATTCCTCCAGATACTTCAATTTTGATATCTGGATTTATTTCTCTTATTTTTGATGCAGCCAATTTTCCTTTTGCGGGATGCATATTATCAAGCATTATTATATCAGCGCCTTCTTCCGCTGCAATAATAGCATCTTCTATGCTCTCTACTTCAATTTCTATTTTTCTTCCCAACTTTTTGGCTTTTCTTATAGCCTCTCTTATCGGAATACAGGCTAAATGGTTATCTTTTATTAAAACACCATCATATAACCCCATTCTATGTGGATATCCCCCTCCTATTTTTACTGCTTTCTTTTCATATTTTCTAAAACCAGGCGTCGTCTTGCGGGTTGCTGCAATCCATATTTTTGGATTTTTCTTTCTACATATTTTTGTTAATTCATGCGTTAAGCTAGCTATTCCACTCATTCTATAGAGAAAATTTAGCGCCAATCTTTCCCCAGCTAATATACTTTTTATTTTTCCTTCAATTTCCATAATTTTTTCTCCTGCCTTTGCTTCTTCGCCATCTTTTTTCAAAACATTCACTTTACAACCAAGTTTTTTAAAAACTTTTTCTGCTTCCTCAACGCCCGCTAAAATACAATTTTCTTTTGCCTCTATGTATGCTTTTCCTTCCTCATCTCCTAATAATGCTTCTGATGTAATGTCTCCTTCATCTCCTAAATCTTCTTTAAGGAATAAATCAATATCATCCATAGAATGTTTAATATACTCTTATATTTATACATTTCAATGAAACTTGGCATAATAGGATGTGGAGCAATAGGAACAGATGTTGCAAAAGCTGCAGATGAAATGGAAGAAATTGAAGAAATTTATTTATATGATATTATAGAAGAAAAAGCAAAGGAATTGGCAAAGAAATTAAAAAAGGCAAAGTTTGAGAAAGTGGAAAATTTTATTCCAATTGTTGATGTTGTTTTTGAAGCAGCTTCTCAACAAGCGGTGTATAAATATGCTGAAAAAGTGGTTGAAGCAAAAAAAGATTTGATTATAATGACAATTGGCGCTTTATTTGATGATGAGTTTAGGGAAAGATTGATAGAAAAAGCTAGAAAAAACAAATGTAAGATTTATCTTCCATCGGGGGCGGTTGCTGGAATCGATGGCATAAAAGCAGCGAGTGTTGGTGGGCTGGACCAAGTTACATTGGTAACAACAAAAGCTCCTGAAGCATTTGGCAAGAAAATCGAAAAAAGAACGGTATTATTCGATGGAAATGCCAGAGAAGCGGTAAAGCTTTTCCCTCGCAACATAAATGTTGCTGCTTGTTTATCTTTAGCAGGAATAGGCTTTGATAAGACAAAGGTAAAAGTTGTTGCGGACCCTGTTGTTAGATATAACAGCCACAAAATTTTAGCTCATGGAAAATTTGGGAGATTAAGAGCAGAGGTGGAAAATTTGCCCAACCCAAATAATCCCAGTTCTAGCTACCTAGCATCTTTATCGGCAATTGCAATGCTTAAGAAAATTGTTAGTCCATTACAAATAGGAGTATAAAATGAAAAAAATTATTGCATTAATAATATGTGCAATAACCCTTTCTTCTGGCTTTTTAATAGCCTATGATACGGTAAAAAGATTAAATATTGCAAGATGCTTAGGCTGTATTGCAATGTATCCTAAAGCCATCAAATTTTCATTCTGGGTGGAATATCCAAAGGAATATAAAAATAAAGGCTTGCCACCTCATCCAGAATGGATAGTTAATGAAAGCAAAGTTATTTTATTGTTTTTATGGGGTTATGCTTGTGAGCCCTGCGAAAAGCAATGGGAAGAAATGAAAAAAGCTGGCATTGTTGAAGGTACGGAGGAAAATGGAACTGTTGGAGGAAATTTCAGTTATGTCAAGCTATATGCAATAAACGGGCAGGAGGAAAAAGATTTAGTTCGCATTTATAATAAGAGAGGAGAGGTTGAGCTTCCAACAACAGTCATACTATTTAAAAAGAACGAAACAATCTACTGGTACGCTTTCTCCGGCCCCGCCGATGGGAAAGGAGGAAGACCCAACATTGAGGAATTGATAAAAATATTGGAAATGGCAAAGGAGGAAAAAAATGTTCTGTAATCTTAATTGTCCAAGTTGCCCATTTGCCTATATATGCATTTCTCTCTTTGGGCTTGCTTTTTTAATGACTAAAAAAAGGAAAAGAAGATTTTCTCAAATAATTTTCCTATTTATAACAAATTCTGCTTTTATCTTTGGAGTAACTGGCCTAATTTATACATACTTTTATTGCTGGGAAAGTCCATATGCCTTAATGGCTTGCCCTATTGGTGTACTGGAACATGCATTTGCAGATAGAGCTTGGGAACTTTTGATATATCTCTTTGGGATGATTGCTTTTGTATCAATAATTTTTGGAAGAGCTGCATGCGGTTGGGCTTGTCCTATTGGATTTTTGCAGGATTTAATTGGGGGGAGAAAAACAACAAGAAATGAAAAAGATATGAGATATCTCAAATATTTTGTTTTGGCTCTTATACCTATAGCAAGTTATATAACAAGAAGTTTAGCATATACAAAAATTTGTCCCATTGGTGGGTTAACAGCAACAATACCAAATTTGGCTTTATCTCCATACGGTTATACATTTACAAAATATTTCTATCCAAAAATGGGATTAGTAGCATTGTTTTTCCTTTTAATAATTTTGATTAGTAGAGGATGGTGCCGTTATCTTTGCCCTGTTGGAGCAATGATGGCTCCTTTTAATAAAATTAGTATTTTGCAAATTAAATATAATGAAGAGAAATGTATAAAATGTTTTAAATGCGCAAAAGTTTGCCCAATGCAAATAGATATGCCATATAATAATAAAAGTATGGAATGTATAAGATGTGGAAAATGTATAGAAGCTTGCCCAACAAATGCTATAGAATTTAAATGGCAGTGAGAAAATTTAAATATGAAGATTTGGAGGAAGTTTATAGAATAGCAAAGAGTTCTTTGGAGGAAGATTATACAATAGATTTTTTTATATACCTGTGGCAATTTGCTGAATTTCTTGTGGCAGAAAGAAATGGAAAAGTAGTGGGCTTTCTCATAGCTATTAAACCGTCAAGCAATGAAATGAGAATATTGATGTTAGCTGTTGATAAACTTTATAGAAGAAAAGGTATTGGAAGCTCGTTAATAAAAGAATTGATCTTGAGACATCCTGAATTAAGAAAAATCTATTTAGAAGTTAAAGTAAATAATATAGAAGCAATAAAATTTTACGAAAAACATGGTTTTAGAATAAAAGAAAAAATAGATGATTTCTATACGGATGGTTCCTCAGCCTATCTTATGGAGAAAATTTTATACTGAATAGCAATAATTAATGCAATTATTAATATAAATATTTCAAATCCGGGCTGTTTTCTCTCTCTTCTTTCAATTTCTTTTTCTATAAAGAAATAAATGGAAAATGGCTTTTCCATGCTTAAATTTCTTTTGTCTTTGGCTGATGATATATTTATGAAATATTTTTTACCTCTTTCAAAATCCACTTTTATCTTTAACGTATTATTTTCCCATGATAAATTGTAATTTAAATTTATATTTGGTTCTATGCTTAAATTATTTTCCACAGATTCTTTATCCATTTCATGTGAAAATTCAATTTCTATAACAAAATGTTTCGGCAATGTTTCTCCATTTTTTACATTTACATATAAAATCCTTGGTTTTGTTATATAAAATGAAAAGCTAATGTTTTCTTGCAATCCATTTCCATATTTATCCGTAAGATATTTGGTTAACGTAACGTTATAATTTCCTGCCCCATATTTTCTTAAATTTATTATAAGGAGCGTATCATTTTCTTCCCACCCATATTCATATGGAATCCAAGGCTTTATTATTATACCATTATGTAATAAGGTATCCATAGGTTCTGAAAATTTTATAAATATTTTATCTTGTAATTCCTCATTATATGGCTTAATATATATTATGGAAGGTGGTGTTGTATCTTTCGATGAAGTTTCAAAAGAAAAAGAATATTCTTTTAAAGATTGCCCGCTAATTCTACGAGCATTTTTTATCGTTACAGTATATATTTGTTCATAGTTTAGCGATAACGGATATATAATCAATTTTCTTTCCTTCCATTCTATTGTATAATCAACATATGGCTCAATTTCTATCTTTATAGATTTCTTATCCATATCATGTGAAAATTTTATTTCAATAGTTGTATGAATTGGTACATTCTTTGCACCATCTTTTGGATATGTATAAACAATTTTTGGGGGTGAGGTATCAACAATAAATTTCCAGCTTATTTGGCTAATTTGCCCAACATTATCTTTTCCCCTCAAAATAAATTCATATTCTCCATCTGACAAATTGTAATAACTAACATTTCTTATATTGCCCCATTCATGCCATTCTTCATGTCCTGATAGCTTATATGAAAATAAAACATCTCCATAATCATCTGTGCCATTCCATTCAAAACTCACATTCCTAAATCCTGTAATATTGCTGGGCTTTCTTATAAATTGCAAAATTGGGGGCTCGTCAGGCGGAGGTGTTGAAGCAACACATGCATCAACAAAATGGGCAATAAATGGGTGCTGGTTTTGTGGGGGGTCTGAAAATTTTTCTTCCCCACTTTCATTAAACAATACCGCTATTAGCATTATATTGTCCTTCTGAATATCATACTTATTCCACACTTCTTCAAAATATATTGTTTTTCCACTTTGTATGGAAATATGCTCATTTATTGCATAGTCAAGTAGTGCAAAATGAAAAGGTTTTCCATTATTGTCTCTCCATCTTGAAGTTGGTTCAACAACATATACTTTCAACCATCCCTCATATGTATACTCTTCTTTATTCCTAATACTCAAATTAAACCATATATTATTTTCTCCCATCCATTTGGTTTTAAGTTTTAGATCAAGAGATGGCTTATTTCTTTCTATACATTCATTTATTGCATTTATATACTCCTCCATATTTTTCTTTCCAAAAATTACTCTATATCCTCCATCAAATATACAAGTAGGATAACCATATATATTACATTCTTCTGCCCTTTCCATAGCCACATTACTTTCATCAACAACCATTGTAACATAATAAAATGGATATTGATTTGAATCGTAAATTTCTTTTAATATTTCTGAAACTCCTGGACAGGTATGACATGTTGTTGTAGAAAAATCTTCACAAAATACCGCTGCTTTTGTTTCTAAAATAAAAAAGATAGGAAGAAATGCTAGCAATAAGAGTAGCTTTTTCATGCCCCTATATATTATTTGGCTTTTTGTTTTTTATGGAGTATATAAATTATTGCAAGCAATAGTATTATAACTTCAAAACCAGGCGTTTTCTTGGCTTTAACGTGCATAATTTTTTTCTTAGTTATTGGCTCATCGTCTTCCTTTACTATAACTTTTATTTCAATGTCTCCTTTCTTAGCAGTAAAATTTCCTTTCCATAAATTTTCCCCTACTTTCTGAACATCCATTAAATAGCAAGCATCTCCTATACAGTATTGCATGGTTACTGATGTCACATTTCCTTCAATTTCTGCATATACAGTTACTTTTTCCCCATCAACAGGCTCCGCAGGCTCCCAATAAATATTTTTTATATTCAGAGCATTTACTGGAATAACAGAGTAAAAAATGAAAGAAATTATGAGAAAGGAAAGAAATTTTTTCATGTTTTCACCTTGTATAGGGTTATATGGTCTGTGTATGTATTACCCGCTGAATCATAGCCTTTTACAACCAATTCTGTTAATCCTTCATCTTTTACTTCTTTATCATCGTAATCTTGATTCCAATTCCATTCAAAGGGAGGGGAAGAATCAACATGCATCAATTTTCTTCCACAATGACAAGCTAATGGTAACAAAAATTCTACTCTCTCTATGCTGTCCATAGCTTTTACTTTAACTTTTATGTCCCCTATAACAATTTGTCCGAAGAATGGCATGACTTTAATTCCAAATATGTAGATTCCGTTTCTGGGTTTAGTTATTCTAAACTGTTGGAATAAGAATGGCATTTTTACTTGTAATGTTGCTGGCTCGCTAACTGCTCCATGTTCATCTGTTGCTGTAACTTTTATTATATATGTTCCTTGTTCTTCCCAAGAATGAGAAGCTTGTACTGATTGTCCTGAATCAACTAAATTTGTGCAGAATTCGTTACCATCTCCCCAATCAAAGCAATAAAATATTTTATCTCCATCTGGATCAGTTGATACTGCTGTATATGTATATGTTTTTCCTGCTTCTCCTTCTGTTGGTCCGGTTATTGTTGGCTTAGAAGGAGGATTGTTGTCGCTGGCTTTTATTACGGTGGGCATAGAAATTGCTAATACAATAAGTAGCAATAATAGTTTTTTTATTTTATTCATCAAATCACCCAAACAAAAATTTACAAGGTGTATTAAAATTTAACTATTGTTAATTTATGAACCAATATATTTGGAAAATAAGCTCTTTGCCAATTTTTCATCATTACATCCTTTTATTATGGTTCTTCCATTTTTAAACACTGTAAATTCATAATCATTTATCTTAAATCTTAAGAAATACTCATTAAAATCAATAACATCAACAATTTCTTTTAGCCTATTATACAAATCTTTTAATAGAATTTCTTTAGTTGGATTTATCTGAACAGCATTCCCACATAATGTTTTAACCTGCGTTACTTTCCCATTGAGAAATTCAAATTCCCTTTTACCACATGCTATACAATCTTTTTTCTTTTCTACTTTTATGGGTAGCCATATACTATTCCATATATCAATATAAATTGCTTCTTCCCTTATTTTTTTATTCAACAAAATTTTTATTGCTTCTGTAGATTCGATAGATGCAATTATTGCAACAGCAGTGTTTAAAACCCCTTCAGTTTCACAAGTTGGTAAAAATGATGTAGGCATTTGTAGGAGGCATCTTAAACAAGCCGTTTTTCCAGGCAATATATTCATACTCATTCCTTCTGTACCTATTACAGCACCATATATCCATGGAATATCGTTTTTTATGCAAGCATCATTTATTAAAAATCTTGTCTCAAGATTGTCCGTTGCATCTATTACCAAATCAACATCTTTTATTATATCCTCGATATTCGATGGATTAACATCTTCAATTATTGGAATTATTTCAATCTCTGAATTTATCTTCTTGAGCTTTTTCTTAGCTGCCATAACTTTTGGAATTCTTTTAACAGCATCTTCTTCATCAAACAAAATTTGCCTTTGTAAATTATCAATTTCAACAAAATCTCTATCAACGATAATTATCCTGCCAACCCCCGCCCTAGCCATATTGTTCGCAATATGTGTCCCTAATGCCCCGCATCCAATTATTGCTATTTTTGAAGAAAGTAATTTTTTTTTGTCCATTTTTCCCAATTTCTTTCAATATGATGTGCTTTGAATATCTTTCCATTTTATTTTTTGTCTCGACCATTTTCCCACCTTTTTTGGTTACTAAAAATTTCTTTGTTTTTTAACAATTGTTATTTCTTCATGAGTTTAAACATTTTTGTTTAAATCCTTTTCTCAAACATTCATTCATACTGCCAGTTCTATAACCAGCTAAATCTAAACATACCCAGATATATCCTAATTTTCTAAATTCGTTTAACACTCTTTTTCTAAAATCTTTATTAAAAAACTTTTCTATATCCTTCTCATCAACTTCTATTCTAGCTAACTTGCCATAATGTCTTACTCTTACTACTTCAAAGCCATTTTCTTTTAAAAATTTTTCAGCTTTTTCAACCATTCTTAATTCCTCTACCGTTATTCTATACCCATAGGGGAATCTACTTGCTAAACAAGCTTGTGGAGGCTTGTCCCAGGTCGGCAGGCCCATTTCTTTTGACAAATATCTTATTTCTTTTTTGCTCAATTTAGCCATTTGTAAAGGAGACAAAACTTTCATTTCTCTTACTGCTTTTCCACCTGGTCTATAATCCTCTAAATCATCTATAGTTGAACCTTCTAAAATATAGTTTATATTCATTTTTCTTGCTTCTTCCCATAACTTTGAAAATATTTCAAGTTTGCAATAGTAACATCTATCTACTGGATTTGTTATAAAATTTTCGTTTTTCATTTCTTCCGTTTTTATAATATAATGTTTTACTCCCATTTCTTTTGCGATTTTTTTAGAAAATTCTATCTCGTCTTTACTATAGATTTCTGACTCAGCAGTTATTGCAACTACATTTTCTTTGCCCAGTTCATCCAAACATACTTTTAAAAGGAATGTTGAATCAGCTCCTCCTGAAAAAGCAACAACTACTTTACCTAAATTTTTAATGATTTTTTTCAATTCTTCTAATTTATTATATACTTCCATTTTTAACCTTGCTCACTGGAACAATCAAGAGAGGAAGGAAATTATTATTTAACCTGAGTATGGAACGAATAATTGCTATATCAGTTGGAAGAGCGATATTTGCAGATAGATTCCATGCAGTAGCTTCTAATAATACATTATAGGCAGATGCACCCGCTTCATGATACCACAACCATCTAAATTTTGCTGATGAAAAATCATCCCACAAACCAATCATTCCTTTAGCTTTCCTCAAATCCAAAACCGATATTATTATAAGAGGTGCAGATGCAATATTAGGCATGGAAGATGCTTTTGCTACTTCTCCTCTAAAATCTCCACTCCTAATTTTAATTAATAGATGTAAAACTGGCAAATTCCACATATAATATCTGTATAGCCCTGCAAAATATCTGTAAATTCCTTTTTCTGTTACAGCATAAATACATAAAGGGTAGTAAGCATGAGCGCTAGGCAAAACTCTATGCCTAACTATTGGGTTTAATTCAGATTTAGAATTATCTATATAATAGGAGAAACCGTATGATGCCCATATGATTTGAGAAATTTCTTGCAAATTTAATTTCCCGTTAAATTGTGTTGCTTCTCTTCTGTTTTCGATGGCTTCTGTTAATGACATCGTTGAATTTTTAATTAATGGAAGCACGGGAAACAAAATATTCGGGTTATATGTAAAATTATATGGGTACTTTGGATAACCTAAAGGCATAATTATTTTGCCTGTTTCATTCGATGGTAAGCCAATCTTGTTTAATGCCATACCTACTGTTACAACTGTCCCTAAATCTAAAGCATTTGCAGTAAAAGCAATATTTTGTGCAATTTGCCCTATTAAGGCGCTTGTTAAATTTTCATCAAAATCTTTATTCCATGCAATCCCAATTTGTATCGGAGCTTCATATTGCCCTATACCCCTATAATCTCCTTCTTTAAATAAAATTAAGGAGTGTCTTTTTGGATTATATATATAAACGGCTTCTTCTTTAAGCACATATATTTTTGCACCATATCCATCCAAAGCATGCACGGTTCTTCCTTTTTTAGTATATCCATATGCTGCCCATAAAATAGTTGACAATTTTTCATCATCAA
The DNA here is from genome assembly GCA_029259055.1 of Thermoplasmatota archaeon. Classification (GTDB taxonomy): domain Archaea; phylum Thermoplasmatota; class E2; order UBA202; family JdFR-43; genus JAPDJP01. The sequence continues at coordinate 6,087 of JAPDJP010000030.1, read as the reverse complement.
CTGGCTCATCAGAAAATTCTCTTACTGATGCTCTCCTATTTATAGCAATTTCTAATGGCATATCAATTTTCAGTGGGGGAGGGAGAGGATATTCTGACTCTAATTTGTTATAAAAAATTAATGGATTGGCAAGTAAAAACAGCGATATAGCAAACAAAACTTTCATAATTTTATAAAAACTTTGTATATATAAGTTTAAGTGCCATCGCATCAGATATTTAAAACTCCTAAAAGCCTAAGAATAACTCGGGATATTTGGTATGAACCGGTATAACTTCTTTTGGGGAGATTTCTTTCAGCATTTTTCTTATTTCTACGCCATTAGCATGACCAGATGCATGAATCTGATGAATTGACAAATTGAATATTTACAGGTAAAAACTAAGTTCAAGGAATCTTTGACAATATTCATTCTACCTTGCTTATTATAACACAATATGATTTATTGAATCTTGCTTTTATGTAAAGAAGGAAGAAGATTTAATATGTATACTTCTATTTTATCCACTGCTACAGCTCCAGCATTTCCATAACGAGCAGCAACTGTAATTTTTCCCCACGAATTTAATCCAAATACTCTACATTTCCATTCATAGGGTGGAGAATAATCTATTTCTCTTGGCTCTTCATCAAAAATAAAGTTACTACTATAATAGTATTCTACTCTATTTATTTTCTCTGGCTTATTTGCTTCAGCAATTACAGTTATTCCTCCTATAATTAAAGTTTTGTAATATGGCATTATTTCTCTATCAAAAATGTAAAGATAGTTTTCTTTTGGTCTAACTATTTTTATTTTTGGTGGTGTTTCGTCATTGCATTTAACAACAAGTCCTTTTCCATATCCCCATTTATGTTCTATTCTTCCACACGCAATATAGCCATCATTTAATGCAATAACAGCTGGAAATTTGTCCGTATTTCTCTCTCCAAAACTTTTATTCCATATTTCATTTCCTTCTTTATCTACTTTCAAAAGCCATGCGTCCCAATTTCCCACAGCATAGTTTTCTGTTGAGCCACATAATATATAACCATCCGTGGTGATATCAAAATTTACTATGTACTCAAAATATTTTCCATATGTTTTTTTCCATATTTCATTTCCATCTTTATCTACTTTTATCAAAAATCCATGAGGAATTTCTTCTTTGTCTAATAAAACATATCCTGCTATCATATAACCATCTTCAATTTCTTTAATTTTTGTTCTCCATACATACCCTTTCCATCCATATGTTTTATTCCATATTTCATTTCCTTCTTTATCTAATTTGATAAGCAATGCATCCCATATTCCGTGAGTAGCATATAAATCACTCACTCCAGAAATTAAATAGCCATTATCTGTTTCTATTACATCATCACCAGCAAAGCCCTCTTTAAAGACCTTGTACCATTCCATATTCCCATTTTCATCTGTTTTAATAAGTAAAATATCCTCGCTTACATTTCTATCCATGGTAAAGGATGCTGCACTACCTACCAATAAATAACCTCCATCTTTTGCCTTTATAACTTTTCCAAATTCTCCATCCACACCATATGTTTTATTCCATATTTCATTTCCTTCCTTATCTACTTTTACAAGCCAGAAATCTTCATCTCCTTTTTTAAGGGAATAGGAAAAAGTATATCCCCCCGCTATATACCCATCCTCTGTTTCTAAGATACACCATAACCCATCCTCGTCTTTTCCTCCATAAAAATTTTGCCATATTATATTTCCTTCCTTGTCTATTTTAACAATCCATCCATTTCCTGTATCCTGTTGTTCCTTATATGGCTCAAAAGTTGTTCCGGCTATAATGTACCCTCTTTCTGTTGGCTTTATATCAAAAAATTGTCCTATTCCCATTCCTTCGTATTCTCTGCTCCATTCATCAGTAGTTAGGTAATAACTTGTTATTCCATTTTTAAGAGAGATAAACAAAACTAGCAAAACGATGAGTGGAGTGGCAATAGATAATATTTTTCTCATTTTATCTTTCATAAATATAATTCTTACACTTTAAAAAATTATGGAAAAAGGAAGATTATGGTAAATTAAGCTTTATACCATTAGCGAAAATTTTCTTATCCAAGGCTTCTATTTATTGCAGAGCCTTTTATAAATGGGATTATTCCATTTCATATTGAATTATAGCGTTATACTGTTGGAAGAATAGAAATGCTTGGTTTGATGATTTTGATAGAAAAGAGCAAGGACAAATAGAAAAAAAGTTTTATGGAAGTTCCCAACCTATATACAGATGGGTATCTCGCATGAAACACTAGTCTCTCCATCTTCCTTAAATATTTATAAGTTTAGAATTGATTATAAATTTTTTTTTCTTCTATTGTTATCCAGCCATCAAAATATCGAGATGAATAAGTTAATGAAAAGTATCGATAATCTATCATTGTCCTTCAAAATGTTATACTTGGTTCAATGTTATTTCCAGGATTTAATATACTTTTTCATCATCCTATATATATTAATTGGGGTTATGATAATGGTTTTGGATTACATTATATAGAAACAATACGGAATGTTGCCATAAATGCAACCTATAACTACTGGCTCTCCTGATGGTCCATCTGGCTGGGGAAATGGAATAAAACATCTCGAGAAAAATATAAACATTTACTGGTAAAATAGCGCTGAGGGGGGGATTTGAACCCCCGAGGGGCATAGCCCCACAGGCTCTCCAGGCCTGCGCCTTTCCGGGCTAGGCTACCTCAGCGCTTTTTCCACATAGGTGGATAGGTGCCTTTTTTCATTATTACACGTTTTGTATCCGCAACTATGCCTTTATTTTTTTCCATTATATCGCGCGTTGCCATTAAAGCTTTCGCTATTGCAACAGCTTCTCCTTTTAAAGTTTTTATTACAACTAAGCTTCCTTTCTTTATACCTGTATCAACTTGGACAACACCTGGCAAGGCTAAATCAGCACCATGGCAAATGGCATCAACGGCGGAGTCTTTTATAACTATAGCTGGCAAATGCTTTAATAAATCTTCGACCGGATGTAAATATTTTCTTAATTCTTCCTCTTCACCATCTTCTTTCCAGAAAATATAAGCATCTAACAAATCCTGTAATATAGTTGCTTCCTCCTCACTAAACATCCCGCTTTTTGTTCTTCTAAGCTCTTCCATGTGTGCCCCCACGCCCAACTTTTTTCCTATATCTTGGCATAATACTCTTATATAAGTTCCTCCCTCGCATCCTACCTTAAACAAAACATCCTTTCCATCTATTTCTAAAATATTGAGGTAATAAATTGTTCTTTGACGAGGAGCTCTCTTAACAGCAGCTTCCTTAGGTGGAATTTGCCATATCTTGCCAACAAATTTCTTCATCGTCTCCTTAATTTTTTTCTTGCTAACGCTTCCATGTAAACGCATAACGCAAACATATTCTTTTCTTGCTCCATGTAGCAATCCAATAGCTTTTGTTGCATTTTGTAATGCTATGGGCAATACACCAGTAACATTTGGGTCTAATGTTCCCCCATGTCCAGCTTTTTTTATATGCAGTATTTCTTTAACCCATGCAGAAACTTGGTGAGATGTTGGACCAGCTGGCTTATCTATAATAACTACTCCATTTTCTAATAACTCTTCTATGCTTCTTTTGCTTGGCTCTTTTCCAAAGAACGGATTTGTCTCAGCATCTTCTTTTATCAATCTTCTTCTTCCGTGCATTGCTATTTTTCAATGCAAGAGGTATATAAAAACTTTGGATAATTTGTTGCATGATTTAATGATGTCATAAACATCAATAAAATTTAACTACAAATTACTTTTCCTTCTTTTAAGCCATATTATTGTAGCTAATGAAACAACTATAGCAATAAATTCAAATCCTGGCTGTTTTCCTCCGTTTCCCTCTTCTTTTTCTATTCCTAATGTTTCCATGGCATCTTCAAAATTATTCCATATCCAATCAAGTTCTTTATCCTTGTAATTGCTTATATCAATAACATCTTCCGTTATAACAGCTTTTTTATTCTTTTCCGCTTCTTCATAACTTACGCCATTGTCTACGCCCACACTTCCATTCATTACATATAACAGTGTTGTCTCATTTTCTACGCTTAAAACAAACTCACTATGAGGAATAATTTTAATTTTATCTCCTGCCTTGTATGTTGTTCCAGCCTTACTTTTTACAATAACACTACCCTGCACAACTTTTATTCCGTCTTTTTCAATTTCTATTATTGCTTTGCCTATCCACTTATACATTGCTAAAATTTCTTCCATTGGATTTCCATTTAAATCATATAAAATTATATAGACTCCGTCTCCTTGGCTGAAATCTGCCTCTATTCTCGTATTTTTCTCAATGAAAATACAGCATGCCATTCCATCCGAAACATCTGTAGCGCCATAATCTGGCTCTTCAACTGTATATGATATATTTCCCACTTTTACTTCCACAGTTGTAAACCATGGTGGCTCAACAGCTATAAGCAATGGATATCCATACAATCCTTCTATTTCACCAACATAAAGATTACCATGCAGATATACTCCACAGTTATATCCTCCATTCCATGTTAAATCAACAATAGATAGCTCATATCTGCATTCAGGCTCAATGGCAACAATGAAAGGAATTACATCATGTATTGAATATGGATAATGCTTCAGATATTTGTTGCATAGCTCACATGCTCTTGCAAAAATTTCATATGTTTTTGCCTGCGGATTGTCTTTATATTTCTTCTTTACATAATCCAGGTAAAGACCGTTTAAAAGTAAACCTGCTACAGCTCCCTCAAGTTTATCTCCTTCTTTGTTAAAATACCCTGAAGATGCATAGTAATCATTGGAAGGAAGATAATAGTCATCTATTAGCTTCTTTTCTTTTACATAATCAACCATTAGGGAAGCAAAGAAACAACTATGTCCTTCTTCAAATGCAAAATAAATGTTTGTAATTTGATAAGTATTTATATGCTCTATATCCAAATAATCTTCTATATCTCCATCAACATAATGATATACATGCTGTTTTATTGCGTGAGCAAATTCATGGAAAATTGCATCAAAATCCCCATTTTTTCTATATAAATCTCCTGCTGCCCGTGATAATCTAATTTCATCAGCATATGGATCATATGCTGCCGTTCTTCCGCGATAGTAAAGAATAGGTATATCCTTTATTTTGTTGAGATCAAATTTATTTGCATTTGAAACAATATTATAAAAATTGCTTTCCTGTAAAAATCTATAAACGCAATGCCTCATGAGTTCCTCCCATGCTGGAATTATACGAACTTTTATCTTAAAACCATTTGGTGCTTCTGTCGGCTTCTCTATGATTTGCCAACCACTGCCAACATCTATCCAGCAATTTATAGCTTTTTCAATTACGATTGTGGTATATTGCCCTTTATCATTAAGAACTGGCATACAGTGTATTTTAGCTATTGTAGGAAGAAAATCTCCACTACTATCATTCAATTTTTCTTTCCATGTTTTATCTTGGCAACATATTGAATATATTATTATCTGAAATCTGTTATCATTTGTTGCATTTATAAGAGATTTATCAAATAAATCATCTGCAGAAATATTTCCATCTACATCTAAATCAAAGAAGGTGAGGTATCTTTCAACGCCAGTTGCAACATGTTTTACAGAAAAATTGTAATCCAAGGTATAAGACAATGGTTCAAAAAATGGAACTATTTCTGATTTTCCTGTAGCAATATCAAATTTATATTCCATGAGAAAAGTTATGTTCATTTCTTTCGATTCTTCCTGCTCCTCTTGCTCCTCCTGCTCTTCTTCTCCTGCCAGCTGTTTGACCAACGGATATAGCGTATTATAAATATTCTCCATATAATTTTTTACAATCTGTGTCCCAAATGATTTCATTTCTCCAAAGGTTAAAAAATACGAATCTGGATCTTTTTCATAGGAAATTTCTGCATCATGTATATAATTTTTCTTTAAGGAAATATATAATTGATATCGCACATATATACGGAAAAGATAATCTCCGCAATAACCACAATAATGAGCCATAGAAAGCGTAGCTCTTTCCCATGTTGCCATTTCAGTAGAATAATTTGAGGGAGGAGGGAT
>JAPDJP010000025.1 GCA_029259055.1 Thermoplasmatota archaeon | reverse complement strand
ATGCTGTCCATTCAAATGTTATTGTTGTTTCATTTGTTATTTGAGGAGGATATTGAGTAAGCGTAATTGTTGGGGATGTAGTATCTACTGTGAAATTGTAATATGCATATCCTATGTTTCCTGCTAAGTCTTTGGCTCTTACAACAAAGCTATGTTGACCATCTGGTAAAATGTAAGATTCTGTTGTTTCATAGCTCCATGAGCTCCATGGTTGATTATCAATTTTATAAGAAAATAGAATTTGATTTGATGAAGTAAAATCATCTGATGCTGTCCATTCAAATGTTATTGTTGTTTCATTTGTTATTTGAGGAGGATATTGAGTAAGCGTAATTGTTGGGGATGTAGTATCTACTGTGAAATTGTAATAGGCATATCCTATGTTTCCTGCTAAGTCTTTGGCTCTTACTGTAAAATTATATTCACCATCTGATAAAATGTAAGATTTAGATGTTTCATAGCTCCATGAGCTCCATGGTTGATTGTTTAGTTTATAAGAAAATAGAATTTCATTTGATGAAGTAAAATCATCTGATGCTGTCCATTCAAATGTTATTGTTGTTTCATTTGTTATTTGAGGAGGATATTGAGTAATGGTGATAGATGGGGGAGTTACATCTGCAGATACAGTAACTTCTCCATTTATTACATCTACATTAGGTGGGGTTTCACCCTGGACGATTGGATCTTCTATGTTAATAAAACTTGTTCCTTCTCCAATCGCCGTAAAAGTAATTATGGCAAATGTTCCTTCTGTTACTGCATTCTCGGCTGAAGATGCTCCAATTATAAAATTAATACTTCCATTTATATTATCAATTACATATAAGCCCGGCATTCCTTCAAACCAATATTCAAACATCCCTCCATTATCTACGCTAATAGCCTCTAAAATTGTAGGATCAAACGATATATTACATGCTGCTGATGAAACAGGCTCCTCTGCCGATATATTTATAAAAACATTAAATGTATCCCCAATTCCTACATTCTGCTGAGATGGCCAAATATAAATTGTTTTTGTTCCATCAGCTGAAACAGCGAAGTTTATAAATGTTACCACAAACAAAATCGCCAAAGATATGAATTTCCACTTCATTTTCATCCTCCTTTACTAATGTATTACCTAATCATATTTAAATTTTCACAAATCTCATACAGGAAAAATAAAAAATTATAAAAATTGAAGGAGGAGGAAAGAAATTATTTGGTCCTTTTTCTCCAGACTATAACTACGATTATGGCTATTATTATTAATGCAACAATTATAGCAATATATGGTAATAATGGTATTTTTGGTTTAATTATTGTAATAGTAACTGTTGTTTGTGCTGTTGCTCCATCATCATCCGTTACAATGAGTTTTACTGTATAATTGCCTTCCTTTCCATATACATGGGTTGGATTCTTTTCATAGCTCACATTTCCATCTCCAAAGTACCAAGTATAATTGACAATTTCTCCATCCGCATCTTTCGCGATAGATGTGAATGTTATCTCCTCCTTCAATTTTGGTTTCTCCGGCTGATAAGTTATTGCAACAGTTGGCGGGCTATTTGCAACGCTTATTTGTTTTGTAATCATGTCTGTTGCTCCTTCATTATCGGTTACTGTCAAAGTAACAACATATATTCCATCATCGGCATATTTGTGCGTTGGATTTCTTTCTTCGCTTATATTACCGTCTCCAAAATCCCAGTGCCATTTCACAATTTCTCCATCTGGATCCGTTGAATTATCAAAGAAATTGATCGTATCTAAATCTGTAGGCTCTGATGGCGTGTAACTGAATGATGCTACAGGTGGTTTGTTTTTAAGTATCTCAAACGTTTTTGTTTTTATTGCCTCTGTATTCCCGACATTATCAACAGCATAGTACTCTATTAAGTGAATTCCTTCTGTTGAAACGGTAAATGGTACACTATAAGTAGCCCAGTTTCCTCTATCTACTCTATATCTTATTTCACTGATTCCACTTTCATCCGTCGCTTCTAACGTTACTAAAACGTTCGTTTTGTATTTTCCTTCTTCAATTTTTCCTTGCAGGTTTATCTGCGTTTCTGGTGGTGTTATATCAACGTAGAATGTTTTGTTATGATAGATAGCATTTCCCAAATTATCAATTGCTTTAATTTCAATATAATGTTTACCTTCTCCACTTAATGTGAAATTCGTTACATTTTGCCACGCACTCCATTCATAATACCATATACGGTATTGTAAAACGGCTATTCCAGATTTATTATCTTTGGCTGTAATATTAAATGGTGTGGATGTTGTTACATATGTTTTATTATTTGCTGTATATTTTGGCTGTCCAACTAATAAACTCACAAATGGAGGAATATTATCAACATATAAGGTTATATTTTGTGTTTCTGCCGTGTTTCCTAATGCATCTTCTACCCAATATTCTATTGTATGTTCGCATTCCTCTCCTATATATATTGTAACATTTTCATGGCTTGTGCCTTCATTATATATACCAGTTTCATTCCATATAATATAATGTATTGTGAATAAGCCTACTCCTTCATCGGTAGCATTTATATAAATTGGTGTTGATGATGTAATATAGCTGCCATAACTTGGTGAGCCTATAGCTTTTGTAATAACAGGAGGAGTATTGTCAACAAATACCACCATAAATGATGAATTTTCATTATTTGCTTTATCAACCGCTCTTATCACAAACCAATGTTCTTTATCATATGGTATAGATGCTTCCAATCTAAAATCAGGTGTAACAGTAAATATCGTTGTTGTATTTTGGATGATGGGTGGGGCGTCTGGGGAGCCAATAAGGTTGGCTGGCAAGAATTTGCTGACATTGAAAGTTATGTTAAATAGTACTCCTTCAAAGGATGAAATTGCTATAAGTTGTAATGTAGCTGGATCGAAAATTGCAACTGCTGGTGTAGATGGCATACCACCTGTTTCGTTGTATAATCCAAATACTACAAAATATTCTCCCATGTCTGTTATTTGATATATTACTGTAACATTATTTTCTGAAATTGTGTGATTACATAGAGAGTAAATAGAGGTCCATGTTAAATTATAATTGGATGGCATCGTTTCATATTGATACGTTTCAACATATAGGAATTTCCAAGTTTCTGGTTCAATAGCAATTCCCATTACTGTTGCTAAATGATCATCCACTACATTAACATCAATATTGAAAGGATTCCTTATGAATGTTAAATTATCTACAAACGCTATTGGATGCATATCTATTATATTTATTTCCGGAGGTGTTAAATCAACCTCCATTGTACCATTTATCGTCTGATAATCCAAAATTACCCCTTCATCATTAATTATTTTAGCATATGAAATTTCTATTGGTGAAATACCTGTCTTAACTGGCGCAAAATTTATTATCGCTAATGTGCCTGGATATCCAATGCCTACTAACTCTGCAGCAACTATATTTATAACTCCTATTGAATTATCCCATGTAGCATTGAACAACGTTGTAAACATTCCACCATTTGACACCCCTTGACATGATATTACTGAAGGATCAAAATATAATGAACAATTTAATGTCGTTATATTGTTTGTATTTGGATCTATTTTTAGCTCATATTGTAAAGACCAATTACCAGTATAATTGTAATTAGGCTGGATTTCCATAATAACTGGAGGATATCTTACATCTACTGTTGCGTTATTAAAAACAACGTCATAAGGTGGTACAAAGGTAGAATCTGTTATAAATCTTATAGGTGATACCCCAATTACATTCTTAGCTTGGAAAGTGATGGTTGCAAAAATTCCCTGAGTAACTCCATCTGGAGGGATATTTACTCCCATTATATCTGTTATGGTGCCCTCGTTGTTATCAATATTCCATATTGGAAAATAAGTATTAAATAAAGTGCCATTACTAACATTTAATGCTGTTAATATTGAGGAATTAAATTTAATAGCACATTGGGCCATATTAATTGGACCTGTTGCATTTATCACAATATCAACAGTAAATATTTGATTTGGTTCCACCTTTTGGTAGCTTGGCACTATACTAATTTCAGCTAATCCATTCTCTTCCGCTTTCGCTCCAAAAACAAAAATTAAAGAAAATAGGAGGAGGGCTGGAAGACTTTTAAATATTGTTCTACCCATGCTTTTCATTTTTCATCCCTCCTCTTATTTATCCAGTCCATTTTACAAGCAATTGATAAATATCCTCCACATCAATTGCTCCGTCTTTATTCAAGTCCTCTGGTATCCAGCCAGGCGAATCGCTTTCGCCCCAATGCATCAGTATTTGATATAAGTCCATTACATTTACTCTGCCATCGCCATTCAAATCTTCTGGGATAGGCGGTACATAACAGCTCGCTTCTGCTGTGGGTGCGCCTTTTCCATTTCCTAATTTATCCTCTGCATATGCATAGAATTCGTAATAGCCTGGCTTATAATATGTTGGTGATGGATTATATATGAATTGCCATGTATAACTGCTGACATTTTCTGCTCTTCCATATTCCATCCAATTACCCCATGTTGTTCCATCTGCACTATATCTATAATACAAGATTATTAGCTTGGTGCCAACTATTGCATCATCTGCAATTACTGTAACATTAAATGGCATTGTTTCATTTCCACTTATAATAATTTCGGTGGTAGGTGGTGTATCATCAATAATGAATTTCTGTTTCGATAAGTTGCTTATGTGTCCTTCTATATCACTTGCTTTGAAGAATATTGTATGAACTTCTCCTTCTAACAATCCATATTCATATGGCATTCTCATAACACTTGCTGTATGCGAGCCATTAAAGCTTTCTTCATACCATGTGGTGTTATCAAAGCTCCAGTAGATTTTATCAATACCTACCCATCCTTCTTCTGGCATATCTGTTGCATTAAGCCATATCTTTGTATAACTTGTTATTGCGTGTCCTAATTCTCCTCCTCCAAAGTCCCATTCTATATTTGGTCCACTATATTCCTTTGTTACTATTGGTGGATGTCTATCAATTGGTACTTTACACCATGCATCATATCCATCCCATCCCATGCCATTCACAAATGGTGGCTGTTCTTTATTTCCTAAGCAATCATATGCAATTGATATAAAGCGATAATATCCTGAGCCATTTGGAGCGGTAAATGGCAGTGTCCAGTTTCTTATTGTTCCATCTGGATTTATTATTAAACTCTCATTTACTGCATACAGTGTCCAGTTTGTCCATGTAACATTATCATGACTATGCTTATAATACACCTCTACTTTACATACTCCCACTCCTCCAAATGGTCCATGGTCTGTAATGTTAATAACTGTTATATTGAATGGTATGTCTTCCTGTTCCCACGGAATAATATCTGCAACTCTCGAAGTTGGTGGAGTATCATCTAGTATAACATGTTGTTTTGATGGTGTATAGTCTTCAACGTGTCCGACCTTATCAACTGCCCAGTGATATATTTCATACATTCCATCGCTTCCATTTATGGTATAATAGGCGCTTGGTATCGGATTTTCCTCACTATATTGCCATAGTAAGATCGGTCCACTGTCCCAGCCTGTTGATAAGTTAACCACTCTATAATAAATCTGCCATACACCACTGTCCCATACCTCATCATCTGATGCATTTATCCAGATTGGTGTGCTTGATGTAATCCAGTGCAAAACTTCTCCATACCATACAGCTTCTACTACTGGTTTTCCATATTCCTTCTCTGATTCTGGTGGTGTACAATCTATTATAACATCTACATACTTCTCTTGCTCCTCGAATGGGTTATAGTCGACACTGTACCAATGTATCTCGTATTTACCACAGTCTGTATCATATATTCCTTCGGAGATATATGGATATACGAGGTCTTTGATGCTTATTCTAATACTGATTTTTGAATATTGTGAAAGAGCATCATAATGATATACTTCTATACCTGGTATTGGATGAGCTATTAGTTCGGCGGTGCTTGTCCATGGTAATAGTGGCTCATCCCAACCTGGTTTGCTATAATTGTATTTCCATATAGCCAACATTGTATAATTAACGCCTGTTGTACAATTGTATGGATTTGGCATATCCGTTGCATTTAGCCAGATTATTGTATCATTCCTGATGTAAATAACCTTATAAATGCCCAAGTCAACCTCATAATGGACTCCTTGGAATTCCATTTCTGTTTCTGGTGGTTCATCATCTACACCAAATGTTACATTCCATGGTTTTTCAGTATTACATAATCCATCCTTACTGAAGAAGTAAAGCCAGTGTGTGCAACCTTCAGTAAAGTTGAATGGCTCGGTATATGGTAACCAATAATAACCTTCTATTTCTTCTTTATATTGAGAAACATTTATATCTGCTCCGCTGACCGCTCCAGGCGTACTAGCATCTGGGTAATAGTGTTTTGTACCGTTTTCATCAATCCATACCCATCTGTAATATGTTTCTGTAAATGGATATATACATGGCTCTTGACCACTATTATTGACTATTAGTTTAATCTTATCTTGTATGCATATTATGTTATCTGGTCTAAATCCTCCTGCAATTATTTCATAGGAGGTTTCTGGTGGTGTACCATCTACATAATATTCCTGGTTGTGTATATCTGTGGTGTGACATACTGTATCTTTAGCAAAGTAATATAACTTATGCCAGCATTCTTCATCAAATGAAATATTTATGCTTACATTTTCCCATCCAAAGACACCTTCCCATCCAACTAATTCTACATAATCAATATACCAATATTCTCCTTCTCCTCCGCTATTTCTGTATAGCCATAGGATACTAATATAATGGCCTATATATTCTGATAGATCAAATGTAACTTGTTTCCAAGTAGTTGGTATATTTGTATCATTAAATACCGCAAGTAATTTGATGTAACCGCTATCCCAATCGACTATTTGGAGCATATTTGGTAAAGTATAGTTGCCAAGATTATCTGCCTTATGCCAGAATGATAGGAATACTCTTTCAATAGTAGATGGTATGGAAACATTTAACCATAACCTATATGTTCCTGAATAACTTCCATTTGCCATTGCGGAATAATTGCCTTCATAACTCTCGTTGCTCATTTCCCATGCCACATCGCCTTCGATTCCGTATTCAAAACTTTCTACTCCATACCATGGGAATTTCTCATCCGCTGTTTCATATCTCCAATATAGCCAAGTTCCCGCTGAACATTCATTATTCGGCATATCATCTGCATATAATGTTATATTTGCTCCTTTCCTTAGATATTCTTTTCCTCCATAAACTTCGTATCCATGTTTTGGATATGTTTTATTTATAATTGGTTCACTGTTATCAACGTAAAATCTCTTATAGAATATTTCTGTATGGTTACATACATTATCCTTTGCGAAGTAATATAACTCGTGCATACATTCTTCTGTAAAGTAAATTCCTATGCTATCATTATATACATACCATAAATAATTGGCAATTTCCGGCTCATTTGGATAATATTTACTCAAATTGATGACTTCTCCATAGGTGGTATCGTTCATATCTGTTGGATGACTTATATTATTATACACATATCTCCAGTAAATACCTTCTACACCACTTGCACAAATGCTTCCATAATATTCTGTTTTGAATGCAAAATCGTTATCTGTTTTACTTCCATAAATCCATGCATCTCCTTCTGGATATTTATTTCCGTCATAGAACCACCAATACACATATCCACTCCATCCACCTTCTGTAGTAACAACAATATAGTAAGTATCTCCTGGAATAAGCCAGATTGGTGGACTGAAATGGAATTGGACCCATGTTGGGGATGGATAATCTACCGTTTCTTTGCTACTTCCAAGTAGATTGAACTGTTCATCATATATGTAGACATAAACTGATGAGTTGAAATCACTGGATAACAGCAATTCAACAGCGTCTAAACGCTCAACAGTTGGGACGAAACTCTGGTAATTATAGAATAGTTGATCAGTTAATGTAACATATGATGTATAATCCACCTGGAATTGATCTACGTATTTATAATCGAGTAATGGTAAATCAACAGCGGAAAGATGAATTGGTGTAAAGCATCTCATATATTCATATCTAGTACCATTTACTGTTACATTATCCACAATGGCAAATCCTGTTCTATTTTGCTCTTTATAGGTGAAGTTAACCAATATTATGTTACCTGCTGCTATATCTGTTATATCATATACAAATTCATATGGTGGTCCTTCTGGCAATATTGAGATATTAATGATATCAACTAAATTCCAGCTTTCTCCAGCATTATTTGAAACCGAAACATATACGGGATCTTCTTCGTAATTCCTGAGGAAGAAGCTTAACCATACTTCTGTATAATTTCTACAATCTATCTGTGGAGAAATAAGGCTGTCTGTATTGTTGTCCAATTTTGCTGTTGCGTTATTATCCCACCAGCTTGTATCATTGATATACATGAAGTATCCATAACCTCCTCCATAAGGTGTTGTGTTTGTCCATTCCCAAACAGCATTTCCAGATGCATTTATTATTGTCCATCCATCATATCCATCTTCGAAATCTTCAAAGAATATGGTTTCATTTCTCTTCATATATCCATGCTCTGGATATTCTGTAAATATTTCTGGGGGTGTATTGTCAACAAAATATTCCTGTATATGCACACTGCTATAATGGCATACATTGTCTTTTGCCCAGTAGAATAATACATGATTACATTCCTCCTTAAATCTAACCCCTACGCTCTCATCATATTCATACCATAGATAATGACCATAGAATACTGTATCAATTGTTGAATCATTATAATATGTACTTATATCCACTACTTTTTCTCCAAATGGGGTATCATCAAAACCTGTTGGATGCCATGTTCCATTGTATAGATATCCATAATAAATTCCTTCTACACCGCTTGCGCAAGGATTATCTTCATAATATAAAATCTGGAATTTCCAATCTCCATTTTCTTCTCCGCTAATTGTTGCTGTTCCATTTAAATATTTATCCTCATCAGTATAGAACCAATGTACTGATGCGGAGTCTTCAGAACGATGCACCTCTATATAATATGTCTCTCCAGGATTTACTGGTATTCCCGGTTCGAAATCAAACTCAACCCATCCTTCTCCTTCTCCCACTAACTCAACGGAACTATTTCCTAATGCTTCTTCTGGTGTCATATGGAATGCATCATGAATATATACAGTTACAGTTGCATTACCAGTCCAGTTCAAATAGAGTTTGGTTGCATTTATATAATATCCTACTGGAACGAATGATTGCGCATCCCAAGGCCATGGTGTGGTCGTTTCATTATATACTTGTATTGTGTCCCCTAGGTTTCCTTCCGTCTGATATGGGTCAACTATAACTAATTTATCTGGCATATCCTTAGCAGATAGATTTATTCTTGCACCACATCTCATATATTCCTTTATATGTGTAACATTCTCTAATTTATATCCATATACTGTTATGTTATCGATCATTGCTCCCCATGCCCAATCATCGTCATCATCATATGTAAAGTTAATGAGAATTACATTACCATCTGCAATTGCCGATATATCTACGGTTACAAATGTATCATTATCTTCTGTTTCATACCATACATTTGTCCATGTTGCTCCGCCATCATTTGATACATTTACCCAGAATTCCCCGCTTCCAGCCATATCTTCAAAATCTACTGCAAATGACAAATAGACACCTGAATAATCGGTACAATCAATGGATGGAGTAACTGCATATGTAGTAGTATTTTCATCAACTGCATCATCATCTGTAAGTAAGAAATAAGTTCCATCTTTGTATATAAAAGTTCCCCAATCTGGAACTGTATCATTTACTGCCCATATATATCCAGTGCCTCCTAAAATCCAATCCGAAGCATCTCCATCTTCAAATGAATCTTTCCATATGGTATGTAAAACCCACTCCTCTACTTCATAAGTTTCATTATAATATCCATGCCATGGGTGCTCCTTATATACCTCTGGTGCATAAGCATCTACATGTATGGTAACGTTTTTCTCTTCACTTACGATTGAATTATCGAGCCAATCAGAAGCTTCATAGAAATAATATATCTTGTGCATACATTCCTCGTCAAAGTGTATGTAGGCGGATGATGACTCTACTTTCCACCACCATTTTCCATATTTATAAACTGGATAACCATAATCTGGGTGATATTCATTTTCTACAGGGTGAGGTTCCATATATGGCGTTGTAAAGTTAGTATATTCGTATCTCCAATATATTGTTGCTTCTCTTAAACCTACAGCACACTCTGGCTCATCTGTTATATTAATCCATATTCCTTTACAAGCTCTCACAAATTGTTTCACACCAACCTTATAGTAACCATGCACATTTTCCGGAATTCCTACCTCATCAGTTGGCCAACTATCATCAACTTTGTGAGTCTGATTTATTATTCTCACATTTCCTAGGAAATCCTCCGCTCTTATTTGCAAAACATGTTCACATTCTTCATGGAATCTTATCTTAGTAAAGTTAATTACTTCTGTATCTGGATCCGTTTTATTAATCGCAATATACCACCATTTTCCATCTACATAAGTAATATTGTTATTTCCGCAATAGGTATCGGTTTCATCAACAGGATGCCAATTTCCATCAAACCATATACGGTATAACAATCTCTTTAATCCTACGCCATTCATACAGCCTTCATCCCATGATTTTAACACCAAAGTTGCTTTTGTAGTAAGCCATGTATTGTTTAATCCATCGTAACTTATCGCTTCATTATATAGTGTATATCCTACAGGATATGGATGTGCTGGATAATATTCAATTTTGAAAGCGAAATCCCATGATTTGTTTACATCCCCGCCAATAATAGCATGTCCATGTGGATATGGATTTTCATTGTGGGCATGCCAATAAACGCCTCCCTGCTGTGTTCTCACTCTTAACCAGTATGTTTCGCCTTCCTTTACATATAAACGAGTTGGCAGATGGAATTGAATCCATCCTTCATATGAGCCATTTATTATGATGTGTTCTGATTCTGCAAGCGGTGAAGCATTATAATTTTCGTCATAAATTTCAATCCAGTTTTCATATGCTGGGTCAAAATATCCAGATAAATAAACGCTTACCGCATCAATATAACTCCAGTTTGCTATAAAGCTTTGGTATTCCTCATTTGTCAGAATGGTTGAAGTATTCATTTTAGATTGATTTATTGCAACAACTTTTTCTAAAGTTTTCATAATACCCGGTGGGGTGCAATCGACATAATGTTTATTCTTGACTGCAAGCGTATTGTTATTGCCTACGCGGTCAATTACCCACCCTTTTAATAAGTGGTAGCAATCCTCTTTAAGATGCATTTTTACGGATATACTACCTTCGGTTGGGTCTAAATCATATATAGTTGCATTATATGCACCATTATCAGGAACAACTACTGGTGGATATTTTGTTGTATTCCAAACAGGAGAGGATTCGTTTTCTTTCCACCATATTGTAAAGCCAAGTTTTTCTACTCCTGCACCACCATTACATCCTGAATCCGTTGCATTAAGCCAAATTGTTGTTTTACAACTTAGCCAAGTATCGTTCCCATATGGACCTAGATATGTTGGTCCAACTATTGTTTTTGTTATGGTTGGTACTTCATAATCAACTGCAAGGTCTATGTCATATACTGCCTCATTTCCTACATAATCAGTAATTACAATATCGATTTCATGGAAGGAATCTTCGCAGAATGAAACATTAGCCAGAATTACACCAGGAGTATCATCTTCATCATATAGTCCGTTATCCAATATGTGATATTCAAATCTTGGTTCAACGGTTTGACCTGGCCACTCTCCTATATAAGAGCCAGTGATATTCAGCCATTTTACACCACTTTGACAAATACCCGTATCGTGGGCATAAATCCAAATTGGGGCGCATCCTCTTATCATTGTATAATTTAGTCCAGCATATGTGGTATTTACTGTTGGGCAACCAAAATCAATGTTATATATTGGAGCTGTCTCATCTACATCATGAGTTTGATTATGAGTATATTCAATTCCTGGAATATTTGAATTGTTATCTTCACTGTAGAATTCTATGTAATAAATTCCTTCTCCAGCCCAATCAAAATCACCTAATGTGAAATTAATTGGAATATCTATTCCATATCTCCAGAAATTGTTATTTTTTCCTGCTCCTGCTCCTGGTGTTGGGTGCCATGCTCCATTGTGCCATATTCTTATATATGTGGAAGCGTTGGGACAGCTTAAATTAATTTTTGAGGATAAACTAATCCACTCATTATATTTAGGCGTGATATTCATCATGGTAAAGAATTCGCTAATATTTATTGAAAAGTTATATGTTATTGTCCTAATATTTCCTGCCAAATCCTTTGCTTTTAAAGCGAATGTATAATTTCCTTGAGTAAGTACAAAACTACAACTATTATTATTTGTCCAATTGCACCATTCATTGTTTATTGCATATGAGTAAATGCAAGGTTCATTACTCTCCCATTGAAAGAAGACTGTAAAGTTATTTGATATAACGGGAGGATACTTTGTTAAATTAACACTTGGAGGAGTATAATCTATTTTTATTGTGAAATTTTTTATCTCTTCTTTATTAAAAAGATTATCAATAGAATAGTAAGAAAAGTTGTAAATTCCTTCATGTAATATAATTTCATTGTAATAAGTTTCCCAGCTATCTATCTTATAATATATTTGTCCAACTCCACAACCTTCATCATATGAAGTAAGATTTATTGTTACATTACTTATATACCATCCATTCTCTCCTATTGTACCATTTATAGTAAGTGTTGTAATTGGTGGCCCATTGTCAATATAAAATGAGGTGTTAATTACTATACTGCTACAATTTAAATTATCAATTGCATATATGTTTATTATACTGTCATTTGTAAGGGTAAAAGTAACATTGTTACTATAAAATGTAGCATTGTGCCATTCTCCATCAAAAACATTTAGATGTATTTCTTTGATTCCTGCAATATCGCTTGCATTCACATAAATTGTTGTATTAGATGTTATATAGCTACCATAACTTGGCGAGCCTACTGATAAATTAATTGAAGGTGATGTATTATCAACGTATATAATTGCATAATTTTCCATTTCAACATTGCCAAGATAATCTACACTATACCATTCAATAACATGCTCACCTTCCCCGTTTATTGTAAATGACTGATTGTATATTTCCCAATTCGTGCCATCAATACTATATATTGTATAATTTATGCCAACCCCTTCATTATCGGTAGCATTTAGCCATATTGGTGTTGATGATGTAATATAGATGCCATAACTTGGCGAGCCTACTTCCATTATTGTCATTGGAGATGTATTATCAACATATAATGTTACATTATGAAGTGGGCATTTATTCCCCGCCTCATCCACAGCCCAATATCCAATTGTATATTCTCCCTCCGCATTTATTTTTAAAATTATATTATGGCTATCATTCCCTTCCATCATACCCCATATTTTCCAGTAAATGGTGAAGGATGTATTATCACTAGCATTTATATAAATAGATGTGTTGGATGTTATATAGTTATCATATCTTGGTCTACCAAATTCTAAAGAGATAGAGGGAGGAATTGTGTCTAAAATATATGGATATACTTCTGCACTTTCATTATAAGGGGTTGTTTCTATACTACCATTTCCTACAGCTATTGCAATAAATCCATATATTCCATCTTCTGGTAAAGTAAAATTAAATTTTCCATCTAAATCATAATCATATCCCGCTAGATTCCATGTTGTATTGCCATCATTTGAATAATAGATTGCTACATAATCTGGAAATCCAGTATAATTGTAAGTTATAGTTATATTTCTTTCATTGGAAACGTCAATCGGACCTGTCGCAATTGCATAAACAATGCTTACATTGATACTCCAAGAAAATTCTCCAATATTACCCGCAACATCTTCATATAAGATTTTTATTTTTAGTTGGTCTCCAGCCTCCCAAGGATTATGAGTTACAATGATCGTATCATTTTCCATATAAGTATCTTCCCTTATGATGTTCCAGCCTCCCGTATCATTTCCCTGTATTAACGTTATAGAAAAATTGGAAATACTTTCAGAAAATATTATAGTAATGTTCTCTTGTGGAATGGTTATATTTTTTGGAGAATATTGCAAAATCGTTGGGGCGGTAGAATCAATTTTTATTGTAAAGTTTCTTTCATCTTCAAAATTTCCTGCATTATCTATTGAGTAATATTTTATCATGTATATACCATCATCACTTATTATAAATGGCTGCGAATAATTCATCCAGCTATCATTTACGAAATATCTAGTAACATTTATACCAGATATATTATCAATAGCATTAAATTCAATGGTAACATTGCTTTTATACCATCCATTATTTCCATCTGGAGAAGGAGGAGAAATATTTATATTCGTAGTAGGCTTCTCATTATCTATTTTTATAAACGCATTTTTTATTTCTTCCGTATTTCCAATATTATCTACTGCATAATATTCAATGAAGAGGGTTCCATTATTTAGCATAAATTTGGAGTAGTTTTTCCACGCTCCTCCATTTATTCTGTAAAAAATTTGTTTTACACCACTGCCATTATCAATGGATGTGATATTTACTTCGACATTGCTTTTATACCATCCATTATTTCCATCTGGAGAAGAAGGAATAAAAGATAGGGTTGAACAAGGAGGGGATGTATCTATTACTACATAAGCGGATTTACTGCCAGTATTTCCCACATCATCTTTTGCAATGGCTTTTATTTCTATAATTGCTTTATCTGGAAAATTTATTACTGTCCAATTATATGTCCCGTTATTGCCTAAATCCTCTTTTATTGTTCCCAAATTATTATTCCATTTCCATTTTAAAGATATATTCAATTCATTGTCTATATTATCATAAGAAAACCAATTTATAGCCAGTTGTTGCCCAGGTTTGGTATAGTTTTTATCCAACGTAATGCTAATGTTTGGAGGGTGTGTATCAAAAATGTAAGGATAAGCCTCCGCATCGTCATCAGGCAAAGGAGCATCTGTTTCGCTTCCATTTAAAATTGCGGATGCAATAAATCCATATATTCCATCTTCTGGTAAAGTAAAATTAAATTTTCCATCTAAATCATAATCATATCCCGCTAGATTCCATGTTGTATTGCCATCATTTGAATAATAGATTGCTACATAATCTGGAAGACCAGTATAGTTGTAAGTTATAGTAATATTTCTTTCATCGGAAATATCAATCGGACCAGTTACAATTGCATAAACAGTGATATAATGTACTGTAACATTAACAAGCTGGTATCCTTTCCCAGTATTTATAAAAATTGTAGTGGCATTTCCATATAAAGCCCCTTTTTTTGCTTCTATAAAAACACTATCTCCCCAACTAAACTCATTTTCTTCAAATACAACATAATAATATCCTTTCTCCTCATTATCATTCGTTTCAGTAACTGCTGTTTTTGTTATTCCATTTTCTAAATTTATAACAGTAACATTTGCCCTATTTATTCCGTTTCCTTCTTCATCTACAACACGTCCTGCTATTACATGGAGTATCCGATTTTCGGAGCGAGGAGAAGAGAAGGAGGGTAAAATTAACATGAATAACAATATAATTGTTATAATTTTTTTCATGCTTATAAATTATCTCTTTGTTTTAAATTTTTTCCAAAATATTGCTGATATAATAACTATTGCAATTATGATAATGATAATGATAATATAACTGGATAAATTTATTTTCTCTTCTTTGCTCTCCGATAATCCCCTGACAACCACCCTCTTTGTTATAATATCTTCTCTCCCATATTTATCAATAATTTTTAAAGAAACAGAATAATTGCCTTCCTTTTTGTATGCATGTACAGCATTCTTATCATTACTTATATTACCGTCATCAAAATTCCATTGATAAAATATTATTGGCGTTTTGTGATAGGAGTTATCATAAAATTTAATTTCTTCATTAACTTTTGGATTTTTTGGAATAAAATAGAAATCAGCGACTGGTGGAGGTGTTAAATATAAATTTACACGAATACTACCAACATTTTTTGCAATGGTATAATTTTTTCCCAGCAAATCATCTTTCTTTGCAATAATCGTTATATTATCTCCTTCTTTCCAACCAGATGGTAAATCAATCAACACTACAGAATATGAACCATTTGCATCTGTAATATCATATAGTTTCTCTCCCGTTCTGTTATCAACTACGGAAATATTAACCCCCTCTATCGGTTGATTTTCATAATAAACTGAACCGTATATCAAAAGGGGCTGAGAAAGTGCCGAGAAACTAAAAAAAATTAATAAGAAAAGGGGGAGGAAGGCTTTTTTCATTAATCCCTTCCTCCATACCATGTACTGCTTGTTGTACAGTATACATAGAATCCTTGTCCAATTGTGATATCGAAGTTTTCATAGGCAATTACTGGTATGTAAACAATATATCTTCTTTCTGTTATATTCCATCCACCTACTACCATGCTGGCTCCAGTAATATTATTCGCTATTTCGCTTGCTTTCGTATTCCTATCAAAGTTTGCCCATCCTATTAGGTTGAAACCCTCCTTTAGTTCAATACTTATGTTTTCAATTGGGCATCCAACCCATCTTATTGTTATATTATCTAGGAGATATACCCAATAACCCATTCCAGCTATAATATCAAAGTTATCTCCGCCTCCATCCAGTGCTGAATATCCAATGTGTTTTTGATTTTCTGCATCTAAAGCAATGATGGTCTTACATATTCCGTCAGCAAATGAATTTATATATGCTGCCAAATCGCTTGCTTTCCATGAAACTTTGATAGGCACAGTTATCAAATTCCATCCTTTATGTAGCTCATAAGTAAAGTTGAGTTTAACGCATAACATAGCTTCCTTTGTAAAGTCGTGTTCTTCTTCATTTCCTAAGCAATCTGTTGCAAACGCTACAAATTGGTAATAGCCGGAGCCATTTGGCGCTGTAAATGCCCACTGCCATGGAGCAGTATCATCTACACCATATAACATCCAAGGCGTCCAAGATGAGTTATAATATGAATACCTATAGTACAAGGCAACTTTATCGACTCCGCTTGCACACAATCCTAAATAATCTTGTGCTGTTGCAGTTATAACTAATGGATTACTTTCATTTATTTCTTGGCAATATGGTGTGATTGCATTAACTGTTGCAGATGGTGGTGTATCATCAACATATACTGTTTGATTTAGATAAGCTGTATTATTCAAATCATCCCATGCTGTTATGTTGATCCAGTGCTTACATTCTTCTGTTAGATATATTGTTTTATTTATTTCTGCTAAATCACTCCAATTGTGCCATTCATAGTATGTCCATTCATCAGTTAAGAATGAATATATGGAAACATTTACATGAACTGAGCCTACTACACATGGTGCTGATCTATTATCTGTTACATTTATATATATTGGTGTATGAGTTGTTATATATTCTGCTCCTGTTTCATTCTTATAATATGGCTCACCATATTCTTTTGATATGTTTGGTGGTGTATCATCAACATATACTGTTTGATTTAGATAAGCTGTATTATTCAAATCATCCCATGCTGTTATGTTGATCCAGTGCTTACATTCTTCTGTTAGATATATTGTTTTATTTATTTCTGCT
>JAPDJP010000027.1 GCA_029259055.1 Thermoplasmatota archaeon | reverse complement strand
TTTCTTTGCCCATTGAAATAAAAGGAGGCGTTGAATATTGCTTATCATTATATGCCAAAAATGATTTCGGATTTTTGCAAGATGGATGGAGCACTTCAATGCATGCAATATGCATATTCTATGATGCTCAAGGAAATGAAATTGGCCAGGAAGAGCTCCAGATTCATCATACTTTAAAATCATGGAAGAAATCCTCAAAAATTTTTATCTCGCCTCCAGAAGCAAAAGAAGCAAAGATAGCTTTAGTTTTTACAGGGCCAAAAGAAAATAGTGTTCCTGGCATGAAAGAAAATACTGCATGGTTTGATGATATTTGCCTATATGAAATGCCAGAAGAAACAAAAATGAAGGCTATAGAAGGAGAACTAAAAGAAGAAGGAAATAAACTTATTTATGAAGGAAGCTTTGAAGAATTAAAATTTTTAGCAACTTATGAATCAAAAGGAAAATATGTGGAAATAAATGGGGTAATAGAAGGAAATGAAAAAGAAAGAGCAATCGATATATATTTTCTTTTGCCTATAGATGCTACTCAATGGAAATGGTGGGATGATATAAGGAACTGGAGAGAAATTTCAGATGAAATATACCAGCTAGTTATAAATGCTGATGAGAGCAGCTATCTACCTCTTTCTCCATATCCTATGGCAGCAATAACAAATAATGTTGGCATAGCAATTGCTATTCCTTTATCAAAGCCTCGCATCTTCAGAATTTTTTATGATAGCTATGCTAAGAAATTCGGAATATCATTTAATGTTGGGCTAACACCTTTTGCAAAATTAAACAAAGTAAATTTTACCATCTACATTTACAAATGCTGGGGATTTAGAAGTGCTTTAGCAAGATATTACAAATTTTTCCCAGAATATTTTGAAGAAAGCATTAATTTAAAGTTTTTAAATTGTAGCCATGAGCTAGCTGACTTTGGAATAAGAGCTATACAGGGGCATTTCCACAATGAAAATCAAGCAAAATTAATTCCAGAATACAATGCAAAGAATATTTATGTAGCGGAATATACCCTGCCAACTGAAATTGGTATTGCTTCTTTACAGGGAATAAATGAACCTTGCCCAAATTATGATGAATTTATGAGCTTAATTGATTATTATGCAAAAAATGGAAGCTATTTCGTTAAAATGAAAGCTATAGCAGCAAAAAATTCTACAATGCTTGATGTAAATAGCGATATTATTTTAGGAAAAATTTTAAGGGGACCAAATTGGATGCCAAACGCATGGGTGGCAAGGATTCCACTGAACACATTGCCAGAATTACAAAATGGCATTGCAAAAATGATGCTCAATGTTATCCAACTTGCTTTTGAAAATGCTGAAAAATATGGTGGCATAATAGATGGAGTAGAAATTGATAATTTTATGAAAATGTGTAGATATATCGATACCAATGCCTCTCGTTTTCAATATGTGGATTATCTTGTTTACAGCCCCAACAATTTCAAGCCAGGCATACATGGAATGACTGCAATGATAGAATATTTAAAAAGTTTGTCAGCATGGCTTAAAGAAAATTATCCTCATGCAAAAATTACAGGAAATTGTGTAGAAATGGGAGTAGCAACTTTTGGCTTTCCTTATCTTGCAGCTCTACCATTTGAAATGGGTTCTTTAACAAGATGGAACTTCAATGATATTGTGTTAAACTATAGGAGGAGTATGGCTTATCATCGCTACTTAGCGGCGCATCAATGCAACAAAATGTATGAAAATGGAAAAGTAATTTTGCCTTACGTATATGAATACATAAATGAAAGCCTATTTTATGGGATATATCCGTTAATGAAAGATGATTTCTTTGCTAACTGCAATTATGAGGGGGTTCGCCCTATCTACAAAAAAATTATTCCAATATTAGATGAATTATATTTGGCAGGATGGCAGCCCATAACATATGCATATACAACCAATGGAGTATGGATAGAAAGATTTGGAAACGGTAGCGTTGTTTATTTTACAGTTAGAAATAATGATAGCATAGCAAAGGAATATGAAATTACAATGGAAGCAAATAAATTAGGAATTGAAGGAGATGTTTTCATTACAGAAATGCTTTCTAAAGCTAACATCTCCTATGAATATGAAAATGGCATAATTACCATTCATGATAACATTGATGCAAAAGAAACAAAAGTTTTCAAAATTTCTAAGATACCGTTTTTATCTATAGAAATAATAAAGCCAAAAGAAGGATGGCTTTACGTTTTTAATAAGCCAATAATGCGAATTGGGAAAACAATCGTGATAGGAAAGATAGCTATAGAAACAAATGTTTTTAGCAATGTTGCAATAGAAAAAGTTGAATTTTATGTGAATGAAGAGCTAAAATTTGTTGACAATGATGAGCCATATGAATGGCTTTGGGATGAAAAAGCTATAGGAAAATACAAAATAAAAGTTGTGGTGTATGATGTGAAAGGAAACGAAGCAGATGATGAAATGGATGTTAGCATATTCAATATAGGAGGTGGCTGATCCTGCTCTATCTTTTCTCTTAAGAACTATTAATTTATCGCCTACCTTTATATTTAAATCCCTTCTTGCATCAACAGGAATAGTTATTTGTCCTTTCTCACTGCTGTCCACTACCTTTTTATTTTCCATTCCATTTTCTTTCATGGATTGGTTAAAAGAAGCTTTGTTTATAAGGGATATGGCAAGAAAAAATAATGAAATGTTTGGAGAATGTTTGCCAATGATAGCATCGGAAAATATTTTATCTCCTTTATGCCAAGAAATGTTAATAACAGATTTCCACGGAAGATATGCAGAAGGAACACCTGGCAATCGTTATTATCAGGGTTGCAAATATTTTGATGAGGTAGAAAGTAAAGCTATAGAACTTGCAAAAAAGCTTTTTGATTGCAAATATGCTGATGTTCGTCCCACTTCCGGAACAGTTGCAAACATGGCAATATTTAAGGCATTTGCTTCTCCAGGAGATAAGGTAACAGTTTTAGACACAGCGGATGGTGCCCATATTTCATTTGGCAAGTGGGGTGCTGCGGGCTTAAGAGGCCTGGAGTTGCATTTTTATCCTTTTGATGAGGAAAAAATGAATATTGATGTTGATGGAGCCATTAAGTTAATTAGGCAGGTTGAACCAAAACTTGCTTTATTTGGGCAGAGTGTTTTTCTATTTCCTACTCCTTTAAGAGAATTAGCGGAAGTAGCTCATGAAGTGGGAGCTAAAGTAATATATGATGCTGCCCATGTTTTAGGCTTGATAGCTGGTGGTAAATTTCAACAGCCATTGAAAGAAGGAGCAGATGTCATGACAGGCTCAACCCACAAAACTTTGCCAGGCCCCCAAGGAGGAATAATTTTAGCAAATAAAACTAGGGAGGAAGAAAAGGAGATGAAATATTTAGACTGGGCTGTTTTTCCAGGTGTTACTTCCTCTTATCATTTGCACCATGTAGCAGCTAAAGCAATAGCGTTTGCTGAACATTTACAATTTGGGAAAGAATATGCAGAACAAATCGTAAAAAATGCAAAAAAACTAGCCGAAGCGTTATATAATTTAGGATTTAATGTTCTAGGAAAAGATTATGGTTTTACTGAATCGCACCAAGTTTTATTTAAAGTTGAAAAAGAGAAGGGAAGGGAAGCAGCAGAATTACTTGAGCAAGGAGGTATAATAGCAAATATGAATATGGTTCCAGGCGATGAACATCCTTTGAGACCATCGGGAATAAGACTTGGTGTGCAAGAACTTACAAGATTAGGAATGAAAGAGGAGGAGATGGAAGAAATTGCTATATTTTTCAAAAGATTACTCATTGACAAAGAAGAACCAGCAAAAGTAAGAAAGGATGTTGTAGAATTTAAGAAAAATTATAGAAAAATACATTATTGCTTTTATGAAGGAAAAGATCCATATGAATTTATAGAATTGGTAAGGATATGAAAATAGCACTTACTGGCACCCCCGGCACAGGAAAAACATCCGTTGCAAATTTATTAGAAAAGAAAGGATATAAAGTAATTAGGATAGAAGATATTTCAGATAAGTTTGTTATCGGATATGATGAAAAAAGAAAATGTAAAATAGTGGATGAGAAAGCTTTAGATGAATATATAAAAAAATTCGATGACGTGATTATAGAAGGACATTTAAGCCATTTGTTAAGTGTTGATGGAGTAATAATATTGAGATGCCACCCTGAGGAACTTAAAAAGAGGCTAATGAAAAAGAATTGGGATGAAAACAAAATAAAAGAAAATCTGGAAGCAGAAGCTTTGGATATAATTCTGCAAAGAGCTTTAGAAAAACATAATAGAATATGGGAAATTGATACAACAAATAAGAAGATAAACAAGATTGTTGAGGAAATAATCGAGATTTTGGAAAAACTCCCTCCCCCCTCCTATGGAAAAATTGATTGGAGTAATTGGTTGTTAGAACATGTTGGATAAATATAGACAGAAAGCAGATAAATTCCTTGAGCCATTTGCAGGAAAAATAGATATAAAACCGACTTTTTTAACTTATTTATCTCTATTATTTGCAATTTTTGCAGGGATATTTTCCTTTTTTTCCTATAACATAAAATATTTCCTAATTTTATCCGCAATTTTTATTATTATAAATGGCTTTCTGGATGCATTAGATGGGAAAATAGCGAGGATGAGGGGGGAGGCGAGCAAAAAAGGAGATTTTATCGATCATGCAATAGATAGATTTTCAGATGTTTTTATAATAGGAGGAATTGCCTTATCGCCATGGATAAACAAATCTATTGGTATAATCACTTTATCATGCATATTATTAGTGAGTTATTTAGGAACCCAAGCACAAGCTGTAGGTTATAAAAGAATATATGCTGGGATTCTAGGAAGAGCGGATAGAATCTTAATATTATTTTTTTCATTAATAATTCAATTTTTTGTTAGAAACTTAATTCTTGGTTTTCATTTCTTAGAATGGGTTTTTATTTATTTTATTGTTGCAAGCATAGTAACTATTATCCAAAGATATTATCTCACAATTAAGGTGATAAAATAATGTGAAAATCTTAATTATATATTTCATGGCTCTCATCATGAAGTACTTGGCTATAATTTCAGGTTATCTAATATTATTAGTTGATGCAATACGTTATTAAAAGAGTATTTCAAGATTATTCAAACCCATCAAAAAGCGGGGGATGATAGAAATAGCAAGAAAATTAAGGAAGGAGTTGTCCGAAATTGGCTATGTTATTGTTCATATATGCCCCCACTATGGTCAAATGAGAAAGATGATGGATTAATTAGTTACCATTATTCTAAATTTTTTGTTTTAAATTTCGAAAATCGCACAACAAAATTTAAGTTATTAAATATTTTTTTATTGCATGAAAAAACTGCTTTTATTTTTGGTGCTTCTTGTTCCGCTGGCGAGTTCAATGCCAGTAAATGAATGGGAAAAATATGTCCATTATAGGAGTATCGTTTTATATGCTCCCGCAGTAGCAGAAAGCGAAAATGGCTATGTTGGGGTATTAACAGAAATAAATGTCACCATGATGAATGGAAGTGGAAATGTATATGTAATAACAACGCCTCTTACAGAACTGGATATGCAGGGTTCTGCTAAACTTGCTGTTGATGTAGCGGGTATGCTAACTGGAAAAGATGTGAGTAAATATGATTTTATTTTCCAAGTCAAATCAGCGTCACCAATAGTTGGAGGGCCATCAGCAGGAGGAGTGATGTGTATTGCTGTAATCTGTTTGTTAGAGAATTTGGAAACAAGAGATGATGTTATAATGACGGGCATGATTAATCCTGATGGAAGCATTGGACCAGTTGGCGGGATACTCGAAAAAGGAGAGGCAGCTGGCGAGGCGGGTATGAAATATTTTTTAATTCCGAAAGGGCAGAGTATTGGATATAAAGTAGTAAAGGAAACCGTTGGAGGATGGGTAATTTATAAGAGAGAGTTAATTAACATATCAAAGGAGTTGTACGAAAGTTATGGGCTTATTGTGAAGGAAGTAGAAGATGTTAACGAAGCTTTAGCATATTTTACTGGCTATTCCTTTGAAGAAGAAAAATACAATGCAACTTTCACTACTGGTTCATATTATAATAAAATTTTAGACCCATTAGCTGAACAAGTAATAAATGAGGCAAATGCAAGCTATGAAAAAGCAAAGAAAATTTTTGAGGAATCGAATGTTCCAGTTGGTTATCCATGGTATAGTCCGAGGGGCACTATCAGAAAATATTTAAATGAAGCAGAAGAAGATTTAGAGAAAGCAAAAGAAGCCTATGAATATAAAGAATTCTACTATTATAGCATAAGCAAAGCTTTTCAATCGAAAATAAAGTCAAGATTTGTCATGTTTGCTTGTGATTATTATAAAGGAATGAGTATAAAGGAAATTAAAGATAATGTTTCTAGAGTCGTCAAAAAAGCTCTTGAATACTCAGAAAAAGCAAAAATAAATGGATTGGTAAGTTTGCAATGCATAGGAGGAGCCCAGCAAAGAGCATTGGAAGCAAAAGAATTTTTAAACGATACTGGAAGAAATTCATTAGAACAAATTTATAATTTAGCTTATTCGATGGAAAGAAGCCATACCGTCTATTGGTGGATCAACTTAAGCAAGGAATTTGAGGAGACGTATTTTATAAATGAGAGCTGGATAGATGCCTTAGCGGAGAAATACTATAGCTATGCGCAAAATATAGTTTCATACGCTGAAATTATAGCTCAGGAAACAGGATATTCAAAAGATTTTGTAAATGAAGCAAATAATTTGCTTCAAAAGGCGAGCGAGCAGAAAGATGATTATCCTGCAGCGAGTTTGTTTAATTCTTTAGAAGCAATTGCAAATGCAAATATAGCCATTGAACTTGTCGGAATAGATAAAGCAGAAGAAATTAAAGATAGATTGAATAGAACAAGCCAGATGGCAAGTTATGCCATTCACAAAGCTAGAAATATGGGTATTGAGCCAATTTTAGCAATTAGTTATTACGAATTTGGGAGAAGCTTAGAAAATGATGATGTAAAGGATGCTCTCATTTATTATAAGTATGCAAGTATGATTGCCAATATGTTATGTTTGGCAAAAGGATTTGAAGTAAAAAATATGAAAAAGGTAAATGTATGGAATGTTACGTCAACAACAAAAAATAGCATCAATATTGAAATAATTATTGGGGCATCATCATTTATCTTGGGAACAGTCGCTGGATTTGTAATTGGTAGGAGGAAAGAAAGTAAAGAAAGCCGAGAAAGAGAAATAACACCTGATGAAGCAGCTGAAAATCTTAGATATTTCTTTGATGAAAACTTCTTTAAGTATTAAATCTATTCCTATTATGGCATATGCAATATTTGAGATAAAAAAGGATGATGAAAAAATAATTGATGAAATTAAAAAAGATGATTTGGTGAGTAGGCAAAGCATATGGACGAGAGATGCGAAATCTTTAGGCATTGAAGGAGAAGCAATTTTTCTGAAAATAGAGGGAGATGAAGAAGCTATAGAAAAGGCAAAAGAAATTATAAAAGACAAGGGAAAAATATTGGAGGGAGAAGAGAAGGAAAAGATAAATGAAAAATTTGTGGCGGATGAAGAGAAAGCGAGCGAAGGCATGGGATTTATATTTGGATAGCCATTCTTCGATAGTTACAAAAATCTTTATTCTTTTATGCCTATTGCATAAAATTGCGGAAAAAAATTGAATTCGATTCCTTCTTCTATAGATTTCAAATAATGTTTTTCCCATTCCTTTATTTCGTCTTCACTTAAGCCTTCCCTTCTCAAAACATTCCAGTAAAACTGACGGGCTCTCATATAGGATTGTTTATCTTCTTCACAACTCCATATTCTTAAATTCCCCAAACCTACCTCTGTTTTTAATCCAGCTTTAACGAAAAGCATTCTTAATTTCCTACCAATATATGGGTCGCCCCCTTTATTTTTTATTGCTTTGCCAGCAAAAATTTCATCTACTTTTGGATATGGAGGCCAATGAATCTTTCCGCCAAAATCTGGTTCTAAACTTGCAACAACCTTACCTCCTTTTTTAACAACTCTAGTCATTTCATTTACAACTTGCTGCGGATTTTTAACCCACATTAATAAAAGATTGCATATGGCAATGTCAAAAGTATTGTCTTTAAAAGGTAGTGAATGAGCATCTCCTAAACAAAGTTGAACATTTCTTATTCCAGCAAGCATTTTTTTTGCTATTTCTATCATATCTATTGAATCATCTATTGCAATAACCATTCCATTTGTGTGATTACAAACATCTTTTGTAACAGCACCATTTCCACATCCAACATCTAAAATCAGTTTTGCATCTTTTAAGCCAGCCTTTATATAAATAGGGTGCCTTTCTTCCGCCGTCTCCAAAGCCTGTTGTTCAAGCTTTCTTATGAAATGTTCCAACTCTTCTTTGCTTCTATTATGAGGCACAAGAAAATATAAAAAACGATAAATAGACTTTGCTGATTGCCTTTGATAAATTTTTCTATTTTCTAGCTTATACCATTATGAAATTTTATTAATGATGAATTAATTAAATAAGATAATATTTCAAGAGGTGTTATGTACAAAAGTCATCGCATATGAATTTTGGAGGAGATGAAATGAATATATGCTCGTTTTACATAACATAGCATGCTTTGCATAGTAATTTCGAAGGAGGACATCGCAAGCAATAATATTGGTGAGCATCTTTTATCCTTGGAAAAATGG
Source organism: Thermoplasmatota archaeon (assembly GCA_029259055.1). Taxonomy (GTDB): domain Archaea; phylum Thermoplasmatota; class E2; order UBA202; family JdFR-43; genus JAPDJP01. The sequence continues at coordinate 9,077 of JAPDJP010000027.1, read as the reverse complement.
AAAAGGAAGGGAAATATTTACTTTAATAATGAAAAAATGATTTATTTTATCGAAGACACCCATATCTATCATGATAATATTGATGAAGAGATAGAAGCATTGGGATACAAAGTATCTACAATAATTTTTGCATCCCGCCACGCATCCATGGCAAGGAGAAAAACACTTAGTGTACATGCAGTAGGGAATTTTGGCAAAGCAGAATATGGTGGCAAAGACGCCACTTTAGTTCCATGTAATCCATTGTTAATGAGAAATGCTTTGCAATTATTGAAAGAAAAGGAACTTGAAGAATATGAAGTATGTTATGAGGCAACCCATCACGGACCCTATTTGAAAAAACCCTGTTTTTTTATAGAAGTGGGAAGCACCGAAAGGGAATGGAGAGACGAAAAAGCTTGTAAGGCGATAGCGGAAACGATTTTGGAAATAGAGGAAAGGGAATATGAAGTAGCAATAGGGATTGGGGGAGGACATTATGCTCCACGCTTCACAGATATTGCTTTAGAAAAAGGAGTTGCTTTTGGACACATAGCTGCAAAATATGCTTTGCCACTAAATGAAGAAATGCTTATAAAAATGGTAGAAGCAACTCCAAATTGCAAAAAAGCGTATTTTCATGGAGAATATAAAGAAATAAAGGAAATTCTTACTAAGATAGGTATCGATGTTGAAAGCTAATCATATCTTATCCTAAATTCCTTTTCTCCTTTAGGCTCTTCATATTTTATCTCTACTTTAGTTACCCTTGCTAATGGGGGGCCATGATGGCACCATCTTATCATTTCTTCTAAATTTTCCTCTTCTCCTTCAAAAACTGCTTCAACACTCCCGTCAGGCACATTACGAACCCATCCCTTAATGCCAAGCTTTTCAGCCATCTCTTTGGTATGGGCTCTAAACCATACTCCCTGAACTTTTCCATATATCTTAACATGCGCCCTTTTCATAATTGTGTAATAACAAAGAACTTAAATATTTGCAATAATATAAATTGAATGATAGGATTATTAACTTCAAACTTCTCTCTCTATCACGATTTGGTAAATATACTTAGAAAAAGAAATATTCCCTTCGTTTCCTTGACATTTGATGGCGATATCCCTCCAAATGTAAATGTTATTATAACAACGGATGATGAAAAAAATAAGATAAAATTTGATAATGTTATAGTATGCAAACCTGATAGTAATGTTGAAAATATTATTGATAAAGCAATCATTTTATCTGCTTATAAGGAAATAAATTTAATTTTCGGAATAGACCCCGGCAATAATATAGGAGTGGCTGTCTATGGAAATGACAAGCTGATAAGAAGATTTGTTGCAAACTCTCCAGAAAAAGCCGTTGATTTTATAAGACATTTTATGGAAGATGTCGGAGTTAAAAATGCAATTATAAGAATCGGTAATGGAGCCAGATTAATTAGAAATAGAATAATAAATTTGTTACAAGATAAAAATTTGAGGATAGAAATAGTCGATGAATCAATGATTCCTTGCATAGATGATGATGCAATAGCAGCTTCTTCAATAGCTTTAACTGTCGGAAAAGAAATAAAGGGAAAAATGTCTGTTGAGCCAAGAGAAGGAGAAATAAAAGAATTGCAAAGGATAAGCAGAATAAAAAGCAAAAACATAACAATATCAAAAGAGCTTGCCAAAAAAGTTTTAATGGGGGAGATGGAACTTGATGAAGCTATTGAAATACAGAGGAGGAAAAATATACACAATATGTAAGGCTTACAAAATTATACAAATGTCCATCCTTCAGGCAGTTTCCCTTCCCTCTTGTAATATTTTACCAGTCTTCTTATTTTAGCTTCTATTAATTCTAATCTCCTTTTATTATGCAAATCCTTTGGGTGTTCTGCCAAATGTTTCATTAGGCTCTCCCTCTTATCTAATAAATTACTCAAATCTTCTGGTATTTTTGGGGCAAGTCCGTGCTCTTCCAAAACTTTGGTAAGTTTTTTACCTAAAGCAGCTCTTATATCTGGAACACCATATGAATCTCTCAAAATCAATCCAATCATTGCTGGCGGCTTACCTTCTTCAGCCAATTTAACTATTAATTGTTCTATTTCTTCTGGCTTCAAGCTCCATTCAGGATGAGTTCTCTCAACGGGGTGTTTTGAACCAGACTTCCCTCTCCTTCTCGCATGCATTCTTGCCATTGGTTGGAAATAACCTTTTAATATATAAATTATTTCATGTTATGTTCATTTGCAGAATTTCAAAAATTTTAAAACATAATGCTACGCATAAAACCCTATTTCTTGATTTAAAAATGAGGGCTCAGCCAGGCCAATTTGTCATGGTATGGATTCCCGGAATAGATGAAATTCCAATGTCTTTAAGCCATTTTGGAAATGAAATTGCCATTACTGTTGAAAAAGTAGGCGAAGCAACAGAAGCATTACACAACATGAAAAAAGGAGACAAATTAGGAATAAGAGGACCATATGGAAATGGTTTTAAAATAGTTGGCAAGAAGGCATTATTTGTGGCAGGGGGCGTAGGTATTGCGCCTCTGCTACCTTTAATAAAAGAATATGAGGGAGAAAAATGTGTTATTTTGGGGGCAAGAAACAAGAATTTATTACTTTTTGAGGATGAAATAAAAAAATTCGCAAATTTATATATTACTACTGATGATGGGAGTGCAGGTTATAGGGGATTTGCAACGGATTTGGCTAAAAAAATTTTGATGAGAGAAAAATTTGATGTTGTATATACCTGTGGTCCGGAACCAATGATGAAAAAAGTGTTGGATTTATGCATTAAAAGTAAGATTCCCTTGCAGGCGAGTTTAGAAAGATACATGAAATGCGGTGTTGGAATATGTGATTCATGTGCTATTGATGGTTATCATGTATGTAAAGATGGTCCAGTTTTTAATGAGAGCATATTAATGAAATTAAGCGATTTTGGGAAATGGAAGAGAAATGAAGCGGGAAGAAAAATATCCATATCATGATCTTTTCCATACTTCAATGAATTTTTCAATGCTTCTATCATAAGTTCTTTCAACTTCTGGTGGGAAAAAACAAGCTGGTAATTCCTTATTTGATAAATGATATTTTAAACAAAGACAGCATATTCCCTTTTTATCACAAGGCTCCCAAGTACAAGGACAATCTTTCAAATTCTCTTCTTTTCTGCATTCCATAATTTTAAATTATTCCTATTTTAAAAGTTTAATTGCATCTCTTATTATTTTATCGTGGTCAAAAGCCAAAGGTGGCAAATCATCCAAATCAAAAAATTTTGCATCTTTTGCATCATCTCCTGCTTTTGGAATACCTTCTCCCTCTAACAAAAAAACTATTGAAATAACATGTCCTCTAGGGTCTCTATTTGGGTCTGAATATACTCCCAATAATCTCTTTATTTTTGCTTTTATCCCAACTTCCTCTTCAAATTCTCTCAAGACAGCTTCCTCTACTCTTTCACCATATTCAACAAATCCTCCCGGCAATGCCCATTTTCCCTTAAATGGTTCGTTTTTTCTTTTTATCAACAGAATTTTATTATTTTTTATCAGGATGCCATCAACCGCAATACTCGGCTTTTTCATATTATAAAAGCATATACATCTATTTTATCTTCTCCCTTATTTCCTACTATATCGTATCCAACTATTTTAATTTCGTGTTTTCCAAAAGTAAATTCTTTCCATTTCCATTTAAATGGCTCTTCTTTATCAATATATTTAAGCACATCATCAACATAAAACTCAACAGCAACAACGTCTCCACCTGCCTCTACATCAATTCTTCCTATAACTATTGCATAACTTGCATTTATGTTAAAAATTTCTCTATTGAAAATATATATTCCACCCCTTTTCGGCTTAATTAAATGAAGATGTGGTAAGGAGAAATCAAAAATACAATATGCATCTGCAATATCTGGCTTCTTTTCTGTATAATTTCCCTTCCTTAATATTGTATAAAATTCGTAATATCCTTCTTCTTCTGGCAAAAATTCCCATTCAAAAGTTGTGTTAGAACTACCATAATATTTCCAAGAACCACCGCCCCATCTCCCCACCTTTCTATAATACAAATCTACAGTTACATTTGTGAGATTTTCGGATAATTCAGCCCATATTTTTATGGCGCTATTTGATTTATTTTTATTAACATATGCCTTGGAAGTTAATGGCATTGGAGGAATATTAATTGTTGGGTCTCCTAACAAGTTATATTCCATAACAGTTAAAGAATCATAACTGTTCATGAACATGTGTTTTTCAATATAATCAATTTTTGCCATCGAAAAAATTTCTCCAACACTTCTGCTACCATCATAATAAGATTTGAAAAAAGCTTTATCTAAATATCCGCTTAAGGAAGATTTTATAGCTTTCCCTAAATAAACATAAGCCACTCTGCTACTTCCAATATATGCAATTGCTCCTTTTGGATAGGTTAAGAATTTTTCGCCCAAGCAATCTATACCATCAAACGCATTTGTTGAACAAGCCATTGCAAATACTATTGGTAAATATTCATTATTTAACTTGTTTATATCATCGATCGAGAAACTTCCTCCTTTCCATCCCATTCCATATGGATTACCATGAGATGCAAAATTAACAAATAAAGCCCCCTCATTTATATAATTGATTATATCTGTAGAGGTTGCATCATCATCTTTCTCATATTCATTTGTTTCGTATAATTTTATCACGTCTATGTTCAAATCTTTACTGATTTCTTCCTTTAAATATTCTCCTTCTCTACAATCGGTTTCCCAAAATAGTTCTGTTCCAACCATTATAGCTCTCATTGGAGGAGTAGTATAATTTATAGATTTATTTACTAAAATGGATAACTCTTCTTCATTACTTGCAGGCAATCTCCCGATATGAACATCTGGATATAAATCTGGCTTATCTTCCCTTTCTCCATATATTCCATCATTATCTGCATCCCAAGAAGAGAAATTCATATTTTCATCATATATATCTGCAAAATATAAATCACATGGTACATCCCCAATAGGGGTAGAAACATATCTGACATCCATAAGTTCAGCATCTCCAACAAGCAGAACATATTTTATTCCATATTGTTCTATCGCATCTTTTATGAAATATTTTATTCTCTCTTGCAAATCTTTTCCTATGGTAATTTCGTCCATGCTCACCAACTTGGTTCTTATACCTTCTTTCTCTTTATACTCAACCAATTTTTGTAAAATTCTTTCCCATCCCCTAACTTTATACTTGTTTGGATATATTATTAGCAAATCATATTCATCATTTGTAAATAATGGATGAGTAGGTAATTCATAATCTATATTTACATTAAAATTTGCATATAAAGTTTTATTTCCAATATATCTTATGGGATATAAATGTATTGTAACTATTACTTTTCTTTCTTTTCCTACTATTCCCATCCCAACATCATAGTCATACCATCTCCCTGGATAAACTTTGTATGTTTTCTCGTCTGTTTCATTCCCTATAGGAAAAATAGGTGGAGACATTTCTGCCATATTATTCTTTTTTATTTTCTTTACTTCAACATCAACATTTATTTTTTTAATTTTTGTTCCTGCCGGGAATTCATATGTTTTTACGTAATATGGTAAAACGGGATATCCTTCATTATAATAAGTTAATGCATCCTCTATATCATTATCATTATTGTTTATGTTTATATGATCTTGAGCATTACTTATATAATAACTGCTTATCAGAATAAAAATGATAAAAATTATTTTTTTCATGGATATGCCCTCCTTACTAGGCGTGGAAAAGGAGTTGCATCTCTTATATGTTCGAGTTTTGCTATCCAGCAAAGAAGTCTTTCTATTCCTAAACCAAATCCTGAATGAGGAACGGAACCATATCTGCGTAAATCAAAATACCATTCATAATTTTTAATATTGGCTCCATCTTTTTTGAGTCTTTCTATCATTGAATCAATATTCTCCTCTCTCTCAGAGCCCCCTATTATTTCTCCATATCCTTCTGGAGCAAGCATGTCCGCGCATTCAACTGTTTTTCCATCTGGAGAAATTTTCATATAAAATGCTTTTGATTCAACCGGGAAATGGGTAACAAATATTGGTTTTTCCTCTCCTTCCACCAAAGCCTTTTCATGTGGGGCGCCAAAATCATCTCCCCATTTTATATCAAATCCTTTTTCGTTTAGCATTTTTATCGCATCCTTATATTTTATTCTTTTAAACGGAGGTTCAACAATTTTTAAATCTTTTGGGTCTCTTCCAAGAAATTCTAGTTCATCTTTACATTCTTTTGCAATACTTTGGCATACATAACTTATAAGTTCTTCCTGCAATTTCATGTTTTCCTCATTATTCAACCATGCTTCTTCTGCTTCTAAATGCCAATATTCTGTTAAGTGTCTCCTTGTCCTAGATTTTTCTGCTCTAAAAGAAGGCGTTAAACACCAGACATTCTCTAAAGAAAAAATCAATGCTTCTAAATACATCTGTGCTGTCTGGCTCAAAAAAGCCTCTTGTCCAAAATAATCAAATGAAAAAACAGTAGCACCTCCCTCCGCAGCATTTGTTGTTATGACGCTGGGCGTGACTTCATAGAAGTCGTTTTCATCAAACCATCTTCTTATTATTCTAAGCATTTTTGCTTTCAATTTCATTACTTCAGTAAGCTTTCTCGAACGAATCCATAGATGGCGGTTATCCAGCAAAAATTCAACGCTCTGATATTCTGTGATAGGGAAATCTTGCGCAAATCCTACAACGTTAAATTTTGTTACATGTATTTCTTTTCCACCTGGAGCTCTTTTATCTTCATGAACTGTGCCCTCTATTTCAACTGATGATTCTATTAATGCCTTTTCAGCTTTTTTAAATTCTTCATTGCTTATTTTTTCTTTTTCTACTATTGTCTGAATTATACCTGTTGAATCTCTAATAACAATAAAAATAATTTTTCCGCTACTTCTTTTCCTATAAATCCATCCTCTTATTTTTGCTTTCTGTCCTTCCTCCTTTTTTATGACGTCTTTGATTTTTTCAAATTTCATTATTCTAATAACTTTTATCAATAAAAAAATTTTTTATTGTAAATGGAAACAAAAGAAAAGATGAAAATTAGCAAGCTAATGGCTTATATTCTAAGACATACACCAAAAATTGATGAAAAAGGATTCATCAATATTAATGATTTATTGAAGGAAATTAAAAAAGTATATCCCTGGATAGAAAAGAAACATATTGAAGAAATTGTTGAATCTGATGAAAAGGGTAGATATGAAATAAAAAATGGTAAGATAAGGGCTATTTATGGACATAGTTTAAGGGTTTTTATAGACTATGAAGAAGATTTAGATAGCAAATTTCTTTATCATGGAAGTACTAGAAGAAATTTAAATAAGATTTTGAAAGAAGGAATAAAGGCAATGGGTAGACAATTTGTTCATTTAAGTATCGATAAGAAAAATGCATATGAAACTGGGAAAAGACATGGTAAGGATGTTGTTATTTTTATCATAAATGCTGATTGTTTAAGAAGAAAAGGATATAAAATATACAAAGCTGGAAAGTTTGTAAGGCTAGTTAAATATGTTCCATCAGATTGCATCTACGATTTTGCATAAATTAGCTGATATTTCAAGATAATAACAGCGAATATCTATGGATTATCAATGAAGATGTTATTATCATTGCCAATTATCCAAATCGATACCATGCAAGTTACACAACCCATTTTCCCACCATTTAATCGGCTTTAAAGATGGCATTAAGTCAAATTGAATCCATGGATAACAAACAAACCAAGGGGGTACAATGAAAATACAATGCGCACCAAAAATTATTTTGGGAAAAGGAAAGTGCCAATCACTCCAATAATTGTTAAACCATATATTCAAATAAGCATCAACAAAACTTGCCTGTTCTTCATTATCTATAAAATTATTAGAGAAAATTATTGTTGCCCCTACCCTCATGGAGAATACATTATATAAATAAATCCCATTTTTGTTTCTACTTATATTATTCTCGAATACCTTCACTCCTCCTAAAAGAATTCCTATGCCAAGAGAATTATTATAAATTTCATTATGAAATACATTGTCCCCATTTGTTCCTCCCCCAATATATATTCCTCTGCTACAATTAAAGATTTTATTTTCAAATATTTCATTATAGGAGGCAGATGGAGAAATATGAATGCCGTCCTCTTTCAAATTAAAAAATTCGTTTGAATGGATTTTGATTTCATACACACTTCCTCCAAATATTCCTTTGCTCATGGAGTGGAAAACATTATTGAAGATTTTCAATTTAGCACAGTCAGATAAGTATATTCCAGTATAGTAATCTCCAGCAAAAGTATTATTATAAACTTCCACCCCATACGAATCATCTAAATTTATACCACTGTATCCATTTCCTCTGAAAACATTGTATGCTATTATATCTTCTACAGTGTTTGGAGAAGTTATTCCTCCCCCATCTCCTTCAAATATATTGTTTATTATTACATGTCCATAAGAAATAACATATACTCTTCCTCTAATTACAAAATTTTCTATTCTACATTTTTCTGCAATTAGATACGCAACGCTTCTATTCTCATTTTCTGGCTCAAGCGTTGGCATTTCATTTTCTTTTATTCCTTTTATTGTTAAGCTTTTATGAACAATTATGTTTTCTTTGTAAACTCCGGGATATACAATTATGGTATCTCTATCGCTTGCATTATCTATAGCATCTTGTATATGGGTATAATTTCCTGGACCATTTCCGCCTACATATAATGTTCTTCCATTTTCGATCTCGTTAGCATAAGTAAAAGTTTCTGATGGCAAAGAGATAAGAATAAGGAATATTATACCTACTGTTAAAATCCTTTCCACATTCATATAATGGATGCTGAAATATAAATTTTCTCCTCAATTGGGGGCATTTCCTCTATACTTAACCCAGCTGCCCATGCCACGCTCCTCCTTACTATCCACCAATTGTAATCCAACGAGGTTTCATTTCCTTGCCAATAATAAACAAATTTATTACCTTCCCATCCCACATATTTTGTTTTGCATTCTACAACATGTCCATCATACCATG
>JAPDJP010000023.1 GCA_029259055.1 Thermoplasmatota archaeon | reverse complement strand
AATATTGTTCAAATCAATTTCTTTTAAATTTATTCCTTCATATTTCTTTTTATACATAGGAGTATTCATTGCATTCCTTAAAATTTTCTTAAAACATTTCTGCCTATATTTCTCTATTTTCTTTTCACTTTCCCAAATTCTATTTATGTCTGCAATATAACTTTTTAAAAGATAAAAAAGGGGAATCAATGATAGCCTCCTATTTTTAAGGTTGGGTCTCCAAGCAATACCCATTCTTGTACAGTTTTAATATCGGCCGATAATTTTTTCTCTGTAAGAAATGTTGCAACATAATCATTTATTGCATTTCCCCATGTTTCTCCTAATATATCTACACCATTTGCATATACTTCAAAGAATCTTAACTCAAGCCATGTAAGTAAATATTGGATGCAATCAGGTATTCCATCATTATTGTTATCTCCAATTGTTCCCAATCCCAAACCAGTACATCCAAAAGTGGCTATTGCTCCTCCTCCTTCCTGCTTAACAAACCACCATCCCATGCATTCTGGAGCTGGGATCCAGTACCATGTTGTATATGGCTTACCAAGTATGTACTTTATTATGATTGTAACTATGACTTCCTTTGTGCTTTTATACAGAGAAGTATTAAACATGCTGTTATGGCATCCTCCTATTACAACGATTGGCAATTTATTCCCATTCTTTAGTAATGGAATATGATAGACATCTAAAGCCCATATGTATTTTCCATGAGGATTTTTAACAAAATCTTTAACGAACCATACAGCTGGGCTTCCATGTCCTGATAAATGAACAAATCCGCACCCTTTTCCTATGGCATTTACAACATTTCTTTGATTTACCTCTCCTTCAGACCACCATATTTTTTCAGCTTCAAAATCACTAAGAATTTCAGCCACTTTCTGATTCGCAATTTCTCCTTCTAAATAATTATGTCCATCAATGTCATTAAAGGTATCCCCTCCTACCAATACTAACCTTTTAAACCAAGAATCATTACATTCCTCCTCATAAGTTATTATTTTTTGGATTACAGTTTGCAATTCCTTTTCATTTCTACAAGCAAGCCTTCCCACATAAACATCTACATATAAATCAAGCTGGTCTCTTGCTTTAAAAGACCATTCCGCAAAAATTCCGTTTCCGTTGCTATCCCAGTCATCAAATTTTATTTCTCCATCTTCATATTTATAGATGTCTGCAAAATATAAATCTGTAAGATATGAATGCTCGGTTCCATCATCTAAATGAGAATAGCGAACCGGGACAAGCCATGTATCGCTTTTTATTGGAGAGGACAATCCACCAACAAGTAAAACATATTTTATTCCATATTTTTCAATACAATCTTTAATACAGTATTTTAATTTCTCTGCTAAATCTCTTCCATTATAATTTTGTACCTCATCCATTGTTTTTATTATTGTCCTTATTCCATGACTCTCTTTATGCTGTTTTAATTCTTCTAATTCACTTTCCCATTGAGCGGGACAAACTATTAATAAATCATATTCATCTGCTGTTAGAATAGGATGAAGTGGTAGTTCATAATCTATATTTATATCAAAATCATTTGCGCAAAGAATTTCATTTCTAAAAGCATTGTATCTTACAGGATATAAATGTATTGTAACAATTACTTTCCTTTCTTTTCCCACAATTCCTACTCCTATATCATAACTATACCATCTCTCTGGATAAAATATATCCATTCCATATATTTCCCCCTCTTTTGCTTGCTCGCTTAAAGGCGCTGGGGAGGGCGCCACCTTTTTATTTAAATTTATTTTCTCAATACTTTTTGCTTCTACATCTATTCTTTTAATTTTTGTTCCTATGGGAAATTCATATGTTTTTACATAATATGGCAAAATAGGGTATCCTTCTTCATGTAAATAATAGGAATTGTTTGCAACAATATATGTATAATCATCATTTTCTATTATGCTAATTCTTGAAGATAATTTATCATCGATTCCATCAATTTTTACAGGTATCATTATAAATAAACAGGCAACAAATATTGCCAGCTTTTTCATGAAAATAAATAAAGATGCTTACAAAAATATTTCTATTATCTTATTTTCTTTTGCATTAAAATGTTTTGATGCATCTCCTTCCCTTTTTGCAATCTCTAAAAAACCGCTACTACTTTCAACAGCCAAAATTTCTTCTTTTTTAGCATATCCATATGAAGGATATAAATTTACATCTTCTTCTATTTCTCCTATTCTTACTTTAAATTTCTTTCTTTTAATCATTTCTCCTTTTATATTAGTTATTATATTACCGAATCGATCAATAAAAATTACTCTTCCCGTTATTTTTCCTTTTTTTATAACTGCTTCTCCAAAATCCAAGTCCACATATCTATCCAATTCTCTTTTGTATGGACTAATACCCAGAGAAATTTTCGCTGCTGCTGGAGCAAAAACATCCCTTCCATGAAAAACTGGAGAAGCATTTTTGTCAACTTCCAATTCATATACTTTTTTTATACCGATTCTTTTTGCAGCAGGAATCAATAACCCATTATCTGGTCCAATGAAGAAAACATTTCCACAATCTATTGCTATACATTTTCTTTCCGTTCCAACTCCTGGATCAACAACTCCAATATGAATTGCATTTTTAAAATATGGAGTTATTGAATATAAAATAAATGCTCCTTGCTTTATATTTTGTGGGAGAATATCATGGCATATATCAACAATTTTTGCATCTGGATTTATTGATAAAATTTTTCCTTTCATTTCTGCTGCATATTCCCATCCAATATCTGTTGTTAACGTAATTATCTTGTTCATTTTACCACTTCTTCAACCCATTTTAAATAATCCTCATTTCCCTTTTTTATTTCAATACAAATAATTTCTGGTACTTCATATGAATGCAATTCTCTTATTTTTTTCTCTACTTCTTCATATTTTGTTGTTTTAATAAATAGAAGTTTCTCTTCATCTTCCTCTATTTTTCCCTTCCATATATATTTGGATTTAACCTTAAAAGAATTAATACAAGCTACTAAATTTGATGATAGTAATTCATCCACAATTTTCTTCTCATCTTTTTCTTTACAAGTTGTAATAATTAGATACATAATTTTACACGAGTTAGCTTATAAAAAATTTTCTAAAGTATGCCTTTCTTTTTGGCTTGCCATTCTATCAACTTCATGAACAAAAGATAAAAAGGCTTTATTATAACATCTCTTCTCTTTTCTTGAAAATAGCTATCAGCTATTTTTTTAACCCATCTTAAATTATGGCGCATGCATTGAATAAGCAATTCTTTATGTAACTCGTTCATTTTTTCTTTTTTAAACCAATCTTTGTCTTTTAGCCTCCCCAAAGGAACAAAAAATAAGGGAACTATAACACTCTTAAAATCCTTTAAATCTTCTATTAATTCAATTGTTTTTATAATATCATCTTCTGTTTCTTCTGGTAGACCAGCAATTAAAGTACAAGCTGGAAATAAATTGTTATCTGTGAGTATTCCTGCTGCTTCTTTCACTATTTCTGGATATTCTTCTGGCTTAAATGGCTTTGTTTTTGCTGGCATTGTTTTCTTTATTAATTCTGGGGAGCCCGTCTCTATCCCCATCTCCGCCCCCCACCACTTTTGCTTTCCATCACATATTATTTCCGCTACCTTTTCAATTAACTTTGGCTTTGCCATAACAGCAGCAAAAGAAGCATGACTCCATGAAACATACTCCACGTATTTTTTAGCCAGCTTATTTAATTTTATTACTTTTTCTTCATTTGGTATTACTCCTTTCTGTCCATAAAATAAAACATCTTCTGCATGCAAAATTGTCGATTTTAATCCTTCTCTTGCATTTACTTTTAATTCTTTTTCGATTTTTTCATATGAATACCATCTTAAAGGGCGTAAAGTCACGCTGCAAAACTTGCATCCTCTAGGGCATCCTCTTCCTATCTCTATTAATCCATTTATAGAAGCTCTCTTTATTTCTGAAATTTCTTCTAAAGAGGGGGCTCTATGTTCTTCATAAAATTTGGGGATTTCCTCTCCTTTTAAAGCTTTTTTTATTAATTCAACAGCCATCTCCCCCTCTCCATCAAAAACGCAATCTATGCCATGTTCATCCAAAAATTCTGGTTTATATTTGAACTGCCATGCTGCTGGGCCTCCTACGATTGTTTTTGCGCCACTTGCTTTTAATTTTTTATATCCCTTACTTTCTAACAAATTTTTAAAGTATTTTGCCAAATATGGCTCGCCGGTTTTCATTATTCCAGCAAATGTTGTTGATGACGGCCCCCATCCAAAAGCATCCATCACATATATTCCTATTATTTTTGCTTTGTATCTTGCTAAATCGTCAGGGTCAACAATTAATGCATTTATTCCTTCATCTATTAATTTTGCTTCAAATTTTCTCAATCCATAAGGAGCTTGCCATGGTAATCCATTCACTTTTTTCATTTTTGGAAAGAAAAGATACCTGTATAGCCACTCTGGAAGCCAATTAGGAGGAGCAGAAGTACCAAATCCTAAAAATTCTTTCCCATGATGATTGCTCATTAAAGTTCTATCAGAAGTTAATAGTACGTCTATCTCCATTTTTTTATTGCCTCCTCATATAACTCCTTATTGTTAATGCAACCTGGATCGGGCATTAAATAGTCTCCAAAATATCCATAGGCTCTAGCCCTGCATCCACCGCAATAATAACGATATTTACATTCTCCGCATTTCTTTATTATATCTTTATTTCTCAATTCTTCTAAAACTCTATTATACCTCCACAACTCTTCAAAATCATCTTCTAATATATTTCCAATTTTTAATGGGAAGAAGACGCAAGGTTGCAAATCTCCATTCGGTTCCATCGCCAAATAGAAACGACCAGCTCCACATCCTCCAATAAATTCTGCCAAACTAATTAATTGTCCATGTAACCTCGGGTTGCAGAAATGGGTTGGCATTATTAATTCGTTGTAAGCTTCTTCTTGTTGTAAAGCAACTCTTGCAAATTGTGGAGCTGTTGATAAAATTTCAATGCTTGATTCTTTTGATTTTTCCCATAATAGTTTCAATAATTCTTCTCTTTCCTCTGGTGTCAAATCATTTTCAATAATGAATCTTCCTCTCCCAGTAGGAACAAAATTGAATACCATAAACCAGTTTACCTTCAATTTTTCGCATAATTCAATTATATCTGGAATTTGTTTATAATTGAAATGAGTTGCTGTTGTTGATACCTCTACAAAAAATCCTTCTTCAACGCAATTTTTTATCCCATTTATTGTTTTTTCAAAAGCTCCATTTACCCCTCTAAATTTATCATGAACTTCTGGAGATGCACCATCCAAACTTATCTGAACAAATTGTATGCCGGCATTTTTCATTTTCTTTGCAACTTCTTTTGTTATTAAAGTGCCATTTGTTGCCATCGCAACATACATTCCTTGCTGACTGGCATATCTTGCCAATTCAAAAATATCTTTCCTTACTAATGGCTCTCCTCCAGAAAAAGCTAAAATAGTTACTCCTGCTTTAGCCAAAATATCTATAGCCCTTTTTGCCTCCTCCGTATTTAATTCATCATCCCTTTTTTTACCAGAGGTTGAATAACAGTGCTTACATCTTAAATTGCACGCTGTTGTAACATCCCAAACTACTTGATAAGGGATGCCAGGAGTAAATGGGCGGCGAACGCCAAAATATACTATTCCTTTTATTGTCGCTGCTAGAGCTTTTGCCCAATAAGAATCTTTGAATTTTTCTTTAACCTCTTCTTCGCTTAATCCAAATGCTTCTCCGCCCTTTTTCAATACCTTTCTAATTGCTTTTGAGGCAAGTTTGCAGGAAAGACATGCATCTTTTCTTCTTCCTGTATATAATTCTATAGCAACTTCTATTCTGTTCTTTTCATCCTTATCACAATATCTACAGAATGGCTTAATTATGTTTCTAACAACAGGATTACCAACCGTTGTTTTCAATATACTAATAGCGGTTTTCATTATTTCACCTTGCTTCAAGATATTTTATAGCATTTTCTATTTTGTTAGCCAGTTCTTTAAGTTTATTTTTATATTTATCCTCTAGTTGGCGTATTTCTTTTATTATATCCTTTAGTGAAATTGTCAATTTTTTCATTTCCTGATCAATTATTCTTACAAAATCAATATTTGCAAAATATACGAATCTTCTATTTCTCCTTGTTCTTTCAACATATCCCATTCTCCTCAAACTATTTAAAGAATTTATTGTAGTTGAATATGCATATCCTAACTCATCGGAGATTTCTTTTGCTGTTAACCCATCGGAAGTAGCAAGAATTGCAAATATTTCTGCTTCAACATCTCCAATTCCCCACTGCTTTATTATATCTCTTAATTTTTTCCTCAATTTTTCTGGCATTTCAAAATTTATCAGAATAAAAATAGTATTATTTAAAAATTTCGAAAAAAATCTTAAAATATTATCTTAAGATATATTAAAATGCAACGTGTAATCAAAATTGCTTGCTTAATTATAATATTACTAATGCCTTCTTTTGTTGGAAAATCTGATGAATATGCATTTAAAAATTTTGAAATTTATGATGAAAGTAGAAATAGAATCATTCCAACCACAGTTTATTATCCTATAGATGGAAAAAATTTTCCCGTAATAGTAATTTCTCATGGAGCTGGAGGAAATAGAACCAGCTTAATAACGCATGTTTTGCATCTCGTTAAAAATGGATATGTAGTAATTGTTCCAGAACATGTTAGTAGTAATAAAGATTATTTAGAATATTTAATGGGAAAGGGATATACATTTAAAGAAGCTTTAAAAGAAATGGTTGGAAATACTACTGAATGGGAAAATCGTCCTAAGGATATAAGCTATGTCATTGATATGGCATATATATGGAATGAAAGTGACAAAGATTTAAAGGGAAAAATGGATTTAAGCAAAATAGGCATTTTGGGGCATTCTTATGGAGCTTATACTGTAATGGCTGTTTTAGGAGCATTGGTAAAAATGCCATATGGCATAACAAGCTTTGAAGATAAAAGAATAAAAGCAGGCATAGCAATCTCCCCACAAGGCGCGGGAGGCAATCCAAAGCTTGATAGGGTAAATGACTATTTCTTCAATGGAAGCTGGAAAAATATTACGAAGCCAATTAGCTTTTTTGTAGAAAGCGATGATTTGGTTGAATGGCGAAAGGAACCATTCAATGAAATATTACAAAATGTCTATTTTTTGCGTTTTATAGCATCAAAACATATAGATTTTGCTGATTGGAAGGAAAGTTTAAGAGGCAGAGAAACAAAAAATGTGAGTAAAAATTTAGCATTGCGTTTCTTCAATGTTTATTTGAAAGGCTATGATAAAAACTTGTATAATGAGGAATATGCGGATTCATTATGCAAAACAAATAGAATTGTTATTGATATAGCATGGGAAGATAAATTAAAAAGACCATTTATTAGCATAGAAAAGCCGTTGGTAGGTTATCTTTACATTTTTGATAAGAGAATAGCACCAATTAGAAATACTATAATCATTGGAAAAATCGTTGTAGAAATAAATGCATATGATGGAATAGAAAAAGTTGGATTTTATGTTGATGATGAACTTAAATTTATAGATGATATCCCTCCATATCAATGGCTATGGGGTGAAATGAGTATGGGTAGACACAAAATAAAGATTATAGCGTATGGTATGGAGGGAACTGTAGAAAAGGAAATTGAAGTGATTAAGATATTGTAAATTTAAGAGATATTATATTATAATATTATGTCTATCAAATTTTTTCCTAATTCTTTTATAAATCTTTAGCTTTGTCATTAAGAGGAGTAAAAAAGGAAATAAATGAAATGCTCAAATTTCTAGCATAAAGGAGTCCATTAAAGCTTTATTTGCAGCAGGCGGAAGTTAAGCTTAGAACATGTAGAAAAAATACTGAAGAATTTAAAGAAATCAAAGATAAAGAAAGAAAAGCCCCTCATTCTTTTACCAGATTACATAGAAGAAAAAGTGCTATCTGGGTCTATACATCTTTAAACTTTTTCTTTATAAATTTTTAATAATTCTCACTGAAAATGTGTTTGTTTTTCTTCTTACATAATTCTAAAAATTGTTTGAGTTGTTGTTTGTTAAATGCCTCACAATATTTTATTAGTCTTTCCATTCTTTCTCGGAGTTCTTCTACCGGCGTTTCCATAGTTGCTAAAAGAAGGTCTCTGAAAAGATGTTCTGGGATTTCAATATTATTTTTAGATAATGAATCTGTGTATTGTCTATATAAAGGGTGCTTTTCTATTTCACTAAGTAATCTTCCCATTTTTCCTCTTCTATCTTCCATCTCTTTTTCTATACTTATTTTTGTGGAAAGGTCGCGAGCTAGTTTTTCCTCTATTAATTTAAGTCGTTGCAAACCTTCCTCGGTTATTTCATAACTTGTTTTCATATTCCCTTTGGCTAATTTTTTCATCCCGGGTGTGGAAAGGGTTCCTTCTATTCTTTGTATTTCTCTTCTTACTCTGTTAGCATCAGGATAATCAGGATAACCGGGTAAATGAAATTTTTTGGGAAATAATTCGTAAGCCTCTGCCACGATATTCTCAAAAGTTGTTTCGATGCTCTTTTTCTTTAGAGAAAACAAAGCATATAATACAAGGTCGCTCAGTGGTAGATCTTTATAACTTTCCTCTGGAAAAGGTTTTGCTTTTTCCTTAATTCTTTTAACTTTTTCTATCAATTTTCCACCCCTCTTTCTTTATTTAATAATCGCTGATCAACATAAGCTTTGTGTATTAAGGGACCATATTGCATTTTTAAGCGATTTAGTTTGTTTCTTCTAGCTTCTATATCGTCTTTAAGAAACGGTTTATGTTTTGATAAATCATTTATCACTTTCTGACAAAATGCATCGGTTATTAGGTCGGCACAAAATACTTGAAAAGATAGTGTATCTGCATATTCTCCCTTTTCACCATAATACAACTTTACTGTGGGTTCTTTTATAAAAATGTATATTGTATTTTCTCTAAAAGAAGCTCTTTGTATTGGATTTTCTAAAGGATCGTATTCTATTTTAAACCCAATAGCTGAATCTTTTGGATGTGTTGAAAGAACTTTTATAGTTGCTTCGCATTTTAATCGCTTATCAGCAGAATATGCAATTATTTTTCCTTCTACTCCACTTCGCTCTCCCCTAATCCTAACAGTTTTTTCTATTATCATTTCCTCGCTTTTTCTAATAGTCAGTTTTTTATCCTCAACAATAATATATGGGTTGTTACTTTCAAAGAATATTTCGATATTTTCTCCTATAATGAGATGACTATCAATTTTTAAAGTTATTTTTTCTGTTCGACCATGTTTTATTCTATAATATGAAGGCACAAAGGCGAATCCATTAGGTGGATAATCAATTGGTTTCTCAACTTTGACTATTGCTTTTTTCTTTATTTCCTTTCCATTCATATTTCTTGTGATAGCGATTATTTCCCCAATTTCTCCTGGTATGTTGCACATCACATCTATTATTATTTTAAAGCAGTTAATTTCATCGATATATTCACCTTCCTCTACTTTATAAATGCGTTTTTTAGGTAAAATATTCTTGTTGGTTGATAAGATTTCTATTTCCTCATAACTTGGAATAAAGGGACTTTCTGCCAGCAATCGTAATCTGGCTTTCTTCCCAGCTTCAACGCTATAGTATGGTGGAATAAAATCAAAGCCTCCATCAGGTTTTCTAAGACTGTCCTTATCTCCAACTCCAGCTAATACGGAGAAATCCATAGTCTCTTCTCTTATTATTTTTTCATAAATGTTTTTTAAAACTTTTCCCACTCGTTCACTCCTTTTTATTAAATTACTTGTTAAACCTGTTTTCTTTTTTTCTCTTAATTTTCTTTCTTTTTCAACTAAAGGCTTTAATTTTCTTTCGATTTCTCTTTTAAGTTTTACCATAAAAGGATGTTCCCAGTTCAGACCCTGCCTATCTGGAGTTAATATAGCTTCATCTTTTCGAATAAGTTCATCTATGTAATCACATTTTACATATCCAAAAAATTTCGCGGCATTAGGATCATTATCATAGGTAAGAAGAGTAGCCTCGTGTACCACGTTGCCACTCATGATTAAAAGTCCCCCCTCTCTAAATTTACCCATCTCCTTTTGCGATAAATCCTCATTAGCACGCCATATTTCAATATCATATGTTGCGGTAGTTCCTGGAATTAAATTTTTTCTTTCTTGTAACAAGAGCTCACCCTCTGGAGGGATGTATTTCAAGTTTCTTTTTTCTATTACCTTTCCCCTTTCTAGCCGTACTAAAGTAACTCTTCCCTTTTCCATAATTGGTCGCAATTCTACACATAACTTTAATTTTTCAGCAAAAGTATCAAATCTAGGAAAGGAGACTTTATCCAATGGGAATTTTACTAAAGCAATTGTTTTTCCTCCATCATCCAGACAATATTTTTTTAGATTTTCCTTTGTTGCTGGAACGGTTTTTACAGGTTCATATGTAATTACATTTTTATCTCTCCCATCGATAATACCTATTGAGATTACACCATCTTTTACGGAATATATTTCACCGACTCCATCTAATCCACCAGCAGCATCTTTTAATCCTCGTCCAAAATATCCTCTTATACTTTGAAATTTTTCTTTTCCGCTGGTTCTTTTACCATATCCTTTTATGTATTCTTCCATTTTATCGGCCGGAATTCCTTCTGCCCAATCTTTTACAGCTATTATCCCTGTCTTTCCCTTTTTAGAGACCCATATTTCGATTTTTCCATCTAATTCTTGGGGCAACTTTTCTCCGCGCGCTTTCATTCTATTATAGCTATCCATACTATTGGTTATCAATTCAATCAATGCATCTATTGGATTTCTAACAGCATTTTTAGCATCTTGTTTTGCAACCCTAGGATCTATTTCTACCGGTAATTTCATTTTTTAGCACCCCCCTTTTTCGCAATTAATCTTTGAAGTTCCTTTATTTCCGCTTTTAAAACTTCCATACGGGCTATTCTATTTGCTAATAACCTAGCCAATTCCTCTATCGATAAACTCGGCCAATCTTCCTTTTTTACTCTTTTTTTGGTCATAATATAATATATTATAATATTTTATAAAATTTTCGACAATTATATGAAATAATATATAATTTTATTTGAAAATGAAAATTTTTGTAAAAATAAATAATAAATTTTTTTCCTAATTCTTTTATAAATCTTTTTCTTTTGTTTTTATGATAAAAATCATTATGCTATTCATTATTTCTTTTCTTCCTCCTGCTATATATGCAATATGGATAAGAAATACAGAAAAGTATGAAAGAGAGCCCTGGCAAGCAATATTTATTGCTTTTTTGTGGGGTGCTACCATAGCTATAATTGCTTCATTAATTTTAGAAATTCTACTCAGCATACCTATATATTCATCATTTAAGGATTATAGCGTTGCTTCTTTTGTCATAGCAGTAATTATTGCTCCTTTTGTAGAGGAGCTTACTAAACCTTTAGCTTTGTCATTAAGAGGAGTAAAAAAGGAAATAAATGAAGTTGAAGATGGTTTAGTTTATGGAGCTATAGCTGGTTTAGGATTTTCTGCAACCGAAAATTTATTTATGCAATGGGCTTTTTATCCTATGGACTCTTTTTATTTTTCGTTTTAGTTGCTATTAGAACTATTGGTGGTTGTCTTTTGCATGCTTCTGCAACAGCCTTAACAGGATATGGCTATAGCAAGTATTTGATGGGCATCGAAAGATTCTCAGCTGTTTTTCATTATTTTCTTTTAGCGATGGCTATACATTCTTTTTATAATTTTGTTTTATCTTTTGAATTGCTCGGCGGGCTAACAGGGGTTTTTATTGCAATAATTTTTGCTATATTATGCATAAAATTTGTTAGACAAAGAATTATAGAGCTGGATAGAATGCAAGAAAAATATTAATTGCAAACTTTTATCAATTTATATTTATTTAATCATATGAAACTAATTGCATTATTTTTGGCATTGCTTATTTGTATAAACTTTCCAGTTAAGCATTCTGGAAAAATTGATGATTGGCTTCTACATGCTAGAATTTCTACTCCTTATGGTTATGATTTGTCATGGGAAGAAGGTTTGGATAGAGCTGTTAACAATGGAGTAAATGTTATTTTAGATTGGGCTAATTTTAGCGATACTTATCAAGGGCGCATACTCCATTTCAATGAAAGTTTAAATGAGTTTAGGCAACGTGTAGAGTATGTTCATTCTCACTATCCTAATATAAAATACATGGTTTATATTGGGCCATTGGAAATGCAAACATATGGTTCTGATTTGAATAAAGATGGAAAAGATGATGATGGAAAAAATAGCACTTATACAGACCATCCAGAATGGCTTCAAGTTGGCATAGATGGAAGAAAAGCGGTTTTTTATGGCTCAATGCCGGGAATGCCTTTCTGGGTTAACGAAACTTCCGAAGATACATGGCTCAGTCCAAGCAATAAGGAATATCGCCGAATTATAATGAATATTGCAAAAGAGATTGCCTCTACAGGCGTGGATGCAATATGGTTTGATGTTCCCCATCTTTGCTTTGAATTTGGTGATGATTGGCAGAATCAATGGGCCACAGTTGATGAATATAGTAGGAGAGATTTTTACAATGATACTGGCTTAATGCTGGCAACGCCCCCCATTCAGCCAGATTGGAATGATGAAGTGTGGCTAAAATTTGTTGAATGGCGTTATAAACAAATTTTAGATTTTGTAAGGGACTTTTACAATGCAATAAAGGGGGCAAATCCGGATTGCAAACTTATTATTGAAACTTCATCAGATGGAAGCGTTCATACCACTCAGGTTGCCAGCGATATCACAAAAATACCTTATGTTTGCGATGCAATAGCTCATGAATATACTGGGCCATTCCACGAAGTGCAATATTATACATGGCTTCATATGCTTGCAACATTGAAGCTATGGCATGATTTTGACTTAAAAGCTGGTAAAAATGCAGTATGGCTTCTTTCTTATGTTAAGCATGGGATGGTGGATTTAGCTCGTTTCCATGCTTCCTTAGTTATAACAATGGGCTTCAATTATTATACTTCTGGCAATATAGGAATGACGGGAATAGTTGATGAGCAATTTATGCATGATTTTTTTGAATGGCTTAGCAAGTATGATGAATATTTTTATGGATGGAACAATGATGCAAATGTAGCTGTTGTTTACTCTCGTTATACATTAGATTATCTGGATAAAGGAAACTGGGAAGGATATGCATATCATGATGGCATCAAAGGAATTTTAATGATGCTCATTGAATCAAACATACCATTTGAAGTAATAACAGAAAATGATTTGAACAATCTTTCCAAATATGATTTAGTTATATTGCCAGATTTTGCATGCATGGATGAAAGTGAGGCAGAAATGATAAGACAATATGTGAAAAATGGAGGGAAAATTATTGCAATAAATGAAACCTCGTTATACACAAAATATGGAGCAAGGCGAGATGATTTTCTCCTTAAAGATGTTTTTGGCGTAAGCTATAATGAAGTAAAAGAGTGGCAAATTTATGAAAATGAATATGGCAATGGGAAAGCAATCTTTATAATAACGCCTATAGGCAGATATTACTATTGGGCGGCGCAACCATGGAGCAATTTTAGTTATGAAAGAGAGGCAGAAGAAATAAGAAATGAATTTTTAAAATTGTTCGAAAAAGCAAACATTTCTTTGCCTTTCAGCATTACAGGAAATGCTATTGCAATTCCTTATGAAAAAGGTAGCCAAAAAATGCTTCGTATTTTAAATTTTAATGGAATAAGATGGAAAAATGCTGTTCCTTCTCCACAAGATATAGAAATTAGGATAAGAGGAAATGTAACGGAGGTAAAATTGCTTGATTTTATGGGAGAATGGAGAAGTATAGATATAAAAAAGGAAGGAGGTGAGAGCGTAATAAATTTCATGCTTTATACACAAGCAACCCTGCTTTATTCATTAAATGAAAGTAAGTTATATGTAGCTATAACAAAGCCAAGAGGAGGAACGCTTTATTTCATGGATAGAGAAATAATACCCATTGCATCTGATAAGGCAATAGTAATAGGAAGAATAACTGTTCAAGTGGAAACAAATGGGGATAAAGTGGAATTTTATGTGAATGATGAGCTAAAATTTATTGATAATGACGAGTCATATGAATGGATATGGAATGAAACAGCTATAGGAAAATATACAATAAAAGTTGTTGCATATGATTTTACACATATAGCAAATGATAAACAGAATATTTGGATATTTAATGTCTAGTATTTATTGTAATTCGCGGATTTGCTCTATTCAGGGCTCATCCGATATAGCATATTCTAAGATCTCCTTCGCAACCGTCATAGATAAGAGGATTCTGATAAAATCCTCCGTACTTCCAGCTGAAGGCATTTGTTTTCTCTCTTGCATAAGGATATGCCTCCTCTGCAGATACCCAGCCATCGTTGTTTGTATCCAAGCTTTTCTTTGGAAACGCTCCCTCGGAGAAATCTACAAGATAGTATATGAAAACATGATTTTGGAACGGATCCCAAGCCCCTGCCTTATGCTGTCTATCACTTGACGTTAATATAACTCTTCCATCTTTTGCTAAGTCGTCTATCGCCCATCCAGCATAACAGGTATCAGCTATCACACATATTCCCTTTGCTCCACATTGATCCAGCCATGAATCCATCTCATATCCATAGACTACATCATATTTAACAGTAAATATATAATAGCCACTGTCACTCTTCCCGCCATGGGATGCCCACATTACCAGATCAATGTCGTCACTATCATCTACGCTGTCAAGCCACTCTATGGCATCCTTCACTTGGCTTTTTGTTGGAGAGATCAGAACTTTTATATGACTCGCATCCCATCCATGGGCTACAAGACAATCTCTCATGTCATAGGCATCTTGATCTGCATACATTGCTATCCCACCTGTAGATTCTAAGCATCCAAAAAGTACAGCCCATCTCTCCTCTATGCCATCTGGTTCCTCACCGCTTGTATATCCATATGTTCTGAAACAGAAGTCTCTATCTTTGTTCTCTCTCCAGTTCCAGTTGTAATTCTCTTCTTCGTAAAAACTTCCATTTTCATATGGATTTCCTGTTCCATAGTACCACTTGTAATACTGATACTGATTTCCACCATCCTGATAAACAACGATATAGTATGTTTTATTCCAATGAAGCTCAACATCAAGATCAATATGGATCCATGTGACGGTTCTGCTTATTCTATCTGGAGGAATTCTTGTTTCGAAGACAAGAGAATTTCTAACTTCTTTGTCCAGGTATATATCTCCTAACTTGCCATAGATTCCAACAACAAGATCGCCAAGGAACAGACTATTTGTTCTCGCAATACTTGAAAATTTACTCGCTTTGATTCTAATGGTTTCACTAAGAGCTGAGATAAATCGGTTGTTTTTATGGAAAAATCTGGCAAATAAATTCATCAGTTTTGAGACAACCTTTCCCGCGTTATTTTCTTGCCCACTGGATACTATCCCTTTTCTCGCTACAAGCAAATCAATTCCATCTAATCCGCATTTACTTGGCTTGAAGCTTTGTGCAAAGAATTTATCTTCATATACCCTTACATACCCATCCACTTTTTCTTGCTTTTGGTCAACCTCTCCAGTTGTTGCTGCATTCTTTATTATAACTTTTGCTACACACTCATCTGTGGCTCCTTTATCATCACTTACCTTTAGTTTTACATAGCCATCGTAAGGCTCATAATAAACATGTTCTACCTTTGCATTTCTTAGCCATTTTGTATCATAAACTCCATCATTATCAAAATCCCATCTGTAATATAATCTATCTCCATTCGGATCATAACTTGGTGATGCATCGAAAACTACAGGTTTGCCAACAATACCATGAATTTCTTTTATTAAAGCAACAGGGGGATAATTCTTCATTTTTATTAGGATACGATAAATGAGATTGGAAATAATGGAATGATGCTTCGCATAGAATAGATGAGAAATAAAATCAGAATGATGAATAACATTTTCATTGTTGAGATTGTCAATGGAAATATTTCCATTCATTTCCTTTTCTTTTCCATTTATTCCAATTGGAACTAAAAATAGCATGGCAATAGCAAAGCATAGCCATTTTTCCATGATAAGATATAGAAAAAAGAAAAGAAAAATTTTGTGGCTTTTAGCCATAGCTTTAAAAAGCAATAAGTAGTAGTATATAATCTACCAATATGAACAAATTGTTCATTCTTCTAATAGCAATACTTGTATTTCCTTATTCAATCTCAATTCCTTCGTCAAAAATTTTAGAAAATGGCGTAATAAAAGCAATAGTTTATATCCTTCCATATGAAAAATGTACCAATTACTGGGCAAAAACATATGGAGATAGGATATATTACTATGTATATGGGAATCTTTCTGAAGATAGAGATGCAATTGATGAAGATTTCAACATAATCTCCGATATATATGATACAGTTATTATCATTATACCAGCAGATGACACCCAGCAATATTTTAAAAATTTGGCAGTAGTTAATGAGATTGCTAGCAAAAATGGGTTGCGAGTTATATATGCAATTTTTCCAAAAGAAAAATATGGAGTAGAGGATACATATCTTCAAAATGGGAGCAGGATGAATTTATTGGTTATACAAGATATGCAATTTCTGGCCTCTTTAAATGCTACCTACAAGATTGCCGTATGGTATGGATGGACTTATAGGTGTAATGCCATGGATGTTGTTCATTTCTATAATATTCTTCCAGAAAATTTAAAGGAAAAATATGCAGTATGGCTTGATGAAGAATATGTAGAAAAAATATGGAATGTTTATATGTATGGCTTGCCATATAATATCCTTTTCATAACAGAATTATATGATAAAAATAAAATTGCATTATACTCTTGCCTTTACTACAATCAGATGGTTATAACAGGATATGAAGCAGCATATTCATTGCAGGAATGGAAAGAAAATATAGAAGATATGCTTTCTGTATGTAAATGCAGCAAGATTGGCATATGGATATTTTATGATATTGGCGATGGCGCAGGCGAAGAATACGCTGCCTTTATTAATGGCGGGTTATCCAATTTTAATCATAGCTATGAAATACCATTTCAAAAAGGATTTTCTTATGCTGCTTGGTGGAATAACAGCTATTTAACAAATGATTCCGATATTTCTTTAGAAAATTTAAGAAAAACAGGAACAGAATATGTTTCTTTGATAACAACATGGTATCAGGAGGATGAACATTCTTTGCAGATTATGCCAGATAAAGACGCAACGCCAAGCGATAATGCCATTGTTCATGCAATCCAAACTATTCATTCTCTGGGAATGAAAGTAATGCTGAAGCCTCATGTAGATTTGTATAATGGCAGATGGAGAGGAGAAATTTATTTTGATAGCAATGAAGAATGGCAAGCGTGGTTCAAAAGCTACAAAAATTTCATATGCCATTATGCAAAACTTGCTGAAGAAAATGGCGTTGAGATATTTTGCGTAGGATGCGAGTTAGTAAAGACGGTGCAAAGGGAAGAATGGTTTGATATAATAGAAGCAATAAGAAAGAATTTTTCCGGCTTGCTAACCTATGCTTCAAACTGGGATAATTATCAAAATGTTTCATTCTGGAATCTGCTCGATTTTATAGGTATAGATGCCTATTTCTGGCTTACTCACAAAAATGACCCAACATTGGATGAACTACTACAAGCATGGAAAAGATGGAAGGGAGGCATAGAAAAAATTCATAATCTAACAGGAAAGCCAATTGTTTTTACAGAAATTGGCTATAGAAGCATAGATGGTTGCAATATCGACCCATGGAATTGGTGGAGATATGGCAAAATAGATTTGCAGGAGCAGGCAGATTGCTACAAAGCAGCTTTTATAACATTCTGGAATGAGTCATGGTTTTATGGCTTTTACTGGTGGATGTGGTGGGCAGATCCATCTATAGGAGGAGAAAATGATGATAGCTA
>JAPDJP010000021.1 GCA_029259055.1 Thermoplasmatota archaeon | reverse complement strand
CCGGAGAAATAAAAGTATCTATAAGAGAAAGCTTAGATGGAGAAGATATTGCTTATGTAATAAAAGATAATATACCAGCTCAATTTGAATGGATTCCTTTCTATTTCAACATTTCATTGAATTCTACATCATATTACATTGTTTTGGAATGTAATGGAAGCAAATATGATTATTATGCATGGGGATTTGGAAGAGGAAATCCATATGAAAATGGTTCAGCATGGATATATAAAGAAAGCTGGAGAGAGCTAAGCATTGATACATGCTTTAGAACATATGGTTATATTGATTAACCAAAAAAAGATATAAACGACTTTGCTATGTATTATCATGAACATGAAATGGATAATAGTATTCTTGGCATTTATATTACTATTTCCATCTGTAGGAATAAATTTCAATCATAATATTTACAGTAATTATAATGTTACTACTTACACCACTTCTTATAATCAAATAGTTATAGATAAAACGAAAAATAATAATGATAATGATTTTTACTTTTATTTCTACACAAATTATGATGGAATTGAAAAAATATCCCCAATAATAGAAGCAATAAATGGTATAGATGTTGATAATAACTCTGAAACAGGAAAAAATGGAAAAGATATTAAAATCGCCTTACTCATTTTACCATATATACAAAAATTGGATGAGAAGTG
Organism: Thermoplasmatota archaeon; assembly: GCA_029259055.1. Taxonomy (GTDB): domain Archaea; phylum Thermoplasmatota; class E2; order UBA202; family JdFR-43; genus JAPDJP01. The sequence goes on along the minus strand of JAPDJP010000021.1, from coordinate 20,492 downwards.
GGTTTTGGCAATATCATTTGCTCTCAAAATAATAAGATTGGGAGAAGAAATAAAGGAGGGAAAATTAATAGCTTATTTCTCGGGTTTAATACCATATCAGGGAAAACAACATAATATAAAGTTGGGATACTGTTCTAAAGAGGAAATACCAAAAGAGATTAGAATAGTTTTAACAGTATTACCATATATTTTATATGAAGAGCAACCAGAGATATATATAAATGTAGAGCCAATTTTTGATGGCGATTATAAAAATTTGTCAATAATATTAGAATATGATAAAGGCAAAACTTTGATAGGATACTATCCAGCCTGTCCCACAATAATAAGGTTTTCTAGAAGCGAAGATAAAATGGGGCTGGCGGTTGAGAGAAGGACGTATGCAAAACAAACAATAAAAATAAGTTATGAGGGAACTATAGGAGTAAATTTAACTTTAGAGAATATCCCAAAAAGAATAGCATTCACAATTGGTTATGGAGAGAATTATTTTGAATATGAGGCAGAAGAAGAATTCAATGCAAGTTTGATAATTGAAATTTTTGGTCAGAAAGGCTGTGTGAAAATAGAATACTTACCGCGCCATTTAATAGTGAATTTTGGAAAAGAAGGTTATATCTATTTATATATTGATGAAAAGAAAACTAAATTCTTAGTTTGCGATGATTTGGTAAGTCCTTCTATATCGTTATCAATCTATAATTTAAGCGGGGAGGCGGAATTGCAATGGGTGGCGGGCAGGGAGGGTTATATTTCCATAAAAGGATTTAAAGGAATGGAAACGGAGTTTTTTGCAAATAAGGAGAATATATATTTTAGAATGTTTTCCCAACTAAAAGCAGAAAACTTTGTTATGGGATGGAATATTTCATCAATGGGCTATATATCTTTTGATACAAATTGGGAATGGCTTTGTTTTTATTCTCTCAATCTTACCATAGATAAAGTATTTGGAGTGCTGGTAGAAGCAAATATGTTAAGAGCAGAAGATTTCAAAGTTTCATGGAATGCGATACCACCATCATTCCAGAAAACAGGCAAGATAGAGTTCATAGGAGATTTTATTTTTTCCATAATGCTTAATGGAAAATGGTACGATGTATTTTAAATTTAGTTTATAAAAGGAAGAATTTCTTTACAAAATGGACATTTATTTCCCTCTAAATAATTTTTTATTACCTTATTACCAAATCTTTTTATAATTAGTTTTCCACATTTATGACAGTAAGTATTTTCATACTCATGCCCTGGAACATTTCCTATATATGGATATAAAATTCCTTCCTTCTTTGCCTTTTTGTATGCATATTCCAATTTTTCTATAGGAGTAGGAGGATTTTTAAATTTATATGCAGGAAAATAACGAGTAAAATGAATGGGTGTATATTCATCAGCAAATTTTAGATGTTTCTCAATTAATAAATCGATTTGTTCTTCTTTATCATTAACACCAGGTATTATTAAATTCACTACTTCAACATGCAATCCTATCTTCTTTGCATATTCAACATTTTTCCACACATATTCTTCCTTAGCATTCAAATATCTTTTATAAACTTCCTCATCTCCTTTTATATCAATATTTATTGCGTTTAAGCCAGCTTCCCTTAGCATATACAAAGCTTCTTTCGTCATGTAACCATTTGAAACCATGCTATTGTTCTTATTTTTAGAAATTTTGAATAAATCTATACAATATTCAAATAATAGAGTAGGCTCATTAAAACTCGCGCATAAACCATTTTCATTCACTAATTTATCTGGCGATATATATTCATAATCTAAGGATGGCTCTTGCATTGAAATGTGCCAATTTTGACACCAGGGACAGCGAAAGTTACAGGAATATGAAGAAAAAGTTAGGGCTTTTTTACCAACATAAAAATGAAAAAACGGTTTAATTTCCATGGGCCTCATTTCTATAGCACTTAAATTTCCATATGTTAGCGTATATATTTTTCCATCTATGTTTATCCTTGTTCGGCAGTATCCAACATCTTTTATCTTACATCTCCTATAACATAAATTGCATTGTTCCCCTTTGCATAATAACGCTTCTTTTAATTGCATCTTAAAATGTTATTTTTTCCGCATTTTTCCTTGCTCTCTCTTTCACTTCTTCCGTTAAATTTCTTCCGTGAGAATCTATTGTAACCGTGAGAGGTCCAAAGTTCTCAACTTCAAATACCCATAACGCTTCAGGCATTCCCAGTTCTTCAAGCCAGAAAACATCCCTCACCCTTTTTATTGCATTTGCTGCCAAAACACCCGCCCCACCAGTAAATGCCGCATAAACCGCTTTAAATTCCTTGCATGCCTCCGTTGTTCTTTTTCCCATTCCTCCCTTACCGATTATAATACGTGTTCTAAATCTTTTTATAAAATCATATTCAAAAATTTCCATTCTACTGCTCGTTGTAGGTCCTGCTGCAATTATTTCCCATTCCTCATTCCTTTTTATTATGGGACCACAATGGAATACAGCTACCTCTGAAAAATTTACTGGCAATTCATGACCAGCATCATATAACTCTATAGCCTTCTTATGTGCCTCGTCTCTCGCTGTTACAACAAGTCCATCAATATAAATTATGTCTCCAGCTTTTATTTTTAAAATATCCTTTTCCGAAACAGGAAGTTTTAATCTATATTCCATATTTTTCCCTCCTTATCTATTCTTATGCTTTTTCTCCTATTAGCCCAACATTGAACAGCAATTGCTACAGGAAGAGAAGCTGGATGACGATGAGCAATTTCAATATGAACGTCCAATACAGTTATTTTTCCACCCAACCCCATAGCCCCTATACCTGTTGAATTTATCGCATTTAATAACTCTTCCTCCATTTCCGCTATTTCCTTATTTGGGTGTCTTTCACCAACTTTTCTAAGTAATGCTTTTTTTGCCAATTTCATGGCAATGTCCGCTCCTCCTCCTATACCAACGCCAACAACGGTAGGAGGACAAGGATTCCCAGCAGCTTCAACCATCCACTCTAAAACAAATTTTTTAACTCCTTTCAATCCAACACCTGGCTTTAGCATTTTTAATGTTGACATATTTTCAGAACCACCACCTTTTGGCATCACTGTAATAATACAATCATCTCCATCCGTTATTTCCCAATTTATATACGGGATGAATAAGCCTGTATTATCCCCGCTATTTTTTCCAGTTAAAACATCAACAGCATTTGGACGAAGTGGGACTAATTTTGTTGCTTTTCTTACCCCTTCTATAATGGAATCTTTTATATCATGCTTGAACGGAAAATTTATTCCCATTTCTACATAAAAAATTGGAGTTCCTGTATCTTGGCACATTGGCTTTTTTTGTTCCCTCGCCAACCTCACGTTTTCCAATATAGCTTTTAATTGTGTTTTTGCTGGTTCTTCTTCTACTTCCATTGCTTTTTGTAACGCTTTCTCAACATCTCTTGGTAAATTAATAACAGCATCTGCAATTAAATCAGCGATGGCATCCTCAAATTTCATAGCATGATATAAAAAACAAATTTATAAATTATGGGTGGAAGGATAGGCTGGAAAAAACAAGCCTTGGGAGGGGATGGGATGCCTGCTACCAGCCTATCCTTCCCAATTTATATATAGTTTCTTATTAATAATTTTCGTTATTTACAAATTTGCTATGTTTAAGCTATGCATAATGAAAGATTATGAAACATATCGATTAAAAGCCATATTAACAAGGCGAATAAACATAAATTGCTAATTCTTCTTATTGTAACAATTTTGCTAGGAAGATATACAAATACAAGATACATTATTCCCCACATTAAAAATATAAAAGCTACAAAAACATACGGATGGATTTTTATCAGTTTTGCAGCAATCGGATTTTCTTCATATCCTCCCAGCGAAAGCAAAAAGAAAGTGAGAACAATTGATACAGCATTTACAGAAATAACCGTTATAAATAATGTTCTGTTCATCAAATTTGAAATTAACGCAACTTTTAATAATTTTTGGGCGCTTTATGCAGAGCATTACAAAAGCTTTTAATATAATTTCAACATTAATAATGCATGAGAAAAACAGGGTTAGCAATTATTGTCTTTACTTTAATAGTTTCCTTTGTATATGCACAACCAAAAATAAATTCTGTTACGGATACGCCAGATCCCATTGAAGTTCCTGGGGAGAACAATATTACCGCCAATATTACTAACGCTACCCAAGTTTATGTTGTAATTTATTATCCAAATTCAACTTTATTAGGAAATTATAGCATGGATCATATTTCTCCTAACATTTGGTATTATAAAGCATATTGGGAATATCCAAAACCTTTGGGTACGTATTCATATGTAATAAAAGCATATAATGCAAGTGGTTGGAACGTCTCATCCACTTATACCTTCACTTTACAAGATACTACGCCCCCTACCAGCTCAGTAAATCCATTGCCAAAGTATTGGTATAATACATCCATAGCCGTTTCGGCAAGTGCAACAGATAATTATGCTGTAGCAAATGTATCTCTGTGGTATAGATACAGTAACGATAACTCATCTTGGAATCCATGGACATTTTATGGAAAAGATACTACATCACCTTGGCAATGGATTTTTAATTTTCCAACCGAAGGATACTATGAATTATATAGCATAGCAAATGATACAGCGGGAAATACAGAAAGTAAAACTGCTGCGGATGAAATTGTTGGATATGATGCAACATCTCCTTCTTCCAGTGTGGATGCAATGGCATACTGGTACACAAATTTACCTATTATAGTTACCGCGACAGCAAATGATGCTTTATCTGGTGTAAAAGAAGTCACTCTATACTATAGATATTCTTCAGATAATTCATCATGGACATCATGGAATGCATTTAGCACAGATAATGCTCCGCCCTGGCAGTGGAATTTTAACGCCCCTCATGGGGATGGCTATTACGAATTTTACAGTATTGCAAAAGATAATGCAAGTAATATTGAAAGTAAAACAACAGCAGATGAAAGCATAGGTATAGACACCCATCCACCATCTACAACTATCCAAGCATCTCCATCCTATGGAAATTGCGTATTGCCCACATCCACAATAACATTAACCGCAACAGATACAATAACCGGAGTTAATTCAACCTATTATAGGATATGGAACGGAAGCTGGCACCCGGCGCCTGGAACGGGCGTAGGAAAAGGAAATAACTTCTATGTTTATACATCTGCCTTTAACTTAACGAAAGAAGGGACAAATTATGTAGAATTTTATAGTGATGATAACGTTGGAAATGAAGAAAGTACACATAATGTAACTTATATTGTAGATAACAAGCCACCTACTATTACCAACATTACAGCAAATCCAACAAGCCAAATGAAAGGGGGATATGTGAATATAAGCTGTAAAATAATAGATGAATGTGGAGTGGATGGAGCATATTTGGAAATTTCTTATCCAGATGGTTCATTTTCTAATTTCTCCATGTATTCTACAGATTCAATATATTATAGGGAAGAAATTTTCACAATAGTTGGGACATACAATTACACCATATATGTGAAAGATAATTTAGGAAATGCAAACAGGAGCAGTGTGCATCAATTTACAATATATGCGGAAAATAATCCACCAGAAACTACATGCATTTTAAATCCGTCCTCTCCAAATGGAAAAAATGGATGGTATATAACCAGTGTAAATGTTACTCTAGTAGCTACTGATCCAGATGGAGATGCGATAGCGTACACTAAATACAGGATAGATGGTGGAGGTTGGGTTACATATACTTCATCATTTACAATTACGAGTGACGGAGAGCATTTGTTAGAATATTATAGCGTTGATGATAAGGGAAATGTTGAAGATATTAAAAGCACAACAATTAAAATTGATAAATCTCCTCCATCCGTTGTTATACAACGTCCTGTTGCTGGTTATCTATATATTTTTGACCGTCAAATATGGCCTCTTGCATCAGGAAATACCGTTATAATAGGAAGAATTTTAGTAAGAGCTGTTGCATATGATAGTCATTCAGAAATAGATAATGTAACGTTTTATGTAGATGGAATTGTACAAAACATAGATACGGTGTATCCATATGAATGGTTGTGGAGAGGAGCTATAGGATACAAACTCTTACAAGTCGCTGCATATAACAAAGCGGGATTAAAGGCAGAGAGCGATACATTGCTTGTTTATATATTTAGCTTATAAATGGAGATATTCGTAATACTTGTAGAGCCAAAATATCCCGGAAATGTGGGAGCGGTTGCAAGGGTAATGAAAAATTTTGGATTTACAAAACTTGTAATAGTTTCCCCTTCCTTTTCATTAAATCATGATGATTGTAGAAAATATGCAATGCATGCTCAAGATATCATAGATAATGCTATATTAATGAGAAATTTTGACGAGGTAGTAGAATATATGGATTACATAGTTGGTACGACAGCAATAGAAAGTAAGGATGATAAACATCATTTAAGAAAGGCATTTACAGCAAGAAAATTTGCAAATGAGATATACAAATTAGAAGGAAGAATAGGAATAGCTTTTGGAAGAGAAGATTATGGGCTACTAAATGAAGAGATAAAAAAATGTGATTTAATTGTAAAAATACCAACACATGATGAATATCCAGTGATGAATTTATCTCATGCAGTTTGTATAATTTTATATGAATTATTTGTGAATAAATATAAGCCATTGGAAATAATACTTGCAGATGGTAAAGAAAAAGAAAAATTGTATGAATTTTTTGATAAGCTATTAGATGCAATAGAATATCCAGAATTTAAAAAAGAAAATGCGAGAATTCTATTTAGAAGAGTAATAGGAAGAGCTATGCTATCAAAATGGGAATATCATACATTGATGGGAATATTTAAAAAGGCTATAGAAAAATCAAGAAAATCTAAATAGTTTCCAGAGAAAATAACACATCTGTTCCTTTTAGTGCTGCCTGTATTTTATCTGCAAACCACAATAATGTATCTATATCTGGCTCCTTATCCCATTCATATACAAAATCATAACTTCCTCTAACTGCCTTTAAACCAAGTTCAAGCAACCTACTTTTTACTTCGGATGGTTTGGCTCCTTCGCTACTAAATATTATGTTAACATACGTTTTCATTAGAGAAATATAATGCCAATAAATTAAAAAATTTTGTTATTTCAATTCCTTATACATTCTGATCCATTCTCCAAATTTTCCTTCTTCTTTATAACCTAATTTCCTATAAAATTTTATTGCTATGTAGTTTTCTTCTCCTACCCATAACTCGATAATATTATGCCCTTTGCTTTTTAAATAAGCTTCCGCCTTTTTCATTAATTCTTTCCCTATTCCTCTTCCTTTATATTCTTCTCTAACAACAATTTCATGAATTTCCCCTATTTTTTCATTGAAGAACCCCTCCCAATTGGCATCACATGCAATAAAGCCAACAGCTTTATCATCGATTTCAGCAACAAAAAATCCTTCTTTATCTCTTTTTAAAAGCCATTTAAAATACCATTTTATATTTCTCTTTTTCCTATAAAAATATTTATTCAACTTTTTATAAGCTGATATATAAACTTCAATAAATTTTTCTAAGTCATTGATATTGACATTTCTTATTTTCATTACATGTTAAAATTATGAAATCAATTTATAAATTTAAAGTGATAATATATATTATGCACGAAATTAAGGAAATTTTAATAAACTTATTAAAAATAGATTCCCCCTCAAAAAAAGAGAAAGAAATAGCTGATTATTTATCAAATAAAATCGAAGAATTTGGCTATTCAATAGAAACACAAAAGGTAGGAGAAGCTTACAATATTGTTGTTGAAGGTAAAAAAGAATTTTTGGTAGCAACCCATATGGATACAATAGATAGAAAGAGGAAAATTAGGATAGAAGGAAATAAAATTTATGGAAACGGAGCAAGCGACGCAAAAGCAAGTATAGCATCTATTCTATTATTCCTTCAAAAAATCGATGAATTAAATTTTTCCATTGCTTTTTTTTGTGATGAAGAGGAGGATGCGACGGGTTCGGCATTGTATTTAAAAAATCATGAACCAAAAATGGCTATTATCATGGAACCTACTTCCTTAAAGCTTTGTGGCTATCATGCGGGTTGTATTGAAGCATTTTTTGAAGTATATAGCCAAGAAACACATGGCTCTTTTTGTGATGAAAATGCTATCCAACTAACAGTTGAGATGTTTAATGAATTAAAAAAACTGGACTGCTGGAAAGAAGGTGAATATTTTAGCAGTTGTATAACACTCCAAGAAATAGATTCAAGAAATCCTCATTATTTGAATCCTGGTATTTGTAAGGGAAGATTAGAAGCGAGGATTTTACCTAATCAAAATAGTAAAGAAATAGCGAAAAAAATTGAAGAAATTGTTAAGAAATATGGGAGAGTAGAATTTAAAGAAATATGGAATGGTTTTAAAATAAACGAGAAAGACGAAATTGTAAGAATATGTAAAGAAGCAATGGAAAAAAGTGGTATAAAATTTTCTTTAGGAGGAATGCCGAGCTGGACAGACGCTATTAGATTTAATGAAAAAGAAATAAAATGCGTTGTTTTTGGGCCAGGAAATTTGAAATTAGCCCATACAAAAAATGAGTATATTGACGTTGGTGAAATAAAAAAAGCAAGCAAATTTCTTTTTGCGTTAAATGAAATAATGAAATAATAAGCTATAAATAATAAAATGAAATAAAATTTTATGAAAAAGCTACTCATTGTTATCTTGCTAGTTTGCCTATTATCAAATTTGTTATTAAATCCGATAACCGCTCAAGATACAGAGCCTCCATTCAGTTATGTTGAGAAAATAATTCCACAATGGTGGAATAAACCAGTTAGAATATATGCCTATGCCCATGATAATGAAAGCGGGGTCGCGAGCGTATCGCTATACTATAGGTATTTTAATAATTCAACTTGGACAAACTGGAAAATTTATGCAACAGATAACGATGCTTCAAATGGATGGAGCTGGACATTTACTTTTCCAGATGGAATCGGATTTTATGAATTTTACAGCATAGCAGTAGACAATGCAGGCAATGTCGAATCTCCACCGCCGTCTGCAGATGCATCTGCTGGATATGACATATTTTCTCCATCAATTGTTGACATTGAAGCAAATTTGGTGGATTTACAGACAATAAATATAAGTTGTTGCATTGTTGATGATTTAAGTGGGGTAAAAACGGCTAAAGTTAAAATAGATTGCCCAAATGGTACAACATTAAATCTTACTATGAAAAGGACTGGTTGCATGTTTTACTTGAATAGAAGCTACACAACTATAGGAAATTATTCCTTTAAAATATTTGCTCATGACCATGCAGGAAACAAAGCAAGAAGCGATACATATTTCTTCACTATATCAAATCTTACACATCCATATACACAATGCATTTTAAATCCGTCTTCTCCAAATGGAAAAAATGGATGGTATATAAGCAATGTAGAAGTTACTCTGAAAGCATATAGTCCCTTTGGTATTTCATATACTAAATATAGGATAGATGGCGGAAGTTGGATAAATTATACAGAACCATTTGCGATTACGAGTGACGGAGAGCATTTGTTAGAATATTATAGCGTTGATAATAAGGGAAATGTTGAAGATATTAAAAGCACAACCATTAAAATTGATAAATCTCCTCCATCTGCCCTTATAATCCAGCCAGAAGAGGGATATTTATATATATTCAATAGAAAAATATTTCCAACTGCATATACAATAGTAATTGGTGGAATAATTGTTAAAGTAATTGCATATGATGCTCATTCAGATATGGAGAATGTATCATTTTATGTAAATGGGGTTTTAAGAGAAGTAGATGGTATATCTCCCTATGAATGGTTCTGGAAAGGAGAAATTGGGTACAGGTTTTTAAAGGCAATTGCTTATAATAGAGCGGGTTTATCAACAGAAACACAGGAAATATTTCTATATATTTTCAGTCTTTGATTAAATGGCTACCGTCACAACTACCAGCATTAAATGGATAGCCTTCTCTACAACTAGCAAATGAAAGACCATTTTTATAACAAGCTTTCTTAACCCTGTCTAAATATTTAAATCTAATTTCCTTTGGAAGATAGAAAGAGTTTCCTATTTTTTTCCATTTATATTCATCAATATTAAAAATCCTTCTCAATCTTTTCATCGAATCATTTCTGGGCTTAAGAGTAGAGGAAATAATGTGCTTTACGTAAGGGGCGACCGCATCAACAATTTCTTCTATTTCATCATCATTTATTGTAGGAATAATTGGATCAAGTCTAACAGAACATGGTATATCATTTTCCTTTAATATTTCTAAAGCTTCCAACCTTTTTGAAGGCGGAGGGGCCATAGGCTCGATTAATTTTGCCTTTTTATCATCCAATGTTGTTATTGTCATGCTAACAGAAGTCCTCATTTCTTTAAGTAGATCCACATCCCTAATTACTAAATCGGATTTAGTTATTATAAGCAATTTTATTCCTCTTTCTTTAAAAATTTTAAGACATTTTCTTGTAAGTCCTAAATCTTTTTCTTCTGGTGTATAAGCATCACTACTATTTGCCATACTTATAAACGTATCCACCTTATTCAACTCTCTTATTAATTTCCTAAATGAAATTTTTTTGGGTCTTGCTTTAAAGGCGTTTGGAATATAAGATGTTATATAGCAATAAATGCATGCGTGAGAGCAACCTGTATAAGGGCTGAATGAATATTTTTTAGGACAAGTGCATAATTTTCCTTTCCATGGGTCAAATGGATTTATATACACAGTTGTTAATTTATTTGTAAATAAAAACTTCTGCATAGAAACTTTTATCAATTTATATTTTTTCCAATTTCATGGTGGAAATAAAGGAATTTGAAGGATTGCGTTATCCAAATCCAGAAGAATTTTGTACGAAGCCTTACGATGTTATTAGTGATGAAGAAGCGGAACAATTAAGAAAGAATCCAAATTCAGCTATCCATATTATTTTGCCTGTAGGAAAAGGGGAGGAAAAATATGAAAATGCAAGAAAAGAATTTGAGAGATTAAAAAAGAAAATGATAAAAGACGAGCCATCCATTTATTTATATAAAGAGGGGAATGAAGAGTTTAGTCATCGTGGTTTCATCTTTTGTGTTTCTTTAATGGATTATGAAAATGGTTTAGTAAAAAAGCATGAAGAAACAAGGGAAAAGCCGTTGCAAGATAGAATTAGACATATAGAAGCAACAAAAGCAAACACTGGCTTAGTATGGACTGTTTTTAAGAAAAACAAAGAAATAAAAAAAATTATGGATGACATTATGAAAGAAAAGCCAATCTATGATTTTGAAAAATATGGTTGTAGACATATTTTATGGAAAATAAATGATGAAGATCTCATAAATAAAATAAAAGATATTTTTTCAACAATTCACCTTTATATAGCGGATGGCCACCACAGAATGGCGGCAGCATGGCACTATTGGAAAAAATATAATGGCGAGGAGGCAAGATACGTTATGGTTTTTGCTGCCAATGATGATGAAGTTAGAATTTTGCCTTATAATAGAGTAATTAGGAAGATAGAGAGCGATATTATGGAAGAATTGAAGAAAGAATTTTATGTCGAGGAAATGAAAGAAATGAAGGAACCAAAAAAGCACGAAATTCAAATGTATTATGGGGGTAAATGGTGGAGTTTATTTCCCAAAGAGGTTCCAGAAGGAATAGTTGAATCTTTAGATGTGAGTATTTTACAAAAGAAAATTTTAGAACCAATTTTAGGAATAAAAGATATTAGAAAGGATCCTAACATTTTCTTTATCGGCGGAAAGATAAGCAGGGAGGAATATGAAAAGCTAGTTGATGCCGAAGGAAATGCAGCTGTCTTTTATTTACACCCAACAAGTATTGAAGAATTAGAAGCTGTGGCAGATGCTGGATTAAGTATGCCCCCCAAATCAACATGGTTCGATCCTAAATTATTGACTGGTTTGGTATTTCATTTATTAGAATAACTATTCTAAAATCTCTTCATCCTCTTCTTTCCATGCTGGTTCAACAATGCATAAAAATACTAAATCATCATCACCAATATTTTCTATTTTTTGAATAGAATTTGGAGGAATATAGATTATTTGTCCCTCTCTTACAATCGCTTTCTCATCATCAATATACATTATCCCTTTTCCCCGCAAAATAAAATAAACCTCCGCAGAACGCAATTTATGTTTGCGAGTAGCGGTTTTCACTCTTGCCAACGCTATACTATATCCTATATCAACTTTTTCTCTAAACGGGCTTAATATTTCTTTAAGAAAAGAGCCATCATTAGCAATAATTTCCTTACAGTTATTTATATCCTTAATGAGCATATTCCTAATACTTTATAGTTTTTAAAATTACTTCCATACTTTTACACCTTCTTTAGCAATAGATACAATATACGCTTTCCCCTTCTTCTTTTCTATTGCTTCAGCAGTTGCTTCAGGATTGTCAGTTAGTGCTATTATACTCCCTCCCCCTCCTGCTCCTGTCAGTTTTGCTCCATATGCTCCAGATTTTAGGGCAGCATTTATGAGTTTCTCTATTTCTTTTGTACTCGCTCCCATGGTGTGCAAAATCTTTTGATTTTCGTTCATTATCTCGCCTAATTGTATGAAATCTTGTTTTTCCAATGCCTTCTTGCCCTCCAGAACCAAATTTTCCATCTCGTTTATTAATTCTTTTCCAAAAGAAGAATGTTCAACAAATTTTCTTACCTTTTTTATTTGTAAAGGTGTTCTGGATTTAATTCCCGTATGCCCAACAACGATTCTTAAATCGGGTGCCTTAACTGGATAGACATACCATGTTTTATCCTTTGTTATTTTCCATATGTATCCCTCTTTTTCTTTTTCCCAAACAAGTATGGCATTTCCATAACTGCAAGCGGACGTATCATTAGGACTGCCTCCTTTCTGAACTTCATATTCAACTTCAAAGCTTTTCTTTGCAACATCCTCCAAACTAAATTTTCCCTTTAATGCTAAAATAGAAGCAACGGTTGCAACTGTGACGGCAGCAGACGAACCAAGCCCGCTGGCGGAGGGAATTTGAGAAAAAGTAGTTATGGAAAGAGGTTTTCCATCCCATAGCAGTTCTATGGCCTTTTTAATGTAGGAATGTTTTTTTTCATCAAGGAGTTGATCATTTACTGAATAAAATCTACTCTCTTCTATACTCACCGCTACTTTCATAGAAATGGCTACTGATAGACAGGGCTTTCCATAGATAACCCCATGTTCTCCGAGTAAAATAATTTTTCCTGGAGAAATTGCAACAGTCATTCCACTTTTATTTTTTTGCCCACTTTTTCCTCCTTAGGTAAGATAATTTCAAGAACGCCATTTTTTAACTTGGCTTTTGCTTCCTCATTTTTGATTTTATAAGGCAATTCAATATATCTATAAAAATTCCTCATTCTTTCCTTAACTACATACCTTTCTTCCTTCTTTTCCTTTTCTTCTGCTCTTATCTTAACATAATTTTCCCCAATTTCAACATCAATTTCATCTTTTGAAAATCCTGGCAAATCAACTAAAATTACAATTTCCCTTTCCCTTTCTATTATATCGCAGGCGGGTTTCCTCCTTGGAAACCCAAAAATTCTTCTTAATTCCTCCAATTCTCTTTCTATTCTATCCCAAGGTCTCATGATTATATATAAATTTTGTTTATATAAAGTTAGTTTAAATTATTCCATAAATTACTAAATCCATAGATAATGCACTGCAAAAACCATTACTAAAAATATTAAGCCTACTTTTGTTAATAAAATGCTTTCATTCCTCTTTTTTGCATCCCACCCATAGTCATCCAGCCTATAAAACAAAAGCCAACCATATTGGCTGAAAAAAGCAAATAATGAAAGTAAAATAGTTTCAATCCAAGCTTTTAAGCCTATTTCCATAACCTTATTGAAATATCCTATCTGTACATAAAATGAGCCAATTACTAAAAACATTGCCCCAAATGCCATCTGACTCTCATGATGAAGTAATCCTTCCGCATACAAGCAGGCAATCCCTCCAATAATTGAAAATACTAACACTGGCCATCCACAATAATAAGTTAAATAAAAAGCTATTGAAAGCAATAAAATAAGAGAAATTACTAATAAAATTTTCAACATTCTTTTACTAAATGTTTTTCTTGGCTCTATTTCATAGTGAAATAAATCATGAATTGTATGAGCCAATACATAATGAGCAATAAATCCTCCAATACTTGTTAGTATCACACCTGTCCAATAAACTTTTACCGTACCATATATTTTTTCGATAAATCCTAAAGCAAAAAATGAACCAAGTAAAGGAAAAAAACCACCTGTTATAATAGAAGTAAAAATGGTAAACGGAGAAAGCATACCCTTCTTTTCTATCGTCCCCCTCATATAGTCATCCCAATATTGCAAATCATGGCATTTACTATATAACGTGGAGCCTCTTTTAATAAATCTTTATAAATTCCTTCAGGTATTAGAGGAGAGGAAGCTAATTCTTCAGCCCTCCTTATATGTTTCTCAATCTCCTCTCTATAAATTTCTTTTAAATCAAGACCATTCTTCCTCAAAGTTTCTTCCAAAATTATTCCTCCATTTTCCTTCAATTTCTGAAGGATATTTTTATTAACGTGGTTCCCAAAAGCTTTTATTATTGGCATTATAATGCCTTCCTCAATTTTTCCTTGAACAATATCAACCAAGTCATCAGCAAGCTGATAAGCAATACCAACTTCCTTTCCATACTCTTTTAAAAGCAATATTACCTCATCTGATGCGCCCGCCTCTATCGCCCCAGCCCTACATGCAGCTGCAAATAAAGAAGCTGTTTTCATTTCTATTATTTTGAAATATTCTTTTAGTAGGTTATTAGGATTGCCACCATTCAAAATATCCTCTAAATGAGCTGTGAAATCGATATCTTTAAGTTGTCCAACGAGCGTTTCGTCCCAAGTGTCAAGAAATATTTTTGCATTTTCTAATCCATGCTTTAAAGAGATTCGGAATGCCATACTTATCATTTTATGCCCTACCAATATCGCTGTTCCAACACCTCTCACAACATGTAAAGCGGGTTTTCCTCTTCTAATTGCATCACCATCCATTATGTCATCATGAACTAAGGAAGCAGAATGAGCAAGTTCCACACCTACGGCACTTTCCAAAGCTCTTTCATAATTTTCTTCCTTACCATTGCATGCCCTATATGCCAATAAAAGCATTATTGGGCGTAAAAGTTTTCCACCTTCCATTGCATACTGGATATCTTCGTCATTAATCTTTGCGATCTCTTTTCTAATTTCTTCCTGCGCAATTTTGAAGAACTCTGAAAATGTGAGAGTTTTTTCTATAGGCATATAACCTTAATAAAATTTTAATATAAGTATTTAACCGCTCACAAATAGAAAGAGACAGGGGAAGAGGGGAGGAGGTAGCTAAATTTTAACTAAATTTTAGCTTCTTAATTATCGAGCCCATATACCATTTATATGCAATACAACTATTTTATCGCCTTTCATGAAGCCATCTACCTTTATTTCCTGTCCAACTAATCCATTTAATTCTTCCCACATTCTTTCTAAAGAACCATCTCTGTCTATATCGCTCTTTGAAAATCCCTTCTTTATTATAAGTTGGGTACTGTTGACATAATATTTCCCATCTATCAATTCAAGCACACCATTTATTTCTGCTATTTCTCCTTGTTTTGGTATTCTGAGCCACATACCATTTATATGACTTACATATAAAACACCGTTTCTCATTACACCATTTACAACTACTTCATTTCCAACTAGTCCTTCCAATTCCTGCCATACATATTCATAATTTCCATCCATGTCATAATCACTTTTTGCAATGCTATTGAGGAACCATTCATTTCCAAGATATAATGGTATGCCATTTATATAGTAAGTACCATTTTCATACTCCAGCATTCCTTCCTCTCTTGTCAAATTGAGCATATTCCTCCATATATGTTTCATTCTGTGCATTTTTTGCATTTTGCCAAATCCTTTTATACCGAATGCATCAGTTTGTAATAATACCGCCAGCCCAACTATTGCAACAATTGCAATTGCTATATACTTCTTCATTTTTATCACCACTTTTTGAACTTACTTCCATTTATATTTATTTACCAGAATTTTACCACAATTATTCCCAAATCTTTTCCTAAATGTATATATATCTTTTTAAGTTTAAATTCGTGGAATTAGAAGCAAAATATTGGGAAAAATTAAATGATAAGGTAAAATGCTTACTTTGTCCACATAAATGCATTATTAAAAATAGACAAAGAGGACTATGTGGAGTAAGAGAAAATAGGGAAGGAAAGCTTTATACCCTAATTTATGCATCCTGTTCTTCAGCTTATCCAGACCCTATAGAAAAGAAACCGCTGTTTCACTTCCATCCAAATAGTTTCGTATATTCCTTAGGAACAGTTGGATGCAATTTCAAATGCCTTCATTGCCAGAATTATACAATAAGTCAAGCAAAACCTGAGGATTATTTTTTAAGTGATATACCCCCAGAAATAGCTGTTGAAAATGCAAAAAAGTGTTGCGATGGTATTGCTTTCACTTATAATGAGCCGACCATATGGTGGGAATATGCATATGATACCGCAAAAATTGCTAAGGAAAACGGATTGTATACAGTCTTTGTAACAAATGGTTATATAAATGAAGAGCCATTAGAGGAAATTGCAAAATATTTAGATGCTGTTAATGTGGATGTTAAATCTATGAGCAACGATTTTTATAAAGAAATATGTAAAGCAAGTGTTGAACCTGTTTTACATGCATGCAAGTTATATAAAGAGAAAAAACTGCATATAGAAATGACTTACTTAGTTATACCTACAAAAAATGATGATCTTAAAGAAATAAAAGAATTTTGTAGATGGGTAATCGAAGAGTTTGGTGAGGAACAGGTTGTACATTTTACAGCTTTTTACCCTCACTACAAAATGTTAAATTTGCCTCCCACACCATTTAAAAAATTAATAGAAATATATAACGTTGCTAAAAAAGAAGGACTCCAATATGTTTATTTAGGAAATGTCCCTCATGGAGATTATGAGAATACATACTGTCCAAATTGCGGAAATTTACTTATTGAAAGGCATGGTTTTTCAGCCAAAATAAGAGGGTTAGATGAAAATAGGTGCAATAAATGCGGATATAAGATTCCTATCATAATCTAGCTTTACAGTTCATACATAACCCTGTAGAGAAATCAAAATGTTCTCCACATACGTTTTTCCCGCATATCCTACATGTATGCAAAATGCCAGCTTTTCCACATATATAACATAATCCTGTTAGCATTAATATATTAATGTTTGCGCTTTTTCAATTTTTCCTTTAGCTGACAAGCCATACAAATTGGCATTGAAGAAGGTTGCTTGCAAATTTTGCATGGCTTTAATTTTGCGGGAGGGAACAATTTTTCTAAACATTCTTCCAGCTCAAGATAACTCTTTAATATACTATACCTGGCTCCAGGGTGTTTTTCCTCTAAATTTATTATAATATCTCTATATAATCCTCTCATAGCTCTTATTGCATAGGGGCATTCGTCTTCGCTGATTTCAAATCCTTTTAGATAAGCATATAAAGTTGTTTCTTTTTCTGGGACACTCCTTAAAGGTAAAATACGAGGTATTAGGCCGGGTTGCACCTTTTTGTGGGGTGCCATCCTAGCCATTCTTTCTAAATCATTCCTTACAAAATTCATTAGAATTGTTTGGGAGACATCATCTAAATTATGACCCATTGCAATAGCTTTTGTTTTTGTTGCCATTGCCAATTTATTTAGGCAATACCTTCTGAAGACTCCGCAATAAGTACACTCTGTCAATTCCTGCCTTATTTTGCTTATTTCATCTAATGTCATCCCTATTTCATCTTTAAATGAAATTATATAATGTTCTATATCTTGCTCGTTGCAAAACTTTTTTGCAATTCTAATCGTTTTGTCTCTGTATCCCTTTATACCTTCATCAACTGTAATAGCAATTAATTTTCTGTCTTTATGGTGTCTTAATATTTTCCACAACATATAACATGCTACAATACTATCTTTTCCCCCAGATAAAGCAACAGCAATATTTCCTTTTGGTAGACCTTGCTTTCTTATTTCTTTCTTTACCTTCCTTTCAACGAATTCCATAAAATGGGGCTTGCATAAATACTGTCCATTATACCTTATAAAAGTTACTGCTTTTTTATTACATTTACTACATTTCATGACTAAGAATAATTTTTTAATATTTTTTAGTTCTTAATTAGGTGACAGAAGGGCCAACAGCAAGATTAAGAGCAATTCAAATAGAAAATAAATTTAAAAACAAAATTTTAAGAGATATATTTACAAGAAGTAAAAAAATCTATGTTAATGAAAAAAATTTAATAGGAAAGAAATTAGAAAAGGCAACAAGTTATGGGAAAAATATTTTACTCTATTTTGGAGAATATCTGATAAGAATACACCTAATGATGTATGGTAGTATAAGATTTGAGAAAGAATATTCCAAGCCATTTAAACAAGTTAGGCTAGCTTTATTTTTTAATGAAGAAAATTTAGTTATATACAATGCACCAATAATTGAGATAGGATATACTCAAGAGATGGAAAAGAAAATATATGATAGATATGGAATAGACCCATTGACAAATTGGAATAAAGAAGAAGTATTAAAATTACTATTAAATGAAAAAGAAAGGAAAATAGGAGATGTTTTGTTAGACCAAGGAATATTTAATGGAATTGGAAATATTTTAAGAAATGAAATCTTATTTAGAGCTGGTATAAATCCAGAAAGAAAGGTAGTTGAATTAAGTCAGCAAGAAATCAATAACATATTAATTTATACAAAAAGAATGTGTGAAGAATTTTTGAAAATGAAATTACAAGGAAAAGGGATTAAAAATTTACTATTAGTTTATAATAGAAGAATATGTCCTAAATGCGGGAGCAATCTAATTTTTTATAGACAAGAACCGAATGGAAGAAAAACATTCTATTGCCCTATTTGCCAGAAATAAATATTTCGACTCTTTTTCCATCCCCTCCTTTAAGGCAAGATAGCATTGCTTTTATTGTTTTATAAAAAATTTCCTTAACAAACCTATTTAATATCAATTTTTTGCCGTCTACAAAAACATCTATTTTTGGCATACTTATCCTTTCTTTTATAACTTTTGTTACATTTTCTAAATCTGGCTCATCTTCTACATTGATTACAAAATCAGCATTTATTGAGCCTTCAACTATGATTAAATCAGGTTGCAATTTTTTAGCAATATAAATGGCATAATTGATATCGCCTCTAAAAAACAGGGCACATTCACTTTTTGCAACAACAATGCTTCCCACTGCACCCGCCTCTTTATATCGATATGTGTCTTTTCCTTTAATATCTATTTCTTCATGGCCACTCTTTTTTATTACAACTATTCTGTAGCCCTCTAAATTTTTTAACAATTTTTCTATAAAAGAAGTTTTTCCTGAACCTTTTTTACCTTTAATGGCAACAAGCATAATAGAATAAGAATTAAGATTATTAAAGCTATACATAAATTTTATAAGTAAGAAAGAATTTCAAAGTGAGGGTTAAAATGAGGAAGATATTGGGAATATTATTAACGTGTGTTTTATTTAGTTCAGCGTTGGCTGGAGTAACAAATGAGAGCATAAAAATAGCATCCACAAATACTTTTACCATTGAGAAAACTTTTTACTTTGAAGAACCAGCAATAAAAGAAAATGAAAAGTATGTTACAATATCAATGCAGGACATGAAATATATAATGGATGAAGGAGCCCCAACCCTCCCATATAGGGTGGAAACATTTAAATTTCCAATAGGAACAAAAATAAGCATTGAAGCTAAAGAAGGAAAAATAAAGGAATACAAATTACCTGCTAAAATAAAGCCCTATCCAATGTTTACTTTGTTGGTGACTCAGGGAAAACTTGTAATAAAGGAAGGAGAAGCATATAAAAATGAAGTATATCCAGAAAAATGGGTGGATTACAAGATATCCGTTGGATTGTATAATGGGGAAAGAGTCACCATTTTATCAGTTTTTATGTATCCATGCAGATACTATCCATCAGAGAATAAAATAGAATATACAGATTCAATAGATATAAAAATAGATTATACCCCTCCAGATAAACCATTATTTACAAATGATGAGTATGATTTGCTAATCATTTGTCCGAGTCAATGGAAAGAAGAGCTTGAGAAATTGAGGGAGCATAAGGAACAGCATGGAATAAGAACAATAATTGTAACATTAGATGAAATAGATACACAGGGAAGAGATGATGCAGAAAAAATCAAGTATTACATCAAGAAGGCGATAGAAGAATATGGAATAAAATATGTAATGCTTGTTGGGGGGAGGCAGGGAGGAGTAAGGAATGAAAGATGGCTAATGCCGGTAAG
>JAPDJP010000003.1 GCA_029259055.1 Thermoplasmatota archaeon | reverse complement strand
TTTTTTTCTTCCTTTTGTAGCAATTTTTCAAGCTCTTCTATCGTAACCACTTCCTTAAGATTCCTTGTAACAATGTCAATCATAATTGCTTATGAAAAAATAATATAAGAAAATTTGGATGGATTTTGGTACATCTAACTCGCCATCATCATGTTTCCTCTGCTGAGAACCCAGCCATTATTGTTTTTATCTAAATATCTCTCATTTAAAGCACACCATCCATTGTCAGAATAGTTAATAACGAAGGGGGAGAGCTTCTCTTCTATGGAAAGAACTACCAGGATGCTGACATACTGGTATCGTTCAGCAGAGCGGTTCTTATATATCCAGACTTCCTGAACAACATAAAGGAGAGCCGGAGAGCCACACTTACGGTTTACGTGTTTAAGTAAATTTTTTCCTCCTTTCTAAATTTTTAATTGAGATTCCCAAAGGAGATCCTTTCCCGATAGGCTTGCTCTCATCAATTATGTCGTTTTCCGGCTTAGCTTCGTCTCCCACCATTATGACAATCATCTTTTAAACTTCTTTATATGGACAACTCTACTCTCTTTTTGAACCTTGTATATCGATTTCTTACCAATTCTATGAGATCCTCCCAAATGTGATAAAGACACAGCTTTGGTAGGGATAAAGGCTACAATCACATTACTTGTTTTCGTTAGTCTTTCTCCATAGGGAAATACAAACTTCCCAGACTATAAAAAGGTGGGTCTATAGTCCAGAGAAGAATAGATTAAGGAAAAGAAAAAAGTTAGTAAAATCTTGTCACATCAAGATCTCCAGCGTACCCATCATAGAGTTGTGGATGCTGCGAGCCTCCGTATTTCTTTGCAAATTCGTATGTACTATCATAGACATATTGATATGTCTCTTCTACAGATACCCAGCCATTGCTGTTTTTATCCATCGACTCTAGATTCAGAGCACCATCTGGTTTCCCATCTTGGGGATATTTATCATCACGCGGCTCTGCAAGGAAGTAAAAGAAAACAGAATTCCGAAGCATATCTGGTGCCCATGACCCCTCTTCCTGAGCACACGATGTCATTATCACTCTACCATCTTTTGCCAGAAACTTTATCGCCCCTCCTGAGTGACAAGTGCTGATGGCTATAAAGATTCCTTTTGCTCCAAGATTATCAAGCCATGCCCCCATCTCAGACTGATACTGAACAGCACGATCTTTCACTGCAAACCCATACTCCCCTCCATGTGACTTTATCGCTACTAAATCTATGTCATCCATGTCATCCTTGCTTGCAAGCCATTCCATCGCATTTTTTACATCTATCCATTTTGGACTTACCAGAACTTTAATATGGCTTGGCTCCCATCCATGACTTATGAGAGTGTCTCTTAGATCGTAAGCATCGTTGTCTGAATAATAACTTACTCCCATGAAAGTATCTACACATCCAAATATAACTGCCCATCTTTCCTCTACGCCATCTGGTTCGTTTCCTGTTCTGTAGCCATATGTTCTGAAGCAAAAGTCTCTGTCTTTATTCTCTCTCCAGTTCCAGTCATAGTTTTCTTCTGAATAACTGCTACCTCTATTATATGGATCTCCTGTGCCATAGTACCACTTGTAATACTGATACTGATTTCCTCCATCTTGGTAGACAACGATATAATAAGTCCTATTACAGAAAAGCTCAGCATCAAGATCTATATGAATCCATGTAGCGGTTCTGCCTATCCTGTCTGGAGATATTCTGGTTTCAAAGACGAGAGACTCTCTAACCTCTTTATCTGTAAATATGTCTCCAAGCTTACCATATATACCAACAATCAAGTCTCCCAAGAATATGCTCGTCACTCCTGCATTTCTAAACAATCTTGAGAATACTTTACTCATTGTATTTTTACTTGATAAAATGCCTTTTCTCGCTATAAGCAAATCTATTCCATCTATTCCACACACGCTTGGCTTAAAGCTTTGAGCAAAAAATTTGTCCTCATATATCTTCACATATCCATCTGATTTTTCTTGACTTTGATCAACTTCTCCCGTTATTGAGGCTGTATTTTTTATTATAACTCTTGCTATGCATTCGTCTGTAGCTTTCCCATCACTTACCTGTAGTTTTCCATATCCATCATAAGCATTTTCATACACATGTCTTATTTTTGGCGAAGAAAGCCATGGAGTATCATATACTCCATCGTTATCAAAATCCCATCTATAATATAGCTTATCTCCATTTGGATCGTAGCTTGCTGAAGCATCAAAAACAATTTCTTTTCCTGCAATGCCATCATAGTAATATTTTTTCATTAAAGCAACAGGAGCATAATTTCTCATTTTTATAATAAAACGATAAATAAAATCGGAAAATATGGAATGAAATGAATGTTGTATATTGAATGGATGGAAAGCAAAATCGGAACGATAATCAACATTTTCATTGTTAAAATTGTCAACGGAAGTACTTTTATTTATTCCAACTGGAACTAAAAATAGCATGACAACAAAAAAGCATGGCCATTTTGCCATAATAATATGGGCAAAGAAAACAAAAAATTTACTAATAGTGTTTCTTTTCCCACTCCTTTCTTATTTCTTTTGCCAATTCACCATCTTCAATTATAACAGCGCCTATATACCCACAGTCCTTACATTGCCATTTACTCCATGTTTGAGGCAATACCCACTCTACATTTGGAGAGCCACATCTTGGGCAATACTTTGCCATGATTTTATAAAAGCATAGTATATAATATCATGCTTTCTTTCATAATCCTAATCATTCTCATTTCTTTAACAGGCGTTTTGATGCCTGGCCCTCTCTTTGCTGTTACTATAGCAGAAGGAAAAAACAATAAATATGCTGGTATTCTAATATCAATTGGACAGGCTATTGTTGAAATTCCTATTATAATAATCCTGTTTTTATTTGGAAAAATTGAATTGGGCATAATTAAACCTATTATAGGAATAATGGGAGGATTTGTCCTTATATATTTTGCTTATAAAATTTTAAAGGAGAGAGAACGTAAGGAGAAAAGCATAATATCTGGAATACTGCTTACATCATTAAATCCATATTTTATAATATGGTGGCTTACTATTGGTTTTTCACTGGCTATAAAAGCCACCATGTTTGGAATCATTGGGTTACTTATTTTGATTCTATTTCACGAACTATGCGATTTTGTATGGTACGGTTTTGTATCTTTTGCTTCTTATCACGGAGCTAGATTTGAAAAAGTAGAAAAATTAATGAAAGCCATATCATTCTCCCTCCTTTTACTTTTTGGATTTTATTTTATATGTGATAGCATCTTATCCTTTACATAAGGTTTATAAAAAATTAAAGATTTAAAATTGCTGAATAATGATGAAAGGGTCAGAATCTGATGAAAAGATGATGATTCTTATCGATATATTCATATATCTAATATAATTATCCTTACTAATGGACGAAGAGCTGGAACAACGATTGCCATTGCCAAATAGGGAGCAGGGAGAATTAATGGCAGTTGTTGAGCAACATATGGGGGGCGGGAGGCTGAGGGTAATTTGCGAGGATGGGAAAACAAGGTTGGCGAGGATTCCAGGAAAAATAAAAAAGAGAAAATGGATAAAGGTAGGAGATTTATTGATTGTTAAGCCTTGGGATTTTCAGGATGAAAAAGCAGATGTTATATATCGCTATACTCCAACGCAAGTAGCAAATTTGGCAAGAAGAAATTTAATACCAGATAATTTAGGAGCCTTATTATGACATGGGAAGCTGAAGTAGAAAAATTATTAAGAAAAACGGAAGGAGAGGTTTTTGAAAAAGCTACATTGCAATCATTGTGGAAGCTAATGAACAATGGCTATATCGAAATGATCGACTTTCCCATATCAACAGGAAAAGAAGGAAATGTTTTTAGGGCAAGATGTAAAGATGAGTTTGTGGCAGTGAAAATATATAGAATAAATACAGCAACTTTTAGAAGCATATCTAAATATTTGATGTATGAACCGCCTCAAAAAGTCAAAAAAGATAGGAGAAGTATAATATTTGCTTGGGCACTAAAAGAATTCAACAATTTAAAAAAATTATATAATGCTGGAGTAAGAGTTCCAAAACCAATTGCAAGAGAAGGAAACATTATAGTTATGGAATATATTGGCACGGAGGAACAGCCAGCCCCTCTTTTAAAAGATGCAGAAGTAAACGACTATAAAGAGGTTTTTGAAAAAATAAAGGAATATTTACGCATAATGTACCATAAAGCAAATTTAGTTCATGCAGATTTTTCAGAATATAATGTTTTGATGCACGAGAATGAACCAGTTATTATTGATGTGGGACAAACTGTTAGCAAAGAAAATCCCATGGCTATGGAATTTTTGCAGAGGGATGTAAAAAATATAACTCGTTTTTTCAGGAAATATATTGAAATAGATGAACAGGAATTTTTAAGATATATTTTGGAGGGTTAAAATGAGATATGTTAAAATACCAATGGATAGAGTTGCGGTATTGATTGGAAAAAATGGAGAAGTTAAAGAAAAAATTGAAAAACATGGCGTAAAACTTGAAATTGATTCTTCTACTGGTGATGTAAAAATAATAGGAGAAGATTCTTTAAAAGAATTAGAAGCTGAAAATGTTGTAAGAGCTATAGGAAGAGGTTTTTCTCCTGATAAAGCTTTGCTTCTATTTAATGAAGATTATTATTTTGAATTAATTGATATGAAAGATTTTGTCGGGAAAAAGCCATCTCATATAAAAAGAATAGCTGGAAGAGTAATTGGAAAAAACGGAAAAACAAGAAGAATTATTGAAGAAATTACTGGAGCATATGTTGCGGTATATGGGCATACGGTTGGTATAATAGGAAAAATTGATGAGATCGAGACAGCAAGACAGGCTATAGAAATGTTGTTAGAAGGAGCGAATCATTCCACAGTGTATAGATTTTTAGAAAAAGAAAGAAGAAGAAAGAAGATGGAAGAATTTGGATTATATGAAATTTAAAGCAATATGGCAACTAATGAGACTTGAACATTGTTTTATGTTAGCTATTGCTGTTTTCTTAGGAGCTGTTATTGTTAAAGAATTTACAATAAATTTGTTATATGCGTGCCTATCCGTTATTTTTCTGGGAATATCTGCTTTTTCTTTAAATGATTATTTTGATTTAGAAATTGATATAAAAAATAGAAGGATAGATAGACCATTAGTAAGGAAAGAAATTAAACCATCAATAGCTTTAATAATATATGCAATTTCTCTTCCTATTGGCATAATATTGAGTTATGTAATCAATAAAATTTGTTTCTTTATTGCTTTATTAAATGCTATTTTACTAACTCTATATGATGTTAAGTTAAAAAGAATCAAGATAATAGGTAATTTCTATATTGCATTTACTATGGCAATTCCTTTTATTTTTGGCGCCGCCGCGGTGAGAAATGAAATACCCCCGATATTGTATTTTCTGGCATTAATAGCTTTTTTTGCAGGTGTAGGAAGGGAAATAATGAAGGATGTTATTGATTTTAAAGGAGATAAGGAGGAGAGAATAAAATCTTTCCCTTTTTATTTTGGAGAAAAAAGAGCCAATTTTATTGCTTCTTCCTTTTATACAATAGCTATTGTTATGAGTTATATTCCTTTCTTTTTCAATATTGATCGATCATTTTTCCATGATTTTGCTTATTTATCAATAGTTTCCATAACAAATGCTCTGCTCATCTATGTATCGATAAATATAAATGAAAGGAAGAATAGAGAATTGAGCTTAATCGCCTTGTTTATCGGTTTAATAGCTTTTTTAGTTGGAGCTTTTATCTAATATCTCAAAAAATTTAAAAATAAAAAAGCATTGCAAATAAAGTATATATATTGGAATTTATTTACAAGCAGGAGGATTAAAATGCCAGCGGAAAAACCCCATTTAAATCTGGTAATAATTGGGCATGTTGACCATGGAAAATCTACATTGGTAGGAAGACTGCTATTAGATACAGGACAAATAGAGGAGCATTTAATCAAAAAATACGAAGAAGAAGCAAAGGCAAAAGGAAAGGAGAGCTTTGCTTTAGCATGGGTAATGGACAAGCTTAAGGAAGAAAGAGAAAGAGGATTGACAATAGATGTTGCCCACCGCCGTTTTGATACAGATAAATACTATTTTACCATTATCGATGCTCCAGGCCATAGAGACTTCGTTAAGAACATGATTACAGGAACAAGCCAAGCTGATGCTGCCATTTTGGTTATTGCAGCAACAGAAGGAGTAATGGCACAAACAAAAGAGCATGCATGGTTAGCAAGAACATTAGGAGTAGACCAAATGATCGTAGCAATAAATAAAATGGATGCGGTTCAGCCACCATATGATTCAAAGAAATTTGAAGAGGTAAAAGCACAAGCTGAAAAATTGCTAAAAAGTATAGGATATAAGGATGTACCATATATTCCAATATCTGCATGGAAAGGAGACAATGTTGTTGAAAAGAAGAATTTGGATTGGTTTAGTGGGCCAACATTAATAGAAGCTTTAAATCAATTGAAAGTCCCACCAAAGCCAATAGATAAACCATTAAGATGGCCGGTTCAGGATGTATATTCAATTACTGGAGTAGGAACTGTTCCTGTTGGAAGAGTAGAAACAGGAGTAATGAAACCAGGAGACAAACTTATTTTCCTACCATCCACACAGCCAAAGGGAGTAATAGGAGAAGTAAAATCTATTGAGATGCACCATGAACCAATACCAAAGGCTGAGCCAGGAGACAATGTAGGAGCAAATATAAGAGGAGTCAGCAAGAAAGATATAAGGAGAGGAGATGTAGCTGGACATGTTGATAATCCTCCAACAGTAGCAAAAACATTTACAGCAAGAATTATGGTATTGAACCATCCATCCGTAATTACGGTTGGTTATACACCAGTTTTCCATTGCCATACAGCTCAGGTAGCATGTAGATTTGAGGCATTATTAAAGAAGTTCGACCCAAGAACAGGAGCTGTTGTAGAGGAAAATCCACAATACTTAAAGACAGGAGATGCGGCTCTCGTAAAAATAAGACCAACCCGCCCAATGGTAATAGAAAAAGCTAAGGAATTCCCAGAATTAGGAAGATTCGCAATTAGAGACATGGGGCAAACTGTTGGAGCTGGCGTTGTTGAAGATATTGAGCCAAGAGAAATTAAGTAAATAATATGGCACAAGTAGCAAGAATTACTTTAACAGGAACAGATGCAAAGAAAATTGACGAAGTTTGCCAGCAAATAAAAAGAATAGCAGAAAGAACAGGAATAAGAATGAGAGGTCCCATCCCTCTTCCCACTAAACGTCTTATTGTTCCTTGTCGTAAAAGTCCTGATGGTGAAGGTTCTGAAACATGGGATAAATGGGAAATGCGCATTCATAAAAGACTTATTGAAATAGATGCTCAAGATAGAGCTTTACGTCAACTCATGAGAGTGCAAGTTCCAGATGGTGTTAATATAGAGATTGTTTTAAAATCATAATAAAAAATTTTTTTATTTTGATTATATTTTACTGTAAGCTGAGGTAGCCAAGCCCGGACTAAGGCGCAGGCCTTGAGAGCCTGTGGGGCTTGTGCCCCGCGAGGGTTCAAATCCCTCCCTCAGCGCTATTTTAATATTAATTTTATTTTGTTCTTTTTATAATATAAGATGATGACACAAAAGCAGCAGTAATCAGGCTAACTACTCCGATGTATATGTAGTCTTTGCTAATTCTAAAATATATGCCACTAGCTATAAACACTATCACTAATAAGGCAGTTAATAATGGTATAGCGATATTAGGCCGCGATTTAATTGTTGTGAATATGTTTTTTGGGTTTTCACTTCTATATATTTTGATAGAAGGGGCTCCAGTTTATTAGTAGCTATTTCTAAAGAATATACAGATGGTTTTTCCTGAGATAAAAAAATTAGGAACTGATTTAGAAAATCAGCAATTGCATCTAAATCTTTCTCATTTCCTTTCTTAATTAATGGTATGAGTTTCCCAATATTTTGTAACCTTTCTAAATGTTTACCCAGCAATTGCTGAGTAATTTGTAAATTGCCTATACTATACCAATTATCAATCAATCGTTTCAATTTCTTTATATATTTGCAAATCATTTTTATGTCGTGTTCAAGTTTAGTTTTCTTATACGAATCAATATATGATAACGCTTTGTAAGCATAGTAAAATGATTTTTGCTCGAGATTCAAATCATATGATTCCGTTAGAAGATTTGCAATAATTAATATTCCGATCATACCAGCTAAGTAAATTATACCGTAAACAGTTTCTTTCGGCAAGATAAATGGCATACCAATTGTCCAAAAAAACCATATCCCTGTAAAAATAACTATAATTTTATTATCTCTCTTTTTTAATTTTAAAATGGGTTTTATCTTATCATTATAATATGTTGAATGTGCTTCGATATATCCACATTTTTATTAAATAATCTATATAAAAAATTTTTTGAAGGTTACAGATATTATAATTCCTTTACACAATAATAACATGACAAATATCCATCGCTTCTATTTATTCTGTTAACAATTTAATTATACCCAGATATTCTTTGAGAAATTCATCCCATTTTGTATTTTTAGAGAATGATAGTTCCTCATATGGATATGGGATTTTTCCCAGTAAAATAAACTGGTTATACAGAAACTTTTCTTCAGGAAAATATATGCTCAATCCCACTGATTTATCTGAGGGAACTGTTTTTCGTTCTAAAACTGTGGTATTCAAGTCGTTCATTATCTGTATGCATAAATTTTTTATCTTTTCAGATTGGCTTTCATGTTTAAGCAGCTTGAGGAAATTATATAAATCAATGTTACAATCATATGCATATATTTCTAAGGAGAGATAATCATATATTGGATAAAAGATTTTATACTTGGGGCTCCACTTTCCATACTCAAGCGATTTCTCTCTAGCAATTTTTACCGCATTTTTATCTTCAATGAGGAGAGGAGATAATTCATCAATTTCATTAACAATTTTTTCTATCCCGCTAAGGTTAATTGCAGATAGTGTAGTGTTTATGGTAACGATGTTCAACTTTTTGAATGGCAAACTATCAAAGAATTTGGCTATTAGTAAGTCTGTGGGATGATAAATTCGTGGTTGAAATGATTGAACAATATTTCTCACAAAATCTTCACTCTTGTTAATTCTCTTGATGACTTCAATATCTGGCCATATCTGCAGGAACGCATTATCTGTCTCCATAGCAACAAGATATTTGGCATAGGGGGAAAGCTCGTAAGCAATTTCTATCATAGCTTGGAGGCAAGCAACTATGCTAACTATCTCCAATTTTTTGTGACCATTCTGAGTAATATTTTTGAGAACAGTTGCGAGCGAAGGAATTGATATAAGAGGAAAATCTCTATAGCCATTTCTATAATCTGGGCACACCCCCTGCCAGCCAGGACCGACCGAGATGATAATTAGTGAAATATGTTCTGCTGGATAATTTTCAATGCAGAACTTACAAAACTTTTCCAAGGTTGCAGGACTTCCACTGTTTGCCTCAGGCTCTTCCCATCCTAAATCTACCAAACTATTTTTTCCCACATAATAAAGAGAGGTGTCATTGTCTCTGTTTCCGTCAATAAAAACAATCATATTTAATTTATCTGAATATGCAGCGGTTAATTTCTCTACATAATTTTTTGCATTAGGATACATTTTGTTATCTGTTGCAACATAAAACATGAGAAGCCATTCTTTATTTCCAAAATTTTCTGATGAAAGCGAGAAAGAAGCACTTTGAAAAACTAATAAAATAATAATGAATGCCATCAATTGCGCCTTTTTCATAATCATTAATATGAATTGGATCTTTTAAAAATTATTTCCTAACTTATAGTAACCAAGCATCGTAGCATGTTGTAAAATTACGGAAATAATGTTAAAAAACAGCGTAATTTTATAAGATAGTAGATTACTAGGCTTTTATTCCTGAGGTTACTAACAGCGTTAATGCTATATATCTTATTGTATTACTGGATATCCTCAATTAACCATGCTTTTATTCTCTCAATCCACTCTTCGCTATTTCCTTCTATTTCTCTAAGAGAAATATACTCTTGCAAGTCCTCTTTTCTTATCCAGCCTTGAGAGCCTGTGGGGCTTGTGCCCCGCGAGGGTTCAAATCCCTCCCTCAGCGCTATTTTACCATTAATTTTTATATTACTAGTGATAAGCAAAAAAATCATTAATAAAAACTTCTTGACCAACTTCTGTAAAAACTGAGCCAGATAATTGCTAAACCACTTCCACACAGTGTCCAAAACGAGTAGGAATTTTCTGAGAAAATATTTGTTATCACCCCACTAATTACCAAAAAAAGACCAATAATCGCAAAACCTAAGCTTGTTTTATTTTCTTCCATGATTTTTTATACTTTTTGTATAATAAAAAATTTTCACTACATATGGGTATATCTCGCTAGAACCTGTCATTCAAAATTTCACCTGAGTTGGACAATTTTTGTTAATCTTTTTCTTTCTTCATAATTTATATTATATTGCATTACATTGCTTAATATCCCCATTACCAATCATGGTGAAATTTTTTAAACCATTATTATTTATTATTTAAATATTTAAAAAGTAAAAAGATAAGATAAAAATGAAAAATAAAGGAAATAAAAGAAAAAGGATATGGATTCCATATAAAATATGGGATGAAACCGAGTGGTTTATCAATTTTAACAAAATTATTAAACTTTTTGAAAGAAAGAAGGTTTAGCTTTTAACTTTATATAAAATGCAGAAATTATTAAAATTGCTGATATAATAGCTAAAAATAAGCTTATATAAAAATAAGCAGGATTGGAAACAGTTGCAGTATCCATTACAACACCTTTAGTTATAATATTTGTCGCATTTCCATAAACAAAACCTTCCTCTACCGGTTCTTCAACTATTTTTGTTTTCATATATTCCCACAAAGTAAATAACCCTCCCAGAAATGTTAAAAAAGCTACTGATAAAAGTAAAGTTATTTTTATTCTTTCTGGATGCAAAATATTCTTTCCTTTAAGAGTTAATGAGTAATAAACCCATTTCCTTTTATCTTCCAATTTTTTAACAAGCCCAGCTTCAATAAGTTTATCTAAATGTCTTAAAATAGCTGGTTTGCTAATTCCTAGTTCTCTTGCTAACTCTGTTACCGTCATCTTTCTTTCATCCAATTTTTTTAGTAGCTTTATTCTACTTTCAGAAGCTAAAGCCATAAAACTGCTTTTATCTAAGGTAATCTTATCCATTTATTATTAGATTTACAAATCATATATAAGAATATGCTTTTTGTTAACTATTTTGTTAATTTTCCATTTTTTTCAATATTCCTTTCGCCGCAATAATACCTGTTACTGCTGAACTTATTATTCCTCTTGATAATCCAGCTCCATCTCCAGCAACAAAGAAATTTTCTAGATTAGTTTCTAAATTTTTGTTAACAACGAATCGCATCGAATAAAATTTTATTTCAGGAGCATATAATAGAGTGGAATCTTCCGCAATCCCAGGGATAACTTTTGCTAATTTGCCCAATCCTTCTATAATATCAGTAACTATTCTATGTGGCAAAGCCATAGAAATATCACCAGGAGTAACATCTTTTAAGGTGGGATTAACATAAGATCTCTCTATTCTTTGCCATGTTGAACGGCGCCCTGCCTTTAAATCACCCAATCTTTGCAAAATAGGCTTTTTCCCTCCTAATATGGTAGCAATTGAAGCAATTGAAGAGCCATATGCATTTGTATTTTCAATAGGTTCTGTA
Source organism: Thermoplasmatota archaeon (assembly GCA_029259055.1). GTDB lineage: Archaea > Thermoplasmatota > E2 > UBA202 > JdFR-43 > JAPDJP01. The sequence goes on along the minus strand of JAPDJP010000003.1, from coordinate 9,944 downwards.
AGTTTTATTCTAACTAAAAAAGCAAAATTTGTATTTTCGGATTTCTCATTTATTGATGAATGACCATTAACTGATATGTAATCTCCGTAATCTTCCATCACAACGAATCCATTTGGACATGTGCAGAAAGTGCGAACAAAATCATCATATGTCGGCGTATAAATATGGAATTTTGGGTCCCAGGCTTTTTTTATTATATCCTCCATTACAACACTTGGAACCTCTACCCTCACCCCTATATCAATGGGAGCATATTTTGTTCTAATTCCTAACTTTTTGGCTTGCTCCGCCAGCCAGCTTGCCCCGCTTCTTCCAACCGCAGCAAGAACATAATCAGCCTCTATTATACCGCCATTATCCAAAAGAAGGGAAAATTTTCTATTTTTTCTTATTTCTATTACTTCTCTTTCAAGCAGAAATTTAACGCCATTTTCTTCCAGTTCTTTCTTTAATGAAAAAATGACGTTTGGCAAAATATCAGAACCAATATGTCGTTGTGGTATGGGAATAAATTTTATACCATGCTGAGAAGCAAGTTTTTCCAAATCCTTTAAATTCTTACCATATAATTCTTTTGGAGCACCATGCTTTAAAAAAGTTTCATCAACCATTTTGACTAAATCATCAGCATCTTCAGAAAATTCATATAAATTGCCACCTATATCAGCTCTCAAATTAAGCTTTCCATCTGATAATCCACCTGCTCCTCCCAGCCCACACAATATATGGCATGGCTTGCATTTCATGCATTTAGTGAAATATTGCAAAGGGCATCTTCTTTCCTTTATATCCTTCCCCTTCTCAATAACAATAACATCACTTTTTGAAGCTAACTCTCGAGCAGCAAACAAGCCAGCAGGTCCAGCCCCAATTATCGCTACCTTATAATAATCTTTTTGCATTTAGTTCTTCTATGATTTTCTTTATTGCTTCATTTACTTGTTCTGCTTTTCTAGCACCCGTACACACCAATTTACCGGAGCCAAAAAGCAAAATAACAACTTTTGGCTCTTCCAACCTATATACTAATCCTGGAAATTGCTCTGGTTCATATTCAATTTTTTCCAACCCTATTGCCTGAGCTATTGCTATCAAATTAAGTTGGGCGTGCAAGTTGGCGGAGGCAACAATGTTTTGTACAGTTATTTCTGGCTTTTTAAATACTTTAAAACCAGCATTTGCTACCTTATCACAAACTTTTTTTATTGCTCTCTCAACATCTTTGATTGTTTTTGCTCCAGTACAAACAACCTTCCCACTCCTAAAAAGCAAGGCAGCTGTTTTTGGCTCATCTAAACGTAAAACCAATCCCGGAAATTGCTCTGGTTCATATTCACTTTCAGGCAAGGCTTTTTTTAGTTTCGATAAATCCAATTCTTTTGCTATGGTTGTAGAGGCAACAACATTCTCAATTTTCATATCTACCTTTTTTTCAACCATCGAACACATATATAAAGGGGTTTATAAATATATGCTTAAATTATAGCGGAATTTTAAGATTAAAAAGCACTATCAACTATTTTGAAAATTTAAAAAATAAGATGATGCAGAATATGATAATTGTCTATTTATTACAAAATTTCCAATGATTTATCCCACCACCGCTTTTTCCTTAGTTATTTTTCCTTTAAATCTTTCCATACTCAACCTATCAATTGGCATATCCAGCTTTTCTTGACAAATTAGTTGGGCGAGCAACTTAGCAACCATGGGAGCAATCATAAAACCGTGCCCACTAAATCCATTACATTGAATAAAACCTTCAATATTTGTTTCACCCAATATCGGCAAAGCATCTGGCGTTACATCGTAAAAGCCAGTCCATTGGCGCAATATATTTATATGCTTTAGTGGGGGGGCATATTTACCTAACATATATGCCATGTGTTTCAAAAATGAAAAAGTTGGTTCCGTATAGTAGCCAATTTTTTCTTCCGGCGACGGTATTCCGCCGAGAATCTGCCCTTCCTCCTGCTGGCTAAAATATATACCATGTTTAAAAGAAATAACCATGCAATCAAACAGCCTTTCAATTGGTTCCGTAACCAGAGCTTCTTTTCTGACGGGCTTGTTAGGCATATTTATACCAACCATTTTCGCAATTTCCTTGCTCCAAGCACCAGCTGCATTAACAACATATTTTGTTTTTATTTTTCCCCTATTTGTTACAACTTCTTCCACTTTCCCATCTTTAACTTTTATATCCTTTACTTCTGTAAATTTATATATTTTTGCTCCTAGCTTTTTTGCTGCCCTTGCATACGCATATGTAGTTTTAAAAGGATTTGCATGTCCATCAGTAGGACAAAATGTGGCAGCTATAGCTTCCATTCCTTCTGGGTCTAAAATGGGGGCAATTTCTTTTATTTCATCAGGTGATATTATTTTAACCGGCAATCCAATACTTCTTTGCATTTCAACATTCTTTTTTGCTTGCCTCATTTCTTCTTCATCGTGTATAGCTATTAAATATCCTCCTTGCCTTAATCCTATATCATAGCCCAACTCCTCGCTCAACCTTTCAAAAATTTCAACACTTTTCTTTGCCAACAATGCGTTTTCTTTTGTAGCCCATTGTTGCCTTATCCCAGCACCGCATCTCCCTGTTGCTCCATAACAAATATAATGCTTTTCCAAAACAACAACATCCTTTCCTCGCTTTGCCAATTCATATGCTAAGGCACATCCATTTATTCCAGCTCCAATAATAACAACTTCCGCCCTATCTTTCATCTTTTTTCTCCCCTATTAATCCTATTTCAACCGGAATTATTGGGGGACGAAAAGAAGGCATTATTTCCTCCAAACTTTTCCCAGTTTTTCTTGCTAAAATTTTAGCAGCCAAAATTAAGCAAGTTCTTCCTTGGCAATGTCCCATCCCAAGCCGTAATAATTGCTTTAGTTCCGCAAGCGTTGAACAACCATATTCTTCTATTGCTTTGATAATATCTTCCTCTGTTATATCTTCGCATCTACAAACAATTTTCACATGCAGTAATGGAATATAAATATTTATGGGTTATGTGTGTATAGTTCTTTTCAACAATTTATAATAAATACATTCTTCTTTTTGTCTGCTTTATTTCCCTCTGCATCATATGCAATAACTTTTATTTCATGTATGTAAAATGCTTTTTCATTCCATTTCCATTCATATGGTTCTTTCTCATCAATATGCATTAATTTATCATCTACATAAAATTCTATTTTTTCTATATATGTTTCATTATCCCAAGCTTTAACTACTATAGTTATTCCACCAATTATAATTGGCAATTTCGTTGGCATTATCTTTCTGTCCATTATATAAAGAAAATTATCAGGAGAGAGTATTTCTATAAATGGAGGAAATGAATCTGCATAATATGGTTCTATTAATGGATACATATCCTTATTGTTTCCACCGGGTACGGAATATGGGGAATCAACTATACCATCGCTATCATTATCATATGCTCCTTCTTCTGGTGAGTCAAAATCATCCCAATAGTTTCCTTCCATTATTGTCTCATTATACCAAGTATTATCTCCGGTATCATAGCCGTTTTTTATATTTTCAATGAGGTTGTTATGGTAAATTGTATTTTCTTTACTTTTATCTATTCGTATACCATAGCAATTTTTTATGAGTGTATTTCCTATAACTATATTTTCATTTGATTCCCTATGAATTACTATTCCATCCAAAAAATTTTGTGAAGCCATGTTATTTAAAATCTTGTTGTTATTGGAATGGATGAGACGTATTCCGCCATTACTTTTATTCACTATATTTCCCTCAACAATAGAATTGTTTGTATTATCCAATATAATATTTGTTTCAAAACTATCTTCTACTACATTTCCCTTTATTAAAATATTGTTAGAATAAAAAACATAAATGCCCCCGCTATTATTGATTACAACATTATTTTCTATAATTACATTTTTTGATTGAAATATATTAATACCATCTATTCCATTAAATGATGCTATATTATCTGTTATCTCAACATCTTTTATTTCTTCACCATAAATTCCCATATCATTATTAATTATGCTGTTTTTGCATATTCTTATATTGCTCACCTTTACTAATAAAATTCTCACCGTCTCTCGTTTATTATCCTTTTTGCACTGTCTTATTGTAAATCCGCTTATATTCACTTTATTAGCTGTAATAAAAACAACATCATGGTCGTTTCCCTCAATAACCGTTGTATTTCTGTCTTCTCCAATAAGATTAATGGATTTGTCAATTATTATGTTTTCATGATAGATACCGCTATAAACAAAAATTGTATCACCATCCGAAGCGTTATTGATTGCATCCTGTATATGGGTATAATTGTTGGGGCCATCCCCTCCAACATATAAATTGTTTCCTAATTTTATGATGGGATTCTCTGTAGAATATGCATTGGAATAGAGAGAAAATAGAATTACTAAAATAACTAATTTCTTATACATTATTATCTCAAAAATTTAAAAATTATAAAATTTATGCTATTCTTATATTCCTGGCTTCCATTGCGTATTGTGGGGGGACTTCTATGGTAATTACAGGCGTTTTTCCCTTTTTTACTTTTTTAACAATAGCATCACATATTTCCTTTCCTTCTCTATCTAAAGCTTTAACCTTTTGCCCTTCTTTTGGCAAAGGTAAAAATTCATAAGGCAAACTTATCAAAGCTTTCTCATTTACTTTAACGACAAAAATAGCCAACCCTGGACAAACTTCTATACATTTTCCACATCCTATGCATTTTTCATAATCAATTTTTGGAAGTGCATTTATATTTTCCATAGAAATAGCATTGGTAGGACATGCATCAACGCAAGGGTTGCAAGGAATTTCCTGAACACATTCTATTATTGCAACTCCTTTCCTCAATTGCTCTTCGTTCGGCAACTCCAAATCTTTCAGCTCAACTATTCCTTCTATTTCCCATCTTTTCATGATATTTCCTCCATATTTTTTCTTTAGCTATTTTTGGACGGATTCCAAAATATCCCTGTCTAAATATTTCCAAATCTTCCATATATTCTTTTATTTTTTCCATGATTTTCGTTTTATCATTTTTTGCAAATTCAATAACAGCATGTAATCCAGCTATTTTTCCTTCAAGCATTGCCGTTGAAGCTTCTTCAATATTTGCTAAATCTCCAGCAACGTATATTCCAGGCTTAGTGGTTTCCATATACTCATTATGCAAAGCAACCCATCCTCCAGCTTCATTTATAAATAAAATATCTGCTCCCGTCTGGGCAATAAGTCTTATTGTAGGGCTCAATCCAACCGCTAAGCAAATAAAATCGCATTTTATATCTTTCTCGCTCCCTTCAATAAAATTCCATTTTTCATCGAGCTTTGCTATAATTGCTCCTTCTACATGTTCATTTCCATATGCCTTCTTTATAGAATGACCTGTATAAATAGGGACTCCGCATCTCCTGATTTTTGCAGCGTGAACAAAATATCCACCTATTTTTGGCATAGCTTCTACAATACAAGCTACTTCTACATCTGCCTGCAAAAGCTGATAAGCTAAAATTAACCCAACATTACCAGCTCCCACAATCAATCCAACATTCCCTGGCTTAACACCATAAACATTCATTAAAGTCTGCACCCCGCCCGCCCCATATACGCCAGGCAAATCATTGCCGTCAAATAATAGCATGTTTTCTTGAGCTCCAGTAGCAAAGATGATTTTACCTGCTTTTATTTCATAAACTGTTCTGTTCATCTTATCAACAGCTACCAAAAAATGATATCCCCTGTCATAATAGCCAATTACACTTGTATTAAGTAAAATTTTTATATTCTTTTTTCTTACTTCGTCCTCTAATTCTTTTGCTATTTCTATTCCTCTCGTTCCTGCCTTTTCTTTTTTACTTCCAAAAAACTTATGAGTTTGCTTTATCAATTGCCCTCCCAACCTGTGATTTTCATCTATTAACAGGACATTTGCATAATCAGCTGCTTCTATAGCGGCGCTTAACCCAGCTGGTCCGCCCCCAACTATTGCAATATCAGTATTTAACTTTGTAAATTTGCATTCTGGGTATTCTTTTTCTGGTAATACCATATCATTATCTTCAACAACATCTCCTTCTTTTATCAAGGTAATGCATGTTCTTACATTTGGTATACCATTAACCTTCATTAAACAGGAGGAGCATTTTCCAATCCCACAAAAAAATCCTCTTGGCCTGCCTTTCCTTAAGCTTTTACTCAAAATTTTTATTCCATTTGCATATAATGCTGCCGCAATTGTCTCCCCTTCATATGCTTCTAACTTTTTCCCATTATAATAAAAATGTATTTTCCTTCCTCTTTTAAACTCAATAATAGGATGTTCAATGATTCTCATTTTTCTTTCTTAATTTCAATTTCTTTTATCCTACTTTTTAAAAATGCTGTCACCCTTCTTCTTAGGATAGAAATGCTAGGAGGATTTTCATTATCATATTTTTCTTCCAATTTACTTATATATTCCACCAATTCCCTATACAATTTTTTATTTTTCATGAGTTCTTTTGGCTTAATTATTTTTTTTGCCTCTTCCGTAAATAAATCATCAAGCCATGTTTTTTCTGGCTTTGACGGATGCGTTGCATTGTATTCCATATTATGAGCAGCTGCTATTATAGCAGGATCGACCATTTTTGTCCCTGCAGCTACAGATTTAAACAAGCTTATTATTTCTTTTTCTGGAACATGAGGACACTCATTTTTCAATTCCTCTAAAAGTTCCCTAGAAGTTTTACTCATTCTTAAAATTTTCAAACTTTCCTTATACTTATTTTCTAAAATTTTCTCAATGTTTTTTTCAATTTCACGCATTGTATTGGATATAAAAAGCAATTTTAAACCTTTTTCTACAATCCAAAGAAATATCTTACTTAATTCATCATTGCTATTTTATCTAATATTTCTTTATTCTTTCCTTTTGCTTTTTTGGAATTTGCTTATGTAAATAACATTTCAATATCCCCAAATGAAAAAATAAAAATTGAAACTGGCTGGGACCCTTCAATAAATTATCCAGATATAATGATGGTAGCGATATTGCTGTCTTTGATGTTCTTTTCAATTCAAGGCATATAAATTATGCAAATCCACCAGATAAAAATCCATTCAAAGCATATTATGTTGATACTGTTTCTATACCAGAAAACACTCCTCATATATTTCGATAATTTCTAGAAATTATCTTTATATTTTTGATAAGGAGATAATAAGATTACCTAAACCAGTAATAATTGGATGAAAACGGTAGAAATAAATGCATATGATGAAAATGGGGAACTGATATGGAAGGGATATATAGTAGTCACGAATTACAAGCAATAGCATATGATAATACTGGTTTGAATTCCTACCATGCTATGAATGTTTTTTCATAATTTCATCATAATATTTATATTCAAGAAAGGATTACTTTTTAAATGGTAAGATATGAAATTATAGAAGCTAAAGAAATAAAATTTGGAAAAAATAATTTTATTGAAATAGCACGGAAAAAAGCAATAATGGACGATGGAGAAAATGAATTCATTTCTATTTCAAGAGGTTACTATTTGGAGGATGGTAGCAAGAGATGGAAAGCATCAATTGCATTACCAAAGGAAAAAGAAAAAAGAGAGGAAATTGCTGAATTAATTAAAAACATATGATTTGTTTGGGAATAGAGGGAACAGCCCATACTATAAGCATTGGAATTGTAGAAAAAGTTAATAACAGATGCAACATTTTGGCAAATATTTCTAAAATGTATAAGCCTGAAAAAGGTGGAATTCATCCAAGAGAAGCAGCGAATCATCATGTGAAATTTTTTCCAAAAGTTTTGCGAGAAAGCATTGAAAAAAGCGAAGTTAACATAAATGATATAGATTTGGTTTCTTTTTCTATCGGGCCGGGGCTGGGGCCTTGTCTGAGGACAGCAGCAACGGCTGCCAGAACTTTAGCGCTTTCCTTAAAAAAACCAATAGTTGGTGTAAATCATTGTATTGCTCATTTGGAGATAGGAAGAGCTTTAACAAAATGTGAAGATCCTGTACTATTATATGTATCAGGAGGAAACACGCAAGTTATCGCCTTTATGGAAGGAAAGTACAGGGTTTTTGGAGAAACATTAGATATTGGAATAGGTAACTGTCTGGACAAGTTTGGTAGGGAAATTGGCTTACCATTTCCTTCTGGCCCCCATATAGAAAAGCTTGCAAAAAAGGGGAAGAAGTATATCAGCCTACCATATTCTGTGAAAGGAATGGATGTTGCATTTTCTGGAATATTAACAGCTTGTCTTCATTTATTAAAAAAAGAAAAAATTGAAGATATATGCTATTCCTTGCAAGAAACCTGTTTTTGCATGCTCGCTGAGGTGGCGGAAAGAGCAATGGCCCATACTGAAAAAGAAGAAATATTGCTTGGTGGGGGTGTTGCCTGCAATAAAAGATTACAGGAAATAATAAGAAAGATGGCAAATGAAAGAAAAGCAAAATTTTATTGTCCTCCGAATGAATATTTAGTTGATAATGGAGCAATGATTGCATGGACTGGTTTGCTGATGCATGAAAGTGGAATAAGAATGAAATTAGAAGAAACAAAAGTGAGGCAAAATTACAGAACAGATGAGGTGGAAATAAAATGGAGATAATAAAAAGAGGAGCTGAAGCAATCATTTATTTAGCAACCTGGAAAGGAAGAAAAGTTGCGATAAAAAAGAGGATAAAAAAAGGATATAGGATAAAAGAACTAGATGAGAAAACTAGGGAGCAGAGAACAAAAAGGGAGGCTTTGCTAATGATGGCAGCAAGAAAGGCGGGTGTGAGCATTCCAATTATATATGATTTAAGATTAAATGAAAAAGAAATAGTTATGCAGTATATTGATGGCTATAGGTTAAAAGATATAATTGATGAAAAAAATGAAGAATGGCAGAAGAAAATATGCAACCAAATTGGAAAAAATATTGCAAATTTGCATAAAAACGGAATAATTCATGGAGATATAACCACTTCAAATATGATTTATAAAAATGGGAGAATATATTTCATAGATTTTGGTTTAGGAATGAAAAGTGAAGAAATAGAAGATAGAGGGGTTGATTTACATTTACTTATGGAGGCATTTAAGGCGGCGCATAGGAATAAAAATTTATTTAGTTGGGTAATAGAGACATATGAAGAAAATTTTGAAGAGGCAGAAGAAGTAATAAAGAAGATAGACGAGATTGCAAGAAGAGGAAGATATATGAGGAGGATATCATGATTTATTTTGTAACCAGTAACAAACATAAATATGAGGAAATAAAAAAAATAATTGAATATGAAAAATATATTTTTGATAGAAATATTTCTGAAGAAGAGGTTATTGTAGGGCTGGGAAGCACCGAGTTAACTGCAGCAATAATAAAATCTATATTAGATAAGGATAGTGAAGTTATATTGACAAGACCCTATTATCTAAACTATAGGAGACAAATATTGTTGGAAAATGGTTTAGGCACTAGGATAAAGTATTGGAATATCATTAGCAATAATAGATTTAACCCATTATTAGATCAACTGCAGGACTTAATAAATAATTCTACACGCCTAATTATACTAACTATTCCAGGAAATCCTGATGGACAAATATTTGATGAAAAGACATTGAGTGGTATAATTGATATAGCTGAGGAAAAATCTATATGGGTTTTAATCGATGTAGCATACCGCACATTCTGCTTCGAAAAATATCCTAAATATTTCCTCAGAGAACCACGCGAAAATGAAATATGGATGTGCTCTCTCTCAAAGGAATTTAGAATCCCGGGATGGCGTATAGCATATATAGTTGCCAACGAAAACCTTATTGAAGGATTGGTAGCTTTAGAGCAGGCTAGAATATTATGTCCAAGTAGATTAGTTCAGGCAATTTTAGCAAAATTGCTTGAAAAAAAGGAGAATCTTAG
>JAPDJP010000029.1 GCA_029259055.1 Thermoplasmatota archaeon | reverse complement strand
TATTGGTGATAACTCCTTCTTTCATCAATTTCACAACTCCATCAGTTAGTAACTCAGTATGAACCCCTAAATCTTTTTTATTTTTTAAGCTAGATAAAACGGCATCAGGTATGCTGCCGTATCCAACCTGGATTGTTGCACCATCCTCAACAAGGCGAGCAACATATTTTCCTATCTTCTGTGAGATTTCATCTGGAACAGATGATGTATATTCAAGGAGTGGTTCATTATGAGGAATTACAAAATCAACGTCTTCTATATGAATAAAACTGTCTCCATGAGTGCGAGGCATGTTTTCATTAACCTGAGCTATAACCACATCTGCGCTTTCGGTGGCGGATTTAACTATGTCTACGCTTATCCCATAACTCATGTAACCATGTTTGTCGGGGGGAGAAAGCTGTATCAATGCAACATCTATTGGAATTATCCTTCTCCTAAACAAATCCGGAGCTTTTGAAAGAAAAATAGGTGTATAGTCTGCTAATCCTTCATTTACTGCTTTTCTTGTATTTGCTCCAATAAAAAATGCATTGTGTCTAAAATTCCTCTTGAATTTCTCTTCAGTATAAGGAGCAACCCCTAATGTCCATATATGGATTACTTCAGCATCAACAAAAGCTTTTGGATAACTCTCAATATAGGCAACAAGCTCTCTAACTAAATAAACAGGCTCCCCACAGCCAGTTCCAATGAATATTCTATCTCCTCTATGGATGTGAGAGAATGCATCCTTTGCATCAACAAATTTTTTAGGATAAATTTTTTTGAATTTATTGAGCCATTCTGCATTGTTCATGATTGTAAGCACATTATCCTTTTAAATTTATACTTTATGACACTACTCAAACTTTATGTCAACAGCAAAGGCACCTTCCTCATTAACAATCAAAGGATTTATTTCAAATGATAAATTTTTGCAATAGCTTATTTTTGCGATGCGGAATATGGCATCTATTAGTTTCTGCTTATCAATCTTTATTCCTCTGTAACCATTGAACAAAGGATTTATTTCCAACTCATTTACCATTTCTTCTGCATCTTCTCTGGTTATTGGAATCATTCTGAAAGAATGCTTTTTATGCAATTCAGCCATTGTTCCTCCCAGTCCAAATAAAATAATTTTGCCCAGTTCCTCATGAGCTGTAACACCAACAATAAATTCCACTCCATTTATCATTTCCTGAACAATTATTTTCTCATTAAATTTTTTCCTGAGTTTTTCGATGGCTCTCCTTAACTCCCTCTTATTTTTAATATTCAGTATAACTCCACCTACATCTGTCTTATGATATATTTTACTAGAATGAACTTTGCATACAGCTGGATAGTTTAAAGAAATACCATTAATTCCATTTTCATCTTCAACAATAAATTGCCTCGGAATCTTTATCCCTTTCTTTTCCAGCAATGTAAATAAATCACCCTCCATTTTTTCTATTGCGATTTTTCCATCTTTTTCAAGCCATTTTTTTCTATAAGCCAGGCAATTCATTGCCCTCATTGCCCTTCTTATATTCGGATAAATCAGAAGCTCCTTTTTCGCTTCCTCCATTATCTCATTGCTTACCCCACTTATACAGAAGAAAACAGGCTTATTCACTTTTTTTACTTTCTCTTTTATTATGTCGATTAGCTCTTCATTTACTTTTGGTGGATGGAATTGGAGGAGACAGAGAACCATATCAACATTTTTACATTCTGAAACTATTTCCAGAGCTTTTCCATACATTTCATTGGTGGCATTGGCAGTTAAATCAACGGGATTTTTGCAAGATGCAAATGGAGGCAATAGTTTGCTCAATTTCTCGATGGTTTCTTCATCAAATTTTGCGAGTTCCAATTCATCAAACTCTGATATATAATCGGCTGAAATTACACCCATCCCGCCTGCTGACGTTATAATGGCTATTCTCTTCCCTCCCTCTTTATATTTATGTAAAGCTTTAGAAAAATCTATTATTTCTTCCAAATCTCTTGCTTCAATTACACCATTCTGTTTCATAATGCATCTTAGTAAGTTTGGAGATATTTTTGAAATTCTTCCAGTATGGGATTTTATTGCTTCTCTGCCCTCATTGTTTTTGCCAGCCTTTAGCAATATTACCGGCTTTTTTGAGGATATTTTTCTGCATTTCTCAAAAAATTCTCTTGCATTGAAAAATGATTCAAGATACAATGCTATTATTTTTGTATTCTCATCCTTTTCCAGAAAATTCAGAATTTCATTTTCATTCATATCCAGTCTATTACCAAGTCCGAGAAAAAAGGATATACCCAGTCCCTCTCTTGCCAACTCCTCCATCAAGATAACGCCCAATGAGCCACTTTGCCCAACAAAAGCAATATCTCCTTTTTTGTATTTTATATTGGGGATAAAAATTGTATTTAAATTTTTGGAAGGCATCAATAATCCGAGGGTATTGGGGCCAATTATTCTGCAAGAGCCATTCACCCATTCTTTTATTTTGCTTTCCAATTCTTTTTTTCCAGCCTCGCCAAATCCGCCTGCAATTATTATTACAAGTTTGATGCTTTTTTCCACACATTCTTTGATTGCATTTACACTTTTCTCTGCAGGAAGAGAGATAATAGCCCAGTCTATGACATCCTCGATTTCATATAAATTTTTATAGCATTTTAACCCCTCTATTTCATCCCTTTTCGGATTTACAGGATATACTCTAAAATGATTCTTTAAATTTCTGAGTATGATATTTCCTGGCTTATTCTTCTCCGATGATGCCCCAATTATTGCTATACTTCTTGGATTTAAAATATCAGTAATATTCATATGAAAAGTTTATTTCCAGTTCTCTCAGCAGTTTATAAAATTTCTTCTGCTTTTCCTTATCATATTTTCCTATCTCTATTGTTATCCTTTCAAACTCTCCAATATATTCGTTACACATTTTTATCAATTTCGATTAAATTAGTAACATATAAATATGTTTGTTGCATTTTTATGTTACATAATGTAAAAATTATGGTGATAGAAATGTATAATAGTAACACTACTCTGTTTAAAATTGATAGGGTTCTGGATGAATTGCTTATAAATGCGAGGCAAAGCATACAGGAGATAGCCAAAAAATGTAAAACATACAGGCAAAAAGTTTGGAGAAAAATAAAGAAGATGGAAGAAACTAAAACAATCTGGGGCTATACCGCTGTTGTAAATGAAGAAAAAATTGGATGGAAACTTTTCATGGTTTTCATGAAAATGAAACCTCTTACAAAAGAACAAGTTGAATTGCAGATTAACAGGCATAAAAAAGATATTCCAGGGAGGCTTGCAGTTCGCCTCATAGATGCATATTATATAAATGGAACATATGACTGGATAATCATTTTCGCTGCGAAAGATTGGGCAACTGCAAGAAAATATTATGATAACATAAGAAAGGAATATGAAGAATATCTTTTGGAAAAGCCAGAAATGGTGGACATTATTTTTTCCACTATAAGATGGGGAAAAGTTAATCCAGAAATAGAAAAATTATATGAATTTGTATCTCCGTAAATTGTAGTAACAACAAAATATATTGAATCCTGTAAGCTTATTGCTGCTATCAGATCGCTTAGTATGTTCTGTGGGTTGAATTTTCTACTGCAACAGTATAATTCCGGTCATTTGGAACCTCACAAAATTTAATAGCAAATTGCTAACAAAATGAAAACATTTATATATTTCAAATTTATATTTTATTGGGGACAGGAGAGGGAGAGAAAAGCCCTGGAGGCAAAAATCATTTCCTCTCCTGTCCCCAATTTTTTATAATTTTTATATATTAAAAATTTTTTGAATAATGAATAATGAATAATAATTTTATTTTATATATAGGATATAGCATATAACTTAAACATAACCAGAAGTTTAAAATATAACCATTCCATACCAATAACATGCTTGAAGGAAGATGCATAAGTTGCGGAAAAGGATTAGTAGAAGAAGGTTGTACTCAATTTCCGTGTCCAGAATGCGGATATATAATAAAAAGATGTAAAACGTGTAGAAGTCAATCCGCAAAATATAAATGTCCAGAATGTGGTTTTGAGGGGCCGTGATAAAATGGGAAAGGTCGGTATAAAAATAAGGGTAATGCCTTCCGGGGTTGATGTAAATATAGAAGATTTGAAAGAAAAAGTAACAAAGGCTCTGCCAGATTATGCACAGCTTGTAAAAGCAGACATAACTCCAATCGCTTTTGGGTTAAAAGCAATTAGTCTCCAAATCATAATGCCTGATCAGAGTCCAGATGAATTATTGGAAAAAATAAAAAATGTTGAAAATGTTGAAAATGTGGAGGTAGAGGATTTAAGCTTAATATAATTTTACTAATCCAGAAATATCCACTTTAATATTGCCATCTGCGCCCAGAGTCTATTTTCAGCTTCGTCAAATATTACCGAATTTTTTCCATATGCAACCTCCTTGGTTACTTCATATCCATAATAAGCTGGTAAGCAATGCATAAAAATTGCATCTTCTTTCGCCCTCGCCATTACTTGGCTATCTACAGTATACCCTCTAAAATTCTTTATTCTTTCCTCTTTTTCTGCTTCATCCCCCATAGAAACCCACGTATCTGTAACCACAACATCCGCCTCTCCCGCCGAATTTTCGTTTATTTCCTCTATTTCTACCTTCCCTCCTAATTCCCTTGCTTTATTTACATAATACTCATTTGGCCAGTATTTGCGAGGAGAGACAATTTTTATTTTTATACCAGCTATTGCACATCCTAAAAGCAAAGAATGAGCCATATTATTGTCACCGTCTCCAAAATAAACCAATTTTAAACCCTTTAACTTCCCCTTTTTTTCCTTAATTGTCAATAAATCTGCAATTACTTGGCAAGGGTGCTCTTCATTATCCAGTCCATTTATCACAGGGATGGAAGCATGTTTTGCTAATTCTTTTACATTTTCATGGTCAAAAGCTCTATACATAATTACATCTACATATCTACTTAGAACTCTGGCAGTATCCTCAATTGTTTCTCCTCTTCCAAGCTGTATATCGTTTTTACTCAAAAAAATTGCATGTCCTCCTAACTTATGCATTGCTACCTCAAAAGAAACTCTTGTTCTTGTACTGGCTTTTTCAAAAATCATTGCCATTGTTTTATCCTTCATAAATTTTTCATAATTTCCTTTTTTCATTTCAATAGCATTGTCAATGATTTTCTCTAAATCATTTTTAACATCAAGCATTGAAATTAGATCCTTTTTCATAAAATGAGGAATACTAATGCATATTTTAATTTACCTCATGAAAAATTCAGCATTTTTTATGATACTCTTTTCCAACCCTTCTTTTAATTCCCTCACTATATTTGGATAAATTTCTCCAGTAGTTTCATTGCAATATACCTTTTTTATTTCAGTAGCTAAAACCAAAACATCATCGAATTTCATTGTTATATATTCCAAAAAATATCCCCTTCCCTTAAAAACTTCATTAATTCCTACTCTATTCTTTATTCCAGAAATCTTTATTTTTGATAGCTGTGAACGCCAATCCTCAATAATTTCTCCATATTTTTCGGTATCGATTCTCTCTACTCCAAGATTAAAAAGTGGGGTATCGCCTTTTATCCTTTTATAATTATATGAATGAATATCATAAACAATGCATTTTCCAAATTTTTCCAATAATTTCTCCATTAAAGCATCAACTACTCTATAGAATTGATAGTATTTTTTCAGTGATTTTCTCTTTTCTTCCCAAGTGAGGGGGATTCTCCAAACAATTTTTCCCCAAGCTTTTTCATATATACATTTATCAGGGCTTCTGTTCAAATCATATTCATATCTTGAATCATGGGCTATAATCCTAATTGGCATTGAGGAAATAAATTCTCCCGTTAAAGGGTCTTCTTCATACCATCTCTCAAAGTCAGATAAAGCAATTTTTCTTTTTAATTCCTCCCTTAAATTATTTCCATTATGAATTGCAGCACAAACAAATGGCACATAATTTTCAATAGCAATAGAAAAAGAATTATTCGACGCCCTACATGAAAATTCTTCTTCCTTCCTAATCTTATTTACTATTTCTTTAATACTTAATTGGAGCATTTTTCTTCAAAGAAATCAACCACTTTACGTTGCAATTTCTCTCCAGAAAGTTGTTCGATATCCGCAATACCTCCAGGACTTACAACATTTACCTCGATAAGTTTATTTTCTATGATATCCAAACCCGCCCAGAAAAGACCATCTTCCACCAACTTTTTGCCTATTTTTTTACAGATTTCTACCTCTTTACTTGTTAGCTTATGTTGAGCTGCCCTTCCTCCAGCATGTATGTTGGACCTTATATCATCCTCTGCTGGTATCCTCCGCATAGCTCCGATTGGCTCACCATTTAGCATTATTACTCTGACATCGCCTTTTTCTGCACCCTCAATGTACTCTTGCAAAATCACATAATTTCGTCCTCCATTTGTATAAAATTCCAAAATTGAGCGCAAATTCTTCCTGGCGCTTTTCTCTAAAAGTATTACTCCGCACCCTCCATATCCGGCGACTGGCTTTAGAATCATTTTTCTATCGGGATTTTCGTTTATTATGTTAAGTAGATAATTGACGTTATTTGAAATATATGTTTCGGGAATAAAATCAAAATCCTTAAATGTTGTAAGATATAGCTTATTATTTGCTTTTCTTACCCCGTCAATATTGTTTATTGTAAAGACTTCATCTTTTATAGAATCTAGAAAATTCAAAGATAAGTAATCTAAAGGAGGGTCTTTTCTTAAAAAAATTACATTAAATTCTTTAATTGGAAGGAGTTCTTCATTGAATTTTGCTTCTTTATAGAACTCAACAGCATCTTCTGCGATTTTGTCACTTTTTAGAATTTTAAAGAAGCCATAAGGAATATTCTTTTTTATTAGCAAATCGTTGATATATAAAATGCCTATTTCATGCCCTCTTAATGCTGCTTCATGAATTACTCTTAATGTTGAATCTCCTTCTGGTTCTATATCTTCCCATCTATCCATAATAAAGCAAACTTTCATTGTTATCTTTATTGTTTAAAGATTAAAAAATCTTTTGAAGATTAAATTTTTTAATTTTAGAAGCAATTAAAAATATGCATATTATAGATGGCAGAAAGATAGCGAGGGAAATAGAAGAAGAAATAAAAAAGAAAATAATGGAGGAAGATAAAAAAATAAAAATTGTTACAATAGTAATAGAAGGAAATGAAGAATCTTGGCTTTTTGCAAAATTAAAAGATAAAGCTTGTAAAAGAGTTGGTATTGAACATGAAATTGTGGGATTAGAAGGAAATCAAAGTATAGTAGAAAAAGAAATTGAAAAATATAATGAAGACAAAAGTGTAACTGGCATAAATATTCAACTTCCTATTCCATTGGATTTTATCAAACTCGTTAGCAAAATAAGTATAAATAAGGATATTGAAGGAATGCATCCATATAATATAGGAAATATCCTGTTGGGAAATGAAGAAATCATACCATGTACTCCAAAAGCTATTTTAAAAATTCTGGAACATGAAAAAATAGATGTAAAGGGAAAAGAAGTTGTTATAATAAACCATAGCAATATAATAGGTAAGCCGTTAGCAATGTTAATGTTGAAAAGGAACGCTACTGTTTCAATTTGTCATGTTTATACAAGAGATATAACTGTACATACAAAAAAAGCAGAAATATTGATTACTGCAACTGGTGTTAAAGGATTAATAAAAGAAGATATGATAAACGAGAATTGCGTATTAATTGATGCTGGAATAAAAAAGGAGGAAAGAAAAGTATACGGAGATGTTGATAAAAATGCTTTTAAAAAGGCAAAGGCAGTAACGCCAGTGCCAGGCGGGGTAGGGCCTGTTACTATTGCTTCAATGCTTGAGAATGCACTGATTCTATATGAAAAAGTTCATAAATGATGCGAATTTTCTATCTATGGATAGGAAGATTTATTATTCATTTCATGAAATCCCATTTGGGCGGGATTATTTTTATTTAAAGCCTAAATTGAGATTCAGTAGGGAGGAAATTAAGGAATTGTTAATATCAATTATTGTTTTAACCATAGCCTTCTCTATTGTTACTTCATTTCCATATTATTCATCTTTTTATTTGTTCATTCCAATTTCCTTTTTAGCTGTTATTACAGCTTTTGCTTGTCATGAAATCGCTCATAAATATATGGGAATTAAATATGGCTATTGGTCAGAATATAGAATGTTTCCACAGGGTTTACTTTTTGCCCTACTTTTAAGCTTTGCTGGTTTTCTATTTGCTGCTCCAGGAGCTGTAATGATTTATGGAATGCCTTCTTTAGAAGAGAGCGGTAAAATATCAGCAGCAGGCCCAACAGCCAATATTGGAGTGGCAATATTATTTCTCATTATTTTTGAACTAACGAATTTACAAATTGCAAGAGCAATTGCATTTGTAAACATTTTCTTGGCTTTTTTCAATCTACTGCCTTTTGGACCATTGGATGGAAGAAAAATTTTTGCATGGAATCTGCAAGTATGGGTAGCGATGCTAATAATAAGTTTGCTTTTGCTTCTAATAGTATTTTAATACCGTAAATATTTAATTTCTCTTCCTAAATACCATTTATGAAAAAATTAGTCGTAATATGTATTGCTCTAATATTGATACCTTTTGCAGATGCAAAAAATCCTTTTGGAATAAGATACAAGCATCAAATATTTTTTAAAGTTGATGTAACAAAAGATATCGTTTATGGAGAAAATTACGATAGCGAGGGCAATCTCGTCCAACTAAAAATGGATGTATATGAACCGCATGGAGATAAGGCAAGCAAAAGAGCTTTAATTATCTTCATACATGGTGGCGGTTTTACGGGAGGAGATAAAGCAACAAAACAATGGGTATTTCTTTGTAAAACATTTGCAAAACGTGGCTATGTGACAGCATCGATAAATTATAGGCTTCAGAAGCCAGGAAATGTTACAGGAAAAGCAATAACACAGGCAATGCATGATGCTAAAGCAGCGGTAAGATATTTCAGAAGATATGCCGAACAATGGCGTATTGATACAAGCAAAATTGCTTTGGTGGGAGGCTCAGCAGGAGCAATAACGGCTTTGCATGCTACATACCTAACAGAGCCAGAATATGAGGGAAATAGCGGAAATGAAGGGTATTCTTCAAATGTTTCGGCATGTATTGATTTGTGGGGTGGATTATATGACAATGTAAGCAAAATAGATGCTGGCGAAGCGCCAGTATGCATTATTCATGGCACAGAAGATAAGGGAGTTCCTTATAGCGAGGCGTTAAATATTAGCAAGAGATGTAAGGAAGTTGGGGTATATTGCGAGTTGCATCCATTAGAGGGAGAAGGTCATGCTCCATGGGATAGAATAAATGATTTTCTTCCATGGATGGTGAATTTTCTTTATAACAAAATGATTGGTGAGAGCAAAACATTCTTTATAGAACTGCCAGAATTAATTTTAATTCTAATAGCGTTATGTATATTGAAGGAAATCTTGTGGACGTAAAAAATGAAGAAATATATCCCGCCAGAATAGAAATAGAAGGGAATAGAATAAAAAATTTAAAGAAAATTGATAGAAATATTTCCAGCTATATCATTCCTGGATTAATTGATGCTCATGTCCATATAGAAAGTTCTTTGCTTTGCCCTTCGAGATTTGCTGAAATAGCTGTTATTCATGGAACAACAGCAGTTGTTACAGATGCTCATGAAATTGCAAATGTTGCGGGTATAGAAGGAATAAAATATATGATGAAAGATGCTTCAATAATAAAATTTTTCTTTGCTTTGCCTTCATGTGTGCCAGCATCTCCTTTTGATGATTCGATGGAAATAGGCATAGAAGAAATTGAAGAGCTTTTTGAAATGCCAAATGTTGTTGCTTTGGGGGAAGTAATGGATTATTTTGGCGTTTTAAAAGGAAAAAAAGATATTTTGAAAAAAATAGAGATTGCTAAAAAATATGGAAAACCAGTGGATGGGCATGCTCCTTTGCTAACAGGAAAAAAATTAAGAAAATACATTTCTTGTGGTATTTCTACCTGTCATGAATCTGTTAGTTATGAAGAGGCGAAAGAAAAGCAATCATTGGGAATGAAAGTAATGATAAGAGAAGGTAGCTCAGCAAAGAATTTAAGGGATTTACTTGGTTTAAATTATGATGAATGTTTTTTAGTTACTGATGATTTACTGGTAAATGATTTATTAAGAGGACATATGGATATGGTTATCAAAAAAGCAATAGAATATGGAATAGATGAAATAAAAGCAATAAAAATGGCAACAATTAATCCAGCAAAACATTACAAATTAAATACTGGAATAATAGAAGTGGGTAAGGAAGCAGATATTGTAGTTGTTGATAATTTAAATAAAATGGATGTTATAGATGTTTATATAAATGGAAAACAAATAGTGAAAAATAAAAAATGCTTGAAGGAAGCGGAGCCAAAGAAATTCAAAAGTTTTATAAAAATAAGGAAAATGGAAGCAAAAGATTTTTATATACATTGTGAAAAAGAAAAAGTTAGAGTAAATGTTATTGAGCCCGTTCCGAATCAGATAATAACAAAGAAGGGAAAAGCTGTTTTAAATGCTGAAGAAGGAAATGTAATTGCTAGTAATGAAATTTTAAAGGTAGCTGTAATAAATAGAAGAAATAGCAAGATAGGCTTGGGTTTCGTAAAATTAAAAATGGAAAGAGGGGCAATAGCTAGTAGCATAAGTCATGATAGTCATCACATTATTGTATTAGGCAGAGAGGAAAATAAAATGGCAATGGCAGTTAATGAAATAAAAAGTGGAGGAATTGTTGCAATAGATGACAAAATTGTAAAATTAGATTTACCAATAGCAGGGTTAATGAGCAATGAGAAGGCAAAGAAAGTAGCTAAAAAATTTGAAAAAGTAATAGAATATGCTATGGAATTAGGATGCGAAGAAAATCCATTTAAAATCATTTCCTTTTTGACTTTATTGGTTATTCCAGAAATAAGAATAAGTTGTAATGGTTTATTTGATGTAGAGAAACAGAAATTTGTGGAAATAATGGACTAGTCATTTATTTCTTATTCTTCCCACAAGTAATAAATCTGTTTTGAAAATATAGGCGGCTATTGCAATGCATATTATAGCGAAGATCAACGAATAAGCTATACCAGCAAACACAATGCCATATTCATTCATTAGAAGAAAAGAAGGCGCCATCATTGGATGAGAAAATGGTATGGCAAAAATTATTGCCTTTAATGTAAAGGGTAAGGAAGCATATCCTTTGAACATTATTACAAACATTGGGATTATCGCCAAAGCAGAAATGGGCAAAGTTAGAGTTTGGGCTGATTTGTAATTTTTTGCAAAGCTTCCTATCACAATACATATTGCTAAACCGGCTAATAAAGCAGAAAATAATGATAGGGCTATAATGAAATAGTCCACAATGCTGAGTTTAAAGCCAGTTAAAACAATTCTTTCCGTAGAAAAAGATTGTATATAATATGAGAAGCCAGCTAAATATATAATTGCTATAATAAAGCCAACTATGGCGGCGCCGATTATTTTTCCAGCTATTATAGTGCGCCTTTTGATGGGCAAAGTTAGCAATGTTTCTAAAGTCTTGTTTTCTTTTTCCATTCCCATTGAAGTAATTACCATTCCTCCTGAGGTCAAAATTATGATCATGACAATAATTGGGATAGTTGTAGATTGCGTTGAAAGGAATTGGAAAAGAAAAGATGGTGGCATGTTTATCTCCTTTTCTTTAAAAATTGTTTTTTCTTCTAAAGTAAAAGGTTCTGAAGCAAAAGAAGCATTTATTCCTTTTTTACTCAAAACATAATTTATAACTTCTTTTTTAGCTTCTTCAACTTTTTTCCTTAAACTTTCTAATGATATGGTATTGGCAATGCCTATTTCCTTTACAATCCAATAAATTTCTATTTTTGCAATAGAAAAATTTTCTATATTGGAAGAAAAATTGGAGGGAATTTTGATTAAAGCGATACCCTCCTTTTCCTTAACTTCTTCTATACTTTCATTTTTTGTAATTATTTTGCATTTTTCTTCTAGTGTTTTAACAAATATACTGGCTATACTACCATTATCATAGCAAGCTAAACCAATTTTAGGCTTAGCTTGAGCTTTTTCTTTCGCTTCTCCAAAAAAATTCCCCATTCCAGCAAATATAATGAACATTAAGATTACAGGCAAAATTGTAGCAGGAGTAAGCAACTCCCTTATTTCTTTTTTAATAATATTTAGAAGCATTTTACTACTCATTTTACCACCTTTACAAATACTTCTTCAATGTTTTTCGCATCATATTTCTTCTTTAAGTTGGAAGGGGAGTCGATTTCAATTATTTTTCCTTCATTTATTAAAGCAATTCTATCGCATATATATTCTACCTCCAGCATGTTGTGAGAGGAGATTAAAAAAGTAGTTCCTTTCTTTGCAAATTCCTTTATTATATTCCTGATTTCATGAGCATTTATTACATCTAAGCCGGCGGTTGGCTCATCTAAAATGGCAAGCTTTGGCTTCGTCATCAAAGCCCTTGCTAACAATAATCTTCTTATCATACCCTTACTGTAATTTTCTATTTTATCATCTATTCTTTTTCCCAGCTTTGAAATTTTTATGCCATCTTCTACCATGCTTTTGCCGTCAAAAAAATTTGATATGAATGTAAGATATTGATAGCCTGTCATATTTTTATAGGCACCTGCTTCTTCTGGCAAATAACTAATAATTTTTCTTATTTCATCATCATCTTTTTCCAATTCATATCCAAAAATTTTCACCTCACCATCATCTTTTTTGATTAAAGTTGCTAAGATGCGTAGAATAGTCGTTTTTCCAGCTCCATTTGGGCCTATAAGCCCAAAAATTTCATTTTCCTTTACGCTAAATGAAACACCTTTTACTGCCTCAATTCTTCCGTATCTTTTAACTAAATTTTTTACTTCAACAGCTGGCATTTTATGGAATATAAAAGGAGATATTTTAGGTTTTGTGGTGTTTGTGTTTGTTAATATAATGAAATGAAAGAGGATGTTGCTGTAGCAGATTCTTCTCATGCATTAATGACATGATAACAATTCTTTCATTTGAACAGTCACGATTATACTGAGTATGCATATTTTACATCATCTTATTTTCTATAGTTACAAGTATTGGAAAAGATTATGTCAAAAAAGATGTTGTTATAGTAAATTCCTCTCCTGTAATAATAGCTAATGACACTTCCATTTGTTCAACAACCCCAAATTTTTCATTTTCACCAAAAACAATAAATATTGGTGAATTTTTTAAAAATTGGTGAAAATGGAAGTAGAGATAAAAAAAATTGATGAACAAGGACGCATCATAATACCTGCTGATTGGAGAAAAAAGGAAATAGGAAAAGAAAAAAGAGTTTTTGTTTTAAAAGAAAAAGGTTGTTTAAAAATAATTCCCATTAAAAAGATTGATTTAACAAAATTTTTTGATAAGGTAGATTTTGGCATGAATATAGATGATTGGGAAAAATTTGAAAAGAAAATTTATAAGATAAAATGAGATTTTTAGATGCCAACATATTCATATATGCTTTTTACAAGCCTAAAGGTAGGCTAACAGAAAAGCAAAAGTTTATGAAAGAGAAAGCAAAAGAAATTGTAAGGAAATTAATAGAGGGAAAAGAAAAATTTATAACGACTGTTGTTCATATTTCAGAGGTAGCAAACATTTTGGAAAAAGCTTTGTCAATAGAAGCGTTAAATTCAATTCTAACTACTCTATATTCTCTAGAAAATCTTAAAATTGTTGGAATAACAGAAGAGGAATATTTAATTGCAATAGAATTAATGAAAAAATATAAGGTAGATGTAAATGATTGTTTAGCCATCTACATAATGAAAAAAGAAGGAATTAAGGAAATATATTCTTTTGATAAAGACTTCGATAAAATCGAGGAAATAAGGAGATTGCCATAACAAGTGGCAAATTTTTTAAAAATTATAATAATAAATAATAAGGAGGTTAAATCATGAAAATGCCGATATTTGTTATCGGTATTTTTGCATTAGGATTAATTATTGGAATATCTGTAATAAAAGAAAATAATGCAAATATTATAAATGAAACATCATCAAAAGGTAAAATCTTGTATGTAGGAGGCTCCGGCCCCAACAACTATACAAGCATACAAGATGCAATAAATGATGCAAATGATGGAGACACAATTTTTGTTTATAGCGGAATATATTATGAAAATGTAGTAATAAATAAATCCATTACTCTTGTAGGAGAAGATAAAGAAACCACAATAATAGATGGAGGCTATGCAGGAGATGTTGTAAGAATAGTTTGCGAGAAAGTTAATATATCTGGATTTAAAATAAGATGCGGTAATAGTGGTATAACGGCATCTACAAATAATAATAAAATTTGTGATTGTGATGTAAACAACAATCGTTTTGAGGGTATATGGTTTAGTTTTTCCCATTATAATTCAATCTACGACTGTGAGGTATGCAACAATGGTGGTGGTATATGGTTAGATTATTCCAATAATAATTTAATTTACAACTGTGACATAAATAACAATGGTGGAAAAGGCATTGCGGTTGGTTGCCATGCTTCTTATAATGAAATTTACAATTGTAACATAAGCAACAATAGCTTAGAAATTGCTAATTCCTGTGGCACTATAATTAATAGTTGCAATTTCAAAAATAGCGGGATTTTGATAAAGGGTAGCTCATCATTTTATATGATCCATAATATATCTAATAACATGGTAAATGGAAAACCATTGTTGTATTACAAAAATGGGAATAACATTGTTTTAGATGGAATAGAAGCAGGACAAATTATACTTGCAAACTGCAATAATTTCTCAGTAACCAATTTTAGCGTAAGCAATACGGTTTCTGGAATAGAAATTTTGTACTGCAACAATATAAGCATATGCAATTGCAGCCTATCAAACAATGAGAAGGGTGTTTTTTATTGGAATTCCTACAACAACAAGATTTGCAATTGCAATATTTCAAATAATGGAGAAGGCATTCTAATAATTTAGTAATTCCTACAACAACAAGATTTGCAATTGCAATATTTCAAATAATGGCGTTGCTTTTGACATAAGTCTTTCTAAAGATAATAAAATTTACAATTGCAATATTTTAAACAATCAGATAGGTATAGATTGCACCTCTTCTACAAATAATAAGATTTATAATAATAGCATTTGCAACAATAGCCGAGGTATATATATTTTTGCATCCTATAATATTTCAATTTATAATTGTAACTTTATTAATGATGGAATTATGATGGGTGAATGGAAAGAAGCGGATTTATCTATTTTCATTCATAATATATATAACAATACAGTAAATGGAAAACCACTGTTGTATTACAAAAATGAAAATAACATTATTTTAAATGGAATAGAAGTAGGGCAGATTATATTGGTAAATTGTAGTAATTTTGAAATAAGAAATATAAATATTAAGAATACCGATGTAGCGATACAAATTGCGCATTGCGACGATGTAAATATTTCCCATTGCAACATAACAAGTAACAACTATTTTGGCATCTGGCATCATTATTCCTCATGCAACCAAATTCATTACTGCAATATTTACAATAACACTAATTATGGTGTTTACAATTACAATTCTGATCCAGAATACAAAGTTGATGCTTCCTATAATTGGTGGGGCTCTGCTGATGGTCCTTCTGTAGCTGGACCAGGCTCAGGAGATGCAGTCAGTAGCAATGTAATATATGAGCCATGGCTTACTGAGCCATGGGAAGGAGAAAATCCTATTTTATATGTTCATCCAATATCTCATGATTTTGGAAATATGGATGTTGGTGAGGAAGCAGACTGGAATTTTTATATTGAAAATAAAGGAGGAGGAACATTATCATGGAGTATAAGCGAATCATTATCATGGGCAAGTGTTAGCTCTACATCAGGAACAACTACAACTGAAATAGATGAAATAACTGTGCATGTAGATACAACTGGATTGGAAGCTGGAAAACATTATGATGGCTACATCTACATAACTTCAAATGGAGGAAATGAAGAGGTTTATATTGAATTGGATACGAATGAATTGCAACAAAAGCCATTTGCTGATTTTACATGGTATCCATCAAGTCCTGAGTTAGGAAACCAAATATACTTGGATGCCTCTGCTTCTTATGATCCAGATGGAGGAAGTATCGTCAAATACGAATGGGATTTGAATAATGACGGCATTATCGATGAAGAAAAAGCGAATGATTATCTACTCCTTTATGTAATAAACGAAACTGATTTTAACATAAAGCTTAGAGTTACAGATGATGAGGGACAAACATCAGAAGTTACAAAAACAATAGAAATTCCAGATACGGCTACTCATCATGTATTGGTCGTGCCGACATATTATGAAGAACAGGAAAACCACAAGGAGTACATTATAGAGAACATAAAAAGCCAGCTAAAATATAAATTATACAAAATAATCGATTATTACAAAAAGGAATCGTTCAATAAAGTTAATCTGAGTTTTATTTTTCATAATGCTATTAAATTAGAAAGTTTCTATAACTATTACAAGGGAGAAGAAATTTATTCCCCCCACAAAAATATGCAAATGATGTTTTATCCTCAGTAGATAGTGAAAATTATGATGCAATATTGGCCATCCAAGATACCTCAGATTGGATTGGATTCAGTTTTAGGGCTACTACATGGGATTTTTTCATCGCTTGTGACAATGTAGCAGATGATTGGCCTATAATTGCTCATGAGCTTGGTCATGCAGTATTAAAATTTGATGATTATTATTTTGAAAAGGGTAGAGTCACATCTGGAAATATATATTATTGGGGTCTCATGGGAGATGGAGAACTTGGAGACCCACCAGCACCGATATTTTGTCAAAATAAAATAATAAAGAATTGGCTAAAAGAAAAAGCCTATACATTGGTTTTGCCACTTATATTTTATTTGAAAAATTATTCGGACTTACAATATAAAGATGAAATCATATCTGTTAGACCTCTTAGTGGTGCAGGTTGGGCTACTCCCTATTACTATTTAGAAGCTCGCAAAGAATATCCTTCAAATGATCCCGATTGGTGGCAATGGAGGAATGATAAACCTGGGATAGTGATTTATAAACACTATATAAAGTTATTTGGTTTGCTTCCTTGGGGGTTTACCGAAGCGATAAAAGGAAAGCATTCTACCGACAAACAGATTATTTATCCTACTCTATATGCTGATGATCCTTCAACAACAGGAAAAGAAAATGAATATTTTGATCCCCAAACTGGCATGAAATTCATATATCATGGGTTACAAGTTAAAGATGGAGAATACAAACACAAAGTAGAAGTAAAGTACAGTCTATCAGATTATGCAAATCTGCAAGGTACCATAGTTAAAACATTAATAGATAATGGTCAATCTCTTAGTGTTGCTATAAATCAATCAGCAGATATTGACTTACATGCTTATACTGAAAATGGGCTGCATGTTGGATTAAATTATACTACTGGAGAATATGAATGTGAAATACCTGGAGCTGTATATTCTGGAGATCAATTTATTGAAGAGTATATTCTTGTTCCCAAAGGAACAAAGGTTAGATTTGAAGTAGTTATGAAAGGAAACATAAATTGCACTTTAAATTATACAACTTGTGTTATTGAATCTGGAGAGAATCCAAGCGTAAATGTTACTGAAGATGGAAACATAGTTTTTCATGACTGGAATGTATCTGCAGAAGTTTTGAGGAACATAAGCACAAATGAAACAAAATGGGATTTAGATGAAGACGGGATACCATTTTATGCAGAGATTGAAAATGGCACGGATCCAAATGAAGGAACTATATTCTCTGAAAAGTTATCGCTAAATATTCTTTCTTTTCCAGATGTGGTCAATGCAGGTAGGTTATATAATATATCATTTCAAGTGCTAGCTGGAGAAGTTCCTATAAATGCCACTATAAATATCACTACTGATGAAGCTCTGCAGATAATGAACATAACATACGAAGAAGGAATTTACCATCTTAAGTTCATTGTAAATGATTCTCAAGGCAGTATAATCAATATTACAATAAATGCGAGTCGGTATGGATTTATATCAAATGAAACTAAATTTCAAATTTACGTAAATATTCCTCCATGCATAGATTTTTATTACTCACCTAAATACCCACACAGTTTTGAAACCATATTTTTCTTTGATAATTCAACAGATATTGATGGATATATTGTAAATTGGACATGGAATTTTGGAGATGGAAATGTAAGTTATGAACAGAATCCACAGCATAGGTATGCAAATGATGGTGTATATAATGTAACCCTAATTGTTAGAGATAATAATGGCTCTACCGCAACAATAACGGAACAAATAATAGTAGCTAATGCTCCCCCTGTTGCAGTAGATGACTATGCTACAACAAATGAAGATACTGCTATTACAATAAATGTTTCCTCAAATGATTATGACAGCGATGGTAGCTTAAATTTGACATCTGTCAATATTGTCGGTTCACCCTTACATGGAAATGCAATTGTGAATTCGAACGGAACCATCAGTTACATACCAAATCCAAATTATTATGGAAATGATAAATTCAATTATACAATAAAAGACAATGATGGAGCTGTTTCAAATGTTGCAAATGTTGTTATTACAATTTTGCCAGTAAATGATCCTCCTGTTGCAAATGATGATAGCTATACAACAAATGAAGATACTTCTATTGTTATAGATGTTCTTGCTAATGATACAGATGTTGAAGATGGAATTCCAGAATTAAATGATATAATTTCTCAGCCATCTCATGGAATAGCTACAATAAATGCAAATGGAACAATAACATATGTACCAAATGAAAATTACTATGGCTCTGATTCATTTGTTTATGAAGTAATTGATTCTGATGATTCAACAGATAATGCTACAGTTCATATTACAATTTTGCCAGTAAATGATCCTCCTGTTGCAAATGATGATAGCTATACAACAAATGAAGATGAAAATTTAATAGTGATTGCTCCAGGAATATTGTCAAATGATACAGATGTTGATAATGATGCTTTAACAGCAGAATTGGTAAGTAATCCAAATCATGGAAAACTTAATTTAGATGAAAATGGCTCATTTTCTTATACTCCAGATGAAAATTATTATGGAACAGATTCATTTACATACAAAGCATACGATGGTTCTGCTTATTCAAACGAAGCAAAAGTAACAATAACAATTTTGCCAGTAAATGATCCTCCCATGATGCCTCATTCACCTTATCCTGCAAATGGTGAAACAAATGTTGCTATAACAACAAACTTAATATGGCAATGTTATGATGAGGATGGAGATACAATAACTTATGATGTTTATTTTGGAACTTCGTTAAATCCTCCAAAAGTGGCTAGCAACATAACTTCAAATTCTTATAATCCTGGAATGCTACAATATTCAACAACTTATTATTGGCGAATAGTAGCATGGGATGAGCATGGAGCTAAAAATAGTAGCGAGACATGGCATTTTACAACAGAGGAATATACACCTCCACCTCCTCCAAATCATCCTCCTGTTATTACAATAATTTATCCAAGTAATGGTGCAACTGTAAGTGGAGTGATAACAATACAGGGTAAGGCAAGTGATGAAGATGGAAATGAGACTTTGCAAAAAGTGGAAATAAAAATAGATGGTAACTGGATTGTTGTAAATGGAACTACATCATGGCAATATGAATGGAATACTAGCCAAGTAGAAAACGGATGGCATACT
Source organism: Thermoplasmatota archaeon (assembly GCA_029259055.1). Lineage (GTDB taxonomy): Archaea > Thermoplasmatota > E2 > UBA202 > JdFR-43 > JAPDJP01. The sequence continues at coordinate 4,431 of JAPDJP010000029.1, read as the reverse complement.
ATAGAAGCAAGAGCATATGATGGAGAATTGTATTCTGATATTGTTTCAATTAAGGTAAATGTTTTTAATAATCATAAGCCTTTCATAGAAATTATAGAGCCTGCTAATGGAAGCATTGTTAAAGGAAGCATTGTTATAAAAGGAAAAGCATGGGATATAGATGGAAATGAAACAATACAAAAAGTAGAAATAAGAATAGATGGAGAAGAATGGATAAATGTAAGTGGAACAATAAATTGGAATCATACATTAGATACAACAAAATTGAGCGATGGGTTGCATGTAATAGAAGCACGTTGCTATGACGGCATAGATTATAGCAACATTACTATTCAAATTGAAGTAAAAAATAAGAAAAAAGGAATTGCTGGCTTTGAATTATTTGTTTTTATTGTAGCTATAATAATAGCGTTAAGAAAAAGAAAAGCATCTTAAAAAAATTTATAACATGATTTATATAATAAGAAGCATGGGACATACATGGGTAGATGTTGTTATTTCTGATATGGAAAAGAAAAAATCTGTCAAACAAAAAGCTTTAGTTGATACTGGCGCTACTTTAACAGCATTGCCAGAAAAAATTGCTAATGAGCTGGGCATAAAGCCAATTATGGAAGAAGAAGTTATGACAGGAGCAGGTATTGTAAAAGTTAAAAGGGGAAGAGCTTGGATAAAATTGGAGGATAAAGAATCATTGTTTGATGTTTGGATATCAGATTTCATAGATAAAATATTGCTTGGAGTAATTGTATTGGAAACATTTGGATTTGAAGTTGACCCCGCTACTGGAAAATTAAAGAGAAGGCCTTTGCTTTTGTATTGATTACATGAAGAGAAAATATCGTTTTTCCTAATTTTTGGTAGTTTTCAAGCTGTTCTTTTAATCTTCTTAACTCTTTCCTGCTTTTAATTTCTATGATAATAATTTCGTTTCCTTTTCTTGCTATTAGATCCGGATATTTTCCTTCTTCTTTTCCTTGCCCAAAATAATCTCTTTCTACTTCTTTTCCAAACCATTTTCTAAATATTTCATGAGTTTTTAATCCTGTTTTCAAATCAATTACTTCGTATTCTTGTTCTTCTAATTTTTTCTTAACAGCTTCCTTTATTTTTTCATGAGCACCATATTTTCTTTTCTTGGGAGGAAAAGCTATAACTTTCTTTCTCGCCATATTGATTAAATTCCTATCTACTTATGCTTTTTGCTTCCTTTACTTTCTTCCCAATTTTTCTTTTGCTATTTCCCTTAGCTTAAACTTTTGTATTTTACCGCTCGCTGTCATTGGCCATTCATTTGTAAAGAATATATACTTTGGAACTTTATAACGAGCTATATTTTGTTTGCAGAATTCTTTTATTTCTTCTTCTGTTGCTTCTTCTCCTTCTTTAAGTTGTATAAAAGCCACCACTTCCTCACCATATTCTGGATGTGGCACACCTACAACTTGCACTTCCTTTATTTTTGGATGTTTATATAAGAACTCTTCTATTTCGCGAGGATAAACATTTTCTCCTCCTCTTATAATCATGTCATCTACTCTACCCAAGATATAAATATAGCCTTCGCTGTCCATCTTAGCCAAATCCTTCGTATGAAGCCATCCATTTTCTATTGTTTTTGCTGTTGCATCAGGCATTTTATAATATCCTTTCATTATGTTGTATCCTTTAGCAATTAACTCTCCAGGCGTGTTAGGAGGCAATTCATTTAATGTGCCTGGCTCAACAATTTTAACTTCTATATGAGGCAAAGTTTTTCCGACCGTCTCAACTCTCTTTTCCAATGGGTCATTCCTTTTTGTCATTGTTATTACTGGAGAAGCTTCGGTCAGTCCATATGCTATTGTCATTTCTTTTGCATGCATATCTTCCATTACGCGCTTCATCACTTCAACAGGGCATGGGGCGCCGGCCATTATTCCTGTTCTTAGCGAAGATAAATCATACTTATCAAAATCTGGGTGGTTGAGCTCCCTTACAAACATTGTTGGCACTCCTTGCAAAACTGTACATCTTTCCTTGTGAACAGCTTGCAAAACTTTCCCAGCATCAAAAATTTCTATTGGAATCATGGTAGCGCCATAAATAACGCAGTTGAGCGTAGATAAAACGCATCCAAAGCAATGGAAAAATGGCACTGGAATGCACATTCTATCTTTATTGCTTAGCCCTAAATATTGTCCTACCCAGTAAGCATTATTAACGATATTAAAATGAGTAAGCATTACCCCTTTTGGAAATCCTGTTGTGCCAGAAGTATATTGCATATTTACAACATCATGACAATCCAATGAATTTTGAATTTCATACAACTCTTCATCACTTACTTCTTTTCCTAAATCTATCACATCTTGAAAATTTAGCATTCCTGGATACCTATCTTTTCCAATAAATATTGCCTTTTCGAAATAAGGAAAATTCTTAGATTCTTCTTCCTTCTTCAATTCAGGCATTACTTTATACAAAGTTTCAACATAATTTACATCTTTGAAACCTTCAACTAAAAACAAATATTTTGTATCTGATTGCTTAAGCAAATATTCTAGCTCTGCCGCTTTATAATATGTATTTACCGTAACTAAAACCGCTCCTATTTTAGCGGTAGCAAATTGCAATATAACCCATTCTGGTACATTATATGCCCACACAGCCACATGATCTCCTTTTTTAACTCCAAGCTTAAGCAATCCTTTAGCAACTCTATCAACAATTTCCTTAAATTCTTTATATGTATAGCGTGGCCCCTCTAAATAAACCAAAGCATCATTATCTGGATATTTTTCAGCGGTTTCATCTAAAACTTGTCCTAATGTCTTCTCAATCATGGAAATGAATGTATTCAACATTCATAAAATTTTTTAATAAAGGGCGGGGCGGGATTTCCCTGGCATAAGCCATTTTGAACCCGCGTATGCGGATCTGCAGTCCGCCACCCAGCCTCTAGGTGACCCGCCCTTTATGTTTAAACAAATTCCTATTTTTAACTTTTTTTCTACTCAACGTCAGATATAGCCAACAGAATAGAAGCAATAAGTGATAATGCTCCTCCATATATAAAAATTAAGTCTGGTAAGTCAGGAAATATTTCCCATAAAACGCCAGCGATAACGCTTGCACAAAATACACCAATACCATTAAACATTTGGAAAATTCCTTGAGCATATCCCCTATATCTACTTAAATCAGATACCAAAGCTTTTTGATTACCTTCAATAAGAGCATGAGCTACTCCATATAATATGAATAGTAAAATGGGGAAGAGTATAGAAAGAATGCCATAAAATGAATGAGTAAAGACGAAGCCTAAACAAACCAATGTAAATGCTATGTATCCCAATAATATAACCAATTTCCTCCCGATAGCATCAGATAATTTCCCAGTATATGGTGCTAAAATTGCATAAACTATATTGAAAAATGCATAATAAAGAAGAGCATATTCAATTTCTTCTATACCCACTTTTAATAGAAAGAAAGCATAACTAAAATTGCCCAAGGAAAAAATTGTGGAAATAAATATGAATTTCCTCAATTTTTCTGGCAACTTCTCCCTTTTTTCCTCCTCTTTTTTTGTTATTACAATCTCTTTTACAAAAAGAATTGGGGGTAGAGAAAGAAAAGCAATCGATGCAGAAATAAAGAGAATCGTAACAATATCTAATTTGAAAATCCAGAAAAGAAACAAAACTAATAAACTACCAACCACAGCCCCAGCAGTATCTAAAGCCCTATGTATTCCATAAGCTTCTCCCCTCCTCTTTATGTATAAATCCCCTATTAAAGCATCCCTTGGAGGTCCCCTTAGCCCTTTTCCGATTCTTTCAATACCTCTCAATAAAAGCATGTGCCACCATTGCCCGGATAATGGAAAAAATAATTTTGAGGTTGCGGATAAACCATAGCCAGTTAACATAAATATCTTTCTTTTCCCTATTTTATCTGATAATCTACCGGAAAAAACTTTTGAAATGCTAGCAATGGCATCGCCAAATCCCATTATTAAACCAACAGCAATCCCAGCTCCTCCCAAACTATAAATAAAGAAAGGCAAAATAGGCATAATTGCCTCGCTACTCACATCAGCAAAAAAACTGATTATGCCTAATAGAAAAATATCTTTGCCTATCTTCTCCATTAAAATGGGATTAAAAATTAATATAATTACTTTTCCTTCTAGGCAAACGAAATAATTATAGCATAGTTGAATATTTACATCTTATGATAAAGAAAACCATTGTTATTGTAGCTATTATTTTACTAAGTGGAAAAATCATAATTTCAGACGTCTTAGATACTTACAACCAATCCAATATCCAAAGAAAAGATGCTATGCCTGTCATAGTAAGCAAGGAAAATCCATTTTATGCAATTATTGCAGCTCCTGTAGCATTGTATTATGATGATTCATTGCATGTTCAGCCATTACTTGTT
>JAPDJP010000020.1 GCA_029259055.1 Thermoplasmatota archaeon | reverse complement strand
CTACATCTCCCTCCATAATAATTACTCAATATCCTCCCCAAATAACAAATGAAACAACAATAACATTTGAATGGAAAGGCTCCGACAATTTTACGCCATCCTCCCAAATTTTATATTCCTATATGCTTGAAGGTTACGAATCTTGGAGCAGCTGGACATCCATTGTTTCAAAAACATATACAGATTTACCAGATGGACAATATGTATTTAAAGTAAAAGCAAAAGATTTAATAGGGAATATTGGTTACGCATCATATAGCTTTATAATAGATATAACTCCTCCTTCTATCACCATTACCCAATATCCTCCTCAAATAACAAATGAAACAACAATAACATTTGAATGGACAGCATCAGATGATTTTACTTCATCAAATGAAATTCTATTTTCTTATAAAATTGATAATCAACCATGGAGCTCATGGAGCTATGAAACAACAGAATCCTACATTTTATCAGATGGTCAACATAGCTTTGTTGTAAGAGCCAAAGACTTAGCAGGAAACATAGGAATACCAATTTCCTATACATTTACAATCGATACAACTCCTCCATCTATATCAAATGTAATAGCATCTCCTACTTTGCAGGATTCAGGAGAAGCAGTCACCATATCATGCTCCATAGTAGATAATACCACTATTCAAGATGTTTTCATAAATATAACTTATCCAGATGGGAGCAAACATAATATAAGTATAAAGCAAAATTATACAGATTCAATATATTACTACAATAAGATATATACAGATTTGGGAACATATCAATTTTATATATACGCAATAGATATAGTAGGAAATGCAAATAAAAGTAGTATATATGAGTTTGTAATAGATGATTTATCACCGCCCACAATCTCAAACATTCAAGCCAAGCCGTCTCCACAGGCGGTTGGTGGGAAGGTTAATATTTCATGTAATATCCTTGACAATGTTGCCGTAAAAGATGTGTTTATAGACATCACCTATCCAGATGGGAGCGAGCATAATATAACTATAACCCAGAACCATATTAATTCAGTATATTATTATAATGCAAGCTTTAACATTGTAGGAACTTATCAATTCTATATTTATACCGTAGATACATCAGATAATGGAAATAAGAGCAGTATATACGAATTCCAAGTAATTGATACTGTTCCTCCAGTAGTAGAAATTGTTTATCCGAAAGGAGGAGAATTCATAAAAGGTGTTATCACAATAAAATGGAACGCTACGGATAATTATGCAAAAGATTTATCGATAACGATAAAATATAGTCCAGATAATGGAGCAACTTGGCATTTAATTGTCAAAAATACTGAAAACGATGGCGAATATAAATGGAATACATCCTCATTAGAAGATGGAAAGAAATACTTAATAGAAATTTCAGCTAATGATACATCAAATAATGTTGGAAAAGATGTTTCGGATACCTTTGTTATTGATAATACTGCCCCAACCCTTCAAATTGATAAGCCGAAAGCTGGAAAAATATATATATTCGATAGAGAAGTATTTCCAATTTTAGGAAATAAGGCATTAATTATAGGAAAAATAACGATAATTGCAGATACATCAGATGCAACATCAGGAATTGAAAAAGTTGAATTCTATGTTGATGGAAATCTCAAAAAAGAGGATGATGCATCACCTTATGAGTGGACTTGGGATGAGAGGGTTTTCTTGGCCCACACAATTGAAGTGGTTTCATATGATAAGGCGGGAAATAAAATAAGCAAAGAAATAGAAGTTATAGTTATAAATCTATTGGGCTAGGATTCCTTAAATAACTCGTCAAATTCTCCTTTTTCTATCTTTTTAATAATTTCTTTTGGATGTAAGCCATCAATAGTTATACCCATAGAAATACATGTACCTACTATTTCTTTTGCTTTAGCTTTCAAATCTTTTCCCAATAAATCATTTTTTTTCATTTTTGCTATATCAACTACATCTTTCATGGTAATGTTTCCGACGGGATTATTATCGCCTGCACCCTTCTCCACATTTGCCCTCTTTAATATTAAAGCAGACGCTGGAGGAGTCCCAACTTTTAATTCATATTTTTTGGTGGCAGGGTCTACTATTATTTTTACTGGAACTTTCATTCCTTGAAAGTCTTTAGTGAGCTCATTTATTTTATTAACTACTTCTACAACATTTAAGCCGAGAGGCCCAAGCGCAGGCCCAATAGGTGGACCAGCGGTTGCTTTCCCTCCCTCCACTAAAACTTCTACTTCCTCCGCCATTATTCTCCCTCCTTTTTGAGTATCCTAACCTGCTCCCCTCTTACAGTTATTGGAATCGGAACCATTGCATCTAAAAGCTCAACCGTTATTTCCTCTTTTGCCTCATCAATACGAGTAACTTTTGCTTTTTCCCCTTTAAACGGCCCACTAATTAACTCAACAATCATTCCTTCCTCAATATTTGCTACTGCAGAGGGTGGGAAGAGAAAATGCTCTATTTCTTCTATTTTAACATCTTTATCCAATACTTCTCTTGCATATCTCATATGTCTTACAATTCTTTTTATAGTGTCTATATCCTCTCCCTCAACAAATATATATCCTCTTAATTCCTTAGGAGCCAATATTGAGTAAATTTTTCCTGTTCTTTTGCTCGCTTTCTCAAACAAGTTTGCAACATTTTCTTCCTGTCCAACCTGGGTTTTTACAACAAAAATCTTCGCCATTTTTCACCTATATCCCAAGTTTTGAAGCAATCCAAGGAGCAACAAGAGTTGCCAAAATAAATATTATGAAACCAATGAAACCGATTATTAGAATGCCAATTGCTGTTATTTGAGATGTTTTAGCGTATTCATCCATATCCGGATTTCTTGCCATTTTGAATACTCTTCCATATTTTCCTTTGCCCAATCTCTTAAACCTATATTCTATATTTTTCTGAATCTCCCAAGCCTTCTTTATGAAGCTCATCTTATCTGATAATATCTATACCATACTCTTTTTCTTCAGTTGGTGTAGTTGGTCCAATGATTTGTTTTGATTTTACTCCCGTTAATACAATCATTACTTTTATTGTTCCTTTAAGATTTTTATCAATTCCAGCCCCCCATATAATAGTTGCATCAGGATTAATGCGAGAATAGACTTCCTCAACAACTCCTTCTGCTTCTTTTATTGTCATATCTTCTCCACCTATTACATTTACTAATGCTCCAGATGCTTCACTAACATCAACATCAAGTAAAGGAGAAGATAAAGCTTCATTTACTGCATCAATTGCTCTATTTTCACTATCCGACTCTCCCAATCCAATCATGGCAACTCCTCCCTGTTTCATTATCGTCTTTAAATCTGCAAAATCTAAGTTAATCAATCCAGGTTTTGTTATCATTTCAGTTATTCCCTTAATACTTCTCATTAAAATTTCATCAGCTACTTTAAAGGCCTTGTTTAAAGGTAATCTAGGTGCAATTTCCAGCAATTTATCATTCGGAATAACAATAACCGTATCACAAACATCCTTTAGCCTTGCTAAACCCATTTCAGCATTTTCTCTTCTTACTCTTCCTTCCACGCTAAACGGAAGTGTTACGATAGCAAGTGTTAAAGCGCCTAACTCTCTCGATATTCTAGCAACAACTGGTGCTGCACCAGTGCCAGTTCCTCCTCCCAAGCCACATGTAATAAATATGATGTCCGCCCCCTCTAAAGCCTTTTTTATCTCGTTTTCGCTTTCAATAGCTGCCTCCCTCCCTTTTTCTGGTAATGAACCTGCTCCAAGTCCTTTTGTAACGTGCTTTCCAATCAGTATTTTATGAGGAACTTTTGCATGTAATAAATGTTGGGCATCTGTATTTATTGCTATTAATTCAGCTCCATATATTTTTGCATCAAAACATCTTTCAACGGTATTTGTTCCAGCTCCTCCACATCCTATAACTTTAATATTTGTTGTTAATCCCGCTAAAATTTCCTCCAATTCTTTATTTCTCTCTTCTAACTCTTTCATTTCTTCCTCAGTTAATACAACTTGATTTTCATTTTCAGCCCTCGCTATAGCTTCTTCGACGATTTTCCTCATGAGTATCACCCTATAGCTTTAAAGTAAAACAAAAAGGTTTATTAAAAAGTTTTGATATTTAGAAAGGACTCCTCTTTCCTATAATTTTCATAGCAGCCAATGCCGCTTTAGCACCTTCTGCACAAGCTGTTATAATTTGCCTTACCCCTCCAGTAACATCTCCTGCTGCAAAAACTCTTTCTAAGTTTGTTCTTCCCATTTCATCCACAATGATATAGCCATTTTCATCTATTTTAACACCCGCCTTTTTTGCTATTTCATTTTGTGGTTCTTCACCAATAGATATGAAGATGCCATCTATTTCCAATATTTTTTCTTCTCCAGTTTTTACATTCCTTATTTTTACTGCCTCTACTTTTTCTTTGCCAATTATTTCTTTAACAATGCTATTCCATATAAATTTAACACCTTTTTCTTTTGCCTCTTTTTCTAATGCTTCCTCAGCCCTCAATTCGTCCCTCCTATGAATAACATATACCTCGCAACCTATTTGCTTCAAATATATTGCTTCAATAACAGCGCTATTCCCTCCCCCTACAACAGCAACTTTTTTACCTTTAAAAAAGAAACCATCACATGTTGCACAGTATGAAATACCCTTTCCAGCAAATTCTTCTTCACCCTTTACTCCCAATTTTCTATGTTTTGAACCAGTACAAATTATAACGGCACCGACAAAATATTTATCTTTATTAGTTAAAATTTCCACACCTTCTTCCATAACTTTAATTTCCTTTACCTCTTCCCCAAATTTTATTTGTGCATATTCTATAGCATGTTCTTTCATTTTTTCCATTAACTCAATCCCTGTTATACTTTTAAAACCAGGATAATTCTCAATTTTCGGAGCCTCAACCGCCAATCCCCCACCCATCCCTTTATCAAAAACAACAACACTGGCTCCGCTTCTACCAGCATAAATTGCGGCGGTGTAGCCAGCTGCTCCCGCCCCCACTATTGCAATTTCGTAATCATATTGCATAAATGGTATAAGCGCGCTGTTTAATACTTTTCCTTTAAAAAAGAAGTATCCTTTAAATTTTTAGTGGTTACAAATAAATCTAGAAATATGCTTGATTTTGTATTTCTTAAAGTCGGTCTCGCTATTCTTGCTTCTTTTAGCGTTTCAAAATCTATTTCACAAATAACATAATCCTCCTTATATTCCTCAGCTTTAGCAATTAAATTGCCCTTTGCATCATATATTTGACTCCCTCCCCAAAATGTTAATCCTTCCTCCTCCCCAACTAAATTTGAATATGCCATAAAAACAGTATTTTCTATTGCTCTAGCAGGTAAAACCTTCTCAAAATATTCTTTTGAAATAGTTGGTGATGCAGATATACATACTATTAAATCTGCTCCTTTTAACGCAAAAGCCTTTATTAATTCTGGAAAGAAAATATCATAACAAATGCATAGTCCAATCTTGCCATGGCTTGTGTCAAAAACTGGAGCATCTTCTCCTTCTTTATAATAAAATTTTTCTTCAAAGGGGCCAAAATTTGCTAAAAAATTTTTGTTATAAATATTGATTTTTTCCTGCTCTACTAAAACAGCAGAATTGTACACCACTCCTTTTCTTTCTTCAATTGGCATACCAAAAATTATCCCACAATTTTTTTCTTTAGAAATTTTCTGCAATTCTTTTATTGATTCTCCTTCTTTACTTTCTGCCAAAGAAAAAATTTCTTCTCTACATATATACCCAGTTAATGATAATTCACCAAAAACATATAAATCTGCTTCTTCTCCTTCAATTATTTTCTTCATTTTCTTAATGTTTTTACTTTTATTTCCAACTTTTGGATTAATATTTGCTAAGCATATTTTCATCGCAAGAAATAAATTTATTACTTTTATAACTTTGCATGCTTGAAATAAATGAAAAAGAAACCGTTAAGATAATAATAAATTTTATAAAAGAATATACAGAAAAAGCAGGTATCAATAGAGTTGTTATTGGATTATCAGGAGGTATAGATTCATCTGTTGTTGCTAAATTAGCCACAATGGCTTTGGGAAATGAAAATGTTTATGCTCTATTTTTACCAGATATTTCGACGCCTTTAGAAGATTTTGAACATTCCCGTTTGATAGCGAAACTACTCAATATTAGCTATAAAGTTATCGATCTCTCCCCTCTCATACATACTATTGTTAATATCTGCGGAGGGATGAATGAAATTGTTTTAGGAAATGTAAAAGCAAGATTAAGGATGATTTTATTATATCAGTTTGCAAATGCAAGAAAAGCTTTAGTGTGTGGGACATCAAATAAAACGGAGTTATTAGTTGGGTATTTTACAAAATATGGAGATGGGGCCAGCGATTTTTTACCAATAGGAGACTTATATAAAACGCAGGTATATAAAATAGCCAAATATTTAGAAATACCCGAAGAAATAATCAAAAAACCACCAACCGCCGGCTTATGGAAAGGGCAGACAGATGAAGGAGAGTTAGGCATAACATATGATAAGTTGGATTTAATTTTATATGGAATTGAGAGGGGGATGGACATCAAAAAGATTTCTAATTTGTCGGGTATTGATGAAAAAGAAGTTAGGAGAATATATGAAATGGTGAGCAAAACAGAACATAAGAGAAGATTGCCACCTATAGCAAAAATAGGATTTAGAACAGTTGGGATCGATTGGAGATTTCCTTTGAAATTGTAATAAGTGTAATAAAAAACCAAAACTATTTCAATCCCAGAACATTCTCCAATTCATCATATTTTTTGTATAGAATCTTTAACGCCTCTTTTAATGCCTCTTTTGCAGAAAGAGAACCATCTGTTTCATATTGCATTATAATTCTTGTCTCGTCCCCTCTAACTTTAATAGCCCCTCTTTTACAAACTTCTGCACAACTCCTGCATAAACTACAATCCTCAATATTTTTAACAACTAGTTTCTTTCTTTTTATTTCCAAAACATTTTTTGGACAAACTCTTACACATTCATTACATAAATTGCATTTTTCTTCGTCAATTTCTATTATTGGATAGTATTTATAACCTATACCACATACTACCTGCCACTTTGCATGTTCTTTCCCTATACCTAACTCAGCTTCAGCTTCCAAAATTAACCTCTGATTTTTTAGCAATTTTACTATCGGAATATTTTTATCTACTACAGCCCACATTGGGTCTTCAGGTCTTAAATCGCCAGAATAGACAATGCATTCTCCTTCCTTACTTAAAGTATAATGAACGGTACAGTTCGGACAACCTTTTCCTTTACATACACATTCATCCCTGAAATTTAATAAATCAAGACGAGTTGGGAGAGGAATTAGACCTAAACGATGAGCAATTATTTCATCAAATAGAGCAGAAGTATTATCATAAATTGTTACATTTTCAATTGCCAATTTTGGAATATCAGAAATTAAAGTTCTTCTAATAGCATTTACGAAATATGGAGCAGTATCTTCAAATAAAATTTTTGCATAATTTTCTTTTAATTCAAGAAATTTAATTTTTATATTACTCCCTCCTTATACTCTCCTTCCCCTTTTCCCCCCTTTCTCCCTACAACCATCATGTGGCAAAGGAGTGACATCCTCTATCCTACCAATTTTTAATCCCGCCCTAGCCAATGCCCTTATTGCCGCCTGTGCCCCTGGCCCCGGGCTTTTGCTCCTTCCTCTTCCTATACCTCTTACCTTTATATGAACCCCTTCTATTCCTTTCTCTTTTATTTCCTCCGCAACTCTTTGAGCCGCAACCATTGCAGCATATGGAGAAGGTTCATCTTTATCAGCTTTGACTACCATTCCTCCAGAACATTTTGCCAAGGTTTCAGCTCCAGTAATATCTGTTACAGTAATAATCGTATTGTTGTGAGATGCAAATATATGCGCTATTGCCCACTTTCCCATTTTATCCCTCCTCCTTTTCTTTCCTTATTAGCAACTTATCCTCGACCTTTGGACGCATTGGATGCAATTCATCATTTAATGGAGAATGGGGAGAATAGGTGATTTTGTCCTCCTCTTCCTTTTTAACTAAATAGGAGGGAACTCTAACTTTTCTACCATTTATTGCGATATGACCATGAACTATGAATTGGCGGGCTTGTTTTGGTGTTTTTGCCAATCCATGTAAATAAACCAAAGTTTGTAACCTTCTGGCCAAAATATCTTCAACGGTTAAGGCTAAGACATCATCAAGCGTTGCATTTTCTGGAAGAATTCCCAATTTGAACAATCTCTTTAACAATTTTTCCTTCTCCTTCTCAGCTTCTTCTCCCCCCATCGCAAAAAGTTTTCTTGCCTGTTCCCTAATTCTCCTCAAAAAAGTTTCAGCTTTCCATACTTCTCTCTTATTTTTTAAACCATATTTTTCTACTAAATCACTTTCTCTTTTTATCCTTTCAGCTTCCCATGGATGGGAAGGAGTTTCATATTTTTTTCTTGGGAATTTTGGGTCTCCCATTTTATCTCCTTGCCTTCTTTACTACTCCTACAGTTAATCCCTTTCTTTTATTACTTCTCGTCCTTTGACCTCTTACCGGCAAACCCCTTTCATGTCTTATACCACGATAGCACCTAATTTTCTTTAATAAATTGATATCCTCTCTCTTTACCAAATCAATTTCACTTCCTATTAAATGACGGTCTTCACCCGTTAACAAATCTTTCCTCCTATTCCTTAACCAAGGAGGTAGCCATTCATTTATGGTTTCGATTGCCTTACTTATTTTTTCTATTTCTTCTTCCCGCAAATAACCAATTCTTTTTCTTCCATCTACTCCAGTATAATTTATTATTGCATTAGCTACCATAAAATTTATTCCTTTTATTTGAGTTAGAGCATAACGAGTAGGTTTATTACCATCGATATCTGTAGCTGCTATTCTAACGATATATTTGAAATCTTTTTCCTCTGCCATAGGTGGCATAAAATAACTTTTGTGTATATAATATTTACTGATTAGGATATTTATTTTATTTTTTACATTTTACATTTTACAATTTAATTAAATTTATCATAATGCCTTAAAAGATTTTAAATATCGAAAATTTATATAGTATGAATTTGAAGATACAAACTATTATTGTTATTGTTATAGTGATGTTTTTCATTAGTAATGGCTTATGCGATATTTGGCAACAACATGATGGTCCATCAAGCAATCCTTTTCCGCCTTGGTCTCGGAATTGGTCTGGTGGTTCAGAAACAGGGCGGGGAATAGGCAAAGCTGAATGGAAAGCAAGTTCTAATAGTTTTGAGGGATATGCTTATGTTTTTGCAATGAGTATTAATAACATTACACCACCCGTTATTAATACTTACAGAGCGGAAGCTTGGTTTGGTCACGGCGGTAGCTGGTTGTGCCCAAAAACAGGAAATTATAGCATTGTGTTTAAGTATAAATATGAAGGAAGTGCCAATTTTTTTCTATTCTTTATTCCCGTTCCTCCTTTACCCAATGCTCTCGTTGGTATGAATGGAACCATCACATGTAAATTTGGGAATAAAGAGAAAAAATACGTATTTATACATGCTCCAAAAGTGGAATCTTTTAAAGATATCATAACTTTTAGAATAGATAATATTACCTGTTACGAGGGCAATATATATAATTATTCTGTTTCATTAAAAGTGGAGGCTATGTCAATGGCTTGGGGAGCCCGCCCAGCCATAGCGATGGCAACTATAGAATCAAAAGGAAAATTACTCGTGGTAATTTCTTCTGAAGATACAGCGCGAGGAAAGATAAAATAAGATGATATTTTTAAAAAACATGGACATAGTTGCGCAAGCAAAAAATATGAGAGCAATCCTATATTTAAAAGAGGAAGATGAAGAATTTCTGAAATTTGTTTTAAAATATAATAGGCGAAGGAGCGTAGGAATACCTGATTTCCTTAAAATTGGAGCAGAAGGAAAAAGTTTTATATTATTAGAACTACCGCAAAAACTCAAAAATTTTTATATAAAGCTAAAAGAGGAAGAAAAGATAATTTTTCTTTCCATGCTTTATATCGCGCCAATTATAACAAAACCTTCTTATCTTGAACATTTTGAAAATAATGAAATTTTGCCCATATACGCAAAAGAAGAGTTAGATATAAGAGAAGGATTAAGACATATAAGAATAGCTGAATATTCAATGCTTGATTATAGGCTTACGAATGAAAATGATGTAAAAAAGTATGTGTCCAAGGATATAAGAAGATTTTGGAGAATAATAAATGGAGAAGTAAAGGTAGGAATGTATTGCTGTATAGATATTCCAAATAAAATAAGAGATTTTGTAAGAGGTTATTCAATTGTGCTAGGAATAAGAATAGATAAGAAGAATTAGCAAGAGTCAATATTAAATAGCAATAAAGTTTAATTTATGTGGATTTATTTAAAATAGCAAAATACCCATTTATTGAGGAAGCAAAAGAATGGGTAAGAAAAGAAAAAATAGATGTTGAAGAAATTTTATTTGATGGGATATATGAGAGAGCAAGAAATAGAGGAGTAGAGAGGGTTATGCAGGCGTTATATAAAGGAATAATAAATGATGCAATTCTTTTAAATGAAGTTGATTGCATGATGGAGGTTCTTTCTTATCCAATTGCAAGAATGCTCGTTGTAGCCATAGAAAGCGATTATTTATTGAGGCGATATGCGTTGGCGGAGGCAAAGAAGGCATACGAGAATATGAAAAGAGATAGTCCAGAAATAATAATAGAAATTGGGAAAGAATTTGGAATAGAATTTAAAGATGGTTGCATACATTTTACAGATTATTTAAAGTTTGCTCCTACTTGGGATATAAAATGGAAATTGGTCAATAGAGAGTTGCGACAAGGATATGTAAGGTTAGATAAAAACGAAATTGCTCGCTTATTGCAAGAAGCTATCAGAAAAAAAATATATGATGAATTATCTTATCTTTTTGCTCCACAAGAAGTTAAAAAAGTTTTTAAAGAAGAAATAATAGCTATAAGAAATAAAATAGCTCTTAAGGAAAGAAAAGAAACCGAAAAATACGAGGATATAAATTTTGAAGATTTTCCTCCGTGCATCAAAAATTTAATATCAGCAATTAAAAGCGGAATAAACGTTCCACATGTAGGTAGATTTACGGTTGTTACTTTTTTAAATGCTATAGGACAGAGTACAAATGAAATCTTAAAAATATTTTCATCAATTCCAGATTTTAATGAAGAAAAGACTTTATACCAGATAGAACATATTACAGGAAAAATATCTGGAACCATTTATTCAACGCCTAAATGCGATACAATAAGAACTTGGGGACTCTGTTATCCAGATGAATTATGTAAAAAAATTTGGCATCCTTTAATATATTATAGGAAAAAGAGGAGAAAATGAATCAAAAGTTCCTTAAGAAAAAGTTTTATTTATACTATTTAAACCCAAAAATTGATTTTCCGAGCAGATACGAAAGAAGGGAATACGCCTTCATACATTTTGGCGAAGAAACAATGCACCGTCACATTTCTTTTAATGCAAAGGAAAAATTATTAGATTATTTAAAAGTAAATGTTCCAATGCATTCTTACTATTCTTCCGCATATTATCAAAATCCATCTGCAGATAATATGAATGAAAAGAAATGGATGGGTGCAGATTTAATTTTTGATTTAGATGCTGATGATTTGCCCAGTGCAGATAAATTGACTTATGAGGAAGCTTTAGAAAAAATAAAAAGAGAGTTGATGAAACTTTTGGATTTTCTAATAGAAGATTTTGGTTTCGATGAAAAAAATATTACAGTTTATTTTAGCGGGCATAGAGGTTATCACTGCCATGTAACAGATAAAAGAGTTTTGGAATTGGGGAGTCAGGAAAGAAGGGAAATAGTGGATTATATAATGGCGAGAGGTCTTGAATTAAAAGAAATTATAAAAGAGAGACCTATTCAAAAGGGAAAATTTTTAGATAAAACATTAGAAATTAATCCAGAAAAAGGTGGATGGAAAGGAAGGATTGCGAGAGCAATAATAAAATTTTTTAAGGAAATTAAGGAGATGGAAAGGGAAAAAGCATTACAGGAATTGGAAAAAATACATGGGATAGGGAGAAAAATGGCTGAAAAGATTTATGATGTTTTACACGATGAAAGAAAAATTGAGAGAATAGAGGAAGGAAAAATTGACCAAGCAACAGAATTTAAAAAAATAATAAAGCCATTAATAAAAAAGATTGCCATCTCGTTATACAGTCAGACAGATGAGCCCGTAACAGCAGATATAAAAAGATTGATTAGATTGCCCGGTAGCCTTCATGGAAAAACTGGATTAAAAGTTACAAAGGTAAGTAATATAGAAGAATTTAATCCATTAAATGATGCTGTTGTGTTTGGAGATGATATGGTAAAAATAAAAGTGGAAAAGCCGTTTAAGATAAAAATGAAGGAGGAAAAATATGAATTAAAGAAAGGTATAGTAAAAGTCCCAGAGTATGTGGCTGTTTTTGCTATAGCGAGGAATTTTGCAACCCATTCATAAAAATTCAAACTCTTTCTTTAATCCATTTATAAATACAAGGAAAAACTTTTTCTCTAGCTTTGTCTCCAAAAGAAATATCGATATGCCCAAATTCAGGAAGTTCAACATATTTTTTGTCTTTACTCCCTATATTTTGAAAAATATACCATATATCATCAACTGGAGCTTGTTTATCCTTATCCCCTACAATTAACAAAATGGGCAATTTGAATTTCCAAAGGTTTCTCTTGTAACTATATGGGTAAAAAAGTTTACCAAGAAAAGGCCATTTATAAAATATATCACATAACCAAGGCCACCTTGGAAATTTGCAAAAATCTGCATACTTTAAAAATAAAACAAACTGTGTAAACACTTTCAATGAAATCGTATTATTAAATACCTTATCCATATATTTTCTAAGTAATTTTTCTTCAACATTTTCTAGATTTACCATATTTTCAATGAATTTTTCCATTAAATCAAGTTCTTCTATTAATTTAAACCATGGAATCGGAATAGATAATCTCCTAGGATAAAAAATTTTTACGAATTCAAGTAGCCAACCCCAATCGCTATTTTTTTCGAAACATGCCGGAGAGGCAATAGCAACAACACCTCTTAAACTGTTTTTTCCCTCAAGGGTCATACCATATGCATAAGAAATCATCCCTCCCATGCTTTTTCCAACTAAAAATAATTTTGTGTCTTCTCCCTTCTTATAATACAATCTCCTTATATATCTTACAATATCGGGTAAGTCATGTTCGATATATGTATCAACATTCCAATTATATTTTAAGGGTTCTTTCCTTGGTAAAAAAGTTTGACTCCCCTTTCTCCCTCTTAAATCTGCAACCCATACATCAAATTTATGTTTCAATAAATGAAAAGCTAAGCTATATTTCCTCCAATATATGTTTTGTTCATCTCCATAAAAATCTAAACAGTCACTATTTGCTCCAAGCCCATGAAGAAGAAGTACAGGAGCCAAAAAATTTTTTGGCATATATCTTTTCACTTCCAAAATCCATCCATCACTTGTTTTAATATGATGTTTTTCTATCGAATACTGCATAGATTTAATCAGACTGTTATATTTATACTATATTTATTTCGGTTTTGCAAAAAATTTTTACAAAAATTTCATTTTCTTCCTTACATAAATCAATCCAGCTATGACAGCAATCGCCAGCAATATAATTACGTATATTCCATAATTTTTTCCCTTTATTTCATGCGGATAGGATGTCGCCCCAAATATTGCATGTCCTCCAATTATTTCATAGTTTTCCATAGCACCCGGCCTTTCCCAAGAATGCAATGGACTCCATATTTTCAAATCCGGGTCCCCAAAATAACAAAGATTTTCTTTTATATCCCACCACCATTGCTTAGTTAAATAACCTATACCAGTATGCATGATACCATTTGTAAAAGCTTCTCCAATTGTTTTACCTAATGCTATATCTCTTGCGAACATCTCAACAGCAAAGGCAGAATACCAGGAAGTTTCCCATGGGTCAATTACTTGAAAAACTGAACCGTGCCTTATTATTGTTAAATGTAAATATGTATTCGAGATAAGGCAGGAGCCCGCATTAAATCCGCAGGAATGAATATTTCCCAATGCTTCGTCAATATCATATCCACTATAATCAGTTGTTCTCAACCTTCCAAAAAGCACAGATATAATTATTCCATCATATCCTGTAAGATGCCCCAAAGGAGTATCTTTTATTATAGGAATATCTGAAACCTTTGCTGGAACAATATCCAATCCCAATAACTTACTTTGGGATAGAATATCTGGTTCTTCTGTACATCCGTCTAAATATCCAGGTAAATAAATTTCATATCCTCTCCATGGGTTTGGCTCAATTGTTGGCAAAGATATATTTAATCCAAAAAACCCAAGCATACCATAAGGATTCCAGAAAGAGAGGATACCAGATTCACCATGCCATCCATGAGTACATTCAATCCACATTATTACGCCTCTATTTAAATTTTCCATCGTTGCAGAAAAATTTGTTGTATAAGCAATATCATATCCAGCCTTCTTTAGATAGAAAGGTACAACCTCGCTTTCGGTTAAATCAGGCCAATATGAGCCATATTTCCCGTATTTAGCCAAAACATTATTATCTATAGGATCTGGCGAAGGTTCATAGAATGGTGTTACCCCGCTTGCGCAAGTATAATTAAATCCCCAGTATTTGCTAGCTCTTTCATTGAAACGATGAGCATATGTTATCCAAGAATTTAACACTGGGTAATAAAAATGTTCTTCCTGACTCGGCTTTATTATTTTTAGCCTACCATCCGGTAACCTTATGCTCTTGCTACCGTTTATTAACATTATTCCTTTATCACTTAAAGCCGGATTTGCAAAAATAACAGCTGGATAAAAAACGCTTCTACATATCCAATAACTTGCATCAACAGGTGTTCCGCAAATTCTACCAGAATATGCCACGCCTACAAACATTCTGTCCCATGGAGTACCAATATCGAACTGACCAGCAACAGTTATTATTGTTTCTACTTTTCCAGCCTCATCCAATCCTGCTTCTTCTAAGAAATCATATACTTCTCTCCCTGTTAAATACATTGCCGCAATATTTGGTTCCTCGTCTCTAATAGCATGCTTTTTCCACCATTCATTATGCCATACAACCGCTTTAGACAACTGAGCATGCATATCCAATATTATAAGCACCGCCCCATGATGCGCCGCCATGTACGCAGCTGGCGCCACATACAATGCATTTGTTTTTTCACCCTCCGGCTTTAATTTTTCAACTAACCAATAAGTCCAAGGGTCTATTGTTGTAAACACGACATCATTTTCCATTGTTATGTTCCTAACTTCTCTATATATTGGTATTAAACTTCTGAATTCTTTTTTGATGTTCCCAATGCTTTTAATTTCCTCCGCTATGCTTGAATTGCCGATATTTATTAAATAAAAATTCTTTATTCCTAGTTTTTTAATTGCTTCTTTAACACAATCTGGAATTTCATCAGGTTTAACATAAAGTAATGGAGCATTTATTAAAGACGCCAATACAGCTCCTTCCGCAGCATTTACTATATAATTTGCCTGTTTTTTTGGCAATTTACACTCCCATGAATATTTTAGAGTATAGCTTATAGAGGTATTTGTTTCATTCAATTGCACTATAACAGCTTTATATTTTCCTTCCCCTAGCTGATCTAAATGCAATTTTTGTCTTGAAACATTTGTCTGCATAGCCATTCCAACTGCAACGCCATTTTCATCTACTATTATCAATCCAAGTTTTCCTTCTCCTTTCCAGCTCAATTCAAAATCTATGTTTCTCGCCATAAAAGGTGGCACGTCTGGCAAATCAATTTCTTCTCCAGGATACATTTTAATATCAATGTAATAAGTAACTTTTCTTGTTATAATGTCCATAGCTCTTTGAGTTAAAGTACCATGTCTTTCTCCCAATAATCCTTTAGTAGGTATATCAACTATTGCTGCCTTCCATTTGCCAGGATTATAAACATATGTTTGTATTTCTTCATGGGGCCCAACCAATATATTCCAATTTTCAGATGATGCAACTTCCATTAGGTTGCCATCATAATAACAATAAAGCTGTAAGTCAGGGTCTGCAGATGGTATTGTAAGTCCTCCTTGAAGCAATCCTAGAGTAGCTAAAAACATTATATTTGGTAGCCAGCTCTTACAAGGCCAATATAATTCAGCTTTTATGAACTTATATTCTGGAGGAACATAAAAATCATTATATTGAGGAGCTATTGAATCTTGCTTTATACCGGTTAAAGTTATTTCTTTTATTTCTTTTGGAGAAATTCTTCCCTTGATTTCCTTCTCCGTTCTATTATAGCTTCCATAATTAACATCGCCTACTACAGCAATAACAGCGTCCTTGCTATAACTCCAGTCATGTAATGCTATTTTACTAGCAATTTCATAAATATCATTACTCATAATGTATGTATAATTATCAGCTTTCCATGGCTTTCCCTCAACATTAATATATTCTATTTCTTTCAATTTCCCACAATATGTTAGCCAATCTTCCATAAAATAGTCTAAGCCCTGTCTTGCATTTAAAGAAAGTTCCTCTTTCTTTCCCTTTTTATATTCATCATAGAATAGTAATGGATATGAATAAATTCTATTTGTTCCATGATCATAAAAAACAGAAGCTGGCACCGCCGCCATATAAGCAAAATCATCTACCAAACTATTTTCATCAAATTTTACAAAGCATGCTTTCTTTATTGGAACAACTTTTTTCCATGAAACACCTTCAAAACCAGATGGTAATTCCTTTATTTCTTCTCCAAAAACAGATAAAATCAATGAAATAACAATTGCTAAAGGAATAAGCCTCCTCAACATGGGTAATAAATGGGCTATTAATATTTAAATTTCGTGCATATTAATTACTATGCTAAACTATTCAAAATTGAGAAATATAGAACAAAAAGAAAAATCATCCCCATATTTAACAGATGTTGGCTTGGATTTTTACAAAGAAGCTGCACAGCATATAAGAGAATTAGAAGAAAAAATAGAAGAGGAAAAAATAAAAAATCCAGCATCAAAAAAATTAATTTTGCTTGCTGACGAATTAAGAAATACTAAAAGGGTGTGGGAGAATATTTTTGAAAGAAGAGAAAAGAAAATAGTATTAGCCGCTTTGGCAGCCATAAGAGGGGGGAAAGCGATACCAGAAAACTTGACAAGAGAAGAGAAAATTTTTTATGAATCTTTGCTAAATCTATTGAAAGAAAATAGAAAAAGAATTTTTGAAAGCCATTATAAAGAATATTTAATAGTAAGGGTTTTAGAAAATATTCCTCAATTTGTTGGGAGCGATATGAAAAAGTATAGTTTAAGCAAGGAAGATGTAATTTCATTGCCTGTTGAAGTTGCTAATATACTCATCCAAAGAGGGGCTGCAGAAGAAATTAAGGCAAATTTTTAACTTCCTCCAATATTTTTGGCAATATCTCGCCAGCTTTTCCTATTAGTTTATAATCCGCAATATGACTAATCATGCTTTCTTCTTTATTTATTTCAATAATTTTCGCTCCTTTTCCTTTTGCAATAATTGGTAATTCGGCTGCAGGATAAACAACACATGATGTTCCAATGACTAGCATCAAATCGCATTTATTTGCCAAATCAAAGGATCTTATTAATGCATCTCTTGGAATAGCTTCTCCAAAGAAGATTATATCGGGCTTTATTATCCCTCCGCATTTGCACTTTGGCGGCAAATTTTCTAATTCTATTTTTGTTAATATATCATTAATATTGTATATTGTTTTACAATCCATACAATAAAGTTTTGAAAAATTCCCATGAAATTCGATTACATTCTTATTTCCTGCCTTTCTATGTAAATCATCTATATTTTGCGTTATAACAGCCTTTAAATAGCCCATTTTTTCAAGTTCCGCCAGCGCCACATGGGCGGGGTTTGGCTTTGCATCCCTAAAATTGATAATCATATCTAATAGCATTTTCCATACTTTTTTAGGATTCCTTAAAAAGCTATCTAAATAGCCATATTCATTTATATCATATCTACTCCATAGCCCATTTTTACTCCTAAAATCTGGTATGCCCGATTCAGTTGAAATTCCAGCACCAGTTAAAGCAATGCAAAAATTTGCCCTCTTTATTTCCTTTGCTACCTCCTTTATCATGTTCCTTCTTTCCAACTTTCCAAATATTTCTTTTGCTCCTCGGTTAATCTATCTATTTTTATGCCCATTGTTTTTAATTTCCTTCTTGCAACCTCTCTATCTATTTCTTCCGGCACTTTATATACTTTATTTTCTAATTTCCCCTTATTATCAACAAGCCATTTTGCCACTAAAGCCTGATTAGAAAAAGACATATCCATGACTTCTGGCGGATGCCCTTCAGCGCATGCCAAATTTACAAGCCTACCCTCAGCCAACAAATAAACTTTCTTCCCGTTTTTTAATTCATACTGCATAACATTCCTTCTTACCTCCTTTTTATTTATGCAATTCTCCTCGAGCCATTTAACATTTATTTCATTATCAAAATGCCCAGAATTTGCCAAAATAGCGCCATCCCTCATTTTTTCTAATGAATTTGCATCAATAACATGCTTATTGCCGGTTACAGTGACAAAAATATCTCCTATTTTTGCAGCTTCTTCAATAGGCATTACATTGAACCCATCCATAACAGCTTCCAATGCTTTTATTTCATCCACCTCACACACAATAACCTTTGCGCCCATCCCTCTTGCCCTCATAGCCAATCCTTTTCCGCACCAGCCATAGCCCACCACAACAAAATTCTTGCCAGCAATAAGCAATGAAGTGCTTCGCAATATTCCATCTATAGTGGATTGGCCGGTTCCATATCTATTATCAAAAAGATATTTTGTAAAAGCATCATTTACAGCTATGATTGGAAATTTCAATATACCTTCCCTTTCCATTACTCTATGTCTTTTAACCCCAGTTGTCGTTTCTTCTGTCCCTCCAATAATATTTCTTATCAAATTTTGCTTTTTTGTATGCAATGTTGTTACCAAGTCACCTCCATCATCCATGGTAATATTTGGCTCGATTTCCAGAGCTTTTTCAATACACCAGTAGTAATCATCATGATTTCCTTTCCATGCATATACTCTTACGCCAATACTTGCCAGATAAGCCGCTATAGCATCATTTGTAGAAAGAGGATTTGAGCCAGCCAATGAAATGTTTGCTCCCCCAGCCAATAAAGTTTTAATTAGAACGGCAGTTTCCTTTGTCACGTGTAAACAACAAGCAATTTTTATTCCTTCTAATGGCTTATCCTTCTCAAAATCTTTTCTTATATCCATAAGTACTGGCATATTTTGTTCTGCCCATTTTATTAATGATTCCCCCTCCTTTGCCAAAGATAGATCCCTAACTTTATAATCCATAAAGTATATTTATGCATTCAATATAACTTTAACCATACCATAGACGGGTTTTGTCGTCTTTTCGGGTGTTGTCATCAAGGTGTCGAAATCGGGTGATGATTAAACTACTACCGCATTTGTCACAATAATTTCCCTTAGGCACTACCTCACCACATACTCCACATATTGTTTTATCCCATGGAAAATAGATACCATATGCATATTCTTTTCCATTTTCATCTTTGAATACTATTATTATCATTTCATTCCTCCTCTGAAATTAAACTTGCTCCACAAAAATCGCATTTTTCTGCATCATGTCTATTCCATTCTCCACATTTTGGACATTTGATTAATTTTTTAATTTCAGGAATATACAGGCTGATTATTTTTTTAATTTCTTCTTGCATTTTTTCATGTAATTCTTGTGATAACCTTTTAGTTGTCTCTTCAACAATTACTTCTCCAATTGCACCTAATAATGCCCAAAAAGATTCGATTGCAGCAAATTCATCGAACCCAACAGAATAAATTAATATATCGTATTTTCCTTCCTCTGGAATAAAAGTAGCTGTTTTTTTCCATATACTTTTGTTCGTTTTGCTATTTTATTTGCTATGTGAGATGCATAAGGAAAATTATCATAATATCTTTCCTAAAAGATATCATGAATTATATCTGTTTTTAGACTTTTCTTTTTCTCTTTCTCTTGTTTTTCATTCATTTTTCTACCTCCTTTTTCTTTGGTTTATCCCAATATGGGCTTTTACATTTTGGACACACTCTGGGTATTTCCTTTTTATTTCTTGGTATCCATTCGTGACCGCATCTAAGACATCTATATCCTTTAACCACAATATCTACCATTTCTACCATGTAAATAATATACTTTATAGTATATAAGTATTTCGGAAAATGTTTATATACTCCTTTTGTATATACTTTTGTAGTAATATACTATGTAGGTGAGTAAAATGAAAGAAAAAGAAAATATGGAAAACATAAGGAAAATCCGTGCTTATTGTATTCTTGCTAAAGGAGACACCCCAAAGATGATTAATAAGGAAACTTTTCTTATTCCTTCTCAATCTAATTCAAATAAGAAGTATAAAGTTACCTTTACAAATACATGGACTTGTGAATGTCCCGATTTTAAATACAGGAAAATAAAATGCAAACATATTCAAGCAGTAGAGATGTGGATACATTTAAGGCAAACTCTAATGAACAATGATATTTTAGAATTGCATAATGAAATACAACAAATCAAATGTATTTATTGTAGTTCATTTAATGTTGTCAAAGATGGCATAAGAAAGAATAAACATGGCAAGAAACAAAGATATAGATGTAAAGATTGTGGGAAAAGATTTGTTTTAGACCCAGTAAAAGGACATAAAGCAAATGGCAAATTGATTGCTCTTTCAATGGATTTGTATTTCAAAGGATTATCGTTAAGAAAGATTGCAGATACAATTTATCAATTCTATGGAATTAAGATACATCATGACACTATCAGGAGATGGATTAACAAATTTATGAGTAGAATAAAGAGTATGTAAATAAGCTTGAGCCTAATGTTGGAGATGTGTGGCATATGGATGAAATGCAAATAAAAACGAAGAAAGATGGTTGGCAATGGTTATGGAATATCATTGATAGAGAAACAAGGTTTTTAATTGCAAATAATGTTACAAAGGAAAGAAGCTCATTAGAGGCTCAAATAGTTATGGAAAAAGCAAAGAAAGTTATAAGAGGAAATAATCCAATAGTTGTTATTACAGACAAGCTCAATGCTTATCCCTCTGCCATCAAAAATACATTTGGAAAGAATGTAATTCATATTTCTAATGCTGGAATAAGAGGAAGAATTAAGAATAATCTTGTTGAAAGATACAATGGCACAGTTAGAGAAAGAGATAAAGTAATGAGAGCATTAGATAAATCAACTACTGGCAAAGAAATACATGAATATTTTTAGAGTTTATTACAATTTTATCAGGAATCATATGAGTTTAGGTTGCACACCTGCTGAAAAAGCTGGAATTAATTTAAATCTTGGAAGAAATAGATGGATAAGCTTGTTAGAAAAATCGTTATCCCCCGAATTCGACAACAATTAATTATCACCCGTATATGCGACAGAACCCCATAGACGTAAACTTTAAAAATAATTACTACATTATAAATAAACGAATTTTAATGATTTTTTATTTAAAAAATTTTTGCAAAAATATTTATATACTCACAAAGCATATACATAGCAGGAGGCAAGAAAATGAAAGGAGATGGTATAGGTTGGCGAGGTTTTGTTAGTATACTAGCCATACTAGGAACATTTTTTGTAATTGCAATGGTGGCGAAAGCACAAGGAGCTACAATCTATGTGCCAGATGATTATCCAACCATTCAGCAAGCAATAGAGAATGCTAGCGATGGAGATACAATAATTGTTCATGATGGAACATATACAGAACAGTTGATAATTAATAAGCAACTAACATTGATGGCGGGAAGTAGTCCAGTTCTTGATTTCAGTGGTTATTCCGGATATGGTATAAAAATAACTGCAGATAATGTCACCATCGATGGATTTGAAATAATTGGTTTGCCGGTGGGAGCAAGTGGAGATGACTGGAATACAAAGTCTTCTTCATCAAAGGATCCGACAATTTTAGTTGAAGCTAACAATATCACAGTGAAAAACTGTATTTTCAACAATCCAACAGGTAATAAGGGCAAGGAAGCAATGTTAATTATGGAGGGCTATGAGAATATTACATTTGACAATAATACAGTAAACAACTATATATGGGGAATTACAGGCAGGACAAATGTTAATAATTTAACAGTAACCAATAGTATATTCCATATTACTCACATAAGAAATAATAGTGTTGGAACACTGCCAGCATGGATTGTTGGTGCGGCTATACAACTCTGGTCTGGGAATGGCACATTAATTAAAAATAACGAATTTTACGGGCCCAAAGATGAAATTGCTGACTTTACTGAGGTTGCGGAAGACGAAGATTCACTATTCAATTGTTATGCCTTTACTGATTTTAGCAATTACTTTGGATTGACTGCTTATCAGACTGTAGAAAACAATTATGTAGAAGGCTTCTATCGTGGATTGAGTTGTTTCTCTTCTGGAACATACAATAACAATACTATAAACGATTCGTATATGGGAATCTGCATGGGCCAGCAAAGCGCTATTTATGCTACTGGAGCAGGAACCGCTGATATTGTGGATAATACTATAACAAACTGTGAAATAGGCATAATGCTGCAAGATGGGAGTGTTTCATACATAAATAGAAACATTTTCTCTGGTAATACTTACGATCTTTATCACATGGCAGAGATTGTTGGAACAAATCATTTCTGGGGGAGAATACAGGATGCAATAAATAATGCAACAAATGGAGATACAATAAAAGTTTATGATGGAATATATGAAGAAAGTTTGACTATCGATAAGAGCATTAACTTAATTGCTGGAAGTAGTCCAGTTATAAAATGTCCATCACCGCCAGAAGATGTATATATCCAAGAAAGCGATCATCATTTTGAATATGTGATTGCGGTGCTTGGTGGTACTTATAACCCCGCAAATGATACAGTTTATGGACCAGGAACAATCCATGTAAACATATCTGGATTTGAAATAGATGGAAGCAACGCAGGAACAGGAACAAGTCATTACTTTGCAGGTATATTCATAAGAAATGCTATAGGAAATATTTCCAATAATTACATTCATGATATGTATGGTCCAAGCGGAAATGGAAGCGGAGAGCAAACATTCGGTATTTTAGCATATGGAAATTCTGATTTGACAATATATGGCAATACAATAGAAGATTTTTCGAGAGGAGGTATAGTTGTAAATGGTGATTCGGGAAGTTTACCCGATCCAGTTGCTAATATAGAAAATAACATTGTTATAGGAAATGGCCCTGAGAGCGCTACAGGATGGTGGGCGGAAAATGGAATACAGATTGGATGGGAAGCAACTGGAACTATAAAAGAAAATGAAGTTTATGATTGTATGTACAAAGATGGCTGGGCTTCATCTGGAATTATAGTTGCAGGAGCAGCGGGTGTGATTGTAGAAGACAATGATGTTCATAATAATGACGACGGTATTACCGTAATGGGATATGAAGATTATAAGAACGCACCATGCCATGATATCACCATTAAAAATAATGAAGTATATTCAAATCTATGGGGAATTAGTGCAGAAGCAAATGTTGACCATGTTGTAATTGAGGGCAATATAATACATGACAACGACTATGATGGAATTGTTGTTTGGGCATATGTTAATATGTGGGGAATAGAAACATCCTATCCAGATAACATTACAATAAAAAACAACGAAATTTATAACCACACTTATTGTGGCATTTATCTAAGCGATGTATATGATAACATTTCAATAAGTCAAAATGATATCTATAACAATGGAGAAGGAATTTACCTAGATAACTATTATGGTGTAGATTCAGATGCTGATATCCATTACAACTACATATATGGTAATATCTATTATGGCGTGTGGAACAATGGAGGTATTTTAGTAAATGCAACGTTGAACTGGTGGGGAGATGCTACAGGCCCATATCATCCAACAACAAATCCAGACGGATTAGGAGATAATGTAAGTGATAATGTTGATTATAGACCATGGTTAGGAATCAATACTACAATACCGCCTGGAACAACAACAATTGATGCAACAGATGAAGCTGATACAATGCTTACTATAAATTCAACAGCACAAAATACGGTTGTCATTGCAGTTACAGATGAAAATCCAGAAGGAGACATGCCATCTGGAATATATGCAGTAGGAAAATGGATCGATATCGAAATAAGTGATTTAGCATCTGTTGTATGGCCTATTAATATTACAATATATTATACAGCGGAGGATTTAGAAAAAGCGGGATTAAGTGAGGATGCCTTACAAGGAATATACTTCTGGAATACAACTTCATCACAATGGGAGTTGTATAATGATACAGGTGTATGTACAACAAATTATGGTATATATGAAGGATTTGTATGGGCAAATGCATGGCACCTCTCACCACAGGCATTTGGAGGAACAGATACAGTTCCACCAGTAACAACAAAAGAAGTAGGAATGCCAAAATTTGGTTTCTTCCCACCATTTGATGATTATGTAACGACATCCACACCAATCTGGCTTAACGCTACAGATAATGCATCTGGTGTAAATGCTACATATTATCGCATATGGGTTAGCGGAACATGGCATCCAACAGGCCCAGGAGATGCATATGGAGGGAACAATAACATTGTTTTAATCGGTGGAACATATTGGTATGTTTATTATAATGATACAGTAAGCTTTGGCCCAATCTACTTCCAGGAAGAATGTAAGCACTACTTAGAATACTTCAGCATAGATAATGAAAGCAATGTAGAAACAGTTCATAATGAAACAGATTATGTTGATGATTCAGCTCCAACAATAGTTAAAACTGTAGGAGATCCAAATTGTGCTGTTGCTCCAGGTGAATATTGTGTTACAACATCCACACCAATAACAATAGATGCATTTGATAATGGATGTTGCGGAGAGGATATTACAGTTGAATATAGAATATGGTCAACTGGTGGATGGAGTCCATGGACAACTATTACAGTACCAGCTACAATATATATAACAAGTGAGTGCTTACACTACTTAGAAATAAGAGCATATGATTGCTTAGGTAATGAAGTAGTAGATAATGAGACATTCCATGTTGATGATTCAGCTCCAACAATAACTGTTACTGTAGGAGCTCCAAATTGTGAAATTGTAGCAGATGAGGAATATTGTGTAACAACATCAACACTGATAACAATAGATGCATCCGATAATGGATGTTGCGGACAACCAATTACAGTTGAATATAGTATAAATGGCGGAGCTTGGACAACTATTACAACACCATATTCATTCTCATTTAGTGAAGAATGTATCCATGATTTATCAATAAGAGCATATGATTGCTTAGGTAATATAGCTTATAAGAATATGACATTCCATGTTGATGATTCAGCTCCAACAATAGTTAAAACTGTAGGAGATCCAAATTGTGCTGTTGCTCCAGGTGAATATTGTGTTACAACATCCACACCAATAACAATAGATGCATTTGATAATGGATGTTG
>JAPDJP010000035.1 GCA_029259055.1 Thermoplasmatota archaeon | reverse complement strand
AGCGTGTTCAATCTGTTAAAGATAAGGAAGCTATATGAAACATATTATAAATCAGAATGGAGCCCAGAATGCTGGAGCTGGTGGCTAACCCGCAAAATAGATGGCGGAGCCATCGCCACCATAGGATGCACTGGCTTGGGATATGGATACGTGGGAGAGCATAATGGAGACGGAATTCCAGATTGTATACAAGGTTTGGGAGGATGGATAGATATAGAATTCTTTAGAATATATGGACAGGAAGGAAAGGATATACTGGGTGAGATACATTCAACAGCGATAGCAAATTATGTTATCAATTTCCCAGTAATGAGAGACCAAATTGATTGCAAAACCGTTGAAGAATGGGTTCTATTAGGAGACCCAACGCTTAAAATAGGAGGCTATTAATTACAAGTTTCCCTTCCTCAATCTTTTTAAACTTTTCTTTTTTTATAATCAATGTTTAGAATATTAATAGTCATGCTAACAATACCATCATTAATTTTACCTATCTTTTCATATATATATTTTAACCAATTAATGAAATTAGTTAGAGTTAGAATGGGTAATTTAATTGTGGCGGGTTCTTTTACCTTACTAATTGGCTACTTATTTTTCTTGCTTCCGTGGATGGTGATAGGCGATGATATTATTGAAATTAGAGTTTTTTCCTATTATGTAATCCTCATTGGATTGGCAATATTAGTATATAGCGTAATAAAAATGTATATGGACTGGAAAGAAGTGATAAAATGAATGTATATATTCCATTAATTGCTAACTTACTATTATCAATCATTGTTTTCGTAATTGCAATAAAAGTTTATAGCATATATAAAAGAAAATATATAAAATGGTTTTTAATAGCCCTATTTTTTATTCCTCTTTTATTCATATATTCATTTTTTGAAATGTTTTTATTACCTTACTATAGTGTTCTGCTTTATCCATTGTTTATTATTGTAATTGAAGTCTCCGCCATTATGGCGCAAAGGAATCTCCTATTTTCTTTAAGAACAGAAGAAAGTAAGGAATATAAAATTTTGCTTAGGGAGGATATTGCACTAATAAGAGATTTTGAGAAAATAGCAAATTATTTAATAGGTAGAATATCGCCTTTGATCGGAGTAAAGAGCGTTGAAAATGTTTTGGAAAATTGTATAGAGAAATATCCCATATTAGCTGGTTGTTATATAGGAATAGATGAGAAATTAAAAACAATGCCATTAGAAAGAAATATAGAAGAGCTAAAGGGAGACAGAATGAAAAAGATTTGCGAATGCTTTACATATTTAATCGAAAGGTTGATAGAATTATATTCTGCATTTATTCCATATAATGAAATTGTTGAAGGGTTATCTAAGGAAATCGGAAGAGTCGATAAAAGATTAACGAAATATTTTGTTCCAATGGCACTATTTAAATTAGTTGTTGAACCTATTACAAGAAAATATAAAGCCGAAGATTTAAAAGAATTGAGAATAAATGTTGATATTGAAGGTATTTATATAAATAGGAAAGGAGGAATAGAAATTCATAGAATATATAGGTATACAAAAATTGAAGAAAAATTCCTCAATTTTTTGAAAAGATGCCTTCCATTATTCCATAAAACAATTGATGATGTGGAAAAGCAAATCACAGAAAATTTCCGAAAATTGCCCAGTAATATAAAAGGAGAAATTTATAGATATGAATTTGTCAAGTTGCTTCCTAAAGGAATTCTTGAAGAAGAAAAAATAGCGTTGGCAAGTAAGGAAAAATTGATAGAAGAGTTGGCGGAAAGGAAGAAAAAACTTGAGGAAGCATATGCAAGGCTTGCGGAAGCAAAGCTTGATAGAATGAAATCAAAATTTATTGATATAATTGCCCATGAATTAAAAACTCCTTTGACAGCAATAAAAACATATACCGATTTATTGAGAAAAGAAAAACTCGGGAAGTTAAACAAATTACAAAAGGAAAAGCTGGATAAGATGGCAAAGAATATTGAAAGGTTGACGAAGCTTATAGATGATATGTTGCAAATTCCATCAATAGATGCCAAAGAACTTGAGTTAAGAAAAGAAAGGTTTTATATAAAAGAAATAATTGATGAAATAGTGGAAGAGTTAGAAGAGGTTGCTCAAGAAAAAGAACAAAAAATAGAAATAAAAATTGAGGATAATCTCACAGTAATGGGGGATAAAAAATTAATTGAGAAAGCAATAAAGAATATTGTAACAAACGCCATTAAATACACCCCAAAAAATGGTATAATCTGTATAGAAGCAACTCGTGATGGCAATATGGCCCATATTATGATAAAAGATACGGGAAAAGGTATAAAAAAGGAGGAGCTTGAAAAAATTTTTGAGCCATTCTATACGGGGGAGGGCGGAGGCGTTGGGCTTGGGCTGACTATTGCAAAGAATATTATCGAAAGTCATGGAGGAAAGATATGGGCAGAAAATAAGGGATATAAAGGAAAAGGTTCAACATTTCATATATTGTTAAGGAGGGGAAGAACATGATAAAGAAGATATTATTTGTGGATGATGACGAAAGCATATTAGATGCTGCAAAAACGGCATTGGAAGTTTATGGATATGAAGTAGAAACAGCTAGTTCAGGATATGAATGTTTAGAAAAGTTAGGGGATGTGGATTTAGTTTTTTTGGATATAAAAATGCCAAAAATGGATGGTATTGAAACACTTAAGGAGATAAAGAAAAGAAAGCCTTCTTTGCCAGTAATAATGATCACTGCCTATGCAACCGTAGATACAGCCATTGAAGCAATGAAAAGAGGAGCATTTGATTATATAAAAAAGCCATTTAATATTGAAGAGTTAGAAAATTCCATTTTGGCTGCTATTGAGGATATAAAGTTTAGAAGATTTGAGGATGTTTATGAAGGAGATTGTTTTGAAAAATTTAGAAGCTTAATAAAAAATGGAAAAGGTTTATGCGTTACAAGAGATATTGAAAAAGCGAAAAATATTGAAAATTGCATCATTGTGCCAATGGAAAGAGAACTCAAGCCAAAAAAATTGGACGAACTTAAAGAGGAAATAGAGAGAAGTATAGAAGACTGTAAGGCAATTTTAATGACAAATATAGAGTATTTATTGAGAGAAAATAGTATAAAAAGAGTGAGGGATTTTTTGGAGTGGCTAAATAAAAAAGCTTTAATAAACAATTGCAAACTCATTCTATCGGCAGATTTAAAAAATATGGATGAAAAAGAAAAAACAGAAATACAGGATTTAATAGCAGATATCCATTTGGGAGTATTATCAGAATCGATTTCAAACTATTTGAGAAGAAAAATAATTGGATTGCTATCAGATGGCAAGAAATATCCATTTACAAAAATAGCTCAGGAGTTAGAAATTGAGGATAATCCAAAATTGAGTTTTCATTTAAAGAAACTAAAAGATGATGGTGTACTGGAGCAAGATGAAGAAAAAAGATATTATTTATCAGAAGTAGGAAAAGAAATTGCAAGTTTCATAGAAAATATAAAGAAAAATAAGCTCAAAAAAGAGGGAGAAATTATTTGGATGCCATCTAAGTAAGTAAAATTTATTTTAAATTTAGTTAAAAATTTCTTAAAGAAATGTTATATATTTAAATCCATAATTAAATCATGAATTATTTACAGAAAAATTTAGAAAAAATTTTTTATATTGAAAAAGAAAAATGGAAGGAAGTTGATAAACTAATATATGGATTAGAAGATTATTTTTTATATAATGCAAAGGAAATAAAAGAAAGAAGATTTAAAGCAATAAAAGAAGCTTTTACACATCACTATTCAAATAATTTATTTTACCATAGATACTGTAAAGATAATGGAATTTCTCCAGATGACATAAAGAAGGAGGAAGACCTTAAGAAGATTCCTATGATTCCTGATAGGTTTTTTAAGGATTATCCTTCTGAGGAACCAAGAAAACTTTATGAATGGCTTTACAGAATAACATCTGTTGAAATAGGAGATTATGATTTTAATGGAAAGTCTTTACAAGATTTTTTGATATGGGCTGAAAGAAAATTAAATGGATTAGTAACACATTCTTCAGGAACAACAGGAAAGTTTAGCTTTATGTTTAGAGATGAAATAACTAGAAAAAGAATGTTTTATTCAGCTGATAAAGTTCTTGTTTTTTCAATTTGTTATCCACATGATGATGCCCATGTTATATATCCAGGACCAATAAAAACACACCTTACAATGGGAAGATGGGTTGCAGAAGGGACAAAAATATTTAAAGAAAGTAACAGACACTTTCTTACAGATAGAGCATTGACACTGGATATAGTAAGGATTATGGCTGGACAGATTAGGGGATTCGGCGATAAATTGAAATTAATGGTTATTAAGAAAGCAATGCACAAAGGACAATTAAAATTGCTCAGATTATTGCAGGAAATGGATAGGCAAAATAAGCAGATTTATATGATAACATTTCCGTTCCAATTATATGATTTAATGAATATAATGAAGGAAGAAGGGGTATATCTGAATTTAGGAGAATCAGATTCGGTAATAATAACTGGTGGGGGATGGAAAATACACGAAAATAGAAAAATATCATCAGAAGAATTCTCCAAAATGATTGAAGAATTTTTTGGAATAAGTAAAGATAACTACAGAGATGTTTATGGGATGTCAGAAATGAACGGGTTAGCTTTGGAATGCGAAGCTCGTTACAAGCATTTTGTTCCATGGATTTATCCAATGGTTTTAGATGAAAATGGAGAGCCAGTTGAATATGGTGAGGAGGGAAGATTCGCATTTCTTGATCCAGCAGCCCATAGCTATCCCGGATTTATAATAACGGGAGATAAAGTAAAATTGTTGGAAGAATGCCCACAATGTGGGAGGGAAGGAATTGTAATAGAAGGTGAAATAACAAGGATGGCAGGGGCGGAGGCAAAAGGATGCGGTAATTTGATGCGCGAATTAATGGTGGAGGAAATTACGAGGTGATAAGATGGGATGGTTCCATGAAATGGCAGATAAAGGCAATATAATACCTTTACCCTTAATGAAGAATTTTTTGAAAACGACTGCTCCTCTTCTATATGTATTGGCAAGAAATCCTAAAGCGATTTTAAAAAATGTAAAAGCTTGGAAAAAAAGATTGGCAATTTCAAAGCCACCTTGGGCACATATAGAGGACGAGAGTAAATATGATTCGACAAGATTCCTTACAGAAGATGATTATAAAGACTTGCCCCCAGTGAGCGATGAGAAATATTTACGCCCGACGAGATTTTGTGAATGCGATTCTTTAGAGATAAGAGCAATTGCCAAAAAATTAGGAGCATATGAAAAAGAACCATTAGAGTATGCTAAATCAATTTTTTACTTTGTAAAAAATCAAAAATACTTGGTATTTAAGCCGATGGTAGGAGCATTAGGGGTTCTAAAAAGCAAGGGAGGAGTTTGTTTAGACCAAATGCATTTATTAATAGCTTTAGCAAGAGCAGGGGGCATAAAAGCAAGATATAGATTGTATGCTTTGGCGCCAACGCAAGAAATGTTCGATATAATGATAAAAGAAGACCCTATAATTAGAGAAACATATGAGATGCTCGGCTTTTTAGATTCATTGCATGGATGCGCTGAGTTATATATAGATGGAGAGTGGCTCCAGCTTGACCCAACTTTTTCTGACGAACTTGAAGCTGGGATGGGAATACCCATTGTTGAATTTGGGGAAGAACCTGCTTGGAGAGTAAGAATACCAGAAAGAGACATTGTATTTGAAGGCTTTCCCATATTTTTCAGAAATTTGTTAGTATCGATGGCTCTTATTCTGAGAGATACTGCGGATAAAGTTAATAAAAAATTAGATGAAGCGAGAGAAAGAGGAAGAAAAATTTTAGAAGAAATAGGGAAGGAGGAATATAATAAAAGGAAAAGACAATTTAAGGCAAAATTACCAAGTATTGAGGAGGTAAAGGAATTTAGAGCAAAAATGGTTGTTAGCCATTGATGGACCGGGCGGGATTTTCTTATGGATTAGCTAAAAAGCTAATCCATATTCGAACCCGCGACCTCTTGCTTGCGAAGCAAGCGATCTTCCCCTGATCTACCGGCCCATCTTTTTTTATTTTATTTATCCTATTTATTTCTTGTTGTTACCACTTTTCCTCCTTTATATATGATATGCCATTTTCATCTTCATATACTTTTATAATATGTTCTAAAGAATCCTTAATTTCTTCTATGTGAGTTATTAAAATAATTTGCTTAAATT
Organism: Thermoplasmatota archaeon; assembly: GCA_029259055.1. Taxonomy (GTDB): domain Archaea; phylum Thermoplasmatota; class E2; order UBA202; family JdFR-43; genus JAPDJP01. The sequence goes on along the minus strand of JAPDJP010000035.1, from coordinate 19,682 downwards.
GTTTTTTCAACTCTGCCAAGGCATTTAAGACATTCTTTCTTCTTTCCCTATCTTGAGAACCAAAAATTTCATCCAATGCAATGAAGTTTAATGATATATCAGCTCTTTGAGCAATGAGTTGAGAAATCGCTAAACGTAAAGATAAATTTGCCAAATCTTTTTCTCCTCCAGAAAACCTATTAAGTTGGAATTTCTCTCCTCTGTCATATATGTAGATGTCATAGTTATCATCAATTTCTATTTCTTTATATTTCCCGTCTGTAAAAATGTTGAAGAAATGGCTAGCATAGTAAGAAAGTAAAGGGCCAATTTTAGCTATCAGATAACTCTTAAATTTATTTAATAAACCAGTATCCCTGTCTCCTGCAAGCATTTCCAGATATGTAATTTCCTTCCTTAAATCCTTTATTTTTTCTCTTTGTTTCTTTTGCTCTTCTATTTCTTTTTCTAATCTATCAATATCTTTTTTTATTGACTCTATTTTGCTTTCTATCCTAATTATTTCTTCCCTTTTTCCAAAAAATTTATTCTTTATTTCTTCATATCTCCTTTCCATTTCTTTGTATTCTTCTTCATCAAATTTCAATAACTCGATTTCTTTAAGACAGTTTTCTATTTCTTTCTCAATGTATTTAATTTCCTCTGTTAGTTCTTCAATATCCTTCAATAATGATGGTAATTTCTTAATTTCATTTTCAAGAATAATCGCCTTATTTTTGATTGGCAATAATTCTTTTAATCTTTCTATTAATCTCTTATATTCCTCTTCATTTATTACCACTTCTCCAATTATTTTTATTTTTTCTTCCATTTCTCTCTTTTTTTCAATTTCCTTTTCTAATTTTTCAAGTGTTATTTTTAATCTATCTCTTATTATCCTATATTCAGTGATTTTTTCTTCAATTTCTTTTTTCTTTTCCAATAATTTATCCATGTTTCCTTTCATTTCCTCAATTTTTGTTTTTATTCCTTCAATTTCTTTTTCTTTACTTCTGATTTTGTCTTCCATTTCCTTTATTTCTCTCTTAAAATTTGTAACAATTTCTTCGTATTTATCTCCAAGTAATCTTCCACATGTAGGACAATTGCTTTGAGGTCCCAATTTTTCTATCTTCATTAGTTTATCAATAGTTTCAGCTCTTTTATCAAAAATGGCATTTCTTTCCGCTATCTTTGCTTGGTAAGTTTTTTCCGCCTCCTTAATGAATTTTTCTAATTCATCGATTTCTTTTAATATACTTTTATATGCTTCATCAGTTTTTTCTTCATCTCTTAATTTTTCCCTTAATTCCTCCACCTTATTATTGATTTCAATAATTTCTTTTTCCAACAATTTGATTCTTTCTATCAAATTTTTCCTTTCATAATACTTTTCTCTTAACTCTTCTATTTCCTCTTTCTTTTTATTTAGTTCATCAAATTCATAAATAGCATTTTTTATTTTTTCATATTCATCTTTCTTATTGTATAGCTCTCCTCTCTCACCTATTTTTTCGTTGAGTAATGCGGTTTTATTTTTCTTCCTTTCTCCCAACAGATTTTTCTTTTCTATTAATTCCTTATATTTTTCTGCTTTCTCTTTTTCTTTCTTCCTCTTCTCATCCACTTCCTTTAATTCTCTTTCTATTTCTTTTAACTCTTCCATTAACTGGTTTCTTCTTTTGATGTGTTCGTTAAGAGAAAGCCAGCAAACATCCTTTTCTTTTTCGAGTTCGTCCAAATCCTTTAAATTTTTTTCTATATATTCCAATATCCTCTCCTTGTTTCTTCTATCTTCCCTCACCCTTTTTATTGCTTCTTCCAAAAGGTCTATTTTAAGCATTCTTAGCATGCTCTTTTTCCTTTCAGATGGAGATTTATCTGATAATGCATTCAACTCCTGTTGTTTTGCAACTATTGATGTATAGAATGAATCATAATCCATACCAATTCTTTTTTCAAGAAATTCTGTCACTTTCTGAGAAGTGGAAGCGGCAATTAGTCCGTTTACTTTAACTCTTGCATCGGTTGAGTTTCCGCTTATTATTCTGAATACCTCATAAGTATTGCCCCCAAGTTCAAAAACAAGTTTAACCCAACAATCTTCGTGCTTGCCCGCCCCCTGCCTCTTTATTTGTTCTTTTGTTGTTCTAGATGCCCTATTTCCATATATTGCCCATCCTATAGCTTCGATTATTGTCGATTTACCTGTTCCATTATTTCCTATCAGCCCTATTATTCCTTCAGGGAAATTTATTTCCACATCCTTAAATTTTCTAAAATTATGCATGCACAGAGAAATCAACTTCATTTTATCCCCCCAATTGCTTCAGATAGATATTTTAATGCAAGCTTTTCGATCTCTTCCCTATCTTTATCAAGGGGAATCTTTGATATATATTCTTTCCATTCATCAACTAAACTCCCTATTCTGCTCTTTCCTTTCAATTCCTGTTCTATCTCATAAAACTCATAGGATATTTCAAAATGCAATGCATGAGAACTTGCAGATTTTATTCTATTCCAATCTAATCCCTTAAACTTTCCCCTATTTATCCTTTTTAAATTTATTCTGACGATTTTATCTTTTATTTCTGATTCCATAAATTTCCTTATTATTTCATTTGTTATTTCATCCGCCGATAAATTCAAACAGTCAATATTTCCTAAGTCAAGCATTCCTCTTGTTTTTAAGGGAATAAAGTTTATTTTTAAACTACTTCCTAGTTCAATATCATAAAACCCCTTTTCTTCTCCCGCTTCCTTAAATGAAAAATGTTCTATTGAACCAGCATAATATGCATTATCAGTTACTTTTGTCGGTTTATGGAAATGTCCTAGTGCAATATAATCAAAATCTGGAGAAAGATAGCCAGATGATATAATTTGTTCATTGAAGTCTCCTCTTGTATAACTAAATTCCTTTATCCCAATTATTCCAGCATGTAAAACGAGTATATTAAGGTGAGATTCTCTTAATTTTACCATTCCGATATTTTTTCTTAAATCCTCATTTGAAAAGGAGTGAGGAATTGCATGAATGATTGCATTTTCTATTTCGACTTCTTCAAGTTTTCCCTTATAAATTGGATATATATTATTCAAATGTTCAAATATTCTAAAAACACTACCTGTTTCCCTTAATTTTGGTGTTTCATGATTTCCAGATATTACTATAAATGGTATTTCTTCTTCCGATAGTTTTAATAGCTGGTTTAAAACAAAAGAAATAGCCCTGTTTGTTGGTCTAACACTATCGAATAAATCACCAGCATGTATTATTAAATCTGGTTTGGTTTTCAAGGCATAATCAATGAATTGTTCAAATGCATTGTATACATCGACTTCTCTTTGGTTAAGACCATTTTCTGCAACTTTATGATAAGCTGAATACCCAATATGGCTATCCGCTACGTGTAAAATTTTCATTTAAAAGTAAATGCAACAAGCTATAATAAACTTTGAGGGGGTGGAAAGAATTTAAAAAGTTTATGCAAGTAGAAATAATTTATATGAGTTTTTTATTTCCAATCAATGCCAACAATAATTGAGAAAATTTTCCAGAAGCACTCCGAAGATAAAGTTGAAGTAGGAAAAGAAATTTGGCTCGATGTAGATTTAAGAACAGCTAGAGATTTTGGAGGAGCAAATGTAGTAAAAAATTTACTGGAAAATTATGAAGGAAACTATATTGATGACCCATCAAAAACTTTTTTTACTTTTGATTGCAATGCCCCCGCCAATACCATAGGATATGCTAATAATCAACAGATATGTAGAGAATTTGCAAGACAAAATGGAATAAAAGTTTTTGATGTGGATAGGGGTATAGGAAGTCATGTTGTTATGGAGGAAGGCTTGGCTTATCCAGGAATAACAGCAGTAGGAACAGATAGTCATTTTAATATATTGGGAGCGATAGGAGCATTTGGACAAGGAATGGGAGATATTGATATAGCTTTTGTTTTTAAAACTGGAAAAACATGGTTTGAAGTCCCTCCTACAGTAAAAGTTAATTTTATTGGAATGCCATCAGCTCCATGGACAGCAAAAGATTTAGCTTTATTATGTGTTAAGGAATTAAAGGGAAAAGTTTTGGGAAAAGCGATTGAATTTTATGGGGAAATTATTGATAAGCTAACACTGGATGGAAGAATAACGCTTGCATCAATGGTTACTGAAATGGGAGGAATAATAGGCTTTATCCCTCCAAATAAAGAAGTTATAGAATTTTGCAAAAATAGGAGTAAAAGAGAATTTGAAATAATATATGCAGATAAGGATGCAAATTATGAAAAAGAAATTGATATAGATGTAAGTAAATTAGAACCACTAATAGCAATGCCAGGAAATCCAGCGAATGTAAAGAGAGTTAGGGATTTGCCAAGTATAAAGGTAGATAGCGTTTTTGTTGGTTCATGCACAAATGGTAGATATGAAGATATGAAAATGGTTGCAAATTTATTAAAAGGAAAAAAAATAGCAGAAAACGTTATGATGAAAATAGTTCCAGCAACCCGTGAGATATGGAAAAAAATGCTTTATGAAGGCATGATAAAAGATTTATTTGATGCTGGTGCAATAGTTAGTCATTGTGGATGCGGAGGGTGCGCATCGGGGCAAATAGGAATGACTGGCAGGGGGGAGGTTCAAGTTTCTACAAGTAATAGGAATTTTAAAGGAAAACAAGGAGATGGAGACACTTATTTGGCATCTCCCCAAACAGCTGCTATTAGTGCTTTAACAGGCTATATAGCGGGGGTGGATGAAATTGAAAGTTGAAGGTAGGATATGGAAAATTGAAAAAGAGGGAAAATTAATAGATGATATAGATACAGATATGATTTATCATAACAAGTATTTGCACATTCTTGATAAAAAGGAAATGGCAAAATATGCTTTCAGCAATCTGGAGGGATGGCAAGATTTTCCTAAAATGGCAAGAGAGGGAGATATTATAATAGCCGGAGAAAATTTTGGGTGTGGCTCATCTCGCCAACATGCCGTAGATTGCTTCTTAGCTTTGGGAATAAAAGCGATAATAGCAAAGTCATTTGGAGCAATTTATAAAAGAAATGCAATAAATTCTGGTTTGTTGGTTTTAGAATGCAAAGATATTGATAAAGCAAATTTAAAGAATGGAGATTACATAGAAATTAATCTTGAAAATGGAGAAATTAAAAAAGATGGAAAAGTGGTAGCTAAGACGAAACCAATGGGCAGAGTTCAAACTGCTATTTACAAAGCAGGTAATCTTTTTGCATATGCCAAATCACTCTGAGGCCTCTCTGCAATTTTTACATACTACTACATTTACATGTAGAAAATCCCTTATTATGCGAGAGACCTCTGCTATTTCCATATCAATATCCATTTTCCCCTCCCTTAATTGTAATTAATAGGCTATATAATACTTTTTCTAAAAATTTACATCATTATGGGGATACCATCTTTTATTTCATATTTCTTATTGCATTTTTTACATTTAAAAAAGCCTTCTATAATTTCATCATTATCTTCTTTTTTTATTTCCAATTCCAAATCACCATGACAATATGGACAGCATAAAAGTTTTATGTATTCTTTTTTCATGCTTTTTAAATCTTAAAATGATATATAATTTATGCGAATTGCAATTAAAATAGGATATGATGGCTCTTTGTTTGATGGATTTGCAATGCAACCAAATAAAAAAACAGTCGAGGGAGAGATATTAAAAAGGTTGAGGAAATCAAAAATAATAAAAGATAGAAAAAAAGACAGGTTTCAGTATGCATCCCGAACAGATAAAGGTGTGAGTGCCTTTGGAAATGTCATTGCTTTTAATTCGAAAGGAAATGCAATAAAAGTTTTAGAAGGAATGGAAGGTATATGGATTTTTGGATATAAATTTGTGAGTGAAAATTTTAATCCCAAGAGATGCAAAAGTAAAATTTATAGATACTATTTATATGACGATGGCTATGATATAGAAAAATTGAATAAATGTGCAAAATTGTTTGAAGGAGAACATGATTTTTCAAATTTTGCTAGGTTAGATGGGAGGAATCCAGTAAGAAAAATAGATAAAGTGAGAGTAATAAAAGAAGGAGAAATAATAAAAATAGATTTTATTGGCAAATCCTTTTTATGGAATCAAATAAGGAGGATGGTTTCCGCTATGATAAAAGTAGGTAAAAATGAGGCAGATGTTAATGATGTTAAAAAAGCTCTTTATTGCAAAGAAAAGAAAAATTTTGGGGTCGCCCCCGCCCAAAATCTTGTACTTTATGATATAAAATATGATTTTGAATTTGAGAAAGTTCTGCCAAGAGAAATTTTAATAAAAAGGTGTATGATGAATGATGCAATCGAAATAAATAAATATTAACTTATGTATTACTACTTAGGTGATTTAATGAGATGGGGGGCAAGATTAGGAATGGTGGCGGTGGTGACTGCTCTTTTATTAACTCCTTTGCTGTCACCAACGCTTGGGTATGGTGGTAAAAAAGTGCCAGTTAGCGTAACATGGATTGCGCCTTTAAAGAAGGAAGTGAAAACAGTAATAATTTCTGAAAAGGATGTAGAAGTGGTCAAAGAGATGTTGCAAGATGCAGAAGCTTCTTTAAAGATAATTTCTCAATCAACAAATGAGGAAGAAAAAGCGAAAGCAATGGAAGTAATAGAGAATTTAATAGGGAAGCTAAAGAAACTTGATTTGATTCCTGCGGGTTTGCCAGTGCGTACAATTCTATTAAACCTATTTAATCCAAAATTTGCCTTTATTTTGCCAATACTAAGTTTTGGAAGCGGATTATCGTGGATTCCATTATATCCGGGTGAGGCATTTATTGGTTTTATGTTTCGCCCAATTTTGATGCAGTATTTCATTTTTGGCTATACCGGAACATTGAATGTAAATTTGGTGCCACCACGTATTGAATACTGGGACATGGTAGGGACACATACTTTAATAGTGCTAGGATTTGTCGGTGTATATATTGATTTTGGGAAAATAGGATATGGAGTACCAAATCTACAGTTCCTTTTCGGAGAAGCTTTATTTGCTGGAGGAATTGACTGGATATAAATAAACATAATCTCCCCCTTTTTATTTTTATAATTCAATTTTTGAACCAAAATATTTAAAATAATTTTCTCATTTATCTTTGGTTTTATGAAGTTAAAAGCTTGGTTTATGCTAGTAAGACCTTTCACGCTCATTGCCCCATTTATGGCAGTAATATTTGGAGTGATTTTGCAACTATCAGCATATAATCAGCTTAACATATTTTTGAACAATTTTATCCAAATTTTATTTGCTGCTTTAGCCTTATCTTCTGCTCAGGCAGTAGGACAAATAATGAACCAAATAGAAGATGTTGAGATAGATAAAGTAAATGGAAAGAGTTATCGCCCCATTGCTAGTGGAGAAATAAGTATTGAAAGTGCCCAAATTGTTGCTTGGATTTTTGCGATTTTTTCCATATTGGTTGGATTTTCAATAAATATTTACTATGGGTCTTTCATTGTTATATTTATACTGGCTGGAATTTTGTATAATACAGAACCATTTAGACTTAAAAAGAGGTTATGGTTAAATACAGGTTCTTTGGCTATATCAAGAGGTTTGCTCCCATTACCAGCTGCATGGAGTATTTTTGGAAACGTCGCAGATAAGACTCCATGGCTTTTGGGAACAGTTATGGCGATTTGGGTATTAGCTTGGCAAAATACAAAAGATATAAATGATATTGAAGGAGATAAAAAATTTGGAATTATGACGCCTGTTGTTTACCATGGATTAAAGAATTTATCCATCATAATAGCATTTTTATCTTTCGCGAGCTTCTTATTACTTGCATTTTATTTAGTTACTGGTCTTTTATCCATAAATATGGTCACCCTATTCCTGCTATGCATACCTACATTATGGATGCTTTATAAATTATTTAAAATGGATTTTTCAGCTACTACTTTGGAAAATAATGAATTATGGGCTGCATTTTATTTGACATTGGCGGGATTTTATATAATTGCAGCAGCCTCCTATTTAATAGAACCATATATTACCCTGTTTAGCTAAGTTCCTTTGCCATATATATTCCATCCTCTTCATATCCCAATTTCCTATAATATTCCTTTACCCCTATTCCACTTAATACAAACAACTTATCTTTACCAAATCTTATGGCGGTTTCTTCAGCTTTTTCCATTAACAATTTTCCAAAACCTTTATGCTGCCATTTTTCAATAGACCTTTTTCCTATTTCAACCATTGGACCATGAACTTTTAGCTCACGAACAATTGCTTTGGAATCTGTTATTCTTACCCTACAATATGCAACGATCACATCTTCATTTTCTATTGATAGAAATATTTCTCTTCCTCCACTGGCAATATATTCCCTTCTTTTAATTTCCAAATTACCAACTTCTATATTTTCTTTATATAATCTATGACCAATTTCCCTACATCTTATACATCTGCATTCCCATCCTCTTTCTTTCATTTTTCTTTGGATTATCTGTCTCAAATTGCTTTTTCTTATTCCCTCATTAATCATATGTGATGGAATGTCTCTTTCTATTCTTTGTATTCTTACCCATTCTGGAACATACTTTTTCATTTCCATAATTAGTTCTATGGTTTCATTTTCATCCATTGGTTTGTATTCTCCTTTCATCCATTTTTCATAAAGTTTTGAAGGTTTGACAACAAGTGTTGGATAAATTTTTAACATATCCGGTCGGAATCTCTCATCAATAAATAATTTTCTAAAACATTTCAAATCATTTTCATAATCGCTACCAGGAAGACCGGGCATTATATGATAACATACCTTTAAACCAGCATCCTTGGCAATTTTTGTTGCTTCTATTATGTCATTTACCGTATGCCCTCTTTCCATCTCATATAATACTCTATCATCGATAATTTGGGCGCCAATTTCAACGCGAGTTGCTCCCAATTCAAGCATTAATTCAACATGTTGAAGCTGGCACCAATCGGGGCGGGTTTCAATTGTTAGTCCTATGCATCTATTTTTGGCTTTCTCATTAATTTTCTTTGCTTCTTCCAGATTTCTTGCGTCATAACCATTTAAAGCATCATAACATCTCTTAATAAACCATCTTTGATAAACAAAGTCTCTAGCTGGGAAAGTCCCTCCCATGATTATTAAATCAATTTTATCAGTAGGATGGCCTATTGCATTTAGCTGTTTGAGCCTATCCTTAACTTGCAAAAATGGGTCATATTTATTTCTGATTGCCCTTAATGCGGCTGGCTCTTTTCCAGTATAGCTCTGTGGACTATAAGGAGGGCCACCAGGACAAGGAATACATCTCCCATGCGGGCATGGGTGGGGTGATGTCATTACCGCAATTATTGCTACGCCAGAGAGTGTTCTGACCGGCTTTCTCATTAAAACTTTTAAAATTTCTCTTCTTTTTTCATCCAGACTCTGCAATATTTCTGAATCAGATGGTATTCTCTCCAGAGCATATTTAGAACATAAAATTTTCTTAAATTTTAACAAATCATTTTTATTTCTTATGTTGCCCTTTTCTATTTCATCAATTATTATTTTTGCAATTCTTTTTATTTCAGGTGTAGGCAATTGTGAAATCGTCATCGTCCTTAAAGTATTTTCTTAGTATATTTTCATTTTCATCCATAAAAGTTTCTTTCAATCTATTTATACACCCCTTTAATTCTTCATCCTCTATTTTCATTTCTTTGTATAACCTACTTATCAACTTCACCAAATCCGCAAATATAGGAAACATCGATTCCTGAGTTTCATAAATTTCTTCAAGCATTGCTTCATTGTATCTAATTATTTCTTCCAATTCCTCGATTCTTTTTTTCAAATCCTCTTTCCTATTCTTTCTATTCTGTTTTTTTGACATTGTCTTGGACATTATATAGCAATATATATACCTACTTAAAATTTTTCCATTTCCTTAAAATTGCAATCAAAATTGCAAGAGTGAATAACAAAATTCCAAATGATGGGGTTTCTTTTCTCCCTATCTTTATTTTTATTGAATAGTTCGCTCTTCCCCCTTCATTGTCTTTTACGGTTAAATTGACTATGTAGATTCCTGGTTTATTATATGTATGGGAAGGATTTTTATCATAGGATATTGTGCCATCTCCAAATTCCCATTTCCATTCAACAATTTCTCCGTCCAAATCATTTGATAAATCTGTAAAATTAATTATTTCTCCTGCTTTTGGCTTTTCTGGTGCATAAATAAAGTTTGCTGTTGGTTCTCTATTTCCAACTTTTATTGTATATTCTGCAGACCCTTCCTCACCATTATTATCCTTAACGGAAAGTTTAACAGTATATTCTCCAGATTTTGTATATTTATGCGTTACTTTTTCACCATACGCAACGCTTCCATCTCCAAAATCCCATGTATAATTTACAATATACCCATCTAAATCTTTGCTTAAATTTGCATTAAATGTAACAACAGTATAGGAGCGAAGATCTTTCGGATTCCATGAGAAATCTGCCGATGGTGGAAGATTTTTAACAACAATCTGTAAAGTATAGCTACTATTCAATCCAGCTTTATCCTTTACAAAAAGTGTAATGTTATATGTTCCAGGTTTCTTATAAGAATGCTTTACAACTTGTTCATAACTTATATTTCCATCTCCAAAATCCCAAGTCCAATTTATTATATCTCTATTTCCATTTTCATCATATGATGTATCTATAAAGATTATTTCATCAAATGAATAAGGTGTAGAAGGATAGAAATAAAAACTAGCTATAGGAGCCAAATTGGGCATAGGAGAAGCATTTTCATAAATTTCCATTAATGGATAGAAGTCCTTATTTTTATTTAATTCATATGGTATATCACCTATTCCATCACTCCCACTTTCGTTCTGTTCCTTTCCTTTGTAATAATCTCTCCCAGCATAATCATACCAATAATTTCCCCCAGCCGGATAGGAGGCATTCCATATATTATTTCCATATTCCATGGCATTCTTGGAGTTATATATGAAATTGTTATGGTAAATAGTATTATTCTCTCCATATGCAACTATTCCATAAAAATTTCTCCAAAATGTACAGTTTGTTATTTTACTATTTGTTGAATTAATTAAAATACCATTGTAATTGTGATGGAATAAGATATAATCTATTTCATTCCCATTTTGATAAATTTCAATTGCATTACTATTATTATAGAATTCCCCATTCCTTATAGAGTTATTCATTGTATAAATTACAACCCCATGCGTATTTTCACCAGCTGTTATGTTATATAGAGGTATAGGAGAATAGAGTATAATGGCATAGGAGTTTTTATAGAAAGTGCTATTTTCAATTTTTCCTTGGCAGTTTGTAACATTAATTGCATAAGTATTTTGATAAAAGGTGGTATTGTTAATATAAATCTTGCTATTATTTATAAAGTTTAGATAGTTCTTTGAAAGATTAGAATTATCTATTGATAAACTACAATTTTCTAGCACCATTCCAAATTCATTTGAAATAATTTTGGATTTTAAGTATAGTATGGAATCATGCGCCACTATTCCATACAATGAATTATTTATCATGCCCGTGAAATATAAAATGGACTTACTAACATTTATAGAATAATTGCAATATAAATTGCAATCTTTTGCATCCAAATAAGAAAATTCAATAATTATGCCATTTTTACCATATAGAGAACAATTATAAATGGAGATGTTAGAATTGAAAATTCTCAGATTCTTTTCATTAAATAAAGTAGAATTTTTCACATATAATTCCAATATGTTTTCAACGTTTATACCCAAGGAATTATTATCCAAGGAACAATTCCTTATAACTATATTTGCCTCTTTTCTTTCAATATTGAAAACATTTATACCCTTAATATTTCCATAAAATTTACTATTATATATTTCCATATCGTTTACAGATTTTGCAGATATACCATTTTCATTATATGAAGAATTTACAACCAATGTAATATTGCATCCTTTCAATAAATATATTCCATTTATATTTTTAATAAATTTGCCATTAATGCTAATGTTTTTACTCATTACAATTAATAAACCTTCGCCATTATTGCTTATCTCAATATTTTCTAAATGTATGTTGCTACAATTTATTAGAGCAAAATATCCATAGAAGCCAGAATATTCTTTATTACTATTATTTATAAGGTAGGCAATCGCTTTATAATTTATTTTGTTACTTTCGTCTATTTTTTGATAAAAATGCTCCAATCTACTTCCTTCTATATTTAAATTGTATTTATTTCCTATGAATATGTTTCCATAAAGAGTATTTGAAGGTGAAAATAAAATCCTCATTCCGTAGGTATTGTTTAATAATTTGTTATTATCAAATATGTTTTTACTCCCTTCCACTTGAATACCAATATTATTTTCTTCTATAGTATTATTTTTAAAAACAGTTGCATACAGCGTAAATACAGCAAAATCATTATTTTTAAAGGTTGAAAAGGAAATGGAAGAATTTTGCGCTTTTAATCCAACCCCATTCCTAATAAATGAACAGTTATATATGGAAGAATTTGTTATATTTACTGCAAAAACATTGCCAATAAAATATGAATTGTTGATTAATGAACCTTCTACAGAAATTCCTATATAATTTTCTGAAAAATTACAGTTATTGATTTTTGCTTTTCCTATTAAACCATATTCATTTCCATTTATTAAACAGTTTATAAGGTTGATGTTATTATTAACTTCTATTCCATATGATAAGTTATATATCGTGGAATTTTCTATTTCACCATTTGAAATTCTGATACCATATTCTCCTCCATCTATTACTATCCCCATAATGATTGCATATTCATTTGCCCATATCGCTATTTTGTTATCAAAAAATTCAGAATTCGTTATAACAAATTGTCTCGATGCAAATATTCCACAGTCATAATTATTTTTAAAGATATTTTTTCCAATAATAGAATAATTATCTATTTTCAATCCATATAGATTTGAATCGAATATGTTGTTTTCAATTGTGGCTGAATTTAAGAGCTGTATACCATATTGACAGTTTTTGATTAAATTTCTTTTAATGACGTTGTTCTCCCCTTTCAATCTTATTCCAAATATAACGCATGAAAAGGAATTATTTGATATATAATTTTCATTACCTTCTATTTTACAACCATATAAAGCATCTATTGTATTATTTAAAATCTCATTTTTATTCCCAGAAATTACTATTGAAATATTTTCAGAATTAATTTGATTATTTATTATTACATTTTCATTTCCTTTAATATTGATATGCGCATTTATCTTACAATCTTTTATCAAATTATTATTGGAAGAAACGTGTAATATGTTTTTAATTGTGAGATTTTTTATTAAAATTTCATTTTGTGTTAAATTGATAATACCATTTATTGTGGCGTTTTCTCCCATTATTCGCAATTTTTTATAAATAAGGACATTTTCATTATATATCCCACTCCTTATATATATGGAAGAATCATCTGTTGCATTATCAATAGCATCTTGTATTTTATTCCATGTATGATTGTTTGGGTCGAATATATTTTTATCTACATAATAATCAGCAATAAATAATCTTTTTACCCGAGTCGCTATCGCTCCATCATCATCTTTTATTGTAAGAGTAACATTATATGTTCCATCTTCTGCATATGCATGGGTAACAACTTTTCCATATGCAACGCTTCCATCTCCAAAATCCCATGTATAATTTACAATAGAGCCATCTAAATCATAGCTAAAAGAAGCATTGAATATAATATTCTTTCCCGGAAATGGATACTTTGGCTGCCAGCTAAAATTGGCGGTGGGGCCCACATTGTATACGGTAATTTGTTTTGTTATTATTGCGTAGCTTCCTCCATTATCTATTACAATTTGTTTTACGTTGTATGTGCCGTCATCGCCATATCTATGTCTTGGATTTTGTTCATAACTTATGTTTCCATCTCCAAAAACCCAGATATATCCATCGATATATCCATCTAAATCGTAGGATAAATCCATAAATTGAACTTCTTCCAAATCTGTTGGTGTTTTTGGGGAAAAATCAAAATTTGCAACAGGCATTTTATTTAGAGTATTGACTTCCATATAGGTTTGATTAACATCGCCATAATCATCTTTTATTGTAAGAGTAACATTATATGTTCCATCTTCTGCATATGCATGGGTAACAACTTTTCCATATGCAACACTTCCATCTCCAAAATCCCATGTATAATTTACAATAGAGCCATCTAAATCATAGCTAAAAGAAGCATTGAACAATATGGTAGTATTGGTTTTTATCCAGTAAAATTTCGCTACTGGACATCTATTCTGGACTATTATTTGTTTTGTTACAGTGCCGTTTACATATTTTCCGTTGTCTTCCAAAATAAGAGTATAGGTAACATTATATCTTCCGGGCTTTTTGTATGCATGTGTTGGATTCATTTCATAACATATGCTTCCATCTCCAAAATCCCATATTGGTTGACACGGCCAATTGCTTACATTTTCTCCTTTATAAGTTGAATTATCTTTAAATTGAATTTCTTCTAAAGAAAGCGGATAAACAGGATCATAAAAAAAATCCACAATTAAGTCATCATTTGCTTTTACATTTTGAATCATTTGAAATATCATGAATAAAGCTAAAACGACCAATACTTTTCTTCCAGTTTGTAGCATAAGGTATAATTATTTGATTATTTATAAATTATTACCTAAATCTCACAGTTTCAAGATTTTTGATTGATAATGTAGTTATTCCAAATTTTTTATGGATGCTAGAAGCTAAATCCAAACATTTTGCTTCTTCTCCGTGATTGATTATTATTCTTTTTGGCTTGGGGGAAAGATTCTTAACATAATTCATTAACTGATTTCTATCAGAATGTCCAGAGAAACCTTCACAAGTTTCTACATTCATTTCTATCTTTACAACCTTATCTCCAACCATTACCTCTCTCCATCCTTTTTGAATCTTTCTTCCTAATGTTCCCTCAGCTTGATAACCAACAAATATAAGTGTGCTTTTTTCATCATCAGCCCAAGCTTTAAAATATTCCATTACTGGGCCACCATTCATCATACCGCTAGTTGCTAGAACAATACATTCATCCCCCTCATCAATTATTTCCCTTCTTTTATCATAACTATCTACTCTTTCAAAAATCTCCGCCATCAATGGATTCTCTCCCTCTTGGAATATTTTCTTTCTTAAATCCGCATTTAAATATTCTGGATATACAGTATGAATTGCTGTTGCTTCCCAAATCATTCCATCTAAATAAACAGGAACCTCCGGAATTTCCTTTTTCCTCATTAAATGTTCTAAAACAATCATTACCTCTTGAGACCTTCCAATAGCAAATACTGGAATCAATACTTTCCCCTTCCTCTCCAAAGTTTTCTTTACAATTTCCTTTAATTGCTCTGTCGCTTTTTTACGAGATGGTTGAATATCATTTTTTCCTCCATATGTTGCTTCCAATACCAAAGCTTCCAGTCTTGGAAAATGAGTAGCTGCAGCGCTAAATAACCATGTTTTCTCATATTTTATATCTCCAGAAAATGCTATATTGAATAGGCCGTCTCCAATATGAAAATGGCAGATGGCGGAGCCAAGAATATGCCCCGCCCTATGCATAGTAAGTCTTATATCTGGAGCTATATCTGTTGTATCTCCATAATTAAGGGGAATGGTGTTTCTTATCTCTCTTCTTATATGTTCGGAGCTATAAGGAGCTTTTTTCGCTTCATCAGCGCACACTCTCAAATAATCCATTTGCAATAATACCATTACATCTCTTGTTGGATAGGTTGCATAAACTGGACCATCATATCCATATTTGAATAGCATAGGAACAAGCCCACAATGGTCGAGGTGAGCATGAGTAACAACTACCCCATCGATTGAATCAAGGGGCAAAACTTCAGGCATATGGAGATATGGAGAACCATTTTCTGGAGATGAAACATCTATGCCACAATCAATCAATATTTTACTATCTGGTGTGGAAAGCAATGTACAACTCCTTCCAACCTCTCTATATCCTCCTAAGGATGTTATTCTTATCCATTTTTCTCCTTCGCTCGCTCCCCTGTGCAAACGTCTTCCAAGTTTTCTTAAGAATTCCACTCTCTCATCTGCAACCATTCTTAGATAGCTTCTTATGTCTTGGACAGTTTTTGAAGGCATTGGAGGAGCTCTTATAACTTTCGGTGCCCATCCAATAGCTTTTCTTATTTCATTGAGTAAAGCACCTTTTTTACCAATAGCAAGTCCTGGTTTCTCTACTTCTATTATAACTTCTCCCACATCCGGCTCAAAATATACGTTTACCAATTTTGCTTCTGGAGGTATAAGTTCCTTTATTTTTTCTTCCGCTTCTTCTATATTTTGAAGCACTGATGGGTCAGCTCTTACAACGATTCTCTTCTGCAATTTTTTTGCAAGCTGTTTTATTAAATCGCTTTTTTCTGCAAATTTTTCTGGGTCCTTGGTGTATATTACAAGCTCTGCTCCTTCAAACTCTATGTCTGTTATCCTAATATCAGCTGGAATAACCGTTTTTATTTCTTCTTTTATCCGGTTTAAAACTTCTTCAACTGGCATGAATATGACTTATAAACCCAGTCTTTTCTTCCTCTCATCAATTTCTTCCTGACTTAACTCTTTATATTCCTTTTCAGTAATTGCAACAACATCCATTCCATCCCCAGACGCGGAATCTCTTTTCATAGCAGCTGATAAAGCTCTTATTGCCAAATCTATGGCTTCTTCTATATCCATATCCTTTTTATAATGGTCTTCAAGCACACCAAATACATATGGCGAGCCAGAGCCAGTTGTAGTATATACATCTTCTATAGCTCCCCCAGCAGGGTCAAGAGAGAATATATGAGGGCCAGTTGAATCAACTCCTCCTATTATTAATTGAACATAATATGGATAAAATTTCCTTTGGTTTAATATGTTTGCCATTAATGTTGCTGCACCTTTTATTGGCATTCTTTCCTCTCTTTCTAATTTGTATAATTCAGATTCAACTCTTAAAAACCTCGCTAATAACTGAGCATCTCCAACGAGACCAGCTGTTGTAAGTAGCATATGGTCATCTATTTTGAAAATTTTCTTCGCTACCTTATGAGCTATCATGGTGCCCATAGTTGCTCTTCTTTCTGCAGCTGCAACTATTCCTTCCCTACACACAAGCCCTATGGTTGTTGTTCCTTTTTTACTATCCATAATTCACCTCAAAAGAGCTAATTCTAATATAGGATGGGGTATATAAATTTTTGTATTCACGGTTCTGGTAAGTAGAGAGTTGTTAAAAGTGAGTTGGTAAATTTGGGTTGGTAAGCCATATAAATTGTTTTATATTATATTTTTGGTCTCCCCATACCTACCACCACCTGCCAAAAGTGATTTTTAAGAGGTATGGGGAGACCTATAATTTTTTATTCCTCTTCAAGTCTCTTTTGTTTCTTTTCTATCTCGTCCCAATCTTTACCCCAATACACTTCTACATAATCTGGGTCTCCTTCAAGGGCTTTTAAAAGAACTATTATCTCCTTTTTACAATGTGGACAATCAAAGACAAAGCTTTCACCAATTGGGGATTGTATATGATGTATTTGGATACTACAAAATAATTTTTCTTTATTTTCATCCATAGTTTTACCCCCTATATCGCTATTAACCCTCTTCTATCATCCAAAATATAAATCCTTGCATCTATTAAGTGACTATCAATCCTTCCACTAATATATTTTGGTCTTGCAGTATCTTGCCACCATTTCTTACCAAAACCAGAACCATATGTTTTACCTCTAATTCCTCTTAATAATTCCAGTAATTCCAAAGGTTTCATTGCATCGTATCCTTTGCCATTATCAGGCAACACATATTCAGTTTTTGTTATGCCTTTAATCCTCTGTAAAACTTTATCATAAGGTTTTACAATCCCATGTCTTAGCAATTCCGCTTTTATAACTCTATATGGATTCATTAATGGAAGGTTTAATTTTCTTCTTAAACTTCTTGCTCTGTTCCCGACTTTTGTTTCCAAATGGTAAATTTTTTCTGCATCTTGTATTGCCTCTATTTCTTCAGCATTCTCTGGTATAGTATGGATTCTTCCCCTCACGTTAATATTACAATCTATAACTTCGTAATCTTGTATTTCCTTTAATATTTCCCTATGCGTTGCTTCATATCCTGCTAACGGGTCAGGATGTCCAAATATCACTTCTCTAACACTTCTTGCTACATCTGAAGGTCTTATTACAACTCCCAAATCTGTTTTAATTTCCTGACGACCCAATGGATTCCTTGATGTAGTTTCTGTTACAAAACCTTTAAGAAAATATACAACAGCATCTTTATCTAATTTTGTCTGCAGAGATAAAATTGGCATCATATCTATATTTCTACAATAATTTGGAGGGAATACCCTTACATTCCCAATAAATTCTCTACCTTCCCTCATTTTCACCTCCTTTTAATTCTTCTAATTTTTTCTTTGATAATTCAACTGCTTCTTTTATATTAATATTGTGGCATATCCAACCAAAATTCTCCCATCCTGCACCACATATTGGACAGAAAATATTCTCCAAATAATTCCCTATTCTTACATGATTTTCCCAATTTCTTAACCATTTTCCTCTTTCTTTCACTTCTGGTTTAGATAATATTTCTTTAGCTTCTTCCTCAATTTCCTCTATCTTCTTTCTTAATTCTTCTGCTTCTTCTGGAGTTAATTCTACCTTTACAGGTTTTACCTCCTCTTCTTCGATGATTATTTTAAGCCCAGGTGTAAGCATTTCCTCCCTTACTTCTTCTGGGGCTTTTTTAATTTTTGTGATAAACTTACTTGCTTCCTCAGATGGTAATTTTAATTCAACTAATTTCTCATATACTCTTTTTTGCAATTCTTCATCATCAATTGTTGATAATCTTGCAATTATGTCATCTGGCAATCTTTCTTCCTTTGGCTTCTTAATTTCCTCTCTCTTTATTTCGGGACTTGCTGAATATGCTTCCAACCATGTTATAATAGTTCTTAAGGGTTTCCCTATAACTTCCTTACATATTCTCTCTATTTCTTTTTCGGTCCTGTTCAAGGGCCGTGTTCTATGTTCTTGATAATAATGACGAATACTATTAAGTATTCCTGCCAACTCCTTTGCTGACATTTCTATTCCGTATAACTTAAATAAGTCGTGAATATGTTTTCCTTTTTCAAATGCTTCTAAATCTTCTCTATGAATATTTTCAATCAAACTTTTTGCTGATTGTGTTTTTTCATCTACCTCTTCCACTATTGCTGGTATTTTTTTCCATTTAAGCAGTTTTAATGCTCTCCATCTTCTTTCTCCTGTAATAATTTGATAATTTCCATTGCCAATAGGCCTAACTCGTATTGGGTTTATTAAGCCAAATTGTTTAATCGAATTTGCCAACTCTTCTATGCTCTCTCTATCAAAATACTGTCTTGGTTGAGAAGGATTAGGAGATATTTTATCTATATCTATCAATTCCATTTTAATTTCTTCCATTTATTCACCTCCTCCTATCAATTTAAAAGCTATTCTTGACCAAGGTAATTGTTTTATTGACCACTCTTCTCCACTTAAATCCACTTCGAGTATTCTTGTATTTTCTGGATTGGCTTTTTTCGCAACATCCTTTAAT
>JAPDJP010000032.1 GCA_029259055.1 Thermoplasmatota archaeon | reverse complement strand
GATTTGGAGCCAGTTGAATATGGAAAGGCCGGACATATTGTTGTTACAAAGTTATATGGAAATGCAACCCCAATTATAAGATATAATGGATTGAACGATTTTATAATTCCATTAAATAAGAAATGTAGCTGTGGAATAAATGCCCCTCTAATTGGAAAAATAGCTGGAAGAAAAGCAGATTCCATTATAATGCCATCTGGAAAAATAATACCTCCATCCGCTATAACTGGTATACCAGCGAAAGTTATGGAAAAATTCAATACAAATAAAATTTTACAATTTCAAATATTGCAGAGAAGTTTGGATAAAGTAGAAGTTTTGGTTGTAATAGATGATGATACGAGGAATATTGGAGTAAGTGTAGAAAAAATCTTTGAAGAAATGAAAAAGAAATTCGAAGAGAGGTTTGGCGGAGAAATAGAAGTTGAAATAAAGGAAGTGAAGGAAATAAAAAAGCCAGCCAATCTTGATACTCCTCCACCTGTTGTCACTTCAATGGTTAGAATGTAGCATCTCATAAATTTTTTTCACATCCTCCAAATTATTTATTTCCTCAATATTTTTATCCCATCTAATTCTCTTTATTCTTGCAAATCTAAGAGCATAGCCATATTTACTGCTTTTTTGTACATCATCAAATTCTACCTCTACGACTACAGAGGGCCTAACAAAAATTATTCTACCTTCCTCCCTAATTTTATTTTTAAGCAAAATTTTTGTCATCTCTTCAAATTCCTCATCGGTCAATCCTTTGAAAGTTTTGCCAACCATGTGATATTTTCCTTTATGAGAAACAGCGAGCCAGTAATCGCTCAGCCACCTATGACGGCGACCATGCCCCCATTCGGCGGCAATAATCGTTAAATCCAATGTATATGATTTTTTTATTTTATACCATCCTTTCCTAATTCTATATTTGCTTTTTAATTCCTTTGCAACTATTCCTTCATGCCCATCTTTTATTGCTTTTTCAAAAAATTTTCTTATTTCGTTTTGCTCTTTAGTTTCTATATGAGGGGGAAGAAAATCTTTTGCTATATCTTTTAATAAATCCCATCTTTTCCTATATTCCAAATCAATAAGTTCTTTTCCATTTAAATAAAGAATATCAAATATGTAAAGTTTAAGAGGCACATTAATTTCATTTTTTAGCCTAAATTTTCTCATTAAATATTGAAATGGTAGAGGTTTCTTATCAAAAGCAATTATTTCTCCATCTAAAATTACCTCATTATCTATTGAAGAGAGTTCATCAACAATTTCTGGTAAAAAATTTGTTATGTCTCTTAAGTTCCTCGAAAAAATTTTTATTTTATCACCAATATGAGCATGTATTCTTATTCCATCAAATTTATATTCAATTGCATACCATCCATTTAAATCTTCAAAATTCACAACATCAGCCAACATTGGTTTTATGGGCTTGTATAATTTTATTTTTAATTTTCCCAATTCTCTATTTTTTGCATATTTAACGATTTCGGGAATTGAAGAAAATAAATAAGCTCTTTCTATTTTTTCCCTATCAATATTCCATGTAGCTGCAATTGCATCAAGCATTAAGCCATCTTCAACGCCATGCCTCATTTCGTGAAGTAAAGAATTTGCTAAGAAAATTCTCTCCTTTTCAGTAAGCTGAGAAAAAAGGGAAGAGATTATTCTATCCTTTTTACTTTTTATCGTCTTCAAACTCATTATATGATTATATATTTCCTTTACATCTTTTGAAATTTTTAAGAAAGGAGAAACATTTTTTGAAATAGATTTTGAAATGGTGGAATAGCCAATATTCACCTTTGGTATTTTGCCAAGAAGTAAGTTTATAGATGCTTCAATTTCATCATCTTTAAGGGTAAGTAAAAAATTTTTAAGAATATTTATTCTACCTTTCTTCCTCTTTTCCTTTTGCAGTTCCTCATGTATTCTTACTAAATCTTTTAATTCCATCCAAATATTTATTTAGAAATAATAAATTACTTTTATGGAAAAGAAATGCCCAGTGTGCAATTCAAATATGAAATTGATTGCATCTGGAAAAGAGTTGCCATCTATACCGTTTATTAAAATACCGGAATGGATAAAAGAGGCAGATGCATATGAATGTGAAAGTTGCGGATATATAGGGTTATGGAGAGAAAGGAAAGAAAAATGAGGAAAGTGCCATGTGAAATTATTGTATGGAATGTTTTGCCATGCATTAGGAGAGCATTAGCCACATCTCTATTTAAGAAAGGGTTAAACCAGAAAGAAATAGCAAATAAAATAGGAGTAAGTAGTGCTGCAATTAGCCAGTATTTAGCTAGCAAAAGAGGAAAAAATATGAGATTTAATGAGAAAATTTTAAAAGAAATTGAAAAATCAGCAGATGCAATATTAAAAGGCAATGATGCCATCGAGGAAATATGTAAGATTTGTAAAATTATTAAAGAAGAAATGAGTATGGAAGAGGAAATCTGTTAATTACCATCTATTATAATGAATTAGTTCCTTTATATTAATCCTGTCAGTTTTGTATGGCTCTTCTCCAGCATATCCGACCGGGACAATTGCAACAGGTTTAATATGTGGGGGCAGATCTAGAATTTTGCATACTTCGTTGTCATCAAAAGCACCGACCCAACATGTTGATAATCCGGCATCCACAGCAACAAGCAAAAAATTTTGGATAGATGCTGCCACATCCTGCAAACAATAGAATTTCCTTCCTCTCTCTCCGTATGGAGAAATTCTGTTAAGATTAGCACAAAAAACAACAACTATAGGAGCTTCTTTTATGAAATTTTGATTGTAGGAAGCAATTGCCAATTTTTCTTTTTGCTCTTCATCAGTTACTATAATAAAATCTCTTGCTTGTAAATTACCCGCTGATGGTGCTTTGTTTGCGTAATAAAGCAATTCTTCTATTAATTCTATATCTACCGATTTACTCGTAAACTTTCTCACAGATTTTCTTTTTTCTATCGCTTCTCTTACTTCCATATCAGGCTTTCATTATTCCTGCCAAAAATACCCCCAGCGCTATCAATGCTCCTATCAATCCTCCAACGATAGATGCAATGCCCTTTTTCACGGTTTGCCAGCCCCACTCTGCGCTTCCCCAAAAATCGCCAGTAGTGTAATTATAGAAAATTATTGCCACTATTATGCCTATTAAAAGCAGAATCCCGCCTATCGCCCTGCTTCTCCCTGAGCCAAAATATGCTGTGAATATTCCTGCAATTATTGTTCCAATTGCAAAGATTAACAACAACATGCTTACAAACAGTTGCAAGCTTTCTCCCATTTTTTCACCTCCTAAAATTTAGTGCCAGTAAGGGTTTTTGTATCAGCTACTCCATCAATAGAGCGAATTTTTTCAACGACGACTTTTCCCAATTGTTCTAGATCATTAACTTCTACTTTTGCGATTAAATCATATTCCCCAAATAAAGGATGCAGTTCCACGATTTCTTTTATTTTTAAAAGTTCATTATATACCTGATGTTCTTTAGCAGGGGCAGTCGAAATTAAAACAAACCCTATCACTGGCATGTTATCAGAATAAAATTTCTCCTTATTAAGCTTTCTATTTTACTGCTTTGATGACATGTTAAAGCCCGCCTCCATATAAGCATGAAGGAGGCGGTAAAATGTTGTATGCAGGTATGGATGTGCATAAGAAGTTTTGTCAGATCATAGTATGCACAAAAGAAGGAGAAGTTATAAGGAAAGGAAGAATAAAAACAAATGAAAAGGAAATAAGGGAATTCTTTTGTGGGCTAAAGAATGTAAAAGTAGCTATGGAAGCATCTGCAAACTATAGCTACATTGTAGATGCTTTAGCAAAAGAAGGCTATGAAATTTTAATGGCACATCCATTAAAAACAAGAGCTATAGCTGAAGCAAAGATTAAAAGCGATAAAATAGATGCAAAAATATTGGCAGATTTAGCTAGAGGAAATTTGTTGCCAACATCATGGATTCCTCCAAAAGAAATAAGAGAGTTAAGAGATCTGATTAGGCAGAGGATATTTTTAGTAAAGCAAAGAACCAAACTGAAAAATAAAATACATGCAGAGCTGATTAAAAGAGGCATAGAATGCAGAGGAAATATATTCACTAAAGCTGGAAAAGAATGGCTACATAGCTTAAAAATTCCAGCAATAGAAACATATCTATCTATAATGGAAAATTAGGGGAAGAGATAAAGAAGATTGATAAAAGATTAAAGGAAGAAGAAAAGAAATTTGAAGAGATAAAATTACTTAAAAGCATACCAGGAGTATCAACATTTTCAGCATTAGTTATATTGGCAGAGATAGGAAATGTAAATAGATTTCCGGATGAGAAGAAAATATTTTCTTATGCTGGATTAGTTCCATCTGTTCATAAATCTGGAGATAAAGTTTATTATGGGCATATAACAAAGCAAGGATCAAAATATTTAAGATGGATATTGGTAGAATGTGCAAGAATCCATGTAAGGAAATGTGATAGCAAAATAACAGAATTTTATAGAAAGTTAAAGAGAAAAGGAAAACATGAAAATGTTGCAATAATTGGAGCTGCAAGAAAATTATTGCAAACAATATATTATATGCTTAAGAAAGGAGAGTCATTTCATAGCTAAGAAAGCTCTCCTCTTTTGTGCCACTGTGGTTACAACCACGTTGCTTTGATTGAGGAACTTCTTAGCTATTGATGAAGTAGTCATAATGTGGCTATGCCACGAATAGGTGTATATCATAAAGGATAAAAATTAAAATTGCATATAAAAACAGGCGGGCTTTACATAGGTGTAGCACAATTTATATTCAAACAACGGAATAAACATTGATTCCATTAAGCATAACATTTAACATAGCATATTGGAATCTAATTTCATTCACTATGTTTTTCCATTTAACATCAACATATTCTTTTTTAGCTTTTGAAAATGCAGTTTCATTTATCTTTTTCTCTTGTAGAAGTGTCCTTCCTTGTCTTTACTGTTTCTACTTCATTGTTATCTAAATAATTGAAATATGAACTTTAATCCACTTTTCTCAATTCCCATTTATGGTGAATCCATTCTCCACGATTTGCTACCTTTACTCCAGAACTGTCTACAGCAATGATAAAATTTTCATTGCTTCCTCTCAATGTTTTGGGTAATGGTATTTCAATTTTTATTACTCTTCTTCTCATCTATCTTCAATTTCTCGTCTATTATATTCTTTCCAGTTTCTCTTTTCTGGCATCCTCTCCCCTGTTGGAGATGCTACCAGAAAATATAAGAATTACGGTTTATGCTTATATCACAAAACATATTATGCTTAAAATTTTTATTTATCCATTATATATATCTTCATGTCTAAAACCTCTTCAATAAGTTTTGTTTCTTTGGTTGCATCAATAATAATTTTTTCTCTATTTTTGAATATTTTTCCAAATGGAATAAAGATTGCAAAACCTTTCCAAATTGAATATGAAGGACCTTTCCGATTTTTTGGGAAAATAGAAGGAAATGGAAATGTGAGCATCAAAGTATATAATTATACACTGGAGGGAAATTTATCAATGAGTGGCTATTTTTTAGAGATTAGTGGGCAAATTTCTTTTTGGTGTGAGGGAGAAATGAAGCATGAAGTAAATAATAATGTTATTAAGACGAATAAAACAAGATTTTATGCAGATAAATGTTTGATAAATGGAGAATTGTATAAAAATATACATGGAAATATTACAGGAGACATCACAATAAATTTTGATGGAGAAGCTATTCTTAAAGAAGGGAAACAAGAAAAAGAACTTTTTTTGTTCCCCATGAAATTTAATAAAATTTTTTTAATGGAGAATGGTGGTAAGATATTTATAAATGGGAAAGAAAAAAATTTTACGGATTATGTTTTATTTAGAGGAGATGGAGAAATTTCATCAAAACTGAAAGCAACAGGATATATATTGGCTATTGATGGGAAATTCCTTGATGAAAGTAAAAAACTATATTTTTTCCCGACAAAAATTATTATTTTATGGGCTATTGCAATAGCTATGTTAATCATATCTTTATTTTTAAAAAAAGATTTATTTGGTGAGAAAGATAAAATTTTTTATGGTTTTTCCATAATCATATCTCTTCTTTTCTTTGCAATTTCATTTTATTTATGGAATTGTGAAATAGAAAGAATCTCAGGTTTTAATTTGCTGGATATTTCCAACATAAAAGGATTGAAAAGTATTTTAGTATTATCTTTTGCCATTGTACCATATATAATAGCGATAGGAACGGTTGGATTGCCTTTAAGAGTTATAATTTCATCATTTTTTGAAATTTTTGGCCTAACGAATATTGGAAAAGGAATAGGAAGAATGGTTGGCTTTATGTTTACAATCATATGGGGATTGTCACTCTTTCAATTCATATTAAATATAACACTATCCCCGTTGCTAAGATTGTTATGAAAGTACTACCAATTTATATGGAAAGAGCTATTTATGCAGAAGATGAGAAAACATTAATAATTGCGGACTTACATCTAGGAATAGAATTCGAATACATGCTTCAAGGAATAAATATAGCTGTTCAAACAGAAAATTTGATTAATCGAATTAAAAAATTGATAGAAAAAAAGAGAGCAGAGAGATTAATAATTTTAGGAGATTTGAAACATATTATAGTAGCTGATAAAGAAATTGTCAAAAAAGAGAGATATGAAATAAGATATTTTTTAAAAGAATTGAGCAAAATAGCGGAAATATGGATAATAAAAGGAAATCATGACGGAAATATAAGAAGCAAATATGCAAAAATCTTTGGGAGCAAAGGAATAAAAATAGAGGATATAGCATTAGTACATGGTCATGCTTGGCCTTCTCCATCTCTAATGGATTGTGAAAAAATCATTATGGGTCATATTCACCCAAATGTAAGATTGCAAACAAAAATTGGATATTCGTATATTCAGCCATGCTGGGTAAGAGGGAATTTCAAGAGGAAGGAATTTTTAAGAAAATATAAGGAGGGAAATGAGAAAATAGAATTCATTATAATGCCTGCTTTTAACCCGCTTTGCGGGGGAATCGCAGTTAATAAGGAAGAGATGGTGGGGGCGTTGGCGAAAATTATGGATATTGAAAATGCTCATGTTTATCTTTTAAATGGGCTTAATTTAGGAAAAATAAAAAATTTGAGATAGAAAGAAACAAAAAGAAATTTAATACAGAATTGTATGCCATATTATGAAAATACTGGTAACTGATGAAGTTGCGGAAGAAGCGTTAAATTTATTGAAAGAAAAGCATGAAGTTACTTTTGAAGAATTGAGGGGGGATGATTTAGCAAGAGAAATAGGAAAATATAATGCATTGATGGTAAGGAGTGCAACAAAAGTAACAAAGGATATCATAGAAAAAGCTGAAAATTTGAAGGTTATAGGAAGAGCGGGAATAGGTGTAGATAATATAGATGTAAAAGCAGCGAGCGAGAAAGGTATATATGTTGTAAATTCTCCTACAGGAACAACAAGAAGCGTAGCAGAATTAACTTTTGCATTAATGTTTGCATTAGCGAGGAAAATTCATATAGCAGATAAAACAATGAAGCAAGGAGAATGGGCAAAGAAAAAATTAAAGGGTATTGAATTACTTGGCAAGACGCTTGGCTTAATAGGCTCAGGTAATATTGCTCAGGAAGTAGCGAAAATTGCAAATTGCTTAGGAATGAAAGTTTTGGTTTATAGTCCTCATTGCACAGAAGAAAAAGCAAGAAAAATGGGAGCAGAGTTGAAAACTATTGAAGAAATATTCAGCCAATCAGATTTTATTTCATTGCACATTCCAAAAACAGATGAAACTTACCATATGATAGGTGAAAAACTCCTTTCTTTGATGAAGCCTACAGCATATCTTATAAATGTTGCAAGAGGCGGAGTTGTGGATGAGGAAGCTTTATATAAATTTCTCAAGGAAGGGAAAATTGCAGGGGCTGCAATAGATGTATATGAAAAAGAACCACCCGAGGAAAATCCTTTTGCATCATTAGATAACGTTGTTCTTACTCCTCACATAGGAGCTTCAACTAAAGAGGGACAAGTAAGGGCAGGCATTATATGCGCTGAGCAGATTCTGAAAGTTTTAGATGGTAAGGAACCTGATTTTTGGGTAAATAAGGGTATGATGATAAAATAATAAAATAATATAAAATATAATAAAATAAAAAATAAAAAAAGAATGAAATTTGAAGCAACAAAAAGAGATTGTAATACAAGAATTGGATATATAGAAATAGAAGGAAAAGAAATTAGAATTCCAAATATATTGTGGTATTCTTCTCCTCGCATCCCTCCACCTCCATTTGCTGATTTGAAACTTGCTGAAGATATAAAAGCTCAGGATTTTTTTTATAAAGATTATGAAGAGAAAGAGAATAAATATAAGCAAATTATTCCAGCGAGCCTTATTTATCCATATTTTTTTCCTGAAGAGATTCATCAAAAAGCTTTTGAAATGAGTAAAAGTAATGAAATCTTTAGCATCATTTTTCCAAAATTTCCAGTTGCAAAAAAATCCTTTATATATGTAATGGCAAATGCCCAAGAATTATTTACAAATCCTAGAGAATTTGTTTCAGCGATTGTAAAAATTAGAGAAAAGATAGGATATAAGCTCCTTTATGCTCCTGGAATAGCGAATCCAGTGAATCTACCGATTCTTTCATATGTAGGTATAGATTTGTTTGATTCTTTAGATATAGTTATAAAATCAAGAAGGGGAATATATTTTACATCAACAGGAGAATATAATTTAGAGGAAATAGAGGAATATCCTTGTAGCTGTAGCTTTTGTAAGAAAGGAATAGAAAATTTCAATGATTTACTCATGCATAACTATGAAATAATGAAGAATGAGCTTATTAGAACAATAAGGGCAATAGAAAATAGGGAATTGAGAGAATTGGTGGAATCTAAAAGTCATTTTAACCCAAAATATGCATCTATAATAAGAATACTTGATATGGAATATTATAATTATCAAGAGAAAAGATTTCCTTTAACAGGAAATAAAAAATTAATAGCTTCGCCCTATTCTTTATATAGGGTGGATATTAGAAGATTTAGAGAAAGAGTTATAGAGAGATATGAAAAGCCAGAAAGCACAAAAATTCTTTTACTACTTCCTTGCTCTGCCAAGAAACCATATTCTACATCAAAATCTCACAAAATTTTTAATAGCATAATAGCGAATTCCCCCAATAGATATGTTATACATGAAGTAATTATTACTTCTCCTATAGGAATTGTACCAAGAGAACTTGAATGCATTTATCCAGCTGCTCATTATGATATTTCTGTTACTGGATATTGGGATAAAGAGGAAATTTATATGGTTAATGAATGCCTAAAAAGGTATTTGGATAAAAACAAATACGATGCCATTATAAATCATCTTCCTATACCCTTAGATATAGATGCAATTGAAACTTGTAAAGAACACCCAACATCAGGAGATTCTCTTAAAAATTTAGCAAAAGCATTAGAAATTAGCGAAAATTATGAGAATGTAACTCATACTAAAAGAAGATATGAAAATGCAAAATCTATGCTACTCTATCAATTTGGACAAATAGCAAAAAAATTTATTGAAGGTTGTGAAGTAAAAGGAAAATTCCCAGATTATAAAATATATTATGAAGATAAACAGCTAGCAATGTTTTCTCAAAAAAGAGGATTATTTATACTAACTTTTGCTGGAGGAAGAAAACTTGGTAAAAATTATTGGGTTGAAATCGATGATTTTATACCAAAAGGAAGTGTATTTGCTATGGGAATCAAAAATGCAGATGAAAGAATAAGAATAGGAGATGAAGTTGTGATTTTCCATGATGAAGAATTAAGGGGGGTTGGTACAGCAAAAATGAATGCTGAGGAAATGGTGGAGGCGGATGCTGGGGAGGCAATAAAAGTTAGACATTATAAATAGCCTATCATTCTCACCTCATTTTTTTCTATATCAATTACTGTTGCTATTCCTTTTTTTCCAACGCTACAATTTACAACATAAGTATCGCCAAATTTCTCATATCCAGCATCCTCGTGAACGTGCCCACATATAATATACTTTGGCTTTTTCTCTTCCATTAAATTTCTTAGCCATTTGCTTCCTATGTGCATACCAAAAAAAGCCCTATCTTTCGTTTTATATGGAGGAATATGAGAAACAATAATATCAAAATCAATATCATCTATTTTTTCAGGATATTTTTCTCCTATTCCCAAAAATTTATACCCTTTATATTCCCTCAACATTCCATCAATAAAATCTATTTTTCCCCTTAAATGACTTAAATCTCCATCCATATTTCCATATACAGCAAGGATGGGAACATCAATATCATTAAAAACATTTGCTTCAACATATCCAAAATCTCCAGCTATTATTACTAAATCTATTTCATATTTTTTATATGTTTCAATAAATGCCTCATATTTATCTTCTCTTCCGTGAAAATCCGCTGAGCATAGGAGCAACATATTTACTTTTCTTGTCTATATCTCCAATTTATTGCTCTATTTATTTTTATATATAAATCTGCCCCTCTATCGAGAATTTTTTTCTCTTCTAAAACATCTATTGTTTCGTTTGCAAGAAATCTTATTAATTTTTTTATTTCCTCTTTATTACTCTCAAGAAACTTACTTATTTCTTCAAATATTTGCTGTATATTCTCTCCCTCAAGCTTTATTTCTATTTTCATTAAGATCACCTCACTTCTTTTTGAGTTTTTTCTCCAGCATTAAGAGCAATTCTTCAACTTCAGCTTGATTTAAATAATTTTCCTGTTGCTCCATTTTAATTTCAGATAACCTTAATCTTATAGCTTCCTTACATAATTCAGCAACACTTGTATAACCTAATCCAGGATTCTTTTTTATTAACTCTTCAATCTCCTCATGTAATTCTTTTGGAATGGAAATTGTACTATACTTTGTCATTTTTTTCTCTTTCATACATCCAAATGCTTAATTGTGTATATTTATTTTACTCTCTACTTTTCAAACCTTAGCCGAAATCTTTATATATTAGAATGACTATATACCAAAAAGTTTAAAAATTTTGGGGATGAAAATGAAGAAAAAAGCTGAAGTTGAAGAGATTGAGAAATGTCCTGAGTGTGGCTCCACCCATTTAATACAAGATTATGAAAGGGGCGAGCTTGTTTGCCAGGACTGTGGTTTAGTTATAGATGATGAGTATATTGACCAGGGGCCAGAATGGAGAGCATTTGATCCAGAGCAAAGAGAAAAAAGAGCTAGAACCGGAGCTCCTCTTGATTATACAGCAGCTGATAAAGGACTTAGCACAGTAATAGGATGGAAGAATAAAGATAGTTATGGAAAATCAATTCCAACACGAAATAGAGCCCAGTTATATAGGCTTAGAAAATGGCAGCGCAGAATAAGAGTAGGAGGAGCATCAGAGAGAAATTTAGCAGCTGCCTTATCAGAATTAGATAGAATATCATCAAACATGGAATTGCCAAGAAATGTAAGAGAAGCAGCAGCTATGGTTTATAGGAGAGCGGTGGAGAAGAATTTAATTAGAGGAAGGAGCATAGAAGGTGTAACAGCAGCAGCAGTATATGCAGCATGCCGGCAGTGTGGAGTACCTCGCACATTAGATGAGGTAGCAGCAGCCTCAAAAGTGGATAGAAAAGAAATAGGTAGAACATACCGTTTCCTGGCTAGAGAATTGGCTTTAAAATTGATGCCAACATCTCCTCAAGATTATGTGGAGAGATTCTGTAGCGAGTTAGGATTAAGTGAGGATACAAAAACAAAAGCATTGGAAATATTGAGACAAGCGGAAGAAAAAGAGCTAACATCTGGCAGAGGGCCAACAGGCGTAGCCGCTGCCGCCATTTATATTGCCTCCATTTTATGTGGTGAGAGAAGAACACAGCGTGAGGTTGCTGATGTTGCTGGAGTTACAGAAGTTACAATAAGAAATAGATACAAAGAATTAGCAGAAGAACTAGACTTAGATGTTGTGCTATGACAAGATGGTATGCAGAAAGAAAGCAGGATTATTATTATAGGGAAGCAAAAAAACAAGGATATAGAGCAAGGTCAGCTTTTAAATTAATACAAATTCAAAAGAAATACAAAATTTTGAAAAAAGGTTGCATAGTAATTGATTTGGGTGCTTCCCCTGGCGGATGGAGTCAAGTAGCTAGTCAATATGCCAGTAAAGTTATTGCAGTTGATTTGCAAAAGATGCAACCCATTGATAAAGTAATATTTGTGAAAGGAGATATTACGGAAGATGAAATTTTTGAAAAAATAGGAGAATATGTGGAAGAAGTAGATGCTGTAATAAGCGATGCTTCCCCTAATATTACTGGAAATTATTCTTTGGACCAAGCGAGAAGTGTATGGTTGTGTCAAAATGCTTTAAAAATTGCCAAAAGATTTTTAAAAGAGGGAGGAAATTTTGTTTGCAAAATTTTTGAAGGTGAAGATTATCCAGAATTTTTAAACGAGGTTAGAAAAAATTTCAGAATGGTAAAGCCATATTGTCCAGAAGCAAGTAGAAAACAGAGTTCTGAAATTTATATAATTGCTAAAGGTTTTAAAAAGTACGAAAGAAAAAATTGAAAAGATAAATAAGGGATTTAATAAATATCGTAAGATTAGAATTTTGAAACATGATAATGAAAAACTTATCGCAGAATTTTCTGGAACAGCTGCTTTTCCTGCTGTTTTGGTGAGCGCTTTGAAAGATTGATGCTTGAAGAGTTGAGAAAAATATATAAAATATATACAAAATAAATAGAAAAAATAGAAAGTGAAAATGGAAAATTTATAGTTACTTATAGAAGACGCTGAATCAAGTTCTTATACTTTTCTACTAAATTTTCTGCTTTCTTTTTATCCTTACTTTCTGCATATATCCTTATTATCGGTTCTGTTCCAGAAGGTCTTATCAAAACCCAACCGTCCTCAAAATATACTTTTATACCATCCGTATAATCAATCTCTCCCTTTATTTCTTCTTTTAATTTTTCCATCACTTCTTTTTTATTTTCGCATTCGATTTTTGATTTTACCAAAAAATAATGAGGTATTTCTTTAACAATTTCAGATAATTTTTTATCTTTAATAGCCAACATCTCAAGCATAGCAATGCTAGCCATTCCACTATCCCTACAGTATTGATGTTGCGGAAAAATTAGTCCTCCATTTTCTTCCCCTCCAAAAATGGCATCTATTTCTTTCATTTTTCTTGCCACAATGGGAGCCCCCACCTTTGTATAGATGACTTCTCCCCCTTTTGCTTTAACGTATTCTTCAACACAACTCGAAGTTGAAACAGGTGTAACAATTTTTCCTCTCCTCTTTTCCAATATGTATCCAGCAATTGCTGCTAAACTTTTATCTCCATAAACATAATTTCCGTTCTCATCAACAAAGATAGCTCTATCAGCATCACCATCATAAGCAATTCCTAAGTCCGCTTCTAATGATTTAACAGTTTTCATTAAATGCTCGATATTCTCAATAGAAGGCTCGGGCATCCTTCCTGGAAAATTTCCATCTGGCTGAGCATTTAATGTAATAACTTCTGCTACTTCATTAATTAAATATGGCATAACAAAGCATGCTGCCCCATTTCCGCAATCCACAACAACCTTATAGTTTCTTTCCTTAATTTTTTCAGTATTTGCCAGTGATAAAATACCTTCAATGTAAAAATCTAGAATGTCTATATCATAAACTTTTCCTATTTCATTCCATGCAACTTTTACAAATCTTTCATTAAAAAATATTTTTTCTATTTCTTTTTCTTTATTCCTTGATAGTTCCATGCCTTCATTATCAATAACTTTTATGCCATTAAATTCTGGGGGATTATGGGAAGCAGTTATTATAATGCCTGCGTCTGCATCGCTATTTTTTACATAATACTGCAAGGCTGGAGAAGGAGCTATTTTTGCATCAAAAACATTACAACCTGTAGATAGCAATCCAGCTATTACAGCATCTTTAATCATTTCATTTGAACTTCTTGTGTCAGTTGCAAGAATGATATTTCCCTGCACAAAACTCCCTATTGCTTTTCCCAGTTTCAAAGCTAATTCTGGCGATAAATCTTCATTTGCTACCCCCCTAACTCCGTTTGTTCCAAACAGTCTTTGCATAGTAGGAAAAGTAAAAGGGTATAAAAATTAGGCGTTTTTTATTTCTTCCCTTAGTTTTTCCATGAATTTATTCATAAAATGAAGATTATGTATTGTTGCCAAACGCATTGCTAAGGGCTCTTTTTCTTTAAAAAGGTAATTTAAATAATCTAAGGAAAAATTTTTGCAAGTATAACAAGAACACTCATCATCTATTGTGTCTCCTTTGACTTTCTTTTTCCCTAAATTTATTTTTCCTCTACTTGTAAAAATTGTTCCATGTCTTGCATTTCTTGTTGGAAAGGCACTGTCAAATATATCTATACCGTACTTAACGCATTTTGCAATATCATCCGGAGAGCCCACGCCCATTAAGTGGCGTGGCCTATTAAATGGTAGATTTTTTGCAGTTATTTCAACCATTTTTATCATCTCCTGTTTTTCTTCTCCTATACAAAGTCCTCCTATTGCAAAACCAAAGAAATCAAGGCTTGCCAATTTTTTAGCACAGTATTTCCTTAAGTCCTCATAAATTCCTCCTTGAATTATTGCAAATCTATTTTTGCCTTGGCAATCTATTGCCCATTTAATTGTTCTTTCAACAGCTTTTTCTACTCTTTTTTTACTATATGGGTAAGAAGGGCAGTCATCCAATGCAAAAACAAAATCGCTTCCCATTCTATCTTGAACTTCCATGCATTTTTTCGGAGTAAAAATTTCCTCTTTTCCATCTGGCATTCTAAAAATTATTCCTTCATTGTTTATTTTTGCGGGGAAATTTTTAATTGATTGAAATCCTCCGCTATCACTAAAAATTATTCCATGCCATTTCATGAATTTGTGTATGCCAACTTTTGTAACAACATCCATCGCTCTCCTATATATATGCAAAGCATTTACTATTATCGCGTTATACCCCAGCTTTTTTGCTTCATCTGGTGTAATTGTTTTTATACAAGCCTTTGTGGCAACAGGAAGAAATGTAGGGGTTTCTATTTCTATATTTCTTGCTCTTAATTTCCCTATTCTTCCTTTCTCGTTTTCTTGTAATATTTTAAATTCTAACATTTTATCATTATTTAAGATTATTTTAAGATTAACATTGCGTCACCAAAACTCAAAAATCTATAATCCATTTTTAATGCTTCTTCATAAGCATTCATCACATTTTTAATTCCACCAAAAGCTGTAGTTAGTAACAGAGGAGGAGATTTGGGCATATGAAAATTTGTTAATAAACCATTTACAGGAGATTGAAATTCATAACCAGGATAAATAAAGAGATTACTCCAACCAGATGAAGCAATGACTTTCCCATTTTTTGATGAGCTTTCTAAAGCTTTTAATGTTGTTGTGCCTACAGCAATAATTTTTCCTTCCGCATTATTTATCTTTTCTTCGGCTTCCTTACTTACACAATAATATTCCTTTTCCTCTTTTATTTTATCTGGGGACATAAAAGTTGCCAATCCAACATGCAATGTAATAAAAACCACTTCTATTCCTTTCTCCTTTAATTTTTTTAACAAATTATGCGTAAAATGAAGGCCTGCGGTTGGAGCTGCTATTGAGCCCTTTTCTTTAGCAAAGACCGTTTGATACCATTCATCATTATCTATTTCTCTCTTTATATATGGTGGGACGGGCATTTTTCCTATTTTTTCAATTTCTTCCATGCTCAATGGTAAATCAATAATGCATCTCCCATTTGTTTTTTTGATTATTTTTCCTTCAATTTCATTAATAAAAAATTTTGTCCCTTCCTTATATTTTCCTTTTATCATACATTCATAATATTTTCCTTTTTTCCCAAAAATTAATATATCAAGTTTCCCTCCCGTTTCCTTTTTCCCTATTAGTCTGACTTTCATTACAGCGGTATCATTTAATACAATTACATCTCCCTTCTCAAGATAATCTATAATTTCATAAAACTTTTTATGTTCTATTTTTCCCTTATTTAAAATCAATAATTTGCAATGATCCCTAGGAATAGTAGGAACTTGTGCTATTTTTTCTTTGGGTAGATAATAATCGAGTTCTTCCATCGTTTATTTCTTTTTCAAAAAAGGTAAACCAGTTTTTTCATTTACCTTTACTTCATATCCTTCTGGCAAGCTACATGGTATAGCATTTTCGGGCTTTTTCTTGCTAAAGAAATATATTTTCTGTTTTCTTCCTCCTCTTAAAGTAACTTCTTTTGTATATAAAGTATATTCTCCCCATCTATATATGTCATTAACCGCTTTCCATTCTGGCAGTTCCTCCTCAATCTGAATTTCCTCCTCCTCTATTTTCTCTCCTATTTCTAAAATTTCCAATTCTTCTCTTTCTTCAATTTCTTTTATTTCTCTCTTTTTTTCTGTTATTCTGATTGATGGCCGGAGTTCATCTATTTCCATTCCCTCAATAGCAATAATTTTATCTCCTTCCACTTTCCATTTCGGCAAAGCCTTTTCTGCCGAGACAATTCTGTTTAACCTTGAGCAAACACTACATAGATATTTTCTTTCTTCCTCCGGTATCCTTTCCTCACAAATTTTACAAGGTATGTAATCTAATACTTGTCTTAGATGCTGTAATTCATCCATTGATAAGAAAGAAAAATCGTAAATAAAAAACTTTTGCTATGTGAAATATGTTTTAGAATTATAAGTGGATGTTAATAAGAACGTTACAAAATGTTTTTAACTTCATTGCATATTCACAAACCGTAATGATTGAATTACAAAAAATAAAGGAAGTAGAGGAAGAAGCAATAAGAAATATTGAAAAAGCAAAGAAAGAAGCTGAATGGATAATAGAGAAGGCAAGAGAAAAGGGAAAAAAAGAAAGAGAAGAAATATTAAAAGAAGCCAAAAGGGAAGCAGAAGAAATAATTAAAAAGGCAGAAAAAGAAGCAAATGAGATTGCAAAGAAAATAGAGGAGAATGGTAAAAGAGAAGCGGAGATATTAAAAGAGAAATTAAAGAAAAGGGTGGAAAAAGTTGCCGAAGAGATTGTTGAGGAGGTAATCGGATAATGCTATTTCCATCAGAAATGGCAAAAATAACAATATTTGTGCACAAAAAGGATAGTGAGAATGTTATAAAAGCATTACATGAAAGTGGAATGATGGAAATAAGCAAAGTTACAAACAAAGAAGTTAAAGAAAGTAAAATGCACCCAGATGTTGGAGTATTAGCAAGTTATGAACTCAGACTAAGTAGGATTATTGAAATATTAAAAAATTATGACAAAAAAAAGAAGGGAATAAAAAATATTTTGAAAAAAAAAGCATTAAAGAAAAAAGTTAAAAAAAGAAGTTTAGAGGAAAAGATAAATGATGCAAAAAATATTTTAAATGAAATTGAAAGCATTGTTCTTGAAAGCGAAAAGAAAATAAATGAAATTGATGAAAAAATAGAACATTTGGAGGACAAAAAGCAAAAAGTAAAATATCTAGCCCTATTTGATATAAATGTTGAATGGCTTGGCAAAAGTAAATATTTAATAATAAAATTTGGAATATCAACAGATTTAACGTCTCTAAAAAATAAAGATTTCGTTTTTTATTATAGAAATATTGGAAAGAAAAAAGAAAAAAGATGGGCTGTTTTAATTGTATCACATGTATCAAATGAAGAAGAGCTGAACAAATTAAAGAATTTTGAAGAAATACAAATAGAAGGAAAAGGAAAAGCAAGAGAACTCCTAAAAGAGATTGATAAAGAAATCGAAAATTTGAAAAAAGAAAAGAAGAAAATTAGAAAAAATTTGGCAGAAATATATAAACAAAGAAAGTTGGAGCTATTTGCCATAAGGGAGGAAATCCAAATTGAAAAGGAGAGAAAAGAAGTTCATAGAAATTTTGGTGAAACAAATTTCACATTTTTAATAGAAGGATGGTGCTTGGCGGAGGATGCGGAGGAAGTTAGAAGAGTAGTTGAAAATTCTTCAAATGGGAATGCAGCAATTATTGTTAAAAAAGTTAAAAGAGCTGGTTCAAGCTCAAACCCTGCTCCTCCTACTCACCTTAAAAATCCGAAATGGGCTAAACCTTTCGAAACCTTCTTGGAACTATTCTCCTTGCCAAAATATGAGGAAATCAATCCAACCATATTTCTTGGCATATCGTTTATAATTTTC
This sequence comes from Thermoplasmatota archaeon, assembly GCA_029259055.1. Taxonomy (GTDB): domain Archaea; phylum Thermoplasmatota; class E2; order UBA202; family JdFR-43; genus JAPDJP01. Next base: position 9,041 of record JAPDJP010000032.1, on the reverse strand, counting down.
TTTTCCGTGATGCTTGGTGATGCCGGTTATGGTTTAGTAATATTTTTATTATCCTTAATAGCATATTTAAAATTTAAAGAAAGCGAATTTATTAGGAAATGGGCTTTTTTGGGAATATGGTTAGGAGTGGGAAATATTGTTACTGGCTTTTTATTTAATGGTTTTTTTGGAGATTTAATCCCTCGTTTTATATATAGAGATACAGACAGAATGATTTATAGTGCAAATATTTTTGGTATAACTTTACCAATAGATGCTATTCACAAGCCAGTTATTATATTAACAATTGCTCTAATATTGGGGCTAATACATTTGAATCTAGGCATTTTACTTGGACTATATCAAAATATTGTTAGGAAAAGAATTAAAAAAGCATTTGAAGAACAGATATCTTGGTTCATTTTTGAGATAGGTGGGGGGATGCTTATTGGGGATGCCTTGCTTGATTTATGGCATCTTAGTACACAGCAAAAAATCATTGCCTTCATATTCGTTATAATTGGTTTAATATCTCTATTTAAAAGAAAAGGAGCAGTTGGGTTCTTTGAGATAACGGGATTTGTTGGGGATTGGCTTTCATATGCAAGATTGCTTGCTTTGGGATTAGCGACGGCTGGGATGGCTTTAGCATTTAATGTAGTTGCTGATTTACTTCCTACAATTTTACCGTATATTGGGATTATTTTAGCTCCCCTGCTATTAATATTTGCCCATTTCGCAAATTTACTTATTCAATCATTAGGAGCTGCTATTCATGCTTTGCGCCTCCAGTATGTTGAATTCTTTAATAGATTTTATGAAGGAGGAGGAAAGAAATTTATGCCATTCCGCATTAAAAGAAAATATACGGAGGAAATAAGATGAAAGGAAGAATATTGGTTGTAGGGACTATGTTGTTGATGGCTGTGCCATTTGTAATGGCACAGGAAACGGATACACAAGAAATACAAGCAAACATAATACTTGGTTGCTTAATAGCAATATCAATAGCTGGCATCGCATCCGCTATCGGGCTTACTTTAGCAGGAACATCGGCAGTGGCTGTAACAGCTGAAAAGCCTGAATTATTCGGAAGATTACTCGTTCTACAAGTATTGCCAATGACCCAATCAGTTTATGGGTTACTTACCGCCATACTACTTATGATGGGGGCTGGATTGCTGGGAGGAGGGGCAGTAGAGCTTAATACTTTAATGGGAACAGGAGCCATTTTTATAGGAATAATAGTTGGTTTAACCGGTTTATCTGCGATAAATCAAGGAATGGTTGCATCTGCCAGTATCGCATCTGTAGGGAGAAACCCAGAAGTAGCAGCGAGAGGCATTATATTTACTGTTATGCCCGAAACAATAGCAATCTTTGGATTACTGGTTGCAATATTACTTATGACTGGATTAGGATTGCTATAAACATGTCGCTGGAAAGATTAATACAGAGAATAAGAGAAGAATCAGAAAACGAAATAAATAGTATTATTAGCGAAGCTGAGGAAAAGGCAAAGGAAATAGTTGAGGAAGAGAAAAAAAAGGGACGAAAAGACGCAGAGAAAATCAAGAATACAGCAATAAAAGATGCTGAAAGAATTAAAGAAAAAATAATTGCGGGGGCGAAAAGAAAAGCAAGAATGTACATGACAAATGCAAAAGAAGATGTAATTAAACTTTGTTTTGATACAGTAAGAAAAAAACTAATGGAACTTGATGGGGAAAAATATGTCGAAGTGATAACAAAAATGGTAGAGGAAGTAATTAAGGAAATGGGCGATGCATATATTATTTCAACAAGAAAGGAAGATAAAAAAATCGCAAAAAAACTTGGCTTAGAAATAAAAGGAAAGAAGGAAGGGATAGGAGGAATAATAATAAAAAGTAAAGATGGGAGTAAAGAAGTTGACCTAACTTTTGATTTCTTATTAGATAGAAAAAAAGAAGAAATAAGGATAAGTATTGCAAAAAAACTGTTCGAGGAGTAGAATGATTATAGTAGTAATAGTTGCTTTGATAGGGCTGGCAATAGCTACAAAAGCCTTACCCTCCCTTATATTACTCACAAAATTTGCTTATCCAAATGCGAAGTTTAGTGCTATAGAAAACACATACCTCAAGGAAAGAGAATTAACAAAATTACTCGAAATCGAAAATTTAAATCAACTTAAGGAGAATATAATAAGCAGAGATTTTATAATAGAAGGAGAAACAATAAATGAAATGCAAAAAAGCGTTGATGAATCACTTGCAAAAATAATATTAATGGCAAAAAATGATTCTCCTAAAAAAGTAAGAAAATTTTATGATGTTTACTTGGAAAAGATAGATGCCGATATGTTGAAAAAAGCAATAATGAATGCGATAGAAGGAAGAGAAATAAAGGAATATGCTTTTAGCGATGAAATTTCAAATATAATTGAAAAATTGAAGAAAGCTACTAAGGAAGAAATAGAAAAAATACTAAAAGAGCATGGTTTCGCAATATCTCCAGAAATGTCTTTTGAGGAAATAGAAAAGGAAGTAGATAAAAAAATAATAGAGAAAATAATGAATGTTCCTCTACCACTCTCATGTAATAAAGCAAGAGAAAAATTTGCAAAAATCCTTATTGATATAATTAATCTAAAAACAATATTGAGAGGAAAGCATTATAAATTAAAAGATATAGAGAAATACATACTTCCTAATGGATGGGAAATATCCGATTGGCAAATAAAAGAATTGCTAAAAATAGATGCTGTTCCAGAAATAATTTCACTACTTGAAGGCACTTCCTATTTTCCGGAATTAAGACAAGCAATTGCGGAATATGAGGAGGAGGGTGTAATTGCTTTGGAAAAAGCTTTGGACAAGCATTTAATAAGGGCCGTTGGGGAAATTGCAAATGAATATCCATTGACTATTGGGCCGGGATTAAGATTTATAATTGAAAAGGAATTTGAAGCGAGAAATTTAAAAATTGTGATAAAAGCTGTTGGTGAGGGAATGCAAGAAGAAGCTAAAAAATTATTGGTGGTACAATGAAGATCGGAATAGTTGGCGATGAGGATGCGATGGCAATGTTTAAATTTGCTGGGGTAGCAAAATGCTATGGTTTTGAAGAAATTGAAAAAGCATTAAATGATGATGAATTGGCTATTCTTATAATTACTCATGAATATGCAAAAAAATTAAAAGAAAAGATATTTTACCACAGACTACAAAAAGACTTGCCCATCATTGTTGAAATCCCGAGCAAACATAAGGAAGTAGTTGAAGATACGATAAAAAAAGTTATTGTAAGAGCTGTTGGAGTTGAAATAGATTAGGGGGATAAGATGAAAGGAAAAGTAATAAGTGTTGCTGGGCCGGTTGTAAAAGCAAAGGGAATGAAAGGAGCAAAGATGTATGATTTGGTAAAAGTAGGGGAAGAAAAGCTTGTGGGAGAAATAATAGAATTGAAAGAAGATATTGCAACAATACAAGTATATGAAGATACAACAGGATTAAAGCCTGGAGATGATGTTATTAATACTGGAATGCCCCTTGCTGTTGAGTTAGCTCCAGGACTACTTGCTGGAATTTATGATGGAATACAAAGACCATTGCCCAAAATAATGGATAGGGTTGGAGATTATATAAAGAGAGGAGTAGAAATAAACGCAATAGACAGGAAAAAGAAGTGGGAATTTATACCAAAAGTAAAAGAGAATGAAAAAGTTAGTAAAGGAGATATAATAGGTGTTGTTCAAGAAACTCCTTTAATTGAGCACCGTATAATGGTCCCACTTGATATTGAAAAAGGGATAGTGGAAAGTATCGAGGAAGGTAAATTTACTGTTGAAGAGCCAGTTGCTACAATAAAAATAAACGGAGAAAAGAAGGAAATATGCATGCTTCAGAGATGGCCTGTTAGAAAGCAACGCCCTTTTAAAGAAAAATTACCCCCAACATTACCACTAATAACTGGACAGCGTGTCTTTGATACATTTTTCCCAATGGCAAAAGGAGGAACAGGCGCCATACCGGGAGGATTTGGAACAGGAAAAACAGTTTCTCAACACCAGCTGGCTAGATGGAGCGATGCAGATATTGTTGTTTATATAGGTTGTGGAGAACGTGGAAATGAGATGACGGAAGTATTAAGAGATTTTCCCAAGCTCAAAGACCCAAGGAGTGGTCGTCCTCTGATGGAAAGAACAATATTAATAGCCAATACATCCAATATGCCAGTAGCGGCAAGAGAAGCTTCCATATATACTGGTATAACATTGGCAGAATATTATAGGGATATGGGATATGATGTTGCTTTGATGGCAGACTCAACTTCAAGATGGGCTGAAGCATTAAGAGAGATATCTGGTAGATTGGAGGAGATGCCAGGCGAGGAGGGTTATCCAGCATATTTAGCATCCCGTTTAGCCGAATTTTATGAGAGAGCAGGAAGAGTAAAGGTTTTATGTAGTAAAGATAGAGAGGGTTCTATTTCCATTGTTGGGGCGGTTTCTCCCCCTGGAGGAGATTTTTCTGAGCCGGTGACGCAGAATACCTTAAGAATAGTAAAAGTATTTTGGGCTTTAGATTCCGATTTGGCGGATAGGCGACATTTTCCAGCAATAAACTGGCTTCGTTCTTATTCCTTATATTTGGATAGAGTAAAAGAATGGTGGGAAAAGAACGTTGGAAAAGAATGGCTTAAATTGAGAAATGAAGCAATGGAATTGTTACAAAAAGAAGAGGAATTACAAGAAATAATAAGATTGGTCGGCCCCGATGCTCTACCTCCTATAGACAGAGTTATTTTAGAAGGAGCACGGATGATTAGAGAAGATTTCTTACAGCAAAATGCATATCATGAAGTTGATACCTATTGTCCATATAAAAAGCAATATGAAATGCTTAGAATAATGTTAAAATGCTACCATTTGATGAGGGAAGCGATAGAAAAAGGGATAGATTTTGAAATGTTGAAAAATATGAAGACAAGAGAAGCCATAGCAAGAATGGCTACCGTACCCAATGAAGAATGGGAAGAAAAATTTAAACAAATAGAACAGGAAATGGAAAAAGAATTCGAAGATTTGATGAAAAGAAAGTAACTGAGCATAACATTAATATTGTATTAAGCTATTACAAGACCATATGTATGAAATACGCTTTCATGGAAGAGGAGGACAAGGAGGAAGAATGGCTGCCGAAGCCTATGCTTTGGCAGCTTTTTTGGAGGGAAAATATGCAGTAAGTTTCCCAATTTTTGGTGCTGAAAGGAGAGGAGCTCCAGTAAAGGCTTTTACAAGAGTAGATGATAAGAAAATAAGAATAAAAACACAGATTTATCAACCAGATTATGTTGTTGTCTTAGATGAAACATTAATCGAAACAGAAGATGTGCTGGAAGGGTTGAAAGAAGATGGCATGGTAATAATAAATACGCCAAAAAAGCCGGAAGAAGTTGAATTATCAAAGCCAGTAAAATGTGCTACCGTTGATGCAACTTCTATTGCTCTAGAAATTCTGGGCAGACCAATCACAAATACTGCAATATTAGGAGCAATAGCAAAAGCAACTGGGAAAGTTAGTATAGAATCAATAGAAAAGGCAATTATAGAAAAATTTGGCGCTAGGTTGGGCAAAGAAGCGGGAGAAAAAAATGCTCTGGCAGCAAGAACAGCATATGAAAAAACTCTTGTAGGAGTTGCTAAAGGAGGAAAGGAATTTAAGCCCCGCAAAAAATGGTTGCCAACCGTTGAAGAAATGCCTATAGGAGGGGCAATTGCTACGATGCAAACAGAAGCTGGATTGGTTGGTATAGGTTCATTTATTGAAAATAAAACAGGGGATTGGAGAACCTTTAAGCCAATTATTAATAAAGAAAAATGCATTGGTTGTAAATTATGCTGGTTCTACTGTCCAGAAGGTTGTATATCAATGCAAGATGGAAAAGCAACGGTTAATTATGATTATTGTAAAGGTTGTGGGATATGTGCAAATGAATGCCCAACAAAAGCAATAAAAATGGAAAGGGAGGTGAGAGCATGATTGAAAAACTCCCGGCTAAAAAAATGGTTATTACAGGCGACTATGCTGCAGCATATGGAGCCCTGCTCTGTGATGTGGATGTTGTAGCAGCATATCCCATTACACCACAAACATTAATTGTTGAAGAATTTTCTACTTTTGTTAACGATGGTATAACAGATGCAGAATTTATTATGGTTGAATCGGAACACTCCGCTATGTCCGCCTGCATCGCCGCCCAAGCAGCTGGCGCGAGAACATTCACAGCAACATCATCTCAAGGATTGGCATTGATGCATGAAATGCTTTTTGTTGCATCAGCATTAAGATTACCGGTTGTAATGGCTGTTGTAAATAGAACGCTAGCAGCTCCAATAGGCATATGGTGCGAGCATAATGATTCAATGCCAGAACGTGATTCAGGCTGGATTCAGATGTCATGCGAAGATAATCAGGAAGTTTTGGATATGATTATAATGGCATATAAGATAGGAGAAAATAAGGACGTTTTATTGCCTGTAATGCCCTGTTTAGACGCTTTTATATTGAGTCATACAGTTGAGCCAGTTGAAGCACCTTCAAGCGATGAAGTAGCTGAGTTCCTGCCAAAATATGAGCCACAAGCTATTTTAGATCCAGATAAACCGATGGCAATAGGAACATTTACTCCTCCAGAATATATACAGGAATTGCGATATCAAACGCATGTTGCAATGGAAAAAGCAAAGGATGTAATTAAAAAAGTAACTAAAGAGTTTGCAAGCAAATTTGGTCGTGATTATCATGGGTTAATAGAGGAATATAGATGCGATGATGCTGACGTTGTTTTAATGACGATTGGTACAGTTACTGGAACAGCAAGAGAAGTTGTTGATGAACTCCGTCAAAAAGGTAAAAAAGTAGGGCTGATAAAATTGCGTTTTTATCGTCCCTTCCCAGCAGAAGAAATCAGAAAAATTGCCGAAAATGTCGAGGCTTTTGGTGTATATGACCGAGCAATTTCTTATGGTTCTGGCGGTCCATTATTTATTGAAACCAGACATGCATTATACGGCTTAGACTTACCTGTATTGAACTTTCTAGCTGGATTAGGAGGAAGAGATGTTGTTAAAGGGGATGTAGAAAAAATGTACGAAATTTTGTTAAAAGCAAAGGAAGAGAAGCCAAAAGAAGAGATTTATTGGATTGGTACAAGGGGGGTGGAAATATGAATATAAAGGATTTGCCGGATGAAGATTATTTTACACCCGGTCATACAGCCTGTGCTGGATGTGCTGCCCCAGCCATAGTAAGAAATATGATGAAAATATTTGGTAAAGATACCATAGTTTACACGCCAGCAAACTGCTTGCTTGTTTTTAGTGGCACATACCCGCACCTAGCTTGGAAAGTGCCTTATTTGCACGAAGCTTTTGAAAATACGGGTGCTTGCATATCAGGAATAGCTAGGGCATATAAAAAGAAGGGAAGAAAAGTTATAGCGTTAGGAATAGCTGGGGATGGAGGAACATACGATATTGGCATACAGGCTTTATCAGGAGCTGCAGAAAGAAACGAAGATGCCATCTATGTTTGTTATGATAACGAAGCCTATATGAATACAGGTATTCAAAGAAGTGGAGCAACACCTTATGGAGCGGCAACAACAACAACACCTGCTGGAAAAAAAATTTTAGGAAAGTTAGAACATAAGAAAGATATGGCAGAAATAATGAGGGCACACGAAATTCCTTATGTTGCGACTTTAAGTATTTCTCATCCAAAAGATTTCTTAGAAAAAGTAAAGAAAGCAAAGGAGACAGAGGGTTTCCGTTATTTGCATGTTTTATCGCCTTGTCCTACAGGATGGAGATTTGACCCAAGTAAGACAATAGAAATAGCAAGGAAAGCGGTCGATTCTGGAATGTGGACGTTGTATGAAGCAGAATATGGGGAAATAACAAAAATTTATAAGCCAAAGAAAAAGATACCAGTTGCAGAGTATATAAAGGGACAAGGAAGATTCCGTCATTTTACGGAAGAAATGATAGAGGAATTGCAGAGATGGGTGGATAGAAAGTGGAAAAGGCTATATGGGGAGGAGCCTTAACCCTTTTTTATTTTTTTTATTTTTTTAGAAATAAATTAAATTAAATAATAAATTAATAAATTACTAATAAATTACCAAATCAATATCAATTCAATAAAAATTATAAATAAAAGAAATAATATTTATTGGCAGGGGTAGCCAAGCGGAAAAGGCGCAGGCTTGAGGGGCCTGTGGCGTAGGCCTTCGTGGGTTCGAATCCCACCCCCTGCATTCATGTTTGAAAAAGGTATAATTGTTGAAGTTAATGATGTAAAACAAGCAATAAACGTTGATAAATTTGCAAATGGTGTTTTGATTAGAGAATTTGACTTGGAATTAATTGGTGAGATTATTGATGCAATTTCTCTCCCTGTAATTGCTAGTTGTAGAATTGGACACTTTGTTGAAGCGAAATTATTAGAGAAATTAGGGGTAGCAATGGTTGATGAGAGCATTGAGAGCAAAATGAAACCCATTGACAAAAAAAATTTTTCTGTGCCATTTATGTGCAAAGTTAATGATGCCATAGAAGCAAAAAAAAGAATTGAGGAGGGTGCCAAAGCAATAAGGACAAGTTTTGGAAATATTGATGAAATAGCCGGAATAGTTAAGGAAATAAAAGAAGAGATAAAAGATGGGGCAATGGTTGTATCTTCTTTAAAAATTGCAACACCTGCAGATATCTCTCTTCTTTTTCAGGTCGGCTGTGATTCTATAATAATTTCTTCCGATTTATTTCGCTCACCAAATCCTCCTCAATTACTCGATGCTTTAATAAAAGCAGCTCGCTATTACAATGAGATAGATAAAATTTTAAATTTTTCAAAAACAATAAATAAAATTTTACCCTCATCGAAATAAATATAAACCTTTCCTTTTTTATTTTTGGAGGCAGAAAATGAAAAAGGAAATTGTATTTGTAATTGGAGCAATAATGATTTTACCCGCAATGGTTATAGCAGATGATAATGAACCAAACAATGATTTTG
>JAPDJP010000005.1 GCA_029259055.1 Thermoplasmatota archaeon | reverse complement strand
CATTTTAATAAATATAAGCCTGAGGAGGTGATAAAGTGAAAATAGAGGTGTTGGGAACAGGTTGCCCAAAATGTAAGAAAACATATGAAAATGCTGCAGAAGCAATAAAAGAGCTTGGTATAGAAGCGGAACTTGTTAAGGTATATGATAGCGTAGAAATTGCCAAAAGAGGCGTGTTCGAAACGCCTGCTTTGGTTATAGATGGCGAGATAAAGGTTGCTGGCAGAGTGCCAAGCGTAGAAGAAATAAAAGAAATGTTGAAGAATGAGTGAAAAGAAGTTTGATGAATGGTTTGGCGTGCCGAGGAAAGAGATACCATGGTATCCGAAGATAGATCCTGCGGTATGCATTGGCTGTGGTTTATGTGCAGTGATATGTGGAAGAGGCGTGTATTCATATGATTTGGTGGATAAAAAGCCTGTGGTTGTAAAGCCTTATAATTGCCTTGTTGGCTGTCAAACCTGCGCAAATCTCTGCCCAGTTGGAGCAATAGAATTCCCTGACCCGCAGATGGTTAGAGACGAGGCAAGGAAGCATAAAATATTTGCAAAAGTCAAGAAATTACTCAATGAAAAATTTGCTCATCAACTGATAGAGACAGCAAAAAGTTACAGCGAGGATTAATTGTGATGGATGCTATCATAATGAATGCATCAAAAAATACTCAAAACAGGATAAAACGGAGGCAAGGAAATGAAAATACTGCTTGTTTCCCCGCCGACAGATAGCGTTATAAAAAGAGTGGCTGGAACAACGGGGCCACCTCTCAGTCTTGCATATCTTGCTTCAATGGTGAGAGACGAGCATGATGTAATTATTGTTGATTCTATAGCCGAGGAACTGACATTTGATGATGTAAGGAAAAGAATAAAAAAATTTGACCCAGATGTGGTTGGCATAACAGCCACGACAAGCATGATTCCAGATGCATACAAAGTGGCGGAAATAGCAAAGGAAATAAATGAAAATGTGAAAGTTGTTATTGGCGGTCCTCATGTCACATTCCTGCCAGAAAAAACAATGGAGGAATGCAAAAGCATAGATTTCATTGTCAGAGGAGAAGGAGAGATTACATTTAGGGAATTAATCAGGGCGATTGAAAAGGGCAAGGATTTTAAGGCTATAAAAGGTTTGAGTTTCAGAAACGGGAAAACAATAATAAATAATCCTCCAAGAGAGCTTATAAAAAATGTGGATGAAATTCCCATGCCGTCATATGACCTCCTGCCCATGGAGAGGTATAAAACAGATGGTGTGAAATTTGGTACCATCGTTACAAGCAGAGGCTGTCCTTTCAACTGCATCTTCTGCTCCTCATCCCTTCAATTCGGAAGAAAATGGCGTGGACATAGCCCTGAGCGTGTGATAGCAGAGTTATCAATTTTGAGAAATGAGTATGGCAGGAAGTCAATAGAGTTTCTTGATGATACCTTCACCCTCGTAAAATCAAGGGCAATAGAGATATCAAATAAAATAAAAAAGGAGGGGCTTGACATATCATGGGTTGCATCATCAAGAGTCGATACTTTTTCAAAGGATGTAGCGGAGGCGATGCATAGAGCGGGAGCCCACACCGTATATTTTGGCATAGAATCTGGCACGCAAAAAATTCTTGATTTCATAGGTAAGGGCATAACTCTAGAGCAATCGAAAATTTCAGTAAAAAATGCTAAGAAAGCAGGGCTCCACACTTTTGGCTCATTTATCATAGGTTTTCCGCAGGAAAGCAGGAGGGATGTGAAAAAAACGCTGAAATTTTCAAGAAAGGTGGGTGTGGATTTTGCTCAGTTCACTCTTGCAACGCCCTATCCAGGCACACGTTTATGGAATATGGCTTTAAAGGAAAAGTTACTCACAACAATGGACTGGAGGAAATTCACAACACTTGATCCTATACTCAAATTAAAACATTTCACAAGAGAGCAAATATTAAAAGTACTCAGGTTTGCATATGTAAAATTTTATCTTCGTCCTAAATTTTTGATAAAAGATATTATACAGGATAAAGGGTTCATAATAAGGAGGGCTATCCCTCAGGTTATAAAGATGTATATCCAGAAATTGAAGTCCAATACTATTCCGCCTAAGGAGATGATATAATGAAAACACAAATATTAAGGAGAGATGAAAAATGGCATGGCTGGCAGGATATCCAAAAATAAAAAGCAATTGATTGAAAAAAATTTCAAATTCATTTTCCAAAAAGACATTGCAATCATTAAGAAAATGAATACTCAAAAAGAATTATGATTTTGGATATAAAAAATCAGGAGAATGATGTAAAGAAAATTTCTTCAAATGTTATCAAAAATTATTAAGCCATATTTGAATATATGATAAAGAAGGTTGGTGCTCATATGAAAATCTTGTATATTTCAGGAAGTCCTAGGAAAAACAGCAATACAGATTATCTCTTAAAGATTACACAGTCTATAACAGGAGGAGAATTCCTAAAGCTTTCAAATTGTAAAATAGAGCCATGCAAATCATGCAGAACCTGTCAAAAGATAGGTAAATGCGTGATCAATGATGATATGTGTAATTTTATCATACCAAAATTGATAGAAGCAGATGCGATAGTTATAGGAAGTCCAGTTTATTTCAACAATGTATCTGCCCAGACCAAAGCATTTATGGATCGAACATGGTGTATCAGAGGGAAACTTAGAAATAAAATTGGTGGTGCGATTGTTGTTGGTAGAAGATACGGCATAGAAAGCGCAATCACCGCCATTAACTCATTCTTCCTTAAACACGAGATGATCGTAGCAAACAGAGGTGTTTGCGGGATAGCATTTGATGAAGGAGAAATAAGGAAAGATACGGAAGCTATCAACGCTGCCAAAAAACTCGGAGAGCGAATAAAGGAGCTTGAAAAGATAAAAAGGGATTGAGGAGCGAAATACAAGCTCTGTTTGAGGTAAGAACACTCTTTCATAACTTTTCTTCTATATTTTCTGGGATTTCTATGATATTTTCTAATTCTTATCACAGGCTTTGTTTTCTTCCTATAACATTTGAAAATAAGCGCCTTTTTAGCTTTGGCATTTCCTCTCCTTTCCTGCTTTTCAGGGGTGGGAATATTAATTTTTTATAGAATTTTTCGGCGGATCCTAAAAAATATTTAAATAACTCTACCAAAATACCACATCATGGACACGAAAAAATGCTTTTTCGTTGTCCTGATAGCTTTTTTCCTTATAACAACTTCCTTCCCCTTCAATTCGAGAGGAGAAGACTGGATTATAACTTCAAATAAAACAATCGAGGGAAAAACAATAACTTTATCCAAAAATTTGGTAATAGAAAGTGGAGCTAAGCTTACACTAAAAAATGTTACTCTAATTTTTAATTGCTCATGGGAAGAACAATACGGAATAGATGTAAATGGAACCCTATATGTTTATAATTCTACTATAAAATCAAAGGGAGAGCATGCCTTCCATTTTTATGTAAATGAAGGGGGCAGCCTAAAGATAGAGAATTGCAAGATTATTAATGCCCATTCCAGTTTATATCTTTTGCTTGTTTTTGGTTCAATAGTGTTAAGAAATGCTGATGCAACTATAAGGAATTGCGAATTCATAAATAGTGGTTATCTCACATTATACAACTCGAATGCTATCGTATATAACAGTTATTTCCATAACAGCTCAATGTGTGTAAAGATAGTAGATAGCAACCTAACATTTTCCGGATGCGAAATTTATGCCCCACTTCATGGAGGAACTGTTCCTACTCCTTTGATAATTGGTAATGGGGGAAGCATAGATATCTCAAATTGTAAGATAACAAATAACATGAAATTAATGCCAGGTAGCACAATATATATGAGTGATATGCAGGCAAAAATAAGAAATTGTATAATAAAACAATATGCTCAATCATTGTATTCGATATCTCCAGCAATTTTCGTAACCATTGGGGATTATCAGATAATAAATGTATCAATATATTACAATGATTCCACTCCTGACATTGAAGGAAACTATGCATATGGCATATATGGGAAAGAGGCTATAGTAGATGTAAAAGATTGTGTAATAGAGGGTTGTGATTATGGGATAAAATGCGAAAACACCCAATGCATAATTGAAGATTCACTGATTAAAAATAATGAGAGAGGAATAGAAGGTGAAGATTCCCAAATGATAATAAACTGTACTGTTTTTAAATATAATACATGGGGAGTAATTTCCTCCTCATCAACCATTACTATTCAATATAGTGAAATAACAGAAAATACAGAAGGCATTTGGATTAAAGGCGAAGAAGGCGGAGGCGAGATACACTACTGTAATATATATAACAATACTGGTAGCGTGCAATCTAGAATAGGGCTGAGAAACTCCCTTAATGCAACCATAGATGCTCGATACAATTACTGGGGCTCGTCCGATGGGCCATCAGATTTTGGAAAAGGCAATGGAGATAGAATAATTGTTCATAGAGGAAATGTTTTATATGAACCTTGGTTGTCCGAGCCCGTCGGCAATATAACATCAACAGGCAAACTAAATTTATCTGTAGAGATGCCTCTTTTGACAATACAGGGGTTTGTTCAACCTAGAATTGTGCCTGGAAGAAATTCCGTGGAAATGGTGATATTAAAAAACGAAGGTAATAAAGATGCAGAGTTTCTGGTTGCCATAATGCAACCATTTTATCTAGAAGTTTTAAGTATAGAAGGGGGAAGCATTGTAGCAGAGGCAGAAGATGTAAAAATAGTGGATGTATATCTAAAAGCTGGTGAAAGAAAATATTTAAAAATAAAATTTAAAATTCCTCCAGACAATGTTTTTGGAGAAAATGCATCAATAAGCGTGGATTCCAAATATTTGCCATGTATTGTAGCAGAATTTGCATCTCTAGAAAGAGATGAATGGGAGCATTTTAAAAATCAGGGATATGATATTGATACATTGCTTGATAAGGCATGGAGACTGTCTCAAGAGAAAACAAATGAGTTTTTCAGTAAGTTTAAAAATTTGACATATGAGGAGCAAATAAATATATTGCTCAACCTTTCCACCTATTATCCAGCGTTGGCAGATTACATTGCATGGAGTATAATATATGATAAATTTGATGAGGAAATAATATCTTCTGAGGATGAGCAGAAACAGAGTAACCAGTTTTCTTCCCTAATTACACCAGTTGTAGCCTCTCCGCAGTATGAAACTCCAACCACTGCATGGGGATGGACAAAGTGGTATGTAAAAGAATTCTTTAACAAAGATTTTCTGCCAACAGCATGGGAAGGATTGAAAGGATTTGGTGCGGGAGTTTTGGAATCTCTTACATTTGGAATAGTAGATATAGAGGCAAAAAATGATTATATGCAAGTTGGAAAGACCATAGGAAGCATAACAACAGATATTGAGGTTACATTATTATCTCTTGGCGGATTAGGAAAAGCAGCAGGTAAAATAGGGAGTAAAATGGGTATTGAAGGAGTTAACTTCTTTTCCAGAATGTCAAAAACTGCTAAATATAGAACGTTGCTTGGCTTGGAAGCAAGATACAGCAATGGAGCATATGGAAATATAATAAAGATTGCAGAGAACAAAAGATTTGGAGGATGGTATTTGGGCATAGGTCATCATCGATTAAAGGTAAACATAGTAGGTGGGAAAAAGATATATCCTGGATGGTTCCACTTTTATTTCTCTACTGGTAAAATAGCTACTTGGTCTCCTAGAATCATGAATTATGCAGAAATGAATCTTTATTCCTCCATCTGGAATGGTTTCAAAAGAACAGCACCGTTCCTCCTAGCCTCCAGTTTAGTTGGTGATATTAGTGGGGATTTCAAAATAGTCAGATCATACGATCCAAATTATATGGAATCATCACCTGATGAATATATTACAGATAGGAACCAATCAATACTCTACACTGTACACTTTGAAAATCTAGAAAATGCAACTGCTCCAGCATATGATATTAGAATAGAGATACCGCTAGACAAAAATCTTGATGAAAGTAGTGTAAAGTTGCTTTTGTCGAGTCATCCAGAAAAATTAAAATATTTCAATATTTCTGATGGAAAAATAATTGCTATATTCAAAGATATTGAATTGCCCCCGAATAAAAACCCGCCAGAAGGGGAAGGATGGTTTTCCTTTAGCGTAAATCTCAGTAAGAATATAAAGAGCGGAGCAGAGATAATAGAGAAGGCAAAAGTTTATTTTGATTATAATCCTCCAATTGAAACCAATGAAGTAATCCTTATATTCGATGATACACCTCCAATAACTACAGCAAATGCAAAATTAGAAAAAAATGAAATTGTAGCAACTGCAAATGGAAGCGATAAGGATACAGGCATTAAATGTATAGATATTCGAATAGTAGAGAAAGGAAGCGATAAAATGCAACAAGTCAGAATACTACCAAGTGAGACAGCTCATTTTGCATCAGAGCCAGGAAAAACATATTACATATTCTCGAGCGGTATAGATGGTGCAGGGAATATCGAGATTAAGAGCAATGCCGATGCTATAATAGGAGTGCCAGTCTCATTTCCATTATGGATTTTATTTGTAGTAATAATAATTGCTGTGGCTGTGTTGGCATTTGTAGCAAAAAGAAGGCGATGAAGCCTAAGATATACTTTGATAATCTAAAAAAATAAAAAGGTTTAAGTGTAAGATATTTTTTAGCTAATATGATTAAAAAGGGGATGGGGTTATTTATAACAATATTAGGAATCATGATTTTTTGGAACTTTTTTACGATGGGGAAAATAATATTTGTTGATGATGATTTCACAAATGACCCAGCAAATCATAAATGGAATAGCATACAACTTGCTATAAATGATGCTAACGATGGAGATATCATTTACGTATTTAATGGAACATATAAAGAAAATATAACAATAAATAAGGAAGTTAGGATAATAGGAGAAAATGTATTTTTAGATGGAAATGGAAGCAGGGTTGTTGATATAAAAGCAAATAATGTGTATATAGAAAACTTTATTATATCAAATGGTAAAGAAGGAATATATTTTGGTGGAAATAATATTACTATAAAAAATTGTTCAATAAATAATTGCTCAATATCACTTTTGACGAATTTTCAAAATATTTCAATAGATAATTGTTCATTATATTCCACAGAATATGCTGCTCTAATAAATGGAAGCAATATTTCTTTGAAAAATTGTTCTCTTTCAGCAAAAAAAATTCTCAAGATTGCTGGAAATAATATTACTATAAAAAATTGTTCAATCTTTGATGGAGATTGGGGTATTCTAATAAATCGTTCCTTTAATGTTGCTATTGATGGATGTAAGATACATTCAATAGAAAATAAAAGTATATGGGCAAATTCGTCTAGCAATATTTTCGTTACGAACACTAGTATCAATATTTCATTTTGTGGTATTTTATTTACAAATATATCTAATTCGACAATTTCATATTCAATCATGGAAGGAAATAAAGAAGGAATTAAACTAATAAATTGTAGTTATAATGAAATAATAAATTGTAACTTCATAAATAATTTCGGATATGCAATATATTTAGATAATTCATTCAACAACACAATACATCATAACAATTTCATTGGAAATGATGTATATGATAATGGAATAAATAAATGGAACACAAGCATAGGAAATTACTGGGATGATTATACAGGCATAGACCTAAATGGAGACGGAATAGGAGATTCTCCACACAAAAATGATCACCGCCCCTTACTCTATCCAATTCAAACTCCTCCATTATTTGTCTGGGTAGATGATGATTTCAATTCTTCAATTCCAGGATGGCAAATAGACCATTTCAACAATATACAACAAGCATTAGAAAAAGTAGCAAATAAAGGACATATTTTCATTTATAAAGGAAATTACAATCCTATCCAAATAAACAAAGAAATAGAAATTATAGGAGAAAATCCATTTATTGAAAAAATCGAAGTAAAAGCAGATAATGTATCATTGCGAAATTTATATATAAGCGGTGTTCAGCTGTTAAATATAAAGAATTTTACTATAAAAAATTGTAACTTATACGAGGGGGGAATAGGGTTATATGCTGTAAATTCTATACATGCAAAAATTTTAAACTGTACTATTTACAATAACACAAAAGGAATATATCTTTTTAATTCCTCAGAATTTCTTATTTCAAATGTTAGCATTTATAATAACCGATATTTCGGTATCGAAATATGTTATAATTCTTCGCAGAATGAAATAATAAATTCGAATATATGGAATAACGGTGTATATGGAATCTATATTTTGCAAAATTCTACTGGAAATAGGATATTCCATAACAATTTTTTGAATAATACCGCATATGATGAATGTAACAATGAATGGAGCTCCTATGAGATGGCTTTAGGAAATTACTGGGATGATTATACAGGCACAGATTTAAATGGAGACGGAATAGGTGATATTCCATATGAGATTGATGGAGGTGCGATAGATTATTGCCCACTCGTTAATATAATAACCACTCCTCCGTACTTTGTATGGGTAAGCCCAATCTTTAATTCAACAAAATTTGCAGATCATTTTTCATCTATTAGTGATGCAATTAATGAAGTGAGGGAAGGGGGTGGATGTTTTGTATTTGCTGGTGTGTATAAAGAAAATGTAGAAATAAATAAGAGGATAAGAATCACCGGAAAAAACGCGACTGTTGAGGGCGGAGACGGCAGCGCTTTTGTTTTGTTAGTGGATGGAATAGTAATAGAGCATTTTATAATAAGGAATTGCTGGGACGAAGCTGGAATAACAATATATAGAGAAAATGCTACAATTGCATTTTGTGATTTATATAATAATTACTATGGTATTTATCTGAAAGCAAACAATGTGAGCATAAAAAATTGTAAAGTATATGGAAATTCATTTGCAGGAATATTTTTGGAAAATTGCATGAAAATAAATATCTCCGGATGTGATATATATTGTAATAATGAGGGCATAATGGCAGAACATTCTTCATATGGTAGGATAGAAAATAATGTTATATCAAATAATTCAATTAATGGTCTTAAATTTGTATTTTCTCATTTCAATGATATAATTAATAACGATTTTCTAGATAACATATATGGTATATATTTAGATACATGCGTTGGAAATACCATATATTTCAATAATTTCATTAGAAATAGGATAAATGCATATGATAATGGAATAAATAAATGGAATACAAGCATAGGAAATTACTGGGATGATTATACAGGCACAGATGAAAATATAGACGGAATAGGTGATACTCCATATGAAATAGACAATGATAGTATAGATTATTTCCCATTAGTTAAAAAAGCAGGAATTCCGATTGCTAATTTTAACTTTACTCCATTGAGACCATATTCACTTGAAACAGTTCAATTTATAGACTTAAGCATAGATTATGATGGCTTCATTGTAAATTATACATGGAATTTTGGAGATGGAAGAATTGCTTATGGAAGCGTTGTCACTCATTCATATTCTGATGATGGAATATACAATATTACTCTTACTATAACAGATGATGATGGAAATAAAAGCAATATAACAAAATCAATAATAGTAAGAAATATTCCTCCTATAGCAAACTTTACTTATTCTCCTCAAAAACCAACAGATTTAGATATAATATCATTCAATTCAACATCATATGATCCAGATGGCTTCATTGTAAACTACACATGGAATTTTGGAGATGGAAGAATTGCTTATGGAAGAAATGTTACTCATTCATATTCTGATGATGGAATATACAATATTACTCTTACTATAACAGATGATGATGGCGCAAGAAGTAAGAAAGTCAAGAAAATAGAAGTAAAAAATGTTAAACCTAAGGCTATCTTTACATATAGTCCAGAAAAACCAAGACAAGGAGAAGAAATAACTTTTGATGCGAGTCAAAGCTTTGATGCCGATGGTAACATAATTTCTTATGAATGGGATTTTGAAAGCGACGGCGTAATAGATGATTATGGGAAAGTTGTTATACACAAATATAATAAGAAAGGAGCATATACCGTAACTCTTCTTGTTAAAGATGATGACAATACCACGGATTCTTTTGAAATGGTGATAAATGTTAAAGAAAAAGAAAGAATACCTGGTTTTGAATTAATCATAATCGTTATAGCTTCAGCAATACTTATATTTATGAGAAAATATAAGAAAGGAATATGGAGAATATGAGTACACAAGATAAAAGGAAAAGAAACAAAAAAATAAAGTATATAAGAGATTCTTTATATGGTAATATTAAGATAGATGGCATTTTTTTAGAATTAATTGAGATGCCTGAATTACAAAGATTACATGGCATAAAGCAACTTGGATTTACATATCTTGTATATCCAGGAGCTAACCATACCAGATTGGAGCACTCTCTAGGTGTTTGTTATATGGCAAAAAAAATTTGCAGGGCTCTTGGAATAGAAGAAACGATTGTTGGCGTGGCGGCGCTTCTTCACGATATTGGGCATGGGCCATTTTCCCATACCTTGGAATATTTAATGCATTTAAGGACGGGAAAAGACCATGTTCAAATTACGAAGGAGATAATTAATGGGGAGAGATTGTTAGAAGATTGTGAATATGATGTAACAATAAAAGAAATTTTGTTAAATAATGGAATATCGCCTCATGAAGTTATTGATGTTTTAGAGGGGAAAAAGAAATATCTTTCAGAAATAATACATGGTTCTTTAGACGCAGATCAAATTGATTATTTAATGAGAGATGCTTACTATACTGGAGTAGCATATGGAGTAATAGATAGTGAAAGGATTATCCAAACAATGAAAATTTTTAATGATGGTATTGTTTTTGAAAGAAAAGGAGTAAGTGCATTGGAAAGTATGCTTGTAGCAAGAGCATTAATGTATTCATCAGTTTATTTGCATAAGACGGTCAGAATAGCAGAGCTTATGTTGATAAGAGCTGTTGAAAAGGCAGAACCATTCGATTTTTCCCAATTTACAGATTATGAATTAATTGAGAAACTAAAGGGAATGGGGAAATATCAACATGATATTGTGATGAGATTAAAATATAGAAGGTTATTTAAGAAAGCCTTTGCGAAAAATTTGGGAGAACTTAAGGAAGAAGAAAAAGAGATAGTAGCAAAACTGGATGATGTAACACAAATTGAAAACGAAATAGCAGAAAAAAGTGGATTGGAAGAAGGTTATGTAATAATAGATGTACCTGGAAAAGATATTTTACTGAGTGAGCCAAGAATAAGAAAAGTCGATATAAAGATATTAGAAGATGGAGAGGTGAAACCTTTAAGTTATTATACTCCTTTGGCAAATGCCTTACAAATGAGAGGCATAACAGAATGGGCTATTATGGTTTGTTGTCCAGAAAAGTATAAGGAGGAAGTGGCAAAAAATGCTAAAAAAATTATTTTTGGATAACAAATTCACAAATTATTTTACAATTTTATTACTTTTTTTATTTTTTTATATATACAGATAACGAACAAGATTTTATGAAATTACAAGGTATATTTATATCATTTCCCATATCTTTCCATTATTTTTTACGGCATATTGTTTTTCAAATCGCAAATGTAGATTCTGTTTTTAATGGACGCTATCATTAAAATTTTACTTCATACATTTATTGTAGAAAAAATTTCATAATATTTTCGTTATATGAATATGCAAATAAAAATTGGAAAGGCGACTTTCGAAATCATAAAAGGAGACATAACAAAGCAAGAAGTAGATGCGATTGTAAATGCCGCCAACCCCCGCCTTACGCCCGGTGGAGGAGTAAGTGGGGCTATTCATAAGGCAGCGGGAAAAGAACTGTGGGAGGAATGCAAAAAATTGGGCGGATGTAAGACGGGGGAGGCGAAAATTACAAAGGGATATAAATTGAAAGCGAAGTATGTTATTCATACCGTTGGCCCAGTATATAAATCACCAGATGATGCTAAATTGTTGGCAAGCTGTTATGAAAATAGCTTGAAGCTTGCTTTACAGCATGGAATAAAAAGTATAGCTTTTCCCGCAATTAGTACAGGAATATATGGTTATCCGATGGAGGAAGCAGGGAAAATAGCCATAAACACAATAATTAACTTTTTAAAAGAGAATGAAAAGCCAGAATTGGTCAGACTCGTTTTATATGATGATAAGGCATATGAAATACATAAAAGGATAATGGAAGAGATAATAAGAGAAATGGAATAGCATAAAATTTTTTATGAAGAATCGTTAAAATAATGTGAAAGTTAAGCCAAAGAAATTCATTAGTTTAGATGAAAGCATTTGTATAAGATGTAGAGGAGCAAAGTTGTTGTGTGGAAAAGCAAGATGCCCCGTTTTGGTAAGATATTATAAAAATTTAGAAGCGAAGCCATTAGTAGAGAAAAAAATTATTTTTGGTTCATCTCCTCCCTCAATTTTTATAGGAAGACATGGTTATCCCAATGTATATGCAGGGCCTATGCTCCCTCCTTTACAGGGGGATACTTCATACATGGATTTACCAGAAAAATGGCATGATAAGGAAATCGATGATATAGTTGATTTTAGAATGAAATTGGTAAGAGGAAAATATAGGATAAACATAAATACAAGAACAGGAAAAATTATTGAATATATTCAGGAGGTGGCTATGGCGGAAAGGCCAGTGGATATGGAAATAGAATTTGAAAAAAAGCCCAAAGGCGTTATTGCTTTATACGATGAAGTCCAACCACATGGTCCATCAGCACCTATTAAAAAAATATGGGTTGAAAACCCAAAAGTAAATAAAAGAATAGAGAAGTTATATTATGACGAAATAAAAGCTAATGAAGCTGTTCTTTTACTATATGAAAACGGTATATTTGTTTCATCTATACAAAAAGCATTTTCTGCTGGATTGTTTGGTATAGAAAAGAGATTTGTGCCAACAAGATGGAGTATTACAGCTGTAGATGATATTATTGGAAAAAAATTGGTTGAAGAAATAAAAAATTACAGGTGGATTGATGAATATAGAGTATATTATACAAAGAGCTTGGATAATTTATGGGTAATTTTTTTCTATCCAAGCAGTTGGCAATACGAATTAATAGAAGCTTGGTATCCTAATACCACATGGAATCCATTAGGCAAAAAAATCGTGATGTATGGAGATTATGAATTGTATGACGGTAGACATGAATATGCTTCTATAGGAGGATGCTATTATGCAGCGCGCTTGGCGGTGGCGGAAAAGCTGAAAAAAGAAAAAAGGCAAGCTGGAGCCATCGTTTTAAGAGAGATTCATCCTGGCTATATAATGCCAGTTGGGGTATGGAATGTGAGAGAAAATGTGAGAAAAGCTTTGAAAAATGAACCTAAGAAATTTGATAATTTTAAAGAAGCCATTTTATTTATTTCTTCTTTGCTTCATATACCAATAAAAAGATGGATTGAAGTTAGTTATCTTTTTAAAAATATGCTTTATCAGAAAAGAATTGATGATTATTATTGTAAGATAATGTAAAAATGAAAGAAATATACTGCAAAACAGCTTTAACAAATTCGAAAGTTCCTGGTATAGATTATTCTTTAAATCCGTATATAGGTTGTCAGCATGCTTGTATATATTGTTATGTTCCTTCTCTCCTCCATATAGATAGAGAGGAATGGAAAAATGTTAAAGTAAAGAAAAATTTACCCAATATTTTAATGAAAGAACTTAAAAAGAAAAGTAAAGGAATTGTTGGCTTATCAACTTCTACCGATGCATATCAACCCATTGAAAAAATATATGAAATAACAAAAAAATGCCTAAAGCTTCTTTTAAAACATAATTGGCCAATTGATATCCTAACAAAATCAAAATTAGTTGAGAGAGATTTATCTCTTATAAAAAAATTTGAGAGAGCAAAGGTAGGAGTAACCATAACAACTCTGAAAGAAGAAAAATGGGAAGGAGGAGCAAAACCTATGGAAAGATTGAAAACAATTAAAAAATTCGCAAATAACAATATACATTCCTATATATTTTTTGGACCAATTTTTCCATTGATAAATGAAAAAGAAATAGAATATTGTATAGAAGAATTTATTAGTGCGGGCGTCAATGAAATAATTTTAGATAAATTGCATGTAAAAAAGGGAATAATGGAAGAAATAAAGAAAGCATATCCACAACAATATCAGGAAATAAAAAAAGCGATATATGGGGACTTTTATTCAAAAACTTTTAAGAAAATAAAGGAATATGCAAAAAATAAAATTATTGTAATAGAGGCATGGTAATTTGCTAAAAATATCGATAATTTAAAATTTTATAATGGTTTAGAAAAGGTGATAGCCTTAATATCTCTGTTAGTAGTAATATTCATATCAATTATTATAGTTAGAATTGGAGCGGTTGCTTTGGAAATGACGGGTTTATCAAGAGAAATGGCTACTTTTCAGGCTCAATCGGCATTTTCTGGAGTAGGGTTCACAACATCTGAATCAGAATATGTTGTTTCTCATCCGGTAAGAAGGAAAATAATAAGAATATTGATATTTATAGGAAGCGCAGGAATAGCATCAGCGGTAGCAACCTTAATATTAACTTTTGTTGGACAAACAAAAGAAGAAGCAACTATAAGATTGATGTGGCTTTTTATTGGCTTATTAATCATATATTTATTTGCTCGTTCTAAAATGATTGATAAAGGAATGAGGTGGTTAATAAAAAGAGCATTAGAAAAATTGACTAGCCTAAAAATATATGACTATGAACAACTACTTGGCTTGAGTAAAGGATATTCGATAGGGGAATTTAAAGTTAGAGAAAAAAGCTGGCTAGAAAATAAGAAATTAAAAGAATTAAAGTTAGATGAAGAAGGTATTATTGTTCTGGCAATATATAGAAAAATAGGGGAAGAAGAAAAATATATTGGAGCTCCTCATGGAGAAACGGAAATAAGAAGAGGAGATAAGTTAATTTGTTATGGACCAGAAGAAGCAATAAGAAATTTATCTCAGAGATTAAAAGGGAAAAAAGGAGATGAGCAACATGAAAAAGCTGTTGTAGAAGAAAAGAAAAGAAAGGAAGAGGAAGAAAAGGAGTTAGGAATTAAATAACATATCTATACTTTAGCCATCTTCTCCGCTACCCTTGCAATATTATCTGCAGTTAAACCATATTTTTCCATTAATTGGCGAGCTTCTCCACTTTCTCCAAACACATCATTTACCCCTACCCTATACATTGGAACGGGCTTTGTTGCTATTGCCATTGCAACAGCATCTCCCAATCCTCCTATGATAGAATGTTCTTCACATGTTATTATGCAACCTGTTTCTATAGCACATTTTCTTACAAGCTCCTCATCCAGTGGTTTTATAGTAGGCATATGAATTATTCTTGCTTCTATTCCTTTTTCCTTCAACAAATCATAAGCTTTTAATGCTTCGGCTGTCATCGTTCCAGTTGCTATTATTGAGATGTCGCTTCCATCTCTCAAAATATATCCCTTTCCTATTTTAAATTCCCCATGAGTTTCAAATATTATTGGTGCATCTTCCCTTCCTATTCTTACATAACATGGTCCTTTATGCTCCGCAATAGCTGGAACAACATCTTCCATTTCTGTTGCATCCGCTGGGGCTATAACCGTCATATTCGGCAATACCCTCATCAATGCTATATCTTCCAACATCTGATGGCTTGCGCCGTCTCCTCCTACAGAAATTCCAGCATGAGTGGCGACAATTTTAACATTTAGCTCTGGATAAGCTATTGATTGGCGTATTGCATCATAACATCTTCCAGTAGCAAAGACAGCAAAAGTAGAAGCAAAAACAATTTTTCCACATGCTGCTAATCCTGCAGCCACCCCCATCATATTTGCTTCCGCTATTCCCATGTCAAAAAAACGTTCTGGAAAAACAGTCCCAAATCTTTTTGTCTTAGTTGATAAAGCCAAATCAGCATCCAAGACAACTATATCTGGATTTTTATGACCCAATTCTATCAAAGCAGAGCTGTATGCATCTCTTAAATTTCTTTTTTTATCTGTAAGGATTGCGCTAACCATATTCTTCCTCCAGTTCTTTTTCCTCTTGTTCAAGCTCACTCATAGCCCTTATATATTGTTCATGACTTGGTGGCTTTCCATGGAAAGATAATGTTCCTTCCATAAATGAAACTCCTTTTCCCTTTATTGTATGGGCTATGATGATTGTTGGCTTTTCATTTAGTTTAATTTCATGGAAAGTATCCAGAATCTCTTCTATATCATGACCATCTATTTCAATAACATCCCATCCAAAAGCTTGCCATCTCCATGCTAATGGTTCAACATGCATAACTTCTTCTGTCGGCCCGTCAATTTGCAATTTATTTCGGTCTAATATGGCTATCAGATTATCCAATTTATAATGAGATGCAGTATTTGCAGCTTCCCAAACTTGCCCTTCTTGAACTTCTCCATCTCCCAATATTGCAAAAACCCTGTAATCCTTTTTATCAATTTTACCAGCTAAT
Organism: Thermoplasmatota archaeon; assembly: GCA_029259055.1. GTDB lineage: Archaea > Thermoplasmatota > E2 > UBA202 > JdFR-43 > JAPDJP01. The sequence continues at coordinate 11,023 of JAPDJP010000005.1, read as the reverse complement.
GCCATTCCAACAGCTGTGCTGAATCCCTGTCCCAATGAACCGGTTGACATATCTACTCCCGGTACTTTCTTCATGCATGGATGACCTTGCAAAAAATGCCCTATTTTACGAAGATTCTTTAATTCCTCTACTGGAAAATATCCTGCCAAAGCCAAAGCAGCATATAAGGCGGGAGCAGCATGTCCTTTTGATAAAACAAGTCTATCTCTATCTGGCCAGTTAGGGTCTTTTGGATTATGCCTCATCTCATGAAAATAAAGACAGGCCAGAACATCAGCAATTGATAAACTTCCTCCAGGGTGACCAGAACCAGCCCTATAAACAGATTCTATAACCCATTTCCTTATTTCTAAGGCTTTTCTTTTTACCTCTATTATAAGTTTTTTGTCATGCATTTTATTATGATATAAATTTCAACTATTTATGGATGTTGATGTTAGCTTTCTTCCTTTTCTTCAAGCCTACTAATATACTTTGCTGCTATTTCGTCAGCAATATAGACATCTTTTGTTGCTTTTCTAATATCAACTCCATCTTCCATTGCTTTCCTTGCATCAATTTTAAGTAAAACAGGATTTTCTGTTCTAACCCTTCCCGCTTCTAAAGCTTTTTGTATACTACCGCTTAAATGAACCTTATTTCTATCTGTAGGAAATATTCCCTGTTCTAATACAATATCAAGTTCTTCTTCAGTAACTGGATAATAAAGAAAATCAACATCTGCTTTTGGCATATCCGTCAAATCAACCTCAATTGTATGAGCATATGTAGCCCTAATTTTATCATTCTTTATCTGATATCTTCCTTTTTCATCAGTTAAAGCCAAAGCTTCTATATGCTTTTTTCTTACCCAATAAAATCTATCTATTCTATTCCTTATTGCATTACTAATTTCTTCAATGTCTCCCCATCCATGTTTATCTAGCTTTATACCAAATTGTTGAGGAAAATGGCGCAATATTCCAATAACAACACTACTCAATTTTTTTAATTCCTTATCACTCATCAAAAATTTCCCTTCTCTTCTACATATAGGGCAATATCTTCCTCTATAATATCCATGTTCTTTGCATTCTGCCAACATTTAAAAATTGAATGCTAAGCCATCTTATATTATTTTCCTATCTCTTTAATTCTCCTATAGTTGTTTTTCTTTCAGCAAATGCATTATGTTTATGAATTGATTCCAAACTCTCACTCCTAGCAACCACAACAGTATCATCTGGTAAATTCGGATATTTTTCTAAAATCATTTTCAACATATCCCTTACAACATCTTCAACAAATTTTGGATTTTCATGAGCTTCCTTAACGACTTCCATTTCATCAGTTCTTTTCAAAATTTCATAAGTTGGACTGCTCATTGCTTTTTCAGCTATACAAATCAAATCATCCGCATCTATACTACCATCATTTTCTATTATAAGAGTTGCAATATTTCTTTGGTTATGTGTATATTTTTCCTTATAAGCCCTTTTTATATTTTCCATGGCGCAGGGGCAGGCAGTCATTCCTATAACTTCTACCCCTATAAATTTCCTTGTTCTTCCCTTTCTTTCCTTTATTGTCCTTGCCATTATCTTATATGGCTCTAATGTTTTCTTTCCATTTGGTGTTGTTCTTTCTAAAAAATATTCCGCCACCGCCACAGCTTCCGCACAATTTGCATATTCATGCCTTTCCAATAATTTATTTACAATTTCCTCGCATAAATCTTCTAAACCTTCATATGGTTGTCTAACAGAAGTATCTACAATTTCTTCTATAACCTCTGCATTCCTTGATAAATCGCTTCCTTTTCTACTTGCGGGCAAATCAACAAATAAATCCATACAGGGAATAAGATTTATTACTCTGTTGCCTCTTCTTATGCAAACCGGTTTTTTTATCCCTTTTATTCCTACTCTAGTTAATTTAAATGTTGCATTGGGTTTCCATGATTGTACATCTGGCAGAACCATATTTAAGGATATGGCTTATATTTAAAACTGTTTGGTTGAATCAAAAACATTCATAAGTGTGGTAGTTATACATTTTTATGAAAACCGCATTATATAACTTACACAAGGAATTAGGAGCAACTTTTACAAACTTTATGGGATATGAAATGCCCTTAAAATATACAAGTATACAAGAAGAACATTTAAATGTTCGTAATAAAGTAGGTATATTTGATGTAAGTCATATGGGAAATATTTTTATAAAAGGAGATGCAGAAAAATTCATTAGTAAAATAACTGTTGAAAATGCAAGTAAAATCAAAAGCGGAATGGGACAATACACTTTAATATTAGATTATGATGGAAATATAATAGATGATGAAGTTTTTTTACATATTGGGGATGAATATCTTTTTATTCCAAATGCTGGAATGCATGAAAAAATTCATAAATGGATGGAAAAAAATTTAGAGGGGAACATAGAAATAAAAGATGTAAGTGATGAATATTCAATTTTAGCAATACAAGGTCCCCTTTCTATGGAAGCTCTGCAAGAAATACTTAGGATTGATTTAGCAAAACTCAAATTATTTGAATGTTGTGAGTTAAAAAAAGAAGATTTTAAAATAGAATTTGATGGTAGATGCATTTTATCAAGAACAGGATATACTGGAGAGAGAGGATATGAATTGTATATTTATCCGAAAGAAAATGCCATTAATATTTTTGAAGAATTATTGGAAAGAGGCAAGAAATATGGAATAATGCCTATCGGAATAGGAGCTAGAGATACCCTAAGACTTGAAAAATGTTTTATGCTCGCTTGTAATGAATTTAAAGGAGGAAGAAATCCTATTGAAGCTGGATTAGAATGGACAATTGATTGGAATCATGATTTTATTGGAAAAGAAGCTTTAATAGAATTTAAAAAGAAAGAAAATTATGAAAAATTGGTATTCTTAAAATGTTTGGAAGCTGGCATACCAAGACAGGATGATGAAGTTATTAAAAATGGAGAAAAAATAGGAAATGTAACATCAGGAAACTTTTCCCCATGTCTAAAAACAGGAATAGCTATGGCATACGTAAATAATAAATATGCTAAAGAGGGGGAGGAATTATATATAAAAGGTAGAAAAATGATTAAAGCAATTATAGTTAAACCACCTTTCGTAAAGAGAGGAGAATGTTAGAAAAAAGGATATTTACCGTAACAGAGATAACTCAATACATAAAAGAATTAATTGAAAAAGGAAATCTTAATAATATATGGGTAGAAGGAGAGATATCAAATTTTAGAAAAGCGATTGGAAATTTCTATTTTGATTTAAAAGACGAAAAATCCCTTATAAGATGCATTTTCTTTGCGCCTGCTCTTCCTTTTACTCCAAAAAACGGAATGAAAGTATTAGTAAAAGGAGATATAAGGGTTTATGAGAAGAAGGGTTATTATCAACTGTATGTAAAGGATATAAAAATAGGGGGTGTTGGCGAATTATTCATAAAATTTTTAGAACTAAAAGAGAAATTGAGTAAGGAAGGTTTATTTGATGAAAAATATAAAAAGGAGTTACCTCGCATTCCATCCACCATAGCGGTTATTACTTCTCCAAATGGAGCAGCAATAAAAGATATTCAAAAAGTTTTATCAAAAAGATTCCCAGTAAGAATTTTACTTGCTCCAGTAAGAGTTCAAGGAGAAGGCTCAGCAGAAGAAATAGAAAATGCCATCAAAATGATTAATGAAAGAGAGGACGTTGACTTAATAATATTGGGAAGAGGAGGAGGAAGCTGGGAGGATTTGTGGGCTTTTAATGAGGAGAGGGTTGCAAGAGCTATTTTTGAATCCCGCATTCCCATTATATCCGCGGTAGGACATGAAACAGACTTTACCATTGCAGATTTTGTTGCTGATAAAAGAGCGCCAACGCCTTCTGCAGCTGCAGAAATGGCGGTGCCGGATAGAAAAGAAATTTTGGAATATATGATAGGTTTGTTGGAAAAAATGGAAAGAATATTGAAAACCAAATTAGAATTTTATAAAGGCATGTTAAATGCTATATTAAAAAGAAAGGCTTTTATGTATCCATATGAAGCATTGTACGATAAAATAGAGAGATTGGATGAAATTGTTGAAAATTTAAAAAGAAATATGCTTGAAGAGATTGATAAAAGGAGAAGAAAGATAGAAGAAATGGAGAGAAATTTAAATGCTTTAAGTCCTTTTAAAGTATTAGAAAGAGGTTATAGTATATGTTTTAGGGTTAGAGACAATAAATTATTTAGTAGCATAAATGATGCTGATATTGGAGAGGATTTGAGAATAGTTGTAAAAGATGGTGAGGCGATATGCAAGCTGAAGGAGAAGAAATAAATTTTGAGAAAGCTTTGGAAAGGTTGGAAAAAATAGTTGAAGAAATTGAAAAAGGAGAATTAACATTAGAAGAAACAATAAGAAAGTTTGAAGAAGGAGTTAAACTCTGCAAAATATGTAAAGAAAAACTCGAAAAAGCACAAGCAAAACTTGAAGAATTGATGAAAGAAATAAAATGAGACACGCCCTGTTATTTTTTGGAGTACCATCAGTAATAATGCTAATATTTTCTCTTGTAGATATTGAATATGATGTTTTTAATATTGTGACAACCTCTCTTTTATTTTTAGGCTTGATTATAATTGGGGCAGGATATTATAAAAGGAATAACTTTATATCGTTCTTAGGATGGTATTTATTCGCATTATATTGGGCAACCCAACCAGAATTTTTATATTATAAGGGAGATGGAGACATTGTAAATGCTGTATTCTGTATAGTAGGAGTATATTTCTTGGCATATATATCTTACCATGAATATTTATGTTATAAGAGGAATGAAAAAATAAAAAGCCTGCGCTTTTTAGCTGGAGCGACTTTTTTCTCTGGCATACTCTATTTTACTTTCCAAAAAACATTCATTGGGTATTTTTTAATAAAAACTGTTGCAGACCAAACGGTATTTTTCCTCCAGATAATGGGGTATAATGCACATGCGGGAACAATTGATCCAGCAATTAACCCTTATGTTCCCATTTATTTTAACGGAAATCAAAGCGTTCAAATAGTTCTAGCTTGTACTGGCTTACAGTCAATGGCTGTTTTTATAGGAGTATTTATTGCAATAAATGCGGATTTTAAAAGAAAAATAAAAGCTTTTCTTTATACTATTCCAACAATATATATACTTAATTTAGTAAGAAATGTTGGTGTGGTATATGGAATGGAAGTATTGGGCTTGAGTTTTTATACAATGCATAATGTGATAGGAAAATTCGGTTCATTGATCGTTTTGATAGCATTAGCTTTTATTGTATTCAATTTAATGCCAGAATTATATGAAAATATAATGGATTTATTCAATTTACCCAAAAGAAAAGGACCGATTGAAAGAATGTTTATTAAATTTTTGAGAAAATGATCGCCAAGAAATGTTTTCATATTGCTTTTATTCCTCTTCCTTTCCTTTTCCTTTTCCTTATTTTGAGATTTTATATTTTGTTGATTATTGCTACAATATTGCAAATTTTTTTCCTTTTCTTTTTCAGAGATGTTGGGAGAGAGATTGAAGGAGGAATAATATCTCCTGCAGATGGAAAAATAATGTATGCAAGAAATAACAAAATATCCATTTTTATGAGTATTTTCGATATGCATGTAAACCTTATGCCCTATGATGGAAGAATAATAAAAATTAGACATTTTAGAGGAAAGCATTTGCCAGCTTATAAAGATGTAAGCAAAAATGAGAGAGTGGAGATAGAAATAGAAAGTGATATAGGAAAAATAAAATTAATACAGGTTGCAGGAATATTTGCGAGAAGAATTGTAACATATATAAATGAAGGAAAATATGTAAAGAAAGGAGAAAAAATCGGAATAATAAGATTTGGCTCCAGAGTAGAATTAATATTACCAAAAAAATGTAAGATTATAATAAAAGAAAAAGAGAAAGTAAAAGCTGGAGAAACTGTTGCTATAATTAATCAACGAATATAACAAAAATCCATAGTACTATTCCATTTCTTTCCACGGTTATGCCGTTGGCGGTGGCATGTGCTTTTACTATCCCGAGGCCAGATATTGAGTAATGCTTAGTTACCATCGTGCCGGGAGCGGCGCTAAAATAGCCATCATCAAAAAAATCGTATAAGATACCGTTGAAATCGACGTACCAATGCACATTTACTTCATGATCTTCCATATTTATGCATTCAAAGTTTATTCCTATACCTCCTACTATAAACAAATCAATTTGATCTGGTTTTGAATTACTTGTATTTATGAATGGCATAGGCATAAAAAGTAGTGATAGAATAAATACTATTACCAACTTCTTCATGAATTTAAATAAAAATTTATTTTTAATATTTGCTTTCTTTTGCTTTCATTGCTTTATATATACAATAGGCTAATCCTCCATAAAAAATTATACTGCCTATGATCCCCATAGTTATTGCTCCCGCTGACATTTTATCCTTGCCATTGCAACTGCTATGATAATCGCCAAAATAACTATAAACATTCCCATTGTTAAACACCACGCAGGATAATTTTCATATCCTTTTGTTGCTAGTTCCACCAATGAAGCGAGACCAATTAAAATTAAAACGATAGGGGCAAATATTTTTAACATTATGCTCATCCATTTTCCAACCCTTATTTCTGAAACATCGTTTACGTATTTCCTTAATTTTTCTCCTCCAAATATATAGCCAAATACAATGCATTCGAGCAAGCCAACAAAAACTAAAGCAAAATTTGAAATAAAATGATCCATAATATCAATCCAATATATACTGCTTCCTCCAACAAGTAATAAGCCAGTTAAAAATCCAATTAAACAAATCAAAAATGTTGATTTTTCCCTGCTAATATTGAATTTGTCTTTTAATCCATTTGTTATTGCTTCAACCATTGAAAATGCAGAATCTATACCAAAAGTTAGTAAGGCAACAAAAAATATTATCCCAAAAAAAGAAGCCATATAAGGAATTTTTGAAATTGCTGTGGGATATGTTATAAAAGCTAAGCCAATTCCCCCTCTTGCAATTTCCTCCATTGGTAATCCCGTTTGATATGCTAAAAAACCAAGCACGCTAAAAACAGCAAATCCAGCCAAAAAGGCTGTGCCTCCGTCTGCTAAAGCGGTTATAAAAGCATTGTTTGCAATGTCAGAGCCCTTTTCCAAGAAACTTGCGTACGTTATCATTATTCCTTGAGCTAGGGATAAAGAAAAAAATATTTGAGCATATGCAGAAAGCCATACAGTTGGAGATGCAATTTTTGAAAAATCTGGAGCTAAATAAAATTCAAGACCATTTCCAGCCCCATATAATGTGAGACCTCTTATTGTTAATATTAGAAGTAAAATGGTGGGTAGAGGAACAGTTATTAAAACAACTTTTCCAATTGATTTAACGCCCTTATATAGAATTAAATATATTGAAGTCCAGATAAAAAGAAGAGCAAAAACAATTTGTAAATTTATGCTACCAAATATTGAGGGAGAAGAAGTAACTTTCAAAAATTCATCGTAAAAAAATATATCAGCATGTGGTTGCCAAGTTAATTTAAAGGAGTGGAATAGATAACATAAACACCAAGCCATTAAAACGCAATAATAGATAGAGATAAAAAAGGCAGAAAGGACACCAAGCCACCCCACCCATTCCATTTTTTTGCTTATTTTACCTATTGCAATTGGAGCAGATTTTCTAAAAATACTTCCTACAGCATATTCTGCTATGAGCAATGGTATGCCAACAGTGAATAAAGCAACAATATACGGAATTAAAAATGCTCCCCCTCCATTTTTATATGCAACATACGGAAATCTCCATATATTCCCTAGCCCCACCGCAGAGCCAATAGCAGCCATTAAAAATGCTAATCTTGATTTCCAGTTTTCCACATAAATAATGTTGAGTCTATTTATAAAGTTAAAACCCAAATTTGGTAGATGCAAATTTACTAATCTGTATTTTGATATTGCTGGTTTATGCAATATCAAATTTTTCAATAAAAATGGGGGTTGATGACATGTTAAAGTATGGATGTGGATAAGAAGTTTTATTGACAACCATTATATCCTTGTTATTCTGTTTGCTGATGCTATTTTTCTTTATTCAATTTTCATTATACATAATAAATATAAATTAAATATAGATTTACCAGTTTTTAGACAAAATATGGTATGCTCTGCTCTTTTTTGCATTTATAATTGGCAAAATATAATAAAGCCGGCGAAGGGATTTGAACCCTTGACCTGCTGATTACAAGTCAGCCGCTCTACCTGGCTAAGCTACGCCGGCTTCAAAGAGAATATTAAAATCGATTAAAAAATTTTGCTATATGGTTAAATCTTGTTTGAAAAATTGTTTAATTATAGTGTATTAATTTTGATTTTGATTAAGATTAAAATAAAAATATATATACTGACAATTTTATTTACCTTTGGAGGTAAAAAATGAAGGGAAAAATATTATTGTGTGTTGTTTTGGTTGGGGCAATGATTGTAAGCGCGACGAATTTCTATGAGAAACCAGTCAAAGTTGATACCAGTATACAAAAACTAAACAGCCTTCCAAAGAATATGATAAAGCCAGTAAAAGCATCTCCAGCCTCTGTCAATATAGAAATGAAAGCTGACATTGTGAAAGCAAGATATTTAGTTAAATCGTTAGATACACAAATCACGTTTAATGAAGGAATCGACCAAAATCCAGCAATAGTAAGTGACGGCGCTGGCGATTTATTAACTTTGCATGAAATGGAATATGAGGGGGATATAGGAATAGGAATATCTACTTCAATGGATGTTGGAAGCACATGGACTCAATATTACTTTGATGTAGATGGGAGCCCAACCCAACCAAGACTCGATTTTTATTCAGGTAAAACAGCTTATGGTACATGGACAGCTGACCCAATGGCTGCATTTGGCTATGCATATTATGCAGAATTCCCAGATATAACAGACCCAGAAGCTGGAGAATATGGTTGGGTTTACTATTACATACCATGGGGAGACCATGATATTGGAGTACCATTTACAAGTTCTGATGTAGCTTGTTATGCAACACCCAATCCACCTACTTCAGATTTTTGGGGAATAGTGGCTTTTACTGGTGACCAAGAATATGGAGAATATGCTGAAGATAATACTTTTATGTTCCAATACAATACTGAAGAAGGTTACGTAACAATAATATTTTTCTATGGAATGGATGTAGATGTTTATAATGTTGCTGCTGATATAGACGAATCAACAGGATGGTTTATAATGACAGCAGATTTTGTAAATGAAACAAATCCAGCAATCTATGGAACATATGTATTGGCAAGGAAAATAACAGCTTCTGAGGATTGGTGGCAGGGAGAATGGAATGGAGTAATATTTTATAATTGCAGTCATCCAGCAGTAGATGCAGAAGATGGAAGAATATATATTGTCACAGAAATGACGGTTGAAGACGGAAGCAAAGAAATAGCATGTTGGACAACTACAAATCCAGCAAACTGGCAGATGTGGGAGGGATATTATGTAACAATAACACCTGGAGAAAATGAAGAAAATCCAGCAATTACAGCTATTGATGATTTAGAGGCAATAGTTGTTTATACCAAAGATGGTAATGTATACACAAGCAAAACAGTTGATGGTGGAGAAACATGGTCAACTGAGGAACAAGTAAATGATGTGCCAGATTCAGCAATCGAACAATATGGTTGTTTAGATGTTGCAGATGCTTATGCTGTATGGACAGATGTTAGCACTGGAAATTATGAGATATTCTTTGATGTTGTAGGCAAAGCAGCTGTCATTGAAATAAGTATTTCTGGAGGCTTTGGAGTAAAAGCAACAGTTTCAAATACTGGAGATGCTTCTGCAGAAAATTTACCATGGAGCATCGATATCGAAGGATTTGTACCAGTTGGTAGTCATAAAGAAGGAGTTATTCCTTCCCTGCAACCAGGAGAATCAACAATAATAAAATCTGGTTTCCTACTCGGAATCGGGCCAGTAACAATAACTGTAACGGTTGGAAGCGCATCAGAAACTGCTAGTGGTTTTGTAGTAGGACCATTTGTACTTGGTGTGAGTTAATCCCTCCCCCTCTTTTTATTTTTAATTTAGATGCTGATATGTAGTTTGAATTGGAACAGATTGTTATGAATTGACAACTCAAAGAATATCCAAGTTGGAAATTATTTGGTAAGAAATTGGAACAAAATTTGGTAAAAATTTATTATGAACGTATAATTTTTTTGTAGTATGAAAAAGGAATTACTTGTTGGATTAGTTAGCATAATAATGATATCAAATATATTTCCTATCAATTCAGCTATTGAAAAGCTTGCTGATGTAAAAGTTGCTTGTTTATATGAAAGAGTAACAGATGGAATTTATTATTTAAATAGGAGCATCGACGATGTTATTTGTATACTAAAAGAGACAAAAACAGATTTCATATTTAGAGGATGGTGGAGATGGAGCCCATGCCCAGACTCCCCTAATACAACGCTTCCGCCAGAATATCCTTCAAATTATGTTGAAAATTGTGTAAAAAGAGGATATACATATGAGCATTTGAAGAAAGCAATCGAAAGAATAAAAGAAGAGATGCCAAATGTGATTTTTTGTGGGGCAATACCAGCTCAAAGGATAACTAGGCTTGTATGGAATCCATTGACAAAAGAGTATTTTTATACAGAAGAAACATGGGCTATGGCTTTAGATCCTATGAAATGGGGAATAAATATGACAAAAGAGGAATTTCAGTATCAATTTGCGAAATGGCATTATTGGATAAATCCAAATGCCACATTAGAAGAATATGATTACAAAAATGTATCTTCATATTTTCCGGATATAACTAATGAGGAATTTCAGCGCCTGCTATTAAGCTGGGCTTACAGGCAAATAGATTGTGGAGTAGATGCCATATGGATAGATATGCTATTCAGCCAAGCAAAAATGCTTTATCAAATTACTAATGATTTTTACCATCCTGCAGTTAAAGAATCATATGAAGCAGCTTGCAAA
>JAPDJP010000004.1 GCA_029259055.1 Thermoplasmatota archaeon | reverse complement strand
ATCATACAGCTTGATCTGCTTTATTTTCTTTTCAAAAGGATTTGGATTTTTGAGGGGAGGATCAACCAAGAAGCGCCCTGCTTATGTGAGGCGATATACCTTGTAGTTGCCCATTTTTAAAATGCGCATATCATGAGTTGCTGTTTCTGACAGCTTTATTATTCCCTTTTCAATGAGCTTCTTTACCCTCTTCGATATTGCTGCTTTAGATACCTTAAAATAGGAAGCTATTTCAGATTGAGTTTTACCGCTATCCAAAAGCTTTATGAGTTCTCTGGTATCAACTTTCCCTCCCTTCATTCCCCAGGCGCATGCGCCAAAACATTTACTTTTTGATTTATGGCATTGAGTATCTTCTCTCCTAAATATTTCCTAACAAATTCTTCTCCTTCTTCCTCTCTCATTTCACTTACAATCTTATGAGCAGTGAGAGGATCTGATTTTACCAAATCCCACATCATGCACCTTAATTTTACCACTTCATAGTAGAGGATATACTTCATTCTCCTGCATTCTGGACATCTCTTTGCTCCCCTGCATATTGTTTCGAATTGCTTTCCGCAATCAATGCATACTTTTTTCAGCTTGTTTCTCTTTAGCCCCTGCCTGAGGCGCCAGTTTGTAACTGTTGTTTGCGATAACCCCAAGCATCTCGCTATATCTGTATCAATTAGCCCCTGATTGTATAGTTCCATTGCCTTTGCTTCATTGATTTTCTTTGCTGGCAATGGCAACACCCCCATTTCTAAATGATTCCACAACCTCAAAATTCAGAATGATGCCATACTCTGGAATGGTTCCATAGAATTGCCTTAACAGCTGGTAAAATTCTTCCTTGCCCCAATCTGGGAATGTATCCCTCTTGATGAAGCTGGGTTTAATTCTATCCGTTCTTACTTTGAATACTGATAGCAACTTTGCTCTTCCTATGAGTTCTCCATTTAGAAATACATCAAAAATTGTATTCTGGCAATTAAGATAGTACTCATATTTGCTCTTTCTGTATTTTCTAAATGTTGTGAAAATTGCTTTTGGCTTGAAATTTTCTGGCTTTAGTTTTTCCCATTCCTGGGTAAATTTGATCTTTGGATTTGCTGGCATCTTATCCTCCCTTCCTTTGCAATCTTCCTACATTTACAAGCAAAGCTTTTCTTGCATATTCTTCCAGAATTTCCTTCAGTTTCAGCTTATCTACTCCTTTTTCCTCCAACCTTTTCATATCTTCTTCTCCCAACTCCACAATTATTTTCTCAATCTTTCCCAAAACTATCACCCCCTCCAATTTTATTTATCTGACAATAAGATTGTGTGACCGGCCACACATTAAAAAGTTGCTTTTGCTTGGTGTGGCATTCTATAATATTATCAATTTTTTTCATATATTCCAGAAAACATTGATACTTTTCCTCCCCTACTGGATATTTTCTCTTTGGATCAACTGATGAAGGCAGAAGATCCCATGCTGCTGAATCACATGAGTATATTCTTGTTGCACATACATAATCCTTTAATGCATTAAGTTTCAATCCAAAGAAATGGAATCTTATATCTGGATGTGTAGTCCACACATAGTCAGTTATTGCAACAATGTATTTTCTCAATTCTTTGTTGTTGATTCTTCTACACATAGATCCCACAGCGACATATTTGCATCTATCGAAAATTCCCAGCTCACACATTCTATCAATGCAATATTTGTATTCTTGGAGAGTGTAACCCTGTATTACTGGGATTATTTGTGTGGGCGCCAATTCCTTTTCATATTTTAGGATCTCTATTGTATGCATGATAGTTTGTTCTATTCTTTCCTTATTTGAGATATATTCTTTTAGCTGGATCCTGCCAAAATCTTTGCCAAGAAGATTTAATCTGTTTATATCTGGCTCACATGGGTAGTCCATTATGGCAGCATAGTGTGGCCTGTAGTGTTTTATCAAATTAACATAATCCTCAATGCTAAATGGATAATCTCCATATTTATTCAAAAGAGAGAATCCTCCACTATCCAAGAAAAATTTTCTGCATTTTGGAATCCTTCTTCTAACAAATTTCATTCTTTTTGCCCACCAAAGAGATCCAGCGCTCACCAAGATATTTCTATTTGAAAAATCCCATTTAGGAAATCCTCTACTTCCATCTAAAGCTATATAAAATTCAACCACAGCTCCCACCCCCCGCAACAGGAGTAACCAACAATTTTAAAAATTGACAGTTGTTGGTTGAAAAAATAAGGAGTGATGGGGTTATAGCCCCGCCAGGATTCGAACCTGGGTCGCGAGGTCCAGAGCCTCGCATGCTTGACCGCTACACCACGGGGCTATTGATTGTAAAATTGATGCTATTTAAAATTTTTATTACTTAATTTTTTCCAGTATAATAGCTGGGCAAATCCTTTTAACTCCTTCTATTTTTGCAATTTTATTCGCCAAAATAGTGGATAGCTCCTTACCATCTTTCGCCCATATTTCCGTCATAATCATATGGTCCCCAGTAGTCAAATAAACATTTTTTACTTCTTTAAATTTTGAAATCTCGTTTGCAATGTCCAACAATTTTGTGGGTTCTGCATCTAATCCTAATAAAGTTATACTGTTGTATCCCAATTTTTTAGGGTCAATTATTGCAATATAGTTTTTAATTACTCCATTTCTTTCCAATGCTTCTATTCTTTTTCTAATTGCTCCTTCACTTAATCCAATTTCTTTTGCAATCTGGGTATAGGGTGTTCTTGCGTTTTTCTGTAATATTTCTATTATTTTTTTATCGATTTCGTCTAACATTTTACCATTTTCGTAATGAAAATTAAATTAATCGCAGTATATATATTTTTGGAATTCTATTTTGATTCTTTTCGGTATTTTAATCGTAAAAAAATTTAAAAAATTCGGACAAAAAATTTAAATATTCGAACCATATTATGATTGAGGTGATATAAATGGTGGTAATAGGAGAAAAATTTCCGAAGGTTGAGGTAAATACTACGCACGGAAAAATGAAACTACCGGACGATTTCAAAGGCAAATGGTTTATTCTGTTTAGTCATCCGGCAGATTTTACACCTGTTTGTACAACGGAATTTTACGCATTTCAGAAAAGATACGAAAAATTTAAAGAACTTGGTGCAGAGCTCATTGGTTTAAGCGTAGACCAAGTATTCAGCCACCTCAAATGGATAGAATGGATTAAAGAAAAATTAGGAGTAGAAATAGAATTTCCAATAATTGCAGATGACCGTGGAGACTTAGCAGAAAAACTTGGTATGATACCTTCTGGAGCAACAATAACCGCTAGAGCAGTTTTTATAGTTGATCCAGAAGCAACTATAAGGGCCATAATTTATTATCCTGCTGAAGTAGGTAGAGATGTAGATGAAATTTTGCGTGCATTAAAAGCCCTTCAAATAAGTGATAAACATGGTGTTGCTTTACCTCATAAATGGCCAAACAACGAGCTCGTTGGTAGCAATGTAATCATACCACCAGCATCAACAAAAGATGCGATAAAAGAAAGAGAAACAGCAAAAGAAAGAGGAGAAATTGAATGCTATGACTGGTGGTTCTGTCATAAAAAGTTGGAAGGTGATTAAATGACAAAAAGATATGAGATGTATAAATGCGAGATATGCGGAAATATTGTTGAAATTTTACATGGAGGAAAGGGAGAATTATACTGCTGTCAGCAACCAATGAAGCTTATGGAAATAAAAAAGGAAGAGCAAGGATATGAAAAGCATTTGCCAGTGATAGAAAAACAGGAAGGAAAAATAATTGTTAAGGTAGGAAGTGTTACACATCCAATGGAAGAAAAGCATTACATCGAATTAATAGAAGTTATTACTCCAGATGACAAAATACTTAGAAAATATTTAAAGCCGGGAGATGAACCAAAAGCAGAATTTAATGTAGAAAAAATAAAAATAGCGAGAGAATATTGTACAATACATGAAGTGTGGGCGAAAGAAATGTAGGTGATAAAAATGGAGGAAAAAGAAAAAATTGTATTGGAAGCGTTTAAGAAGACAGGTAAACCTTTAAGGCCGGGCGATGTTGCGGAAATGACTGGATTAGATAAAAAAGAAGTATCAAAAATAATAAAAAAGCTAAAAGAAGAAGGGAAGCTTATAGTGCCAAAAAGATGCTATTACTCCCTCCCTTAATCGATATTTATTTATATTAGAATGGAATATTCCCTTATGCCAGCAAAAGTAGATAAGGACTGTTGTACTGCATGCGGAGCCTGTGCTGATGAATGCCCAGTTGGGGCAATTACTGTGGAAAGTTATGCTGTTATAAACGAGGATGATTGTATAGAATGTGGACATTGTGTAGAAGTTTGTCCAAATGATTGTATAACAATGGAATAAAATGAAGGAAAAGGTTGAAGAAGTATTAAAAGAAATAAGACCTGCTTTGCAAGCAGATGGCGGAGACGTTGAGTTAGTAGATGTAGATGAAAAAAATGGTATAGTCAAACTTCGCCTCACTGGTGCATGTGCGGGCTGTCCCTTTTCTACAATGACTTTGCATATGGGCATTGAAAGAATTTTAAAGCAAAAAATACCAGAGATTAAGAAGGTAGAAGCTGTATAAGCAGAAAAATTCATAACCCTATTAATTTATTTTATTAGATGCGATTATGTAAAATAGGAAAAATAGCAGATAATATTGTTTCAAATCCAAGATGGAAGGTAGCTATTATATGGGGACTTGCCATTGGATGCTTTGATATATTTGTTTATGAGGCCATTCATATATTCTTTGTTGGACTCATTATAATTGCTTTTTTCAGCTATTTCTATTTATCCTCTTTAATCTTAGGAGCTCTATGCGGAGCAACGTCCGCCATTCCCTACTTTTTCCGCACGCTTTATCTATGTCAACAAGCCAAAATTTCTTGCCTATTTGCTATCCCCGCAATTATTCCATTAATCTTTATTTTAGCTGCTCCTGGCATATTGGGGGGATATCTAGCAGAGAAGTATAAGTCATAATTTACCAATAATTTGTATATCCATAACATTTGTACCAGTATATCCAGTTATAATCGCATCTCCTAACTTTTCAAAAAAAGAATAAGAATCGTTTTCTTCCAAATATTTGGCAGGGTTTAATCCTAATTTTTCCACTTTTTTATAACTAAACCCATCTATAATTGCTCCTCCTGCGGGACTATTTCCGTCGATTCCATCAGTGCCAAAGGAAAGCATTGCGATTGGCTCATTTCTTATTTCTCCAATAGCGGATAGCATCATTTCTTGATTCCTTCCTCCTTTCCCTTTTCCTTTGACTTTAACCGTTGTTTCCCCTCCAGCTATTAATATGCTATGGTATCTAGGATAAATTTTTGCATATCTTGCCAAATCCTTACCAATTTTTTTTGCCTCTCCTCTTAAATCTGTTTTTAATATTTTTGCATTGTATCCTTTTTCTTTTGCTATATCCTTTGCTTCCTCACATGCCATCTTTATATCGGCAATGACAAAATTTTCGACATTTTCCAGTTTTTTAGGAGTTTCTTCTATTTTTCCAGCGATACCACTTTTTATTAATTCTACTGCCTCCTCATTTTTAACATCATATTTTTTTAAAATTTTAAAAGCATCGTGAAAAGTTGTTGAATCTTCACAAGTTGGGCCAGAGGATATAAATTCTATTGGATTTCCAATAATATCCGACATTATTAATCCTATTATTTTGGCCTTGCAAATTTTAGCAAGCTGTCCCCCCTTTACATATGATAAATGCTTTCTTACCGTATTTAATTCTTCAATTGTGCAACCTTTTTTCATCAATTCATTCGTAACTTCTATCATACTTTCTAAAGAAATGCGAGGCTTACAAAGCAAAGAAGAGCCACCCCCGCTTATCAAAGCAAATATTAAGTCATCATAGTCTGCATTTTTTACTAAATCAATGATTTTTTCTGTTGCTTTTATATTATCGTAGCTAGGCAAAGGGTGGCATCCTTTATAAATTCTAGCTTTTTTTAATTTGACATCCTCCGTTGATATAATAATGCCTTTATCAAAATCAATTAATTCCTCCATTGCTTTTGCCATGCTTGCTGAAGCTTTACCAAAACCTATTAAAAAAATCCTCTTAAAAGATAGCAAATCTATTTTTCTTCCTTTAATAAAAATTTTTTCATCCTTTTTAGTGATACTCTTCTTTATGATATTATATCCATTCATTTCTTCCAAAACTTTATCTAAAATTTCTAAAATATCCTTCCTCAATTCAAAAAATTTCTCATCCGTATTTTCGATCAATTCACCAAAATTTTTAATCACGCTTATAAACATTTGACAATATAAGAAGATTTCTTAAATTATGCATGAATACAAGATATGCTTAAATTGTTAAGTAGCTTCTTATTCATTGTAACATTGCCATAATCTTAGGGCTTTTGACAGGTATAGATTTTTATGTAAACGAAATAGCAACAGTTTCCTTAATCATTGCCTGACAGTGTTTTTCTTTCGCAACGGGTCGATTTCCACATATACTCAAAAATATTACTCACTGTTCTCCAATCATTCTATTTTAAAAGATTCCTTGTTAATATAGCCATGCTTATAAGAATATTCAGGACAGGAGGTTTAGTAAAATTTTTGGCCATTTTACTTAAAATAGTCAGTTATTCTCTCCTTTCCTCATTTAAAAATGAAGGATGCTTATTGCCATATTCCTTATTTGATTCTGTAGCAACGATTCCAGCAACAATTTTTGAAATGTTATGGGTTTGTTGCATGGAAGCAAAAGTAATTTAGCTATAAATTTTTAACATTATGAAAAAAATAAAAATAAAGTGGCTTATAATATTCCTTGCTTTATTTATAATTTCAATAGATTTTTGGAATTGGAATAAAAGCAAGCCATTCCTATTTTTCATGCCCTTATGGACCTGGCAAATATTTTTTATAACCATTTTACTTTCCGTAGTTTTTTATTTATTTGCTAAATACGGGGTAAAATGAAAGGAATTGAACTTATAATTTATTTTGTTGCTTTAGCGATTATAACGGCATATGCGAAGAAAAAAACAAAAAATACACCTGAAGATTATTTTCTAGCAAGTAGAGGATTTGGCGCTATTGTACTATTTTTTACCCTAGCAGCTACAAATTTCTCCGCTTTCTCATTTTTAGGGTTTGCTGGAATGGCATATAAAAATGGATTGGGACAATATGGAATAATGGCATTAGGAACATCCTTTATGGCAATAATGTTTTATATTATAGGGAGAAAGGTATGGGAATTAGGAAAGAAAAAAAATTATATTACGCCTGGCGAGCTGATTGGGAAAGAAAATAATAGCAAGTTTTTGCAAATTTTATTTATGTCTATAATGACCATTTTTACCATTCCATATTTGGCGATACAAGCAATTGGGGCGGGATATATCTTAAATTCCATTTATTCTATTGATTTAAAGTTGGGAGCTATTATCGTGATGATAACTATATGCCTTTATGTTATTTTTGGAGGCATGAAAGCATCGGGCTGGACAGATGTCTTACAGGGATTAATAATGATTTTTGCAATGCTTATTGCCTTCATTACTGTAGTCATAAGCTTAGGAGGAATTGAAAAAGCGAGTATGATGGCATACGAGGCAAAACCTTCTCTATTTTCAAGACCTGGTCCAAATAATTACTATACCATCCAAATATGGTTATCATTTCTTATTTTATGGATATTTTGTGACCCGATGTTTCCACAACTTTTTACTCGTTTCTATACAGCAAAAAGTGAAAAATCTTTAATGGCTTCGATGTACCTGTACCCACTATTAATCTCCTTTTTCTTTTTATTCCCTGTTTTAATTGGAGTGTGGGCAAATGGAGTGAATATGGAAGTAAGCAATATCGATAGTATTTTGCCAGAAATGGTTAAGAAATTTTCTCCTAGACCAATATACTCTTTTGTGATGATTGGGGCGCTTGCGGCTTTGATGTCTACCGCTGACTCCCAACTGCTAGCATTATCAACTATGCTTTCATGCGATATTTTTGGTAAGAAAATTGGGTATAGTAAGCTCATTACCATATTGTTAACAATCTTTGCCCTAATTTTTGTTGTATTTGGATATGATGCTAAAGTTGGAATAATGGGCACGCTTGTTAAAACTACTTTTTCTGGTTTGGTTGTTTTATTTCCAGCTACATTTGCGACTTTGTACTGGAAAAAAGTTACAAAATGGGGTTGTATCGCAAGCATACTGGCGGGGGAGGCGATGGTATTCCTATATGCTTTTTATGAATTGCCTGCTTTTGGTTTTCTGCCAGCAATAATAGCTTTGATTTCCTCATTTAAAATTTTGATAGCGATTTCTTTAATAACATAAAAATAAAATAAAAAAATTAAATTGGTTTCCTATAACTTTTTTATCATGAAAGTGGTAACAGATTTTGTTGAAGTAGAGAGCAAAGAAAGAGGGGAATATATAGATATTACTGGGCAGATAGAAAAAATTGTTAAGGAAAGCCAAATCAAAAATGGTATTGTTGTTTTACATGAAATGCATACTACAGCTGCATTAACGATTCAGGAAAATGATAATAGCATACATGAAGATACGAAAGAAATTTTAGAAGAAATTGTTCCGTTGAATAAGCAATATAGGCATAGTTATGAAGGTAATGAAAATGCAACAGCTCATATTAAAAATCAATTGCTCGGAAGCAGTTTAACATTGCCAATAATGAATGGAAAGCTAGTCTTAGGAACTTGGCAATCCGTTTTCCTTATAGAGCTATTTGAAGCAAGAAAAAGAAGGATAGCAGTATGCATAATAGGAGAATAAGATGATTTAGTTATAAAAAGTTTTTATGCCTTTATCAATATTGATGAAAATATGACATATTAGTTTGCCATATCCTTCTTTATCATACTCAATAATTTTTATTGGATAGTGAATATTGGAATAAGTGGAATATACCTTATTTTGAGGGATTAAGCTCCCATTTACCAGCAAATATACATCATCATATTCAATGCTTGCTTTTATGCTGTCACATATTAAATATATGCTCTTGTTTCCGAATTTTTTAAAATCGAGGTCTTGAAGCTGTTTTAAAAATAGCCAAGGGTGTAAGCCAGATCCTAAATACCATTTTACCTCATTAACATTAATTATATTATCATACCATATACATTTGCCATCCTCAAATTCAACATGATACCATTTATATTCTTCATCCTCCTTTGCTATAAATTCAAAATATAACATTTTGATAAACCCTTTACCATTTATTTCTGCTGCAAAGGATTGCAAGATAGCTGATGAATTATCAAAAAAAGTTTTATTCATGAAATCATTCCATATGCGGATTAAAGAAGACCAGGAAACATTAGTAATGAAATACATTTCTTTTTCACTTCCAAACAGAATGCTTAATATTAGTATCATGACAAGAATTATTGCACTTGTAATAGCTAACCTTTTCACATTATAATGATTCTATAAAATTTAATATTCTTTCGATTCTTTTTATTCTAAAACATGCGTATTTTTTCTTTTACACATATAGACGCGGGATTGACCAATATTGCTTGATGATAAGGATATGGCAAGTTTCCTTTTAGATTTAAAATAGATTCATAATTTTGTGGCGATTTTTTAATTTCCTTATAATCTTATTTTTTGGTAGAGTTTGAAAATATAAATGTTTTATTGCATTTTTATGAAATCATTCAGTATGAAAAAATAGAATGCTAAGATTATAATGAGAATAAAGAAAATCTTATATTTAACATCCATTTTATGAATGTGAAAAGAATTGTTGTAATTGGAATTCTTATACTCGTTTTTTCGGTATTCCCAATTAAAGGAAATAATAAAATCATAGCTTTAAACGAAAATGGAAGAACATTATATGTTGGCGGAAGAGGCCCTAACAACTATACGCATATACAAGATGCAATAAATGATGCAAACGATGGAGATACAATATTTGTATATGATGATTCCTCCCCATATTATGAGAATGTTATTATAGACAAGAGTATAAAACTTATAGGAGAAAATAAAGAAACAACTGTAATAGATGGAAGAAAAAAGGGATTTGTTATTCGGATAAGAGCAAAAAATGTTACAGTTTCTAACTTTAAAATAAGAAATGGCGGATTTTATGACATACCAGAAAAGGGAGGAATAGGCATATTTTCTGATTATACAAAAATACTGAATAACATCATTACAAGTAATGGCTATTACGGAATACAAATTTATTCAAATCATAATTTAATTGAGAGAAATAAAATATATTCTCATGCATGGTGGGGCTTAATTTTTGATAAATCTTCTAAAAATATAGTTAGAAATAATACAATATGCCATTCAAAGGGTGGATTGGGTTTAATGTTAAGTTGCAATAATAATTTAATAGAGAATAATGTAATAAGAAGCATAGAGCATGCTATCGATATTGATGATTCAAATGAAAATATAGTTATAAGAAATAAAATATTTAATGTAGCTGATGGAATAATTATTTCTTCGGTATTTTCAAATGCCACAAACAATTACATTGCATATAATAATATATCAAATTGCTATAGAACAGGTATAACAGTAGATGGGATGTATAACAAAATAGAAAGAAACATTATATCAAAATGTGGGGATGGAATTTATGGAGGAATTGATATATTCTCATCATATAATGTTATATCTAATAATACTTTTCTGAAAAGCGGAATCATAATTCATGCGTTCCCCAATATAATTTCCAATAACAGTGTCAATGGTAAGCCATTAATTTATATTGAGGATAGTAAAAATATTGAATTAAATGGAACAATAGCAGGACAAATTATTTTGGCAAATTGTAGTAAAATAAAGTTAACAAACTTATGCATAAATCATACTTGTATTGGATTGCAGCTTTTTGCATCCAGTTATTGTTACATTTTTAACAATAACTTTTCAGAGAATGGTATAGGAATAAAATGTGAGGGAAATTACAATTTAATCATTAACAATAAAATCGAAAAAAACGAATGGCAAGGTATAGTATGTGATGATTCTTTTAACCATATTGAAAGAAATAAAATTATTTCAAATAAATTTGAAGGAATTTACGTTGCGGGAAATAATGTTGTAGCATGGAACAACATTTCTTATAATTCATGCGGCTTGAGACTTTGCGGAGATAACAATTTAGTAGAAAATAATTCTGTATATTATAATGAGTTGGATGGAATATATCTCGAATATTCATGTAGCAATATAATAAGGAAAAATAAGTTTGTAAACAATTCCTTTGGAATAACTTTAGAAATGAATTGCAAAAATAACATTATTGTTAAAAATGAATTCGTAAATGATGGAATCCTTTACATATGGTGGATTGGGAAGAAGATGGGACACAATGAGATTTATGACAACAAAGTAAATGGTAAACCGTTAATTTATATGGAAGGAGAGAAAAACAGGTGTGTAGAAAATGCAGGGCAAATTATACTGGTAAATTGTGAGAACATTATAATAAAAAATCAAAATATATCTAATACTTCAATAGGTGTACTTGTGTACGATTCAACAAATTGCAACTTTTCAGGAAACCAAATATCTGGAAAAGAAGCTGGGCTTTCAATTATAGCATCTAAAAAAATATTCATTATAGATAATGTCATTTCTTCGCGCTGGATAGGACTCTCAATATACAATTCATTCGAAAATATCATTTCAAAAAATGTAATTAAAAATAGCATGGTGGGATTAAGCATAGATTCGAGTAAAAACAATATATTTAGTTATAATAATATTTTACAAAATGATTTTGGCTTATCTATGGAACAATCATATTTCAATAAATTTTACAGAAATAGCTTTATAGAAAATGGAAATGCAACATTTATTATTTATAGCAATTTTAATAAATTCTTAAAAAACAATTTTATAAAAAATGGAAAGGATGTTGTGTTTTGCTCTATACATAATTTATGGCTTCGCAATTATTGGGATAATTGGCATATTTTCCTACCTAAACCCATTATTGGACGATTTGGAAGAATGCCTGTGCTGCCATGGCTTAATTTTGACTGGATACCCTCCTTAAAACCGTGGAGGTGAAAAATTGAAAAGGATGATTGTAATTGGGATTGTTATAATGGTTTTTGTTACTATTCCGTCCAATGAAACCTTTTTTAAGGCAGAAAACACCTATTCTATTTCTTTTATACAGGATGGAAGAACATTATATGTAGGCGGAAATGGCCCAGGAAATTATAGCAGAATACAGGATGCAATAAATGATGCAAACGATGGAGACACAATATTCGTATATGATGATTCTTCACCATATTACGAAAATATTGTTATAAATAAATCTATAAGATTGATAGGGGAAGATAAGAATACAACTATTATTGATGGAAAGAAAAATGGAAGTGTAATTTACATTAATGTTGGCAATGTTGAGGTATCAGGATTTTCCATTACAAATAGTAGTGCAGAATGGTTGGAGGGAGGGATAAAATTATATCATTCCATTCATGCAAATATTCATAGTAATATTCTTTACAATAACTGTATTGGCATATTACTTGACTCATCTAATTATAATACTATTGCAGACAATGTCTTGATGAATAACATAGAGGAAGGGATAAGATTAATAGATTCCAAAAGTAATAATATTGAAAAAAATACAGCTGTATGTAATGGAGCTGTAGGTATTACAATAAGCCGTTCTAGTAATAATAGAGTAGCAAATAACATTATAGGTAGAAATAAAGTGGGTATATGGATATGGTACGGAAGCGAAAATAATAAAATAATAAGCAACATCATTTATTTAAATCTATTTGGAATGGATTTATCTATTTGTGGAAAAAATAAAATAAAGGGAAATATATTTAAAGGAAATGTTTTAGGTATAACTTTATGGTGGTCACAAAAAAATATAATTAAAAATAATAATTTCTTCCTTAATGGAGTAAATGCTTTCTTTTGTTCATCCTTTTTAAATATCTGGCTTAGAAATTTTTGGAATAGACCAAGATTTGCACCTAAACCAATAATAGGTGTAATTAATTTTTTCCCATATTATATCTTTTTAATCTGGTTTAACTTCGATTTCATTCCTCGTTTGCTTCCATATGGATGGTGGTTAAATGCATAGGAGTGTTTATCCTCTCAATATCACCGCTTTATATGGATTCAATTTACAAAAATTAAAGTTAAATAATTCCATACTATTACCTATATGATTGAAAGGAAAGAAGTATGGGAAATTTTGGAAAATTACGATTTAGAAAAAATAAAAATTTCCGCTATAGCATCTCATTCTGCTTTAGATACATTTGATGGAGCAAAAGAAGAAGGATTTTCCACCATAGCCATATGCCAACGAGGTCGCCATAAGACATATGCAGAATATTTCAAAACAAGAAAGGTAGGCAATAAAACAATAGGATGTGTTGATGAAGCATGGATTTTTGATAAATTTAATGAAATATTGTTAGAAAAAAATCAAGAGAAGCTTAGAAAAGAAAATGTTATTTTTATTCCAAATCGTTCTTTTACTTCATATTGTAACTTAGATGAAATAGAAAATAAATTTTATGTTCCTATGTTTGGCTCTAGATGTTTATTAAGAATGGAAGAAAGAGGGGAGAAACATGACTATTACTGGCTTTTAGAGAAGGAAGGATTACCATTTCCAGAAAAAATAGAAAATCCAGAAGAAATAGATGAGTTATGTATAGTTAAATTGCATCACGCCGTCAAAAAATTGGAGAGAGGATTTTTTACATGTGCTTCATATAAGGAATATAAGGAAAAGGCAGAGAAGTTAATAAAACAGGGAGTAATAACCAAAGAAGATTTGGAGAAGGCAAGAATAGAAAAATACATCATTGGACCAGTTTTTAATTTAGATTTCTTTTATTCCCCTATATTAAAGCAGATTGAACTACTTGGTATAGATTGGAGATTTGAGACAAGTTTAGATGGCCATGTAAGACTGCCAGCGGACCAACAACTTAGCCTGCCAGAGAAGCAAAGGATTCCAGAATATACAGTATGTGGACATAATTCAGCTACTTTGAGAGAATCTTTGCTTGAGAAAGCATTCATTTTAGCGGAAAAATTTGTAGAAGCTTGCAAAAAACATTATGAATATGGTATTATAGGACCGTTTTGCTTACAAACCTGCTTAGATAAGGACTTAAATTTTTATATATATGATGTTGCCCCTCGTATTGGAGGGGGAACAAATATTCATGTAGCTTTGGGACACCCATATTCAAATGCTCTATGGCGTTGTAATATGTCAACTGGTAGGAGAATTGCATTAGAAATTAAAATGGCTATAGAAGAGGGGAAATTGCAAGAGGTCACAAGTTAATTAGCCAAAACTGAATATTTGTACATCTTCAATACATATAGAATTTGTATTTCCAGCAATATCATATGCTACAGCAGTAATATTATATATTCCTGTTTGGCCTTTTATTTCCCATTCATAAGGAACAGAATCATCCTCAAATGCCAATGCATCTCCTAAATAAAATTCAACTTTTTTTAATCCAGATAATCCATCTTTTGCATCTACTTTTATATTATATCTTCCAATAATTATTGTATCCCTTGGAATCCTAGGCGTTATGAACTTATGTCCCCAGAAATAAATATAGCCAGGCTCAAAATTCAAAAAGTTAATGGAAGGCTTTGTTTTATCTATCCTTATCGAAATGTTTTTATAAATCTCGTTTCCGTTTTTATCCTTTGCATAGTATTCTATAAGATAAAAGCCATCTTTTGTTATTTTAAATGGCATCACATAATCCATCCATAGTCCACCATTTATCCTGTATTTTGTTTCCTCCACCTTACTTTCATTGTCAATAGAAAATAGGGATATGGTTAGATTACTTATATACCACCCATCGTTTCCTTCTTGCCCATCAATTTCAATTTTAATATATGGAGGATTATTATCTTTTTTTACGCAACCAATAAGTAGCATGAAGAACAATAAAAAAACAAAAATCGATTTCCTTTTCATTTTACCAATCCTCATCAAAATATCTTAAATTTATAATTGCCCAATCATTTTGATCATATTCTTTGTCATCTCCATTTGAATAATCAACTAGTTTGAATACATATCTGTAGTTCATACAACTTTCATATGGCGCCCATATCCAATACCCGCGTTGCCATGGAAAACGAGTGCTTTCATTATCTATGCCGTCAAATGCAAATAAGCCCAGATTGTGCCCCAATTCGTGCATAAAAACGCTCGCCATCGCTGTTATATAATCACTTCCCTGCAATCTGAGACTCCAAAGCCAGTTCCTAACATATTGCGCTCCGACAGCAAAACCATCTCTGTAAAACATTCTTCCTCCTGCTGGGCGCCAATACCACTCAATTTGACAGCAAATAATGGCATAATGAAATATCCCATCTCTCCAATTATTTGGGTCGCCATTTAGGAAATATTTATTTCTGGCATTGATTAAATCCTTGCTGTCCATTCCTTTATCGAAAGGAATTAAATCGCCTCCGCCTCCTAAACAGCCATCATCAAAATGCACGGTTATATTATGCTTGGCAAATGCATTACAAATCAAATATTGACTTTTCTTTGGTAAAGTATAATCTTTTTGCCACGGATATTTAGCCTTCATAAAATCTACTTCGATAAAAATATCTTTTGCAAAAGGGTCAGAAAGCCATTGGCTTGTCCTCCATTCCTCTATATTATCCAATCCATCTTCATCTGGGTCCAGATGTTTATGGTCTTCTGCTACAAGAGGATTGTATCCATATTTATCCTCCCAATCACATGGAATTCCATCTCCATCCAAATCAAGCTCACTATAGTCTTTACTTGTATTTAATCCGTATTTTAATTTCTCCCAGTAAGTCAATCTATCGCCGTCTCCATCCCGTTCATATATATCAAACCATATTTCGTAATCATTTTCTTCATAATTTCCATCTTCATATCCCGATGCATGTCCATATCCATTGCCATCATGGAGCCAATCATCACCGTACCATTCCCCAGTTGTTAAATTAAAGAATAAATTTAGGGACTTTCCATATAAATATGGACTCTTCCCTCTACTAATATCGCATGGTTCATCTATTATTCCTTTCTTCCATAATTCTATTTGAATAGGAATTACACCGTTTTCATATTTTACGGTTCTCCAAGCTACCGGCCACTCGAGCCATATGTCCAATCCTTTAAATTCTTGTTTCCACCATACGCTGTCCTCACCATTTATCAAAATTTTAAAATATACTGTATTGTCCTCCAAGCTCATGCTTCTAATCCTATATATATGGACAACAACTGTTACATTTTTGTCTGGAAAAGTGGTATTCAAAACATTAATTACTTCAATTTTATGGAATCCAAATCCTACTGGAAGAAGCAATGCAAAGATTGCTAATACAAGTAATTTTCTCATGTTTAGCAATTATTTAAATGTATAAGTATTTAACTCTTGTTATTTACTTTTATCCGTTACTTCAAAATATAATTTTCCGTCGAGTCCCTCAATAGCATATTTCCCACAATCCTTAAATATGTTGAAGTTTTTAGCAAATGCTCCGAATGTTTTATAAATTTTTACAATATCATACTCCTTTATTCCGTCATTCCAGTTCCATTCAAAATCAGAATCCATATCTAAAATAACTATTACTAAAGGAAAAGTTCCATTACCAGGCTCACCAGTATCATTTGCATCCAAAACGCAACTATAATTTAGGCTTTCATTCCACCCAGGAATAACTGGATAATAATCTAAAGGATCTGATGGCAAAGGAAACTCAATCCAATCAGTTCCAGTTGATACATTTATTCTAACTTCAACCATGTTATCTCTATCTGCCATATTCGATTTAAGGAATATTCCAGTTATATTAACTCCAATTTTTATATCTCTTAACGGGTCTATATCCCTTCCATCTTCTATTCCATCCTCATCTACATCTTGTTTCTTTAAATAATCAATTATTTTTTCATGACTTATTCCTCTATCTTCATAGTAAAGTATTTCATAATAATCTAGAAATAAGTCAGAATCAGCATCATGCCTCCAGTCGGCAGGATTTGAGCCAAGTTCTCTTTCTTCAAAATCTGTCAATCCATCTCCATCAGTATCCTTTTTTGTTGGATCTGATGGAAAGGAGCTATAATACGGGGATTCTTCAAAATCTGTCAATCCATCTCCATCAGTATCCTTTTTTGTTGGATCTGATGAAACATTATAGAATATGGCGGTATTATTTGTTGGATAAACAACTTTTATACTCCATCCCTTTTCTTCTATTTTATCTGGTAATCCATCCTTGTCTTTATCATCCCCTCCCCCTATACAACCAATTAGGAATGAAATAACTATCAAGATAATTATCTTTTTATCTTCCATTTTCTCTTTTTTTCTTCTTCCTCGAATTTTCTTTCGATTGCATTGAACGAGGCTTTCATTTTTTCAATAATTTCCTTACTCATTTCTTTTATTTTTATTATATCTCTTTTTGCAAGCATTTTATTCTTTTTCAATGGTAATAAAATTCTTTCGATAACTATTTCATCAGGTTCAATCAATATTCCTTTTTCTTCATTTAATTTATATTCTGGCACTTTTGGTTTCGCTGGTTTTTTTGGCTCAGGAGGATAACTTATTTTGGGAAGAGGTGGTAAATCAATGCCATACTTTTTCGCTTTTTCATAAATTTCCTTTAATTTTCTTTTTCCTCTTTCATATTCTTCCCTGATTTTGTTACATTCCTCTTTCCATACTTTGTATGCTTCTATCCATGAATCCCTCCATTCTTTCATTATCTTTTCTTCCAAATGTCTTTGTTTTTTATTTCTTAATCTCCTTAACCTTTCTATTTCTTTCTCATACCTATACCAATCCTTACAGAAATATTTTGCAGATTTCCATTCTTCCTTCATTTCTTTGAGGAGTTTTTTTCTTTCAATAGGCTTTAATTTATCTAGTTCCTTTCTCTCTTCCTTCCAGGGTTTGGGTAAATAGGTATATGGAACATTTTTCCTATAAATTATTATACCAACAAAAATAAGCAGGAGCAAGGAAGGCATACTACTTATTACCGCCACCGTCTGCCCCAGCGTTAGATGAAAGCCATCCATTGAAACAATAATTGACACAATTTTTGGGGTAGCTTCCATAGCGCTTATTTCTACCATTATCGTAAAAGTTCTTTCCTGAATGAAAAATTTTTCATGAGGAGTTACAAAAAATAGGTCAATAGTATATTCTCCATTAGGTGGAATTATTACTGGAGACTGTGAAAAACTTACTTTCCATCCAGGAGGAACATAAAAAGGATTGATTAAAAATCTTTCTTCATAATTCCCATAATTTATTATTTTAATTGGCACCCTATAAATTTCCTCCTGTTTCGCCTTTATAAATATGTTATCCACTTTTATATCGAATGAATGATATGGGGCAGATTTCACTTTAAATGTAAAATTTCTATAATGCCAAGTTCCATATATGTCTCTCAGTCTACCTTGTAAAGTAATATTTGCATAGTTGGAAGGACGAGCAGACGCAACAACTCTTACCCGCCCAATTCTCGTTTCGTTGGGAAACATAAAATCGAGTGTAGGAGAAACATAAGCCTCCCATCCCTCACCATCGACATCAACCTTAAACTCTACTATAAAAAGATATAGATTCCTCTGGAAATATCCTCCATTATAATATTTAAAATAAAAATCATAAGATTGAGTTGGTTTTACTTCAGCAACAGCTTCTTTAGCTTCTATTTGTAAATTAACAAATTGAACCATTGGTTCCTTACCTTCAACATTAAAAAAATAGTTTGATGCTATTAAAAGAGAAATTAAGAAAAAAATAGAGAATCGCATATTACTTTTTCTTTCTGATTAATATGCCCGCAACTGCTATTCCTAGGAATAGTATTACAGCATCAAATCCGGGAACATAAAATCCTTTATTTTTGGCTAAGAAATAAGCTGTTGTTTCGTATTTTGTGACCAAATCAATCTCATCCGTTACTCTCTGCCACTGCCCCCCCTTGTATTGATAGTATGGTGCCTCAGACCTAGCTTTTGCTCTTATTGCAAAATCTTCCCAATCATTGTGGTATGATATAGCAGTTCCATGCGGAGATGTTAATGTAACTGTCACAGTTGCATAAGGAAATGTTTCCTCTCCTGGTTGTTTTGGCTCAATCACTACTGTAGAAGGACTTATTACATATCTCCAGTTCCCTGGCTCCTTTTCAGCTGTTAAGTCAACCACTACTCTTGAATTTCCGTAATTATAAATATTTATAACAAATGGCAATTCCCTATCTGGAGCTGTTCTTTCTATTGGTTTAACCGCACTTATTGCTATTTCTGTAAATGGATTATATCCTACAGTTATAGAAAATTTTGCTTCTTTAATCTGTCTTAACAAAGCACCAGTAACCAATGTACCCCTTATTGCTACATCAACACTTCCTGTTGTTCCAGCAATTATATCATGCTGTTTAACAGCCATTGTTAATTTTAGAGTTGTTTCTCTATTTGGCATTAAAACAAGTATTTGAGGAGTTGGTGTTACTGTAAGCCAACTTGGAGCTCCTTCAATACTTACCTCAGCATATACTGGGAGCCATCCATATATTGCTGGCTTATATGTTACGCCAACTGTTACTTCCTGAACACCATATCTTTCAACATATGAAATTGTTGTATCAGGAACCGCCTCAATTATGCCCCAAAATACTGCTGACCCACTTTGAGAAAAGAGCAAGACAGCCCCAACCAATATTATCAATTTTTTGAACATTTTAACCCTCCAGATAATCTGATATTGGAAATTGAATATTTATTTTTTTCCTCCCTCCTCCTCTTCCTCCTCTTCCTCTCTTCTTGTTGCAACTTTTTCTGGGAAATAACTTAGTAACACAATATCTCCAACCGCAGATACCCATCTATATGGTATGGCAACGTCCTTGCCATCTTCTATAATTTCTCTATTTGTTTCTGTTAAGATTAATTTATCTATTCTTTTTTCATCAACATCAATTAAAACATCTCTCACTTCCCCAATATATTTCCCCCATATGGTATAAACCGGCAAATTTATGAAAGCTGTTACTTCCATTTTACCACATGTTTAATATAAAAGGATTTTAAATAGTTATGGTTTTGTTACTCTGAATTAAATAGGAAATTTCATATAATTTTTTGTTTTTTAGAGAGGGGGATGGGAACATTAAGGAAAAATTATATGAAAAGGCAAAAAGATTGGCAAAAATTATAGAAAAGCAAGAAAGAATCAAAATAGTTACTCATTGTGATGCAGATGGCATAGCTGGAGGAGCAATAGCTAAAAAAGCATTGGATGAAATTGGAATAAAAAATGAAATAAAAGTTGTTAAACATTTAGAATCGTTAAATGAAAAAGAATTTTCTTGGATAATTGATTTAAATGCAAGCACCGATGGTATAATAACCGATCATCATTATACAACGGCATTCCATGAAAATTGTTTAAATCCATTTCAATATGGAATTGATGGAGAATATGAAATATCTGGAGCAGGATTGGCATATTTGGTAGCATTAAATATGGTAGGAGCAGATGATATTGCAAATTTAGCAGTAATTGGAGCGATTGGAGATTTGCAAGATTTAAAATTTTGCAAGCTAGTTAGTATAAATAGAGATATTTTAAAGAAGGGTAGTATTGAAATAAAAAAAGATTTGAGAATATACGGTAGAAACAAGCCATTATATAAAATGATTGCATATTCAAATGACCCTATCATACCCTTAGTTTTTAAAAAGGAAAGGAAAGCAATTGTTATGTTAAAAAAGATGGGAATAGATTATAAAAAGAGATGGAATAATTTAAGCAAGGAGGAAAAAAAGAAAGTTTTTTCCGAATTAGTAAGATGGTTGCTTGATGATGGCTTTAATTATGATTATATAAAAAGATTATTTGGGGAGGTTTATGAGCTTAATGGAACTGATTTAAGAGAATATGCTGCATTATTGAATTCCGTATCAAAACATGGAGATTGGAAAATAGCATTGAAAGCTTGCCTAAATGAAAAATTTGATATTATTAGAAAAAAGCATAATTTAAAAGATTATATTGAGTATGCCAAAAGAGAAATTAATGAATATGAGAATATTTATTTCTTCCACGGGAAAAATTATATTCTGGATACAGTTGTTGGGACGGTTGCTGGAATAATTTTAAAGGAAGAAGAAATTTGCAACCCTATTGTTGCTTTTGCAGAAAGTGAAGAAGGAATAAAAGTATCTGTAAGAGCACCTCCATTTCTTATTGATAGAGGATTAAATTTATCAACAGCAATAAAGAAAGCAACAGAATTAGTAGGGGGAAACGGGGGCGGGCATAAGTCGGCAGCTGGCGGAATGATTCCCAAGGGAATGGAAGAAAGTTTTCTGCAAGCTTTTTATAATGAAATTAAAGTTCAGCTGACCCTGTAAATTTTTAGCAATTTCACTCTAAATATTACTTTCTTTCCAGCCAATTTATGAAAGCTATATCCTTCCTTTCTTAATTCATCTTCAATAAGCGATTTCTGTAAAGTAAATATAACTGGTAAAGAAATCTCTCTATCAAATTCAACTGTTCTATTCCATTCATCCTGAATAGTTTGATTTCCAACATAAAATTCCAATTTTATTTTATCCTCGGTTACATTTATCACTCTTCCATATATTGTATATGGACCATATGACATGGTGAAATTTCCTAATGGAGGATTTATAGTAAGCCATATCTTTGTTTCGTTATAGCCAGCTGTTACAACGCCTTCCCATGGAAGATATGGTATTGTTAAATTTTCTAATTTATTCGGCGTTGTTCTTAAAGTAACATGGGTCGCATTAAATGAGACTACTTCAGTTGCATTTTCCCATAACCAGTATGGATAAGGTATGTCTTTGTTATACCATGTAGATGGCATTGTAATTATATCTCCAACATGTGGAACCCATTTAACGTTAACAACTTCTCCCCTAACATTTAAAATTTCAAAAGTGGTATTAAAATCAAGTATATATGATGTATTAAATAATATGCCTGTTTTTGCCTCAAGTCCAAAAGCATCGATTGGCTCAAGCTCAATAGTTTTTTCTGTTCCTTTTTTCATTCCTTTCATTGCTTCATACAATCCTTTTATTTCATAAATTCTCCATCCTTCAATATTTCCAATGTCTCCATAATCCCATCCTTCTGGAAATTTATCTGGTATACCCTTTCCAAAATAGATTCTTAATGGTTGCAAATCGTATTTTTTGGGGTCAAAAGGTGCATCATATGAAACATTTTCTTTAAAGGAAGAAGAAAAAACGGTTTTATTTTCAAAATATCCTATGTAATATATTTCTGCAAAATCTCCTTCCTTAAGTATATTCTTTTCAAAATATTCATATGCATATATTCCCCCTGTTATCGCCACAATAACGGCAATGGCGATGGCGCCTTTTACTATTTCCTTCATTTTGATAACCTCCTTTTCATAAATGCATCAAGCCTATTAAATGCTTCCTCCATTTGTTCAATTGGAGGGAGTATAACAGACCTAAAATGTCCCTTTCCATAGATTGGACAAAAGCCAGAACCATGAACAAATAAAACATGGATTTCATTTAAAACATCTAATACAAATTCCTTATCATTTTTCCATACGCTTTTTTCAATTTTTGGAAATATATAAAAAGCACCTGCAGGCTTAACAGTAGATAATCCTTCAATTTCATTTATTCTTTTATATG
The DNA here is from genome assembly GCA_029259055.1 of Thermoplasmatota archaeon. GTDB lineage: Archaea > Thermoplasmatota > E2 > UBA202 > JdFR-43 > JAPDJP01. Next base: position 6,749 of record JAPDJP010000004.1, on the reverse strand, counting down.
CATAATCTCTCCTCTCCCTCAATTTTTTGACCATCTCCTTTATATGGTCTTGTTTACCTCTTAATGCAGAAAGCATTGCAAGCTGACAAACAGAATTTGCGCATAACCTTGCTCTTGCAATTCTTAAAAAAGCGTTTTTTAGTTCATCCAATTCTCCATTTGGATTATTAAATAAGGCATAGCCGATTCTCCATCCAGGCACTAAATAAACTTTTGAAAAGCCATTGAAAGTTATTATTGGCAAGTCTTTTGCGAGAGATGCTGTTGCATATTGTCTGCCTTCAAAAACAATATCATCATATATTTCATCTGAAACCACAACAATATTATGCTCACCTGCAATATCAACAATTTCTTTTACAACTTTTGGAGAATATAATGCTCCCGTTGGATTATTTGGGTTGATGATGACGATGGCTTTTGTTTTTTCACTTATCTTCTTTCTAATATCATCTACATCAGGTTGCCATTGCTCCTCTTCTAAAGTTGCGTATGGGACAGGTTTTGCTCCATGAAAATGCGTAATTAAATTATATGGCGGGTATGTTGGGCCTGGCACAAGCAATTCATCGCCTTCATTTAGACAGGCTGCCAGAAATATTTGAAGTGCTTCGGTTACTCCAGTTGTTATACATATATCATCTATATCATAGTCCATTCCATTTCTTCTCTTCTCCCTATTTGCTATTTCTTGTCTTAATTCCTCATATCCTTCAGAAGGAGCGTATCCGTTATAGCCATCTAAAGCCGCTTTATATAAAGCTTCTTTCATATGCTGAGGAGTATCGAAATCATAGGCTATTGGGTCGCCAATGTTCATTTTGATAACTTTTATGCCTTTTTTCTCAAGTTGTCTAGCATAAACAACAACTTCTCTTATTGCATAGGAAATACTTTTTGTTCTGTTGGATGGAGGGAACATAGAAATGGATAGAATAATAGAATATATACTTTAGTATATTATTACTTGAAATGAACATAAAAATAGAAATCATGCTATATTGGCAGTCAACGGCGTTCAAGCTTTCTATTAATATGGTTTAAAGCTTTAAGTTATGCAACAAATACAGCAAAAGTTAGCAATTTTATATATCTTGTCCCTTTTATTTCTTTCCTTATTAATGATAAAAATATTTGTTAGGGAAAAATAGTGTTTTTTACAATAGTTGGCCTCGTTTTCATAATGTTGGGATAATGGCGCAACTAATAAATAAAAAAATAAAAATTGAAAAATAAATATAAATAAGAAATAAATAAAAAATAATAAGGAAAAGGAATATGAGAGAGATATTGCAAATTCATCAAAAAATAAAGGATGAAATCGAAAAGAGATTAGAAGAATTTAAGGAAGGAAATATTATAGAAGAATTAATCTTTTGTTTATTAACGCCCCAATCTAAAGCCGAAAAATGCTGGAATGCCGTTTTAAAATTGAAAAATTCAGGATTATTAATAAAGGGAAAAGAAGAAGAAATATTGAAGAAATTAAATGGAATAAGATTCAAATATAAAAAAGCAAGATATATCGTTGAAGCGAGAAAAAAATTGCCAATATTAGAAAAAATTTTGAATAGCCCCCCGCATGAAGCAAGAGAATGGCTTGTTAAAAATATTAAAGGGATGGGTTATAAAGAAGCAAGCCATTTTTTGAGAAATATTGGAAAAGGAGAAGATTTTGCAATACTGGATAGGCACATCTTAAGAAATCTAAAAAAATTTGGAATTATTGATGAAATACCAAAATCTCTAAATAGAAGAAAATACACTGAAATAGAAAAAAAGATGAAAGAATTTTCAGAAAAAATAGGAATACCATTAAGTCATTTAGATTTACTTTTGTGGTATAAAGAAACTGGAAAAGTTTTTAAATGAAAATGAAGATGCTAAGAAAAATTTTTGAAAAAGATTGAGAATATTTTGAACCAAGTTGTATGAAATATTAAAAGAAAAGAAAGAAAACCGTTATATCATGTTGCTAAAAGGCATTTTGAATATAAATAAAATAGCAATCTGTACGGGCTTTCCTGTTTTACCATATGGATTGCCAGAAAATGACGGTATATTGGAGCAATTGTAGTGGCAAGGACTTTACAAAGAATGGGGAAAGAATGAGGAGATAGGGAAATGAAATTGGAATGGGAAGGATATGGCATACTATTGATAGCAAAATAGCTGCGCTACCCATTTTTAAGAATAAGAATTTTTGTCATACTGGAGAGGAAGAGAAAGAAATGATTATTGAATCCATAAAGGTTGGGGGCAATAGATGACATAACTAAAAAAGCTAGTTATAGCTTAGATGGGATAAAAGCAGATATTAATATGGGGATTGTAGATAGGATTTACAATTTACCTTGATGAAGTAATAAAACTAGAAACAGAGTTAATAAAGAAAATAAGAAAGGCTAATTTTAAATCATTCATTTTATATTCCATAGAAATTATCGCTTTTGATTCCTTTTAATGATGAGTCGAACATAGTTTGACAATAGAAAAATCATTATTCCTAAAGTTAAGATAAAAGTTGTAATAATTGTATTTTTAGTTGGAGAGTTATAATTGAAAGTTATTAATTCTTCTCTAAATAAAAGAGTGTTATTGAAAAAACATTTCATCATCACAATATTCCCAACTTTATCAGAGAAATAGACCATCTGATAGAATTTGGTATTATTATTGAAGATAATTTTTATTATATGGCAATTAAATTTACCAGCCTTAGTTGTTACTTTTTCCTTTCCGATACACTCGAGAAATATCGAAATATTATTTCTTGTAAGATTCCATTTCTTACCTATGTAAATAGGAAAAGAAAAAAACTGACTGGAATTACAAAAATTTTCTCTTTCGTTATGTTGTTATATTCTATTTCTTTTACAACCGCTAGACTCCTTTTCTCATAATATTGTATTTTCCTTGTTAAATTATTTTGTTTTATTTCGACAACGAGACATTCATAAATTGTATTATTTATGGAAATATTTTCTTTACCAATCACTGTTATTTTTATTTTTTCTGTACCAGTTTGTGGTATATAATAATACAAATTGTATTCCCAATAATTACCTATTTTCCATTTTATTTGTTCTAGGGAAATAACTGTATTAACTAATAGAATAATTGTAAGTATTTGAACATATCTATTTATTTTCATTGGCTTTCTCTTTAACATTTCTTTTTTAACATTTTACACTGTTGTTTTTTATCTTATAAACTTATCATAACTTTAGCTGCACTTTTAATTATTTTCGATTTTTTATATAATTTTTGGCAATCCAAAATAAAACATATTACAATGAGAAAAATACCTCCTGCAATGCTACTATGAAAACGTTGGCACTCATTATCAATATTTATTCCTCTGGTTCTGTCTTTTATTGTTTCTATAACTCTTTCTACATAATTTCTGATTCTCCCCGAAACAATTCCATGATTAATGCCATATCTTTTCAATATCAAATACCACGACCTCCATCTGTTATAGCAAGGGAAGGCAATTTTCCATACATCCTCCACATTTTGTGAATTTTTACATGCTATATCTATTCTACTTCTACTTATCATAAAGAAAATAACCCTTCTGTTTTCTGAGCCAACAACAAACCAGAACCAGGAATTCATGCCTCCTCATGCTTGTATGGAGGCGGGCTTTAACATGTCATCGAGTCCTTTTTAGCAACAAAAAATTATGCTAAATCCTTTCATTTTCCTTCATATGGCATTAAACGGGGCATCAAGTCAAAATTAAGCCAAGGAATAGAAGGCACAATTAAAAACAATTTTTGTATGATGATGCGTGTCATAATTGGTTTTGGTAAAGGAAGGCGCCATCTATCCCAATAATTTCTTAACCATAAATTAAAGAAAGAATTAATAAAGTCTGTATCAAATTCGTGTCCAATAAAATTATTATTTATTATTATAGAAAATAAATTGTTGCCCCAAAAACACAATCCACAATCATTTTTCTTAAAATTATTATTTTTTATTATAGAAATATAATTAGACCAGAATTTAAGCCCGCATTCATTATAAAATATATTGTTATTTACTATCCTAAGAGTAGATGAATATCCAGCCAATATTCCAGCATCATTATCTATAATTTCATTTTCATATATTGAAACATTTTTTGAATGAATAATATATATTCCGCATTCTGTATTTCCTTTAAATAAATTATTTTTTATTTCTATATCTCTTGAGAATAAAACTTCTATTCCTTCTACATTATTGCAAAAACTATAATTTTCTATCCTTATTTTGCTGCAGTTTAATAATATTATCTTTGAAACGTTATAGGGAATGATATAATTTTCAGCATCTCTTAAATAAAAAATAATTTTTCCATCCATTTTTCTATTATTTTTAAATTCATGTATAAAATGTTCCATTTTATACCCTTCAATAGATATATCCTCTACAAAATTGTTTTGTATTATGAAATTCTTTGTACACCATAAGTAGATGCGTACATTCCCATAATTTCCTATAAGTTTATTATATGAAGAAAAATCAAAGTTTGCAACACATTCTACAAATGTATTATTGCAAAGTTCGTTGAAATTTCCATTTGAATAAATAGCTACTTTTCCTCCCCATCCTATTCTTTTTAAAAGGAATTTGTTATTTCTCATTATATTATAATCTGAGTTTTGAAGTTCTAAACTTAAGAAATTTTTTGAGAAAGTATTTTCTATTATTTGATTATGATTGGAATCGTGCATCTTCATTCCATACCAATATATATGATAGGAAATATTATTTTTAATAAAGATATTGAAAGAAGAATTTGATAAAACAATTCCATATTCATTTCTCAATATAGTGTTATTTTTGATTAAGTTATAGCATGCGTCATTGATTAAAATGCCTTTTCCATTTTCCTTTATAATATTCTCTTCTATAATATTATTGTCTGAGCGTATTTCTATAGCTGGCTCTCCGTGATATATTCTAAAGCCTTTTATGGAGCAATTATTTGCCAAGATTTTTAAGCCATATTTTCTGCAAGCATCTATTAAAGGATAATTAATCCCTATTATCTTCAAACTTTTATCTACAACTATATTTTCTTCATATATTCCTGAATAAACTATTATTGTATCTCCATCCATGGCATCATTTATTGCATCCTGTATTCTGCTATAATTTCCTGGGCCATTTCCGCCTACATATAATGTTCTTCCATTGTTGATTATTTCCTCAAAATTATTTTCTTTTGCTTTTTCATAAAAATATGTTGTATTAACTGGAAGGGCAAGTACAAATGCTATTACAATCACAATTCCTTTCACATTCATAAAATGGATGCTGGATATAACATTTTTGCTATGAGTGTGATTATGTTATTTTTATTCCTTGCTTTTTCCTTATATTCTCATCCAGCAACAACAACTCCGATATAGCATAATCAAATTTTACCCTCATGCAAGGAGGCGGAGGAAGGAACAGGAATTAGATTTATTATATAAACTCCTCTCTTATCCACAGCCACAGCTCCCGCATTTCCATAATATGCTGCTACTATCACATATGCAGGATGTCTAATGCAGATTGTTCTTTCTTTCCATTCCCATTCATAAGGTGGCTCATAAATTACAGCTCTTGGGATATATTCATAAGTTTTTTCATATACATAGAATTCAACCCTATTTATCAAGGATGCATTGCTTGCCACCGCTCTAATTGTTATACCTCCTATTGCCAATGTTTTTCTAAATGGCAAAATTTCTTTATCAAATATGTAGAGATATCCTTTTTTAGGTCTCTCTATCATTACATTAATTGGCGGAGAATCTGAGCATTTTGCAACCCATACATGGGGCTCTATCCTTACATTATTATCTTGGGGGATTATTTTTGAAATAGCACCAGTAACAATGTATGAATTGCCTTCATATATTATACCATAACCCCAATCGTGGTCTCTACCTCCATAAGTTTTATTCCATATTTCATTCCCTTCCTTATCTATTTTTAGAAGCCATATATCGAAAATGCCAATGTTAAAATTGTAGGAATCTGTTGTCCCTGCGATAATGAATCCATCTTTCGTTTCCTTTATATCGAATCCACTTTCTACACCCATTCCTCCATAAGTTTTATTCCATCTTTCGTTTCCATTTTCATCTACTTTAATAAGCAATATATCATTCCAGCCAGTTGGAGTACTTGTTGTTACGCCCATTATTAGATAACCATCTTTCAGTCGCAACAAATCATAGCTCCATTCCATATCCCAAAATCCATAAGTTTTATTCCATATTTCATTCCCTTCCTTATCTATTTTTAGAAGCCATATATCCCATTCCTTACTTCCATATGAGGATGTAAGTCCACTTATGAGGTAGCCATCATCTGTTTCCAAAACACTGCTAGCATAATCCCATTTTCCCCGGCTTCCATATGCTTTATTCCATATTTCATTTCCGTTTTCATCTATTGAATGATCTATAATGAAAGCACTAAGCAGGATTAATATCGGTATAAGTAAAGCCAATTTCATACTATCAAATTTCATGTTTATATTTATAAGTTATTTAAAGAAAATATAAAAAGGAGGAAGTGGCTTGACAGCATACCGCCGAAATAGGAAAGCATAACTAAAGATAATGCAAGTTTTATTTAACTAAAGAATATTACGAACATCATAATGGCTATGCCATTTCTTGTTATGCTCTCATTTTCAGCGGAGAGAGTAACTGTTATCGGAAGAGGTAAAGAAAAAAGATTTATCATTCTGAGTT
>JAPDJP010000033.1 GCA_029259055.1 Thermoplasmatota archaeon | reverse complement strand
TGCTTTTGCATAGAAAAAATTTGGTTAAAAGATATACATATCTTTCCAGAGAGATTGGACGCAATAAAGTAGTCTTTGAACTTGGTTGTGGTATAGGGATTCTAGCAAAATACTTGGACAAAAGCTGCGAATATATAGGATGGGATTTAAATGCCACTTTTATAAAATATCTAAGAAAGAAGGGTCTAAATGCCGAATTAAAAGATATATTCAACTTTAAGGAATATCCAGAGAACGATGTTACTGTTATAATAGATGTTCTCCATCATGTAGCTCCAAAAGAAAGGATTTTAATCCAAAATGCGCTGAAAACAACAAAAAAACTTATTGTGGTAGAACCATCTTCGCCCTATAAATTTGGTCGTGTGCAACATATCTCTCGTTTCTATTATCTTTATGACTTGTTTTTAGGAGACAATGACGGAATCAATCCACTTCACCGTAGAATATCTTGGAATTTTTCGGAAAAGGACCTCAAAAAATTATTTTATTTCTCTTGGTGCCTCAAAAATCAATTACATCGGCAAAGACGTTGTTGCCATTTTTCATTCAAATGGTAAGGTATCCGAGATAGAGAAGAAGAGAAATTAGCATCGACCTCAAAAATATCCCCATGCTTACAGCTAACCAGCTTTTTTTCCACCCCATTCCGAGTAGCCTTCCCAATATGGTAGATGGAACTGCTCCAGTACCATAAAATGGAATAGCGGCAACGACAGAGATACCTAAAAAACCGGCTGATTTAAGCCACTTTTTAGTTTCCGTGTAAGTTTTCATCCTATTTTCATACTTTATTATTTGCTCCCCTGCCTTTGGCAATTTCTTCAATAGATCAAAATTAACAGCTACAAAAAGCGATATACTCGATTCTATGTAGGAAACAAAAACTGCAACGATTATTGGATTTAATCCCATACCAATACCTGCTGCAATAGATGTTATTTCTCCAGTTGCGACTTCAAAAAGGTCAACCGCTATCACCACGGCAAATTTATTATAATAAGAAGGAAACCACAGATAAATAATCAAAAATAACAATCCAACATGGAGAATTGGACATACAACTTTTGTTATTTCTTTTAGTTTCATTATCTCCTCCTGCTAATTCATCTGCATAGATATGATTTTCATTTTCATAATTTTTCTAAACATTTTATATTATGATAGCATATGGCACATTCACTATAGTAGCAGTTCCATTGTTCAGCAGGATATAAATAAAACAAGCAAAATAATTTCCGACGTGTGAAAATATAAATACGATTTTTTTCATACATATTATGGTAAAAAATGCGGTTTCAGAGATAGAAAAAGCGTTAAAACAAAGGAAAAAGCCAGTTGAATTACTGAATCTAATTTTTGCATTCCTCAATTTTAAAAAAGCGGAGGTGAAAATTTATAATCTGCTTTTAAAAAAATCCTTAACAATAAAAGAGATGGAAAAACAACTCGGCATATCAGAAAGAACAATCAGAAAATATTTAAAAAAACTGCATGAAGAAGGCTTTATTCAAAGGAAGGTAGATGAAAGTGAAAGACTTAGATATATTTACAGAGCCGTTTCATTGCAGGAAGCATGGAAACTCGTAAGGAGGAGAATAGAAAATATAATGGATGAAATCTCACAGGTTATTGCAAAGAGTTTTAGCTAATTTTCCCTCTTTTTTACCTTACCCATATTGCAAGAGTATCGTAGGAAAAGGGCAAGTCAAAAAGACCACATCGTGTCAATTGGAAGACTCACAGAATAAATTATCTCTTCGTCTTTCTACAAGGGCTATTTCCACTAATAGATTTTTTAATAGTAAGTCTGTGCCAGAATCTGCAAGATTTACCACTAAATTTTGTTATGAATCTCTTTTGGTTTCCTTATGTTTCCCAAGCATACAGCAATAAAATTAAAAAAGTTTATCTATCAAATTTTTTTTACAATTATCAAAAAAATTTGACGGTGAATTAAAATGTTTACAAAAATAAGGAAGAGGGATGGGAGAATTGTTGAATTTAATGCCGAAAAAATTACAAATGCCATCGCCAAAGCAGGCAAAGCAACAGGTGAATTTGGCAGAGAAACAGCCAAAAAATTGACTCTCAGGGTTTTAAATTTAGCCCAACAACTTATTCATGGAATTCCGACGGTGGAAGAAATTCAGGATATAGTTGAGGAGGTTTTATTAACTTCTCCATATCGTAAGACTGCAAAGGCATACATTCTTTACAGGGAACAACATGCAAAAATTAGGGAAATTGCTGCAAAAGCTAACGTAGATTTAGTTGATCAGTACCTTAAAAGGTTGGATTGGCAAGTTAATGAAAATAGCAATATGACATATTCACTGCAAGGGCTAAATCATTATATCTCTTCAGAAATTAGCAAAATTTATTGGCTTAATAAGATATACCCGCCAGAAATTAGGCAAGCTCACATAGGGGGAGATTTTCATATACATGATTTGAGCCTCCTTGCCCCATACTGCGTTGGCTGGGATCTATATGATTTGTTGCTCACTGGCTTTAAGGGGGTGAGTGGGAAAGTTGAAAGCAGTCCTGCCAAACATTTTAGGGTGGCTTTAGGACAAGTAGTGAATTTTTTCTATACTTTGCAAGGTGAGGCAGCGGGGGCACAGGCATTTTCAAATTTTGATACTTTGCTGGCACCATTCATAAGATATGATGAGCTAAATTATAAAGAAGTAAAGCAAGCTCTGCAGGAATTCATTTTTAACATAAATGTTCCAACAAGAGTAGGTTTTCAAACGCCTTTTACAAATATTACCTTAGATTTGATTGTGCCGGATTACTTAAAAAACCAGGCTATAGTTGTTGGAGGAAAATTGCAAAATGCAACCTATGAAAATTTTCAAGATGAGGTTTACATGTTTAACAAAGCCCTATTTGAAGTAATGATGGAGGGTGATGCAAAAGGTAGGCCGTTTACTTTTCCCATTCCCACTTACAACATAACAAAAGATTTTGATTGGGATAATGAGTATTTCAATGGGCTGTGGGAAATAACAGCCAAATATGGAATACCATATTTTTCCAATTTTGTAAACTCTGATATGAATCCCGAAGATGCAAGAAGCATGTGCTGTAGATTGAGGATTGATAACAGGGAGCTATTAAGGAGAGGAGGTGGTTTATTTGGAGCGAATCCTCTTACTGGAAGTATTGGAGTAGTTACAATTAATATGCCAAGGATAGGCTATCTCGCAAGAGATGAGGATGATTTTTTAGAAAGATTAGAAAATCTGATGGAATTGGCAAAAGAAAGTTTAGAAATAAAGAGAAAAGTCTTGGAAAAGTTCACAGAAGGAAATTTGTATCCTTACTCAAAATTTTACCTCAGAAATATAAAGGAGAGATTCGGTTGTTACTGGAAAAATCATTTTTCGACTATTGGCTTAGTAGGAATGAATGAAGCTTGCCTTAACCTTTTTGGTGAGAATATTGCTACAGAAGAAGGAAGAAAATTCGCAATTAAAGTTTTGGATTTTATGAGAGCTAAACTAATAGAATTTCAGGAGGAAACAGGTAATAATTATAATCTGGAGGCTACGCCAGCGGAGAGCACATCTTACAGGCTCGCAAAAATAGATAAGGCAAAATATCCCAATATAACCTGCGCAAACGAAGAAGAATATCGAAAAGGAGGGGAGCCATTTTATACAAATTCTACGCAATTGCCAGTAAATTATACTGATGATATTTTTGAAGCGTTAGAATTACAGGAGGAATTGCAGACAAAATATACTGGAGGAACAGTTCTGCATATATTTGTAGGGGAAAGAATTGAAAATGCTGAGGCAGTCAAAAATTTAATTCGTAAAATATGCCAGAACTATCGTTTACCATATTTTACAATTACTCCAACCTTTAGCATTTGTCCATCTCATGGTTATTTGGCTGGAGAGCATGAAATATGTCCAAAATGTGGCAAAAAGTGTGAGATATACTCTCGTATAGTTGGATATTTAAGACCTATTGAGCAATGGAATAAAGGCAAACAGGAAGAGTATCATCTGAGGAAAGCATTCAGAGTATGATTATTGGTGGATTTCAAAAATTCTCATTGATAGATTATCCTGGAAAAATAAGCTGTATTGTATTTACTCAAGGTTGTAATTTTAGATGTCCATATTGTCACAATCCCGAGCTTATTCCATTTATGCCCTTGGTGAAAATTAAAGAAGAAACAATATTGTCCTTTTTAGAAAGAAGGAAAGGAAAAATAGATGCTGTCGTAATAACTGGCGGAGAGCCAACTATACATCAAGATTTGCTAAAATTTATTCAAAAGATTAAGGAGATGGGTTATCTAATTAAATTGGACACAAACGGAAGTAATCCAGAAATGCTGGAAGTAATAATAAATCATAGTTTGGTGGATTACATAGCAATGGATATAAAGGCTCCGCTGAAAAAGTATAAGGAGGTTACCCATTCAGTTATTAGCCCGGAGAGGATTAAGAGGAGTATAAGAATGATCATGAATTCCAACATAAAATATGAGTTTCGAACAACAGTTGTAAAATCACAGCTTACTAAGGAAGATATTATCAGCATAGGAAAATTAATAGAAGGAGCTGAATTGTATATTTTGCAAAAGTTCATTCCTTCCAAAACCTTAGATCCTAATTTTTCCAATGAAAAAACATATTCTGATGAAGAATTAAGAAATCTACAGAGGAAACTTGATAAGTTTGTATGTAAATGTTTAGTAAGATAGTGTGTTTAAGTTGCTATCATACTTCTTACTGTTCTATATAGAAGTTATAATACACTAAAATAATTTTTTATTTCATAATCTGTCACCACTCTATTAAAGTTTTTACACTCAATTTTTTTATTTTCTATAAATTTTTGATAAATGTGCTTGGGTAACGTATTTTTTACCAACTCGCTTTTTTCAAAAAATTCCAACGATTTCTCTAGGGAAGGAGAGAGCTCTTCTATATTTAATTTTTTTCTTTCCGAATCAGATAAACGAAAAACATCAACTTCGACTGGCTCAGGTGGCTCCAGACCTTCTTTAATTCCTTGTATGCCCGCAGCATGGATTAAGCTTAATGCAAGATAGGGGTTGCAAGCAGGGTCAGGACTTCTTATTTCAATTCTTGTTGCAAACTCTTTTCCTTTCTGATATTCCGGAACCCTTATATAAGCTGACCTATTTTTTGTTCCCCAAACAAGATATGTTGGGGCTTCGTAGCCTGGATAAAGTCTTTTATACGAATTTATCCATTGATTTAATCCTGCCTGAATATCTTTTCCGTATTTTATCAATCCTGCAATGTAAGATTTTGCAATCTTGCTCAATCCTTGTTTTTCTTTGTCAAAAAATAGATTTTTGCCATCTTTCCATAATGAAAGATGTAAATGCATGCCATTTCCATTTATTCCAGCAATTGGCTTGGGCATGAATGAAGCATAAACTCCATATTTTCTTGCAATCCTTTTTACAACATATTTTGTTAGAATTATGCTATCTGCCATTTTTAAGGCATTGGTATAGGATAAATCTATTTCATGCTGGCTTGGAGAAACTTCATGGTGGTCAAACTCTGTTTTTATTCCCATTTCGTTCAAAGCAAGCTGTGCTTCTTTTCTTATTTCTCCATACAATCCTGATCTAAAATATCCACCTTCATCTGTATGCTTCGGGTTTTTATTATTCTCGAAAATGAAAAACTCTATTTCAGCTCCGCATTTTAATGTGCCTATATCTTCATATTTTTCTATTATATTTTTCAGCAAGGTTCTCGTATCCCCTTCATACTTTTTCCCGCTCGAATCAATTATATGCCCAAAAACTACTGCTTCTCTCCATGAATTTTCAATACCTTTGTATTCCCAAGGTAAAATTGTTAGCGTATTTATATCAGGTATAAACCTCAAATCACTTTCTTCAGTCCTTGCAAAACCTTCTACAGAAGAGCCGTCAAATCCCTTTCCATTTTTAATTAAATCTTCAAAATCTTCTATAGGAATTGTGAAGTCAAGCATTCTTCCGAGAATATCGACGAAAACGGGTCTAATGAATTTTACATTTTTGTCTTTAAATTCTTTTATTTGTTGTTTTATCCTTTCCATATTTACGTTCAAATTATAAAACATTTAATAGGCTTTTTCTTTTTTGTGGGCAAACACCATTCCAATAATTATGGGGAGTATAATATCAATTCGTTAACTACCGATAAACGAAAAAACATGGCATAAATCTTTACAAAATTAAAAATTTACGTTAGTCAGTTATGGGGAGCCCCGTCTTTCTTAACATATCTAATACCTCAGCGTATGCTACATCCTCCGGAATATCTTTATAGCATCCAGGAAGAACAGTAAAGCGATAACTTTTTTTCTCTGTATCAACTGTTACCTCGATAATATTAACTTTTGCAATAATCATGTGCACTTTTTTCCTTTTAATCCCTAAACGAATTATATTTCTGTATGATATGTATATATAGTTGGAAAATTTTCCTCCAAGCATTTTAGCCAACGCATCAAGATTAATGTTTGAACCAATAATAGAATATATGTACTTTCTAAACTCCTTAGAACTTTTGGGTAATTGCTCAAATAACTTTTTCAACTTTTTTTGCGATATTGGAAATATTTCCTCCAAACCTTTCAGCCTACAAACATCCTTCAAAATTAAAATGCCAGTATTGGTTACTAGAAAGAGATTTAGGTATTGTATTTCAAAAGTTCCAAAACTTTTAACGGCAGAAAGAGGAATGACTCCCAAAATCTTTTGCATCTCCTTAACATGGTTTTCACTCTTTTTCATATTGTGAATTTTCATCTTTAATATAAAATCTTCTCAAATATGTTCGCCCCGATTCCAAGGGTCTCAGACCGTAAAATTTTCTCTTTATCTTACGAAGTATATCATCTTGTTCCACTGGAACCAATCTGTCCTTAATCTTGAAAGCACACGTTTCTAAATGCTATCTTTATAAATTCTGTGGCTCTTCGATGAGGAATAAAATTTCCGCTACAGATCGAAATTATAAGGAGAGATTGATCGGAGTTCAAACGAATCTTTATCCATGATAATCTCTTAAATTCAATTTATTTTAATAATTATTTGAAAATGGTGTAGAGGAATTTGGACGGAGCGTTAGCATAATCGGATATGCACCCGAAGTGACCGCATTATTTTATCTCTACGCGCTCTCCAGTCACCATATAATGAACTTTTTCAGCAATCTTACATGCATGATCTCCGCATCTTTCTAAATAACGAGCAATCATTATATAATGTGCACAACGTTTGATATTTTTAGGGTCTTCCATCATATAAGTTACGCATTCTCTGAATATTGAATATCGTAATGCGTCTAAGCTGTCGTCTCTTTCTACAAAATCTTGTATTAAGGATAAATCTTCTGTCTCAAATGCCTTAAGAGCATCTTCAATCATCCCGCATACAATATCAGCCATATAAGGTATACTTACGAGTTTAGCTATATGAGGCCGCATAGATAACTCCTTTGCCACATTCGCTATATCCTTTCCATACCGGCCGATTCTTGTTAGATATGTAATCATTTTTAAAATGCAAGCAATTGTTCTCATGTCTTTAGCCATCGGTTGATAAAGAGTGAGCAATGTGAGGGCACGTTGCTCTATACCTTCGTCCATATCCATAATTTCTTTTTTCTTTGACAAAACCCAGTCTGCCAATTCGGTATCTTGATTTTTTAAAGCTTCGATAGATTTTTGAAGCATATCTTTAGCCAGCTCTCCCATTTCCAACACTTTCTTTTTCAATCCTTTTAATTCTGCATGAAATTTTTCAACCATTTTTACCACCTACTATCCAAACCTCCCCGTAATATATTTCTCAGTAAGTTCTTCCTGCGGGTTTTCAAATAACTGTTTTGTAGGTCCAAACTCAATTAATTGCCCAAGATATAGGAAACCTGTGTAATCGCTTACTCTCGCTGCTTGCTGCATGTTGTGAGTTACAATAACAACAGTATATTTTTTCTTTAAATCATTAATCAAATCCTCAATTTTTGCAGTTGCTATAGGATCCAAGGCTGAGCATGGCTCATCCATAAGTATGACCTCTGGTTCTATAGCCAAAGCCCTTGCAATACATAACCTTTGCTGCTGTCCACCAGATAAACTCATTGCGGAATCCTCTAGTCTATCTTTAACCTCGTCCCAAAGAGCAGCAGCTTTTAGACTCTTTTCAACTATCTTGTCTAGTTTTTCCTTATCATTTATGCCATGAACTCTTGGCCCGTAAGCCACGTTTTCGTATATCGATTTAGGTAATGGATTGGGTTTTTGAAATACCATACCTATCCTTTTTCTTATAGCAACTACATCTGTATCTGGGCTGTAAATGTTTTTTCCGTTGAAAAGTACTTTTCCCTTTATTCTGCAATTATCGATAATGTCATTCATGCGGTTAAAACATCTAATGAGCGTAGATTTTCCACATCCAGATGGACCCATCAATGCAGTAACCTTGTTTCTCATAACTTTCATACATATATCTTTAAGTACGTGGTTTTCTCCATACCACAGATTTAGATCTACGGTTTCAATAACGTAATTATTTCTAGGCATTTCATCACCATTTTCTCATCTTTCTATAATGGCTACGAATCATTATTGCGATTAGATATAGGCATAGAACTATTAACAGAAGAACCAATGCTGTGCCATATGCATTTCGTTCTCCACCTGGAACGCTTGTTGCTAGAACAAATAAATGGTATGGTAGTGCCATTACTGGTTCTAATGGTGAAGTAGGCAAAAATCTTTGGCTAAATACAGCAGCAGTAAACATAATCGGTGCTGTCTCTCCAGCAGCTCTGCCAATACTGAGTATCGACCCGGTAATTATTCCAGGCATTGCAGGAGGTAGAACCACTTTTTTTATAGTTTGCCATTTTGTTGCACCTAGTGCTAAACTTGCCTCCCTCACCGATTGAGGAACACTTTTTAATGATTCTTCTGTAGTTCTTATTATTGTAGGGAGTATCATGAGTGCTAATGTTATCTGTCCTGCCAGCAAAGATATACCTAAATTTAGGTAGAGTACTAAAAATGCGAAACCAAACAAACCAAATACGATGGAAGGGGTGCCATTTAGATTCTCTACACCAGCCCGAATTATCTTTGTTAGCAAACCTTCCCTTGTGTACTCGGCAAGATAGATGGCAGCACCTATACCAATAGGCAAAGCAATAAGAATTGCACCGCCTACTAGATATAAAGTACCTATTATCGCAGGATATATCCCACCAGCCCTACCGCTATCTTTGGGAAATTGTGATAAAAATTCCCAATTCAATATTCCTATTCCATTTGTTATTATGTAGTACAAGATTATTCCTAGCATGAATAGTACAATTATTGCGGATAATGTAACTATTCCAAAGCTTATTCTCTGAGAATTTTTAGCAGAGACTTTTTTAGAGATAAAACATAAGCAAAGTATAATTGAAACTATTAAAACAGCTATCTTTATACCACACCACACAACCAATAGCCACAGCAAGGCTAAACCAAATAGGGCATAGATGCTATGCTTAATCTTCCGTATGGTTTTTTGAGATATCATCTTCCTTTTTTTCCTCTTTAATATTGGCATGTGCTTTTCTTTTAATCTTCCTAGAATACTGTTTGCAATCACATTTACAACAAGGATTATAGCAAACAGTATTAGAGCCAAGCCAAATAATGCATGGTAATGAGTGCTTCCATATGCTACTTCTCCCATCTCAATACCTAGCGTACCAGTAATTGTTCTTATCGGGGAAAAGACATTTGTAATTGGTTTAGGAATGATGGCTGCGTTGCCAGTTACCATCATTACTGCCATGGTCTCTCCAATTGCTCTACCAATACCAAGAATTATGGCTGCAGTAATACCAGATAGGGCTGAAGGTACAGTAACCTTACTTATAGTCTGCCATTTAGTTGCACCCAAAGATAGAGAAGCCTCTTTATATTCCATAGGAACAGAGCTTATTGCATCTTCTGATACGCTGATAATAGTTGGTAATGCCATTATTCCAAGAAGAATAGAACCTGCTAACCAGCACTCGCCGGAGGGTTTATCAAAAGTTACTCGTAACCAATCAGTTAACACTATTAACCCAAAAAATCCATATACAACTGAGGGAATACCTGCAAGTATTTCTACACCATATTTAATGATGCCCTTGATCTTTGGTGGTGCAATTTCTGAGATAAATATAGCACTTCCAATTCCTAGGGGAACTGAAATTATCATAGCACCCAATGTAACCAATAAAGTTCCCAAAATGAGTGGGAATGCTCCATAACTTGGGGGTTCTCCTGTTGGATTCCATTCCTTGCCAGATAAAAATTTCCATAATCCAATATTTTCAAATATTGGATATCCTTCCTTAAATAAGAAAAATATGATGAAGAAAATTACTACTATGGCAAAAATTGCACTTACGAATAATGCCCCCTTTATGAAAATTTCCTGGGTTTTTTTAGGAGAACGTATCTTTCCAATCATTTGACCCCTGATACCATTAATTTTCAATTTCCTCATCGATTTCTTTTCTTGTTCTTCTTTCACCCTCTTTGCAACTACTTCGTTTAGAACCGTTGTCCCTAGGCACCTATTTATTAATTCGATGAGTTCACGGGTAAATCGCATCCCTAGATTAATGATATATTTCCTAACAATCCTCTACCCAATAGGAACAAATCCTTCCTCCTCCACTATTTTCTGCCCCTCCTCGCTCAACACAAAATCGATGAAATCCTTTACTATTCCTTTTGGCTCACCGTTCGTGATCATATACAAGGATCGCGATATGGGATACTCGCCATTCAACACATTTTCTACCGTTGGTTCTATTTCCATTTCATCTTCTTTTATCTTCACTGCCTTTACCGAGTTATCTACATAGCCTAGACCGACATATCCTATTGCATTAGGTGTTTGGCTTACTGTTTGTTTCACAGCACCGTTTGAATTTTTCTCGAGAGCTGTTGCTACAAAGTCATCCTTCTGCATTACATGCTTCCAGAAGAACTCTCTTGTTCCAGATGCGCTATCCCTGTTAATGACAACTATTTCTTTATCAGGACCGCCGACTTCTTTCCAGTTAGTGTAGGTTCCGTTGTATATACCTCTTATCTGTTTCAGCGTAAGACTCGTTACAGGGTTATCTGGATGTACAATAATTGCAATGCCATCCTTTGCTATAACTATAGGTTTTAAATTTGGATATCTGCTTTTTTCTTCATCTTTTAATTCTCTTGATGCCATTCCAATGTCAGCTATGCCTTCTCCCACCGATTGTATACCTACACTAGAACCCCCACCACTTACACGGATGTCCACATCGGGATGTTTTTTCATATATTCCTCTGCCGCCCTCTGCGCTATAGGTAGAACTGTTGTAGAGCCCCTTACGGTTATGGTTTGTTTCCCTCCACCTTCGAGACACCCACTGAGCGCAGATGCAATGATTATCATACCCATTACCCCAAATGCTATTTTCTTTTCTGCACCCATATCTATCACCGTATCCTTAAATATATGTATAAATATATATTTTTTCGACATATAATATATTGTAACATATGTTGATAATGTATCTATATAGAGATATATTCATATATAGAAATATTTAAAAACTTATAGTGGTTTACTTAAAGGTGATGGCATGGAAATCAGGAAAGTCCAAGTTACAGGGGGCTCGTCCTATGTTATTTCGCTACCCAAAACCTGGGTAAAAACATTGAACATAAAGAAAAACGATCCATTGGGATTGATCATTCAGCCAGATGGTACATTGTTGATTACAAAGAAAGTTGATGAAAGACAAGAAGAAAGGGTAATAGAAATCAATGCAGACACTACAGATACGCCGACTCACTTATTCCGATGTTTAATTGGAGCCTATATTGCTGGTTACACGATTATCAAGATTAAATCGAGAAATGCAATATCTCCGTCTGTAAGAAGGGTAAGCAGAAAGTTTACGCAGGTAACAATAGGTCAAGAAGTTGTAGAGGAAACAGATAATAGTATTACGATAAAGGATTTGCTCAACCCTGTAGAGATGCCATTTGATAAATCTATTCGGAGGATGTATCTGATTGTTAAGAACATGCACAAAGATGCTATTAGCATATTAAAGAATGGAGATAAAACATTAGCCAAGGATATTTTATCTAGAGATGATGATGTGGATAGATTGCACTGGCTGGTAGCACGTCAATGCAACATAATGTCAATAAATGTAAACCTTGCCAGAAAGATGGGTATCACAACAGAGAAGGCTATAAATTACTTTTTAATAAGCGGGATTATAGAGCGTATTGGAGACCATGCAGTTAGAATAGCAAAAAATATCTTGAATTTCATTGACGAGAAAGTAGATAAGAAAATTATTGATACAATTGAATCGGCTAGCAATCTTGCATTAGATATTTTTGATAAAAGCATAGAATCATTCATTGAAAGAGATATAAATTCAGCCAATAGGAACATTGATTCATTAACAAAACTGGCATCCCTATGCGGAAAAATCAACACACTAGCATTGCAACAGAAAGCTGCAATAGCAGTTTCAATCGGTTATATTGCAGAGAGTATCAGGAGAACTGGAGAATATGCTACTGATATATCCGAATGTGTAATTAATCATTTAATCAGTGAGAAAACATACCGAAGTCAAAAGCGATAGCCAAGATTAAGGCGAGCAAAAAGTCCAAAATCCGAGAGTCAAGGCTTCAGATCGTGTTTTCTGACCAATTTTCATTGTTATATGTGGTCCGATGAGTGATGCTATTGCTGGAACAGTTACAATAAGACAGATTGGTAGGAAAGATAAGTCACCAGGTACAGCAAAAGCCAGCAATCCAGCGATGCATACAGGAATTTCTGCAATATCACATTGACACAGATGGTCTAACATCGTGATTTAGAACTATTTGCCCAGATACAACAACGGGACCAAAACCACCGCCCATCAATCCCTTATTAAATCCCGCTATACTAGATATGAAAACAAGTCTTTTAGATGTTTTCTTAAGTTTTATTCCCAACAAAAGTAAGAGACCCAACAGAGTAACAATTATACCAACATATGTCTTTGTGATTATCTTGGGGGTAGACTTACATTTAATATTTAAGTTTGGTGTCAAACCAATACCCTTTGGCATCAAAATATTTTGATGTTACTTCAATATTAAAGTTCCAGAAATTGAACCCTTGTTAACAATGAATCACTGACTTGAACTTATAACCTCTACATACAAAATGGATTTTACTTCCATAAAATGCATCACTTACTGTTTTTTAACTGCATAAACGTGAATATCTAGGAAAAATATCATAAATTTATGCGGGTGCCGGGATTTGAACCCGGGGCTAAGCCGTGGCAGGGCTTTGTGTTACCAAACTACACCACACCCGCTTGACTAATAATATTATTAGAAAAAATATATTTTACGATTAATCCATTTCTAAAATCCTACTGAAATCTGTTGCATTTATTTTTCCACTCCCATTCTTATAAAGCCATAATATAGCAATTTCATCTCCTTCCCTAAATTTTTGAATATCTCTTACTCTTTCATCAAATAGAAAAATTTCGTAATCATCAATTAAAATTTTTGCAACAAATTTTTCTTTTTCTCCAATATAAACTTTTGTAGGATATTTTTTTCTTAAAATACCTCTTAGACAGAATATTCCCCTCTTTATACCAAATTCTTTTTTTGTTTTAATTTCCTTATTTATTTTTTCTATTAATCCATATTTCCCAACATTTATTTCCAAGCCATATGCCCCTTCTTTACACCATCCATTAGCAATTTTAATTACATCTCCTTCTTCCAGATAATTTGCTATGTGTGCATTATGTTCCCATAATTTTAAAACACAATGTCCAGTTTCATCTCCAATAATAGCATTAGCAAAATCTCTCTCTTTTTTTCCAAAACTTTCTATTTTTGCATATAGAGATACTTTACTAGACACTTTACCAATTAAATCTTTTATTTTATTCCTTCTTAATTTTCCCATTTTTTCCATAACTAATAGATAAGCGGTTTCTTCGTCTAAAAGACCGTTAAATTCTTCTATTTCCCTTTTTACTTCTTTTTTTATTTCCTCATTCATTCCATTTTGAAATACACCAAATTTTAAATTCTTTCTTAATTGTCCTAACATTTTTCTATAACTATTCTATTAAAATCATGGCTATCTTGCAAGTTGCTTTGGACTTAATAAATGCTCATCGCGCCATTCAAATTGCTAAAGAAGCGATAGAAGGCGGAGCTGATTGGCTGGAAGCAGGTACTCCTTTAATAAAAGCTGAAGGAATGGATATAATAAGGGAGTTAAGGAAATTTGGAAAAAAACTGGTCGCAGATATGAAAACAATGGATGTTGGTTCTATAGAGGCGGAAATGGTGGCGAAAGCGGGGGCAGATGTTATTTGTATATTGGCATTGGCAAGTGATGAAACTATAAAAGAAGTTGTAAAATCTGCAAGAAGATATGGTATAGAAGTAATGGTTGATTTGATGGGTATTGAAGATATAGAAAGTAGAATAAGAGAGTTGGAAAAATTGGGAGTTGATTATATATGTATCCATACTGCAATAGATGAGCAAATGAAGGGAAAAAATCCTTTTAGTTTGCTTGAAAAAGCTGTTAAAATAAGTAATTTACCAATTGCTGTTGCTGGGGGAATAAATGCGGAGATGGCAAAAAAAGCGGTGGAAAAAGGAGCTAGTATAATTATTGTTGGGGGAGCAATAATAAAAGCAGAAAATGTGAGAGAAGCAACAAGATCAATTAAAAAAGCTATGGAAGGAGTAATAGAAGGGGAAACAAAATTTAAAAAATATTCGAAAGATGAATTATTCATTGCTTTTTCAAAGGTATCAACATGCAATATATGCGATGCAATGCATAATAAAGGAGCTATGAGGGGAATATACCCAATAAAAAAAGGATATCATATGATTGGAAAGGCATTAACAGTAAAAACCATGGACGGAGACTGGGCAAAAGTTGTTGAAGCAATCGATTTTGCAGAAAAAGGAGATGTAATTGTTGTTGAGGCTGGAGAAGGGAAGCAGGCGGTATGGGGAGAATTGGCAACCTTGAGTGCTTTTAAAAAAGGAATAGCTGGCGTTGTTATAGATGGCGCTGTTAGGGATGTGCATATTATTGAAAAAATTGGTTTGCCAGTTTTTGCAAAAAATGTAGTGGCAGAAGCTGGAGAGCCCAAAGGATACGGAGATATTGGTTGTGAAATTATTTGTGGAGGGCAAGTTGTTAGAAAGGGGGATTGGATAGTTGGAGATGATAATGGTGTGGTAGTTATTCCAAAAGAAGAAGCGCAGGAAATTGCCAACAGGGCAATAAATGTTATGGAAAGAGAGAATAGGATAAGGGAAGAAATAAGAAGAGGAAGTAGCTTAGGGAAAGTATTGGATTTAAAAAAATGGGAGCGCCGGCGACCGGATTTGAACCGGTGACCGCCCGGTTAACAGCCGGGTGCTCCACCAGACTAAGCTACGCCGGCCCATTATGAAATACAGAAGGAATAAAAAAATTCTTCGCAACATTTTATAAATAAGAAAAATTTAAAAATTGATGTATAAAATTCCTAAGGAGGAAGAAATAAGAAAAGCAATCTATAGAGCATTAAGAAAGTATGGTAGTTTTTCTTCTTTAAGTAGTTTGAGGCTTGGTATACTTGAAGAATTAAAGAAAATGGATGAAAATTATACAATAAGCATGAAAAGAGCAAGAATCTTAACTGCTCGTTCCGGTTTTGTAAAGCTTGAAATAAAAAAGAGACATACCAAGAAAAAGGTGGAAAAGTGCCCAGTTTGTGGAGGCAAGCTTAAAGAAATAAGGAATTTAAATTTAGAAGGCAAGCAAGTTATTATTGGATATAGATGCACATTATGTAATTATAAAGGGAGGGTATATGAAAAGCCGACAAGATACTCTTTCCATTTTTCTTAACCATTCCATTTAGCTTCTATAACTTCCTTTATTGCTTTTGCTTTCTTTTCTCCTATCCCTTCAACTCTTTTTAATTCTGCCAAACTCGCATTTATAACATTTTTTACAGAGCCAAAATAGTCAAGCAATCTTTTTGCTAAAACAGCAGAAACATTTGGTAAACCTTCTATAATAAACTGCTGCCTTTCTTTTAGGCTCATTTTCGGTTTTTTCCCCCTCAAACTAACATCTTTTTTCTTTTTAAATTGTTCTCTAACAGCAATTGCATATAATAATGAAGCTGTTTCTTCTGCATCCCTTGTTCTAATTACTGGAATATCACATTCTGTAAGTATGTATGCTATTGCTCCATAAATTGCTCTTTCATTTATATTCCTTGAGAATAAGCCAACATCTTCAATTATTAAAATTGGTTTTTCATATGCTTCCTTTAATCTATCAATTTGATTAAAAATTCTTTTGTTTATTAAGGATTCCAAAAAATCCTCTGCTCTTTTTCTTTCAACAGCTATTTTATCACTCAATATGTAATCTCCTACAGCTAATTGTTTTATTTCAACATCAGCCTTTAAAGATAATAAATCAGGTATGCCAGAATATATTTCTCTGACATCAATTATTATCTTTGCCTTCATGTTGTTATATTATTTATGATTCATAAGGTTTTTTTAATAATGACAAACTTATGATAAATTTTTATATTGTCACCGCTTAATTTTTTATGTTTGTTGCCCCATCTATATTGTCAGCAGACTTTTCAAAACTTGGAGAGGAAATTAAAAGCGTTGAAGATGCTGGAGCAGATTGGATTCATATTGATGTGATGGATGGAAATTTTGTTCCAAATATTACAATCGGTGCATGTGTTGTTAAAAGCATAAGAAAAATAACGAAATTGCCGTTTGATGTTCATTTAATGATAGAAAAGCCAGAGAATCATTACATGGAATTTATAAAGGCTGGAGCAGATTATATCACAATACATGTAGAATCTACAAAAAACTTGTATAGGACTATAAAAGAAATAAAAAAATATTGCAAAGTAGGCATTGCATTGAATCCCGCCTCTCCTCTTTGTCTTATTGAAAATATAATCGATGAAATTGATCTACTCCTAATAATGACCGTCGAGCCAGGTTTTGGAGGACAAAAATTCATAGAAAGCATGCTTAATAAAGTTAAAAAAGCAAAAGAAATGATTGGAAGTAGAAGAATCTATCTATCCGTTGATGGGGGAGTAAATGACAAAAACGCACCCCTCTTAAAAAAAGCGGGCGCAGATATACTTGTTGCTGGCTCCTTCATATTCGGAAGCAGAGATTATAAGGAAGCTATAAAAAAATTAAAATCATCTCTTTAGTTTATTCAATTTCTCCTCAAGTTGTTTTATTTTATTCCTTATCTTTTCTATTCTCTTTTGATACTTTTCTTTCAATTTTTTGTATTTTTTCTCTGGCAATTCACTCTTCCTTCTTTCCAAATCTTCTAAATCTTCCTTTAACATAGCCCTCATTTCATTTAAATCCTCGATTTTATCTTTTATTTTGTCTTCTTTGCTCATGTTGTTTAAATATATATAAGAAGAAAAATTTTACTATCATGATTGTTAAGAAATATCTAGGATTTGGTTTTGAATCAAATGTTTATTTAATAAAGGCAGAAAAATATGCAATAATTGATACTGGGACAGGTTTCTATGTTAGAAAATTAATAGAAGAAATTGAGAAGGAAATAAAAATTGAAGAAATAGAATATATAATTTTAACGCATGAGCATTTTGACCATTGTGGAGGGGTAAAAGAACTGAAGGAAATTAGTAATGCAAAGGTTTGTATACATGAAAAAGGAGCAGATGTTTTGGAAGAAGGAAAAAATTGGAGTGCAATTTTCTTTAATGCAATCCAACCTAAAGTAAAGGTAGATATAAAATTAAGAGATGGTGATGAAATTGATTTGGGAAATATTATTTTAAAAATAATATATACACCTGGTCATTCTATGGGAAGTATATGTTTGTATGAAGAGAAAAGTAAATCTCTTTTTTCAGGTGATACAATTTTTTCATATGGAGGAGTAGGAAGAACGGATTTTTATGGAGGGGATTATTTACAATTAAAAAAATCAATAGAAAGATTATTAAAAATGGATATCAAAAATTTATATCCAGGACATGGTGAATATATTATAGGGAATGGAAAAGAGCATGTGGAAATGGCACTACTTGAAAATTTTTGATATTTTTTCTTTTTCCTGTTCCTCAATAATTGGCTTATATGAAGAGATTCTATCTATTGCTTCTTCAATATCATCGATTTTTGTAACTAGATAATATGATATTTTGGTTTCATCTCCATCTTTATAACTTATTTTAACAATAAACCCTTTTTTGCTAGAATAAATTATCTCTTTTTTTATTTCCTCCTCCTCTTTTTCTTTTTTTATTCCCTTGATTTTTCTTTCTAATCCTTCATCAATTGCTTTTTCTATTTCCTCTATGCTTTCCTTTGCCATTTTTTCCCATTTCTTTTCCTTCAAAAATTCCTCATATCCATCAAAGTATTCTTTTTCTAGAGCTTTTTTATGCTCTCTTTTTAAGGAAAATTCTGGTAGTGTAAATTCTTTTGCCATAAAAAATTATTTCCTCTCTGTTTAAATATTTAATGGATACTATTTGTTTATAGATTATAACCAACAAAAAATAAAGTATAAAAAAACAAAAAAAGATTTATCCCATAATAAAAACAACATTAATTATTGAAATTATATTACAAATAGAACATTGTATGTAGGTGGTGCTGGGGAGGGAAATTACAGTAATATTCAAGATGCAATAAATGATACAAATGATGAAGACAATAATAATTTTTCAAAATTGTATGAAAAAATCCTTTCCCCACTAATAAAACCAACCCAGTTTTGCTTGTCCTCTCTCTTTTAATAAATCTTTCAACCTAGCAATTTGATAAATCATTTTTTTCTCTTTTCTCCTACTACTCCAATAATATGCCTCGTCTCTTGAACCTTTCATTATAAGTATATACACTTCGCCAGGCATCCCTCCTCTTGCGGTTCTGCCCCGCCTCTGGATGTGGCGTATTGCGGAAGGAACGGGTTCATAAAATATTACCAAGCTTGTTGCTGGTATGTCTATTCCTTCCTCACCAATACTCGTTGAAACCAAAACATTGTAAAAACCGCTTTTGAATAATTTAATAACCATTTTTTGTTCATCTTGACTCATTCCATTTCCTGTTCCTTTCGCCTGTCCTATGAAGCGAGCTGCTTTTATTCCATCTATTTTATTTAATTCCCTTACCAAAACATCGATTGTGTCCCTATATTCAGCAAAAACAATGGCTCTTGCTTTTTCATTAGCCTTAAAATGTTCCGTTAATATTTTTTTAGTAATTTCGAGCTTTGGATTTTCTTCACTTATTTTAAAAATCTCTTCCCTAATTTCTCTATATTTTTTATGGTTTCTTATTTTCCTTCCCGCTCTCGATGAATCTATTTCAATTTTTTTAATATAATTTCTTGCCGAATCTATTCCTTGGCTAGTAAGCATTTCTTTCAAATGATAGATTTTTATTATTGCAGATACAATACTGACAGCATTGTAAAAGCTTCCTCCTTTTTCTATGGCTTTTTTCTGTAAATCCTCTTGTAAAGCAATTAAAATCTTCTTGGTTATTTTTTTTGGTGATACAGAAACCTTTACATATTTATTCAATTCAATTAAGAAATCAGTAATCATTTCATCTATTTTCATAGCAACAGACTTAATTTCTTTTGGCATTTCAATTATTTTCCATCTCAATTTTCTTTCTGGAATATAAGGCTTAACATCTGAATCATCTTCTGTTCTAACTTCTATATTTATTATACCAAGATTTCTTATAACTTCCTTTAACCTTGAATAATCGCTTCCTGGAGAAGCTGTTAAACCGAGAGTTTGCACCCCTTTTTCCAAACATTTTCTTGCTATAGTTACATATGCATAATTTCCAACACATCTGTGAACTTCATCAAATATCGCTAAACTAAATTCTTCAAAATTTATTATATCCAGATCATTTTCAATTGTTTGTGGTGTTGCAACAATAACTTTAGCCATTTCGTATATTTTTCTTCTTTTCTCCTTTTTTGTTTTTTCTCCAGTTACAAGGAATATGTTATCCAATGTTGTTATTTCTTTAATACTTGCATAGTGCTGTTCACACAACGGTTTTGTTGGAGCTAAAAATAAAATTTTTCC
This sequence comes from Thermoplasmatota archaeon, assembly GCA_029259055.1. GTDB lineage: Archaea > Thermoplasmatota > E2 > UBA202 > JdFR-43 > JAPDJP01. Next base: position 11,161 of record JAPDJP010000033.1, on the reverse strand, counting down.
AAATTTTGCTTTATATGCTAATACCATTAATGCAATAATTGTTTTTCCTAAACCAGTTGGTAAAACAATTAGAGAATTCTTATCTTTAACAGAATTAAAAATATTTATCTGATATTCTCTTTTAACAATTTTATTTTTTTTAATCCCTTCCATTTCAATAAATTCAATGAACACGAGAAAAAACGACAAAGCGTATAAGAGTTTTGCTAAGCAATTTGCTCCATTGTGCATTCATTTAATGGTTTATCCATTCTTAATCTCTTAAAAGAGGGACTTCTTAACTCTTTATCTTTGGTTATTTCTAAATATTCAACTTCTGCAACAATTTTTGGTTTTACCCATATCATATTTTCGGGGGCTTTTTCAGGATTAATAACAAATGGTTTATCAGTTATTTCAAATTCTTTCAGAAGTCTTTCCATAATTTCTTCTTCAAAGCCTGTCCCCACTTTCCCTATATAAACTAAATCCGAGTTATCATACAAAGCCATCCCTAAGGAACTTATCTCTCTTTTCTCTTGTGTATAGCCAACAATTACAACATCTATACTTTTCAAATTTTTTATTTTTAGCCATTCATATCGGCGTTGCCCTGGATAATACTTACTCCCTTTTCTTTTTGCAATCACCCCCTCCATATTCCTTTTTTCAATTTCTTTCCATAATTTTTCTCCATCATTTGTAAAGAAAATCGTTTCCAAATGCTTTTCTTTTCCTATGACGCTTGCTAATATTTCTTTTCTTTTCTCAATGGGTTTATCAATTAAAATTTCTCCTTCCATTTCAAGAATATCAAAAATCACATATGTTGCTGGAAACATTTTTGCTCTTATCTCGATCATAAAATCACTATCTATATGCTCCCTCTTTTGCAATAAATAAAAATCTGGTATTCCTTTATTGTAACATACAATTTCTCCATCGAATATGCAATTCTTATATTTCTTTAAATCATGACAAATTTCTGGATACCTCCTCCTAATATTTTTCTGCCTCCTATTAAACAAATTAACTTTCTCATTTACCTCTGCTATACATCTTGTTCCATCAAGTTTTGGCTCAAAAATGTATTCCTTACTTTTAAGTAAATCCTTTCCCGCTTTTTTACAAAGCATTGGAAAATATTTCATTTTTCTATGCTTGCTTTCAAAGCCTCCATTAAGCTTACTTCCTCCTCAACCTTTTCTTCCTCAACTTTTATTTCTTCTCCTTCCATTTTCTTCTTAATTAATTCCTTCAATTCTTCAATAAATGTATCCTTATATTTGCTCAAATCAAATTCCTTGTTATAATATTTTTCTATAAGCATTTTCCCGAGCTCTTTTTCTTTGTCGCTTATTTCTGGAACATCATCCAAATTTTCCAGCTCATCCATATCCCTAATTTCATCATAGTAATGAATTATTGATAACAATAAGCCTTTTTTATATGGCTGAATAGCGCACAAATATTCCTTATTTTTTATAACAACTTTCCCAATGGCTGCTTTTTTCATCTCTTCCATGAGCTGTTTTAATAAGAAAAAAGCCTTGTCTCTTCTTTTTTGTGGCACAATATAGTAATTTTTTTCATAATATACTGGCTCAATTTTTTCCAAATCGATAAATTCATAAATTTCCAAACTATCCGTTCTTTTTGGGCGAAGTTTCTTTATTTCTTCGGCATCAAGAATAAAATAACTTTTCTTTTCAAATTCAAGACCCATTACAACATCATTTTTTGTTAATTCTTCCCCATTCTCACAAACCATTTTATAATGAATTGGTAACTTGTGATTCTTACAAAGCATTTTAAATGCAACTTGCTTTGATTTTGTTGTGGAATAAATTTTTATTGGGATGTTTACAAGTCCCCAGCTGATATTCCCACTCCAACTCGCTCTCATCTTTATTTATTTTATTCTATGTATATTAAGTTTATGATAATGGCATTTTAAATTGTTTGAGCAATTTTTTCTGCATTTTTCTGCTAGATAGACTTTTCATCATTTTTTTAGACATATTATAATGACGCAATAATTCCTTTACATCCTTTGTATCAACTCCAGCTCCTCTTGCTATTCTTTTTATATGAGAAGATTTTATTATGCTGGGATTTTCGAGCTCTTTTCTTGTCATAGAATCCATTATAACCTTGAATTTCTTGAGTTTTTTCTGGGTTTCATATACTTCTTCATCTTTAAGTTTCCCTCCAAATGGAAGTAGCTCAGCAATCTTATGAAATGGTCCCATTTTCGTTAGTAACTCCATTTGCTCATACATATCAAGTAATGTAAATTTGCCACTCATCATTTTTTTAGCTGTTTCTTCTATTTTCTTTTCTTTCCCCTTCATAGCTTCCTCTGCTTTTTCGAGCAATGTTTGCAAGTCTCCCATTCCGAGAAGACGAGACAAAAAGCGAGTTGCATCGAATTTTTCTAAGTCATCCATATGTTCCCCTGTACCAATATATATAATGGGCGCACCAGTTTCCGCAACAGCAGATAAAGCCCCTCCACCTTTTGCGGTGCCATCCATTTTTGTTAAAATTACGCCAGTTATGCCAACTGCATCATTAAATGCTTTTGCTTGCTTTCCCGCTTGCTGGCCCGTTGAAGCGTCTATAACTAAAATTTTTTCTTCAGGTTGGACAATTTTGGCAATATTTTTTAATTCATTAATCAAATCATCTTCCAAAGCGTGTCTTCCAGCTGTATCTATAATAATAATATCGTATTTTGCAAATTTTTCCAGTCCTTCTTTAACAACTTTGATGGCATCTCTTCCATTCCCATATACAGGAGCATTTATTTTCTCTCCTATTTGTTTTAATTGTTCATAGGCAGCTGGGCGATGCACATCACCCGCTATTAAAGCAACTCTCATTCCCTTCTTCTGGAAATATTTTGCAAGTTTGCCGCATGTTGTTGTTTTTCCTTGGCCATATAATCCAAGTAGCATAATTTTCTGCTTTTTCAAAGGAAGTTCCCTCCCTTTCCCAAGTATTCCTGCCAGCTCTTCATACAATATTTTTAGAACATGTTCCCTGTTGCTCATTCCTGGAAGAGGTCTTTCTTCTAAAGCTCTTTTTTCTATTTTCTTTGAGACATCTAAAACTAATTTTACATTTACGTCTCCCATTATTAATGCTCTCTGTATATCTCTAATAACTTCTTTTACCAAATCTTTGTCAACAAAAGGAGCATTTGCTATTTTTTTGAAAGCGCTTCTTAATGCTTCGCCAAAATTCTTTAGCATTGGAAATTTAAGAAATAAGACTATTTATTATTTTTTATCCCTTTACTGCAAACACTTCTACCTCGTCGCTTTTTATCAGGGCATCAGCTTTTGCCACAACCTTTATAACATATATTCCAATAGCGGATTCTTTCCATTCCCATTCATATGGTGGTTTTTTATCCCTCGCCATCAATTCATCATTAAGATAAAAACATACTTCATTTATTGGCACATCACAACTTGCTTTTACCTCAATATTTATATTACCAATTATTACTGTCCTTCCGATTTTTAAAATTTCTCTATTGAATATATATAGATAGTTTTCTTTGGGCCTGATTATTTTTACTTCCATAGATACAAAAGGAAAGATATTTGGTTCTTCATTATATTCTTCCTTCCATATTTTTACCACTTCCTCCAAACCAACCCACTTTATTAATCCATTTTTTGTATAATCTGATAACTCTCTTATTTTATTCCTAAAATATTCTATGAATTCATCATCTAATAAAGAATTCTGACTAACAAAAATTGTCTGGGTATAAATTTTATTTGGCTCAAGTTCTCCATTCTGTTGCTTCTCTAATAAAATAGCTAAAGTATCCCATCCCCCTCCAAATCCACCAACATGAGGAAGAGGAGCATTATCACCATGAACTAAAAAATTTTCATTATCCATCGGTTTCCATATTCCAGAAACCCAAAGAGTTTCCTCATTTTTATGCCATTTGGTTGCTCCGCCCCATAAAATTTGAGCTTGCCATGTATAATTATAATGCCATCCTGTTATAGGTGACCAAAAATATTCAACTTTTGATTGGTTGGGTGGATATGCAATAAATCCTCCTACTGTATTAGAAGGAGTTACGCCCAAATTTTCTATCAAATATGCAACATCTGCATAGTTATATGTTGTTTCGTGGGCGTGGGGGTCGATTTCGAAACCTAAATCTTCTTTTAAATAGCGTAATAAATTTTTACCATTTGTTGATGGGGTTCCCTTATCATACATATTTATAGCTAATAAAAAATTCCAATCAGATTGAAAATTGTATTTTACTCCTTCTTCATATAGCATATTTGCAAACTTTACTATTGCTTCCCTATGCTTCCAAAAGAGCGCTTCATTTGCAACAAAATCGGGATATTGTTTATTTGGCTCTTCATTGTGGGAAACTATGGAAATATATATTGTTGGAAAATTTTTTACACCATGCGTATTTATGCTAAAAATTAAAGCAAAAACTAAAAATAAAGCGACGACTCTCATGTTCTTCAAATTTATAAATAATTTTTAAAGATTTTGATAGCATTTGATAAAAATTGGAAAAAATTTGGCGAAATTTTTTATTTCGTCATTAAAAATAAATGGGCCCGCCCGGATTTGAACCGGAGTCTCAGGCTCCCAAAGCCCGAAGGATAAACCAAGCTACCCCACGGGCCCCTACGATAAAATAAAAAAGCATAAAAAATTTTTTGTTATGGAATTTCGAAAACTTCTTGCATATGCGATTTTAACAATTTCTTTATTTATTATATATAGTTCGGCAATCTTAGGATATTTTATGAACATTAAAGAAGTAGAAATAACAAATGAAATTATTTTATCGTCTCTATTACTGAATTTTTTATTGATGTTCGTCTCTCCTCTAATAATAATGCACATTTTATATGGAAACGCTCTCAAAAATCTTTATTTTGTTAGGAACAAAGTTGCCATATCTTTTCTTTTTGGTATTATTTTGGGCTTTCTTTTTATCTTTATTTCTGTATTTTTATCCTTAGGATATAAGGAAGAAAATCCTTTGGCAGAGAAACTTAGAAATTTGCATATAAGTATGCTTTTTTTGATACCATTTTTTTCTTCGATTAGTGAAGAAACTTTTTATAGAGGATTCTTGCAGATGCAATTAAAAAAGAAAATTGGAAGCATACCAGCAATACTTATTTCTTCTTTGCTTTTTTCACTTGCTCATCTTGAATATGGTGTAACAATGCAAATTATTTTACCCTTTATTTTTGGAATATTACTTGGTGTGTTAATGAACAAAATGGAAAATATCATAGCTCCTATTTCGGCACACTTTACATACAATTTTATTAGCTTATTAGCCCTCTTTTTATTACATTAGACTATTCCATTAAAAAGGAATATAACCATTTCACAGCTTCTTCTAGTGCTTTCTTCCTAACATTATCATTTGAAAAAGAATGATCCGCTTTAAAGAATAATAATCTTTTTGGCTCTTTTGCATTTTTATATAATAATTTAGCTTCTTCAACACTAACAAGCTCATCATCTATTCCATGAATAATCAATATTTTAGAGCACTCTTTAACATGTTTTATAAAAGGGGTTGATATAGTTACCAGTGGAATATCATATTCGGTATATAAACTCGCATACAAAATAGCAACCATTCCCCCGAAGGAGGAACCAAATAAAGAAATTTTGGCATCGAATTTATCATATATGAAATCTACAACTTTTATCAAATCATTCAATCTACTCTCGATTTTATCATCAAATTTCCCCTTACTTTCTCCACATCCTCTGAAATCGAACCTTATACATGATATTCCTTTCCTATTTGCCATTTCAGCCAATTCGATATACTTCTTACTATCCTTATTTGAATATAAACCGTGACAGCATACAATGAACTTTTCGCTTTCATAATGTAAAACCGCTTTTAGTCCTTTAATGTCTAACTTTTCTAATTTTTTCATTCTCTCTTAAAACAGCGTTATATGAAATAAATATTTCCATTATTGCAAATAATACCGATACTAAAAGAACGAATAATGATAAAAAGAAGAAAATAATTGTTATCAAAAAATTTTCACCAGAAATTATATTATGAGATAAAAATATGGTTGTTAATAACGCAAATATTATGCAAAGCATGATAAAAAACATGGAATTCCTTAATAACTTTCCTCTTTTTATCAGGATTTCGATTTGTTCTTCAATTATTTCTACTCGTTTTCCTTCATAAATTCTTTCATGAAAATATCTTATCCTATCAATTACTCTACCATATCTTTGTTGCAAGCTGAGCGAAAGAAGAGCAGCAGAAGAAAGGATGACAATGGGTACAAGAGAGGCTTGCAATATATATACAATTTCTTCCATGCAATGAATAATAATAATTTTATAAATACGTAAGGGAAAAATTTTTAATACAAATTAAGATTGAAGCACATGAAATGTATAAATGAAAAAATTAGCAAAATGTTAGCAAACTTTTTATATGATTACACATATAAAAAGGGAGGGAAAAAATGAAAAGGCGAAAATTAATTTCTATTGGAATTGTTTTAGCATTTATAGGAAGTGGTATAGTAATAAAAAGTGTTAGAGGGGAGGAATACGATATACTTTTATTTGAAGATTTTAGTGGAGGTTTCCCACCAGAAGGTTGGGAAATAGACGCTCATTCAGAAAATTGGGAAAGCAGTTATACAAACTATGCTGGAGGAGAAGCACCAGAAGCAAAATTCCATTGGAGTCCGACTTTTACGGGAATAAGTAGATTATATACAGTTGTTGATACAACAGGATATACTCAGCTAAATTTATCTTTTAAGCATTATGTAGATGGTTACCAATGGGGGGAAGCGGACTATGTACTTAGAATACAAACTAGCACCGATGGTACAACATGGCAAGATGTATGGACTTTTGATGGAATAACAGGAACGTATGGCCCAGCTACTGAAATAATTACATTATCAACGTCAGATGGTGTCGGTTCTTCCACCTTTTACATATCATTTACATTTGATGGATATAGCTATGATATTGATGATTGGTATATAGATAATGTTACTTTATATGGCCCAATGCTACAACCAGATATAAGTGTTGAGCCATCTCATTTAGATTTGACTTGGCCTCAAAGTAATAGAACAGTTAAAATGGATAATAGAGATTTGGTTATTAAAGTAGAAAGTAGAGACATAAATAGAATAAAAATAAGTTATAAGATTAACCATTTTAATTTGAGAGAAGTAAATATAAGTGGTAGAAAATATTACAAGGTTTTATTAGGGGAGGAAGCAAACATTATGGAAAGAGGAGCCCCAGATTTACCACATATATGTAGGAGCATTATTATACCTGATAAAGCAAAAATGGTAGCAAGAATAATAAATGCTGAGTATAAAGAATATCCAAATATTGATATCGCTCCATCTAAAGGTAGTATATATAGAAATGTAAACCCTGAAGATATTCCTTATATATTTGGAAGGATGTATAGAGAAGATAGCTGGTATCCATCAAAACTTGTGGAATTGAGTAAGCCATACATATTGAGAGATTTTAGAGGAATAGTAGTTAAAGTGAATCCTTTCCAATATAATGCCATGAAAAGAACTTTAAGAGTATATACAAATATCACCATAGAAATATATGCGGATGGAAAAGATAACATAAACATTATAGAAAGAGAATCTCTTCCTAAAAAATTAAACACATATTTCGTTCCAATTTATAAGAAACATTTCCTTAATTTCAGGGAAATAGCATCATTATATACTCCTGTTGATGAGGAAGGAGAAATGCTGATTATTTGTTATGATGATTTTTATGATGAAATGATTCCTTTTGTAAAATGGAAAAATATGAAAGGCATTAAAACAACAATTGTGAATGTTTCATCAATAGGAGATGCAAATGATATTAAAGATTACATTACAAATTATTATAATACCCATGACTTAGCTTTTGTTCTATTAGTCGGAGATGCAGAGCAGGTTCCCACTTTACAGGCATTTGGAGGAGCATCGGATCCAAGTTATTCGTTTGTTGCTGGTGATGATTACTATCCAGATTTATTTGTTGGAAGATTTTCTGCTCAAAATGAACAGCAAGTGCTGACACAGGTAAATAGAACGATAAAATATGAGAAATATCCACAACCAAATGAATGGTACCATAAGGGTGTGGGAATAGCATCAGATCAAGGACCAGGAGATGATAATGAATACGATTATCAACACATAAGGAATATAAGAAATGATTTATTAGGTTATACTTATACATATGTAGATGAATTTTATGATGGAAGCCAGGGAGGGCAAGATGCGCCTGGTGACCCCACCGAGACAATGGTTGCGGATGCATTAAATGAGGGAAGAGGAATAATAAATTATTGTGGGCATGGTTGGGCACAAGGATGGGTGACATCAGGATTTGATAATAATGATATTTTTTCTTTGGTGAATGATAATATGCTCCCATTTATATGGTCGGTAGCATGTAATAATGGAGAATTTGACGATTATGATACGTGTTTTGGGGAAGCATGGCTTAGAGCAGAGCATAACGGACAACCAGTAGGAGCTATCGCAGCTTTCATGTCTTCAATAAGTCAGTACTGGGATGAACCAATGGATGCGCAAGATGAAATGGTTGATATTCTTGTTGAAACATACGAGGATAATATTAAGTTGACATTTGGTGGAATTTCCTTCAATGGATGTATGCATATGAATGATGAATATGGACAGACAGGTTACGAAATGACAGCAACATGGCATGTTTTTGGTGACCCATCTGTGTGCTTATATACTGATACTCCTACATCAATGAATGTTACACATGATGATTATATCACCATAGGAGCTGATAGTTTTGATGTATATGTAGAAGGAATAGAGGGAGCTACCTGTGCTTTATCAAAAGATGGCGTGCTTTTGGGATATAATTATACAGACGCAAATGGCGAAACCACCATACATTTTGCACCAATAGAAGAGGAAGGAAATTTAACCTTAGTCGTTACTTCCCGTAATAAAATACCATACATTGCAACTATTGAAATAGTAGCAGGACCCAAAAAACCCATTAGACAACCAGCAGAATTTGAACCTATGCAAGGAGTATTAATAAGGTATCCTTTTGGAATTTCTTATGATGTAATCGCTGAGCTATCTGAAGAGGCAGAGGTTGTTACGATTGTGGCAAATGAAGAAGAGAAAAATTATGTTGAATCCCAATATCAGGCACATGGTATTGAGAATTATAGTTTCCTTATAGCACCAACAGATACGTATTGGACTCGTGATTATGGGCCATGGTTTGCTTTTGATGGAAATGGAGAACTTGTTGTCATTAATTTTACATATAATAGACCCCGCCCCAATGATGACAAAATACCAGAAGCATTTGCAGAGCATTTCAACATGTCCTTATATAATATGAGTCTGGTGCATAGTGGAGGAAATTATATGACGGATGGGCATGGAATCGCTGTATCAACTGATTTGGTATGGGAAGAGAATCCAGATTTGACGCATGAAGAAATAAACCAAACTGTTTGGAATTATTTGGGAATAAGTAAATATCACGTTGTGCCCGATGTATTAGGAGAGTATATAAAGCATATTGATTGTTGGGCGAAATATTTGGCACCAGATGTAATAATGATAATAAAAGTGCCACCTAGCAATCCACAATATGATGAAATTGAGGCAGCTGTTCATTATTTTGAGAATCAAACATCTTGTTATGGCACTCCATATAAAATTGTAAGAGTTTATACTCCAAATGGAGAACCATATATTAACTCATTGATACTAAATCATAAAGTCTTGGTCCCAATTGTCGGAAGTGAGTGGGATGATGATGCAATAGAGGCATATGAAGAAGCAATGCCTGGATACGAAGTTGTGGGCGTAAATGGTTCATGGCTTACGACAGATGCTTTACACTGTAGAGTAAAGGGAATACCAGATAGGTATATGCTATATATTGAGCATACTCCATTAACAAACTGTTCACCATCTGATGAAGGATTTTTAATAGAGGCGAAAATTATTCCATATAGTGGGGCAAACCTAACTGAAAAAGTAGTTTATTGGAAAGTAGAAGGAGGAAATTGGAGCACTATCGAGATGCAATATGATGGTGATATGTACTATGCTTATATACCTCCCCAGCCAGCTGGAACCAAAATTTATTATTATATACACGCTGAAGATGCATCAGGAAGAAGCGAAAATCATCCATATATTGGGGCGCCTTGGGCGCATTCCTTCGTAAGTTTGGGAATACCACCGGTTGTGATTACACAAAATGCCACAGATATTAGCTATACCTCTGCGACTTTGCATGGTTATTTAGAAGATTTAGGAGAAATGAATGAAACAGAAGTTTGGTTTGTCTATGATACAACATTTCATGAAAACTGGCAGGATTATGCATATAATACCACACATTATATAATGAATTCACCTGGAGAATTTAGCGTGGTTTTGCAAAATTTAGAACCTTCAACGCACTATCATTTTAGAGCGGTTGCCTCTAATCCTTTTGTTACAGTTGCTGGGGAAGATATGACATTTAAAACTAAAGGCAAATTATCTTATGATTATATAGCTGTATATAATTATGGAAATGGCTCATTAATTGTAACAAATATAAGTGTACATTATAATGATGGTGAACCAACTGGATGGCTAAAAGTTAATCCATCCTCATTTATTGTTTCACCTAATGATGTACAATACGTTAATGTTTCTGCAGATGCTTCTTTCCTAATGCCAGGCATTTATCATGGATGGCTAACCATACATTCAAATGACCCTGATGAGCCATTATATAATGTAACTGTAAACTTTACTGTTTACGGAGAAGTGAACAATCCTCCTGTAGCAAATGATGATTTTGCAACAGTAGAAGAAGATTCTTCAGATAATATTATAGATGCTTTAGCCAATGACTATGATTTAGATAATGATTCATTAGTTATTGTTAATATAACTCAGCCATCTCATGGCACTGCTTATACAGATGGTAGCTACATATATTACACACCTTATGAAAACTATTATGGAAATGATAGCTTTACATACACAATAACAGATGGAATAGCTTATGATATTGCTACTGTTTATATAAATGTAACAGGAATAAATGATGCTCCTGTAGC
>JAPDJP010000019.1 GCA_029259055.1 Thermoplasmatota archaeon | reverse complement strand
AATTTCTCCTTCTTTTGTACATACTATGATCTGACAAAACTTCTTATGCACATCCATACCTGCATACAACATTCTACCGCCTCCTTCATGCTTATATGGAGGCGGGCTTTAACATGTCATCAGCACCTTCCTCACAAAAAATAATTTATATTTTGCAATGATAAATGCATATGTTTAATCCAAAAATTGAAAAAATGCCACGAAAAGAACTTAAGGAATTACAATTAAAAAGATTAAGAAAAATTGTAAGATACGCATATGAAAATGTGCCTTTCTATAGAGAAAAATTTAAATCAGCTGGTATTGAGCCCACGATAAAAAAGCTGGATGACATAGAAAAACTTCCCTTTACAACAAAAGATGACTTGCGTAAAAATGCCCCTTTTGGATTGCTTGCTCTACCAATGGAAAATTATATAGAACTGCATGCTTCTTCTGGCACCACCGGAGAACCAATTACAGTATGCTATACAAGGCATGATTTGGAGGTGTGGGCAGAGGTTATGGCTCGCTGTCTTGCAATGGCAGGACTAACTAAAAAAGATGTTTTTCAAATTCCAATCCCATATGGCACTTTCACTGGAGCGTTCGGATTCCATTATGGCGGGCAAAAAATAGGCGCTTTAATTGTTCCTACAGGAAAGGGAGATTCTGAAAGACAAATAAGGCTAATGAAATACTACAACGTTACTTTTATAGCTGGTATAGCATCATATGCAATGCATTTGGCAAGTGTTGCAAAAAAAATGGGAATAGAGCCTTCTGAGCTTAGTGTTAGAAACGGAATTTTTGGAGCGGAAATGTTTACAAAAGCTATGAAAAAGAGAATAGAAGAAACATGGAATATGGATGTCCATGACATATATGGTTTAACGGAAATGTGCGGGCCTGGCGTATCCGCGGATTGCGACGAACACGATGGCTTGCATTTATGGGAGGACCATTTTTATGCGGAAATTATTGATTCGGAAACCGGAGATGTATTAGATAAGGAAGAGGAGGGAGAACTTGTTTTAACTACCTTAACTAAGGAGGGGATGCCCATTATAAGATATAGAACAAGGGATATTACTTTTATTTATGATGGATTGTGTAATTGTGGACGTACCCATCTAAAACATGCTCCAATAAAAGGAAGAAGTGATGATATGGTAATAATAAAAGGAACAAATGTTTTTCCAAGCCAGATTGAAGAAGCAATAATGAAAAATGATAAGGTTGGAAGTGAATGGCTCATGATCATCGACAAAAAAGGAGATATGGATGAATTAACAATAAAGGTAGAAGGCAGAAAAAAATATAAAGAGGAGGAAAAAAGGAAAATTGCAGAGGAATTAAAAAAAGAAATTAGAATTATTACAACTTTAAATGCGAATGTTGAAATTGTTGAGCCAGATAGCTTGCCAAAACACGAAGGAAAAGCAAAAAGGGTAATAGATAAAAGGCTATAAATTACAAACTAAATCAATAAAATCTGATAATTTCATTCCTTTTTCCCATTTCATTATATAGTTGTTATCTTTTGTTTTTTCTATTTTTGGCAATTTTTCATATATAATTTTACTCTTTCCTTCAATTTTTTTTATATCTATTGTAAATATTCTCCATGCATCCCCTCTAATTCCTTTTTTCCTAAAAGCAAATATTGGCAAAATTTTCGCTTTTTCACATTTCCTCTTCATTTCTTCTGCTTTCTTTTGCATTCTTCCTCCCTCATGACTAAAAAGTATCTCACTTTCTTTTCTTACTTTTATCTCCACAATAAAAGATAGATCACCTCTCAAAGCAACGATATCTGCTATGCCTAAGGAGCCCGCTGCCCTCACCGTTATAAACGGCTTTCTCAAAATTTTTCTATATTTTTCTCTCGCCTCTTCGCTCAAGCTTTTAACAACTTTCTCAACAATTTTTTCATTGCCAGCCAGTATCTCTCTGAGTTCCCTTTCGTAGATGCTCAAGCTTGGTAACCTCCTATTTTTAGCGTTGGGTCTCCGAGTAAAACAAAACTTTGTATAGTATGAAAATGCCATCTTTCATATGGCAATTTAAAGTGTTCGATATATCTAGAAACAGCATAACCCCATAAATCACCCAGCATTTCTTTTCCCTGATAATATGCTTCAAATAAGCCGAGTTGCATATAGCCATAACCTGATTCAACACAATCTGGTTCATCTATGCCATCTCCATCTAAATCTCCCTCCTCACCCGGAGATGCAACTGGAAAGGCTGTATAGCCTAAGGATGCTATTCCTCCTCCCTTATACTTACGAGCAAACCACCAGCTTATACATGCTGGAGATGGAATTCCTCCTGTCCATGGATGGTTTGTAATACTAACGTTAAACATTGCTGTATGACATCCTCCCAAGATAACGATGGGCAATTCCTCATTGAAAAAGGTCGGTAAATCCCATACTCCTATTCCAGGCTCCCATCTATCAAATTTTTCTGGCTTATGGGTGCTCCAATATATGGGGCTTCCGTGACCATGTAACATCATAAACATTGCCCCGTTTCCTAATGCTTTTTTAATATTTTTAGCTGAGACAACCATCTGGCTAGCATAAACTTTTGCATATTCAAATCCTGGTAAATATTCTAAGGCTTTATCACATACTATTTCTCCTTCATATCCCTCTGGCTCAAAATTGTCGCCACCTGACAAAACTATTTTTTTTCTTGTTTTGCTATTCTCATAGCTTATAATTTTCTCTATCATAAGTTTTAATTCCACTTTATTTCTGCATGCAAGCCTCCCAATATAAACATCAGGATACAAATCAACTTCATCTATCAAGTTTCCAAACGCTTTCCATTCCGAAAAAACTCCATTTCCATCTGTATCCCATGAAGAAAAGCTGTAATTTGCATCATATATATCAGCATAGTACAAATCGCTCACGTATTTCTTCTCATCTGCCCAGAAAACATGTACATATCTTACTGGTATAAACCAGTTTTCCTTTATTCCGGGCTTTCTTCCGCCAACAAGCAATACATATTTTATACCCCATTGTTCGATAGCATCTTTAATAAAATATTTCACCTTCTCAGCATCATCTCTTCCTTGTGTTGCAAAATATTTACCTCCATATATATCATCCAATGAAACAATTATTGTTTTTATTCCATGGCTTTCTTTATGTTCTTTCAATTGAAGTAAATCTTCTTTCCACTTGCTTGGGCAAATAATAAGCAAGTCATATTCATCTTTGTTAAAGAGTGGTTTAGATGGAGGAATATAGCTAACTTTTACTTCAAAATTATTTGCTTTTAATACTTCTCCAGCTACATATCTTATTGGATAAAGATACAAATTTAGAATGACAACATGCCTTCCATCTTTTATTCCTCCCATTGCATCCCATTCATACCAATTTACAGGGTAGACAATGTCTCTATCATAACTTCCTTCTTTTATTTCATATCCTGGTGGTGCTGGAATATAAGATGGTTTTAATTGCATATCAACGCTTTCTATATCTTTTGTTTTAACTTCTATGCTAAATTTGCTTCCAGCTGGTAAAACATAAGTTTTTATGTAAACTGGAATAACTGGCTTATTTTCAGCAAGTAAGGTAGCATAATTTGTTGCAACTTCTTTTGCTGTCATTAATTTACTTGTTCTGTTGCTTTTTTGCAATTCATTAGGCAGTCCGGCATTACCAGCAACTAAAAATAGAATCAATACAACTGCAACTATTGATTTCATGATAAAATAAATGACTAAGTATTTTTAAATTTTCATATGAAAGTAAAAGGTCGAATACCCCATGGCTCTATTGAAGGACGCCAGTCGAAATTAATCCAAGGAATATATTTATATGTAAATGGAATATGTGTGGTTCCTTTTATGGGCCTGGGTAATCTAGATTTCCAGTCGTCCCAATAATTGTTGAACCACCAATTAAAATGAGAACAGTCAAAGGTTGCTTGTACATGGTTTCCTATGAAATTATTCCTAGCAATCCTATTACCAAATGAATCCAATAGCATGATACCATAGTCGTTGTTCATGAAGTTATTTTTTGTTATCTTGTTACCTGATGAATAATCTAACAGGATGCCGCTACCAATACCAAAAAATTGGTTGTTTGTGATGTTGTTTTTGGTTATTATGTTACCCAACGAAGCAATCAGCCAGAGGCCACGCCGGCTGTTTATGATATTATTCCTGGTTATTCTGTTGCACCATGAATACTCCCATAAGAAGATACCGTCACCATTGTTTATGAAATTATTTTTTGTTACTGTATTGCATGAGCCGTATAACCAGATGCCATAAAGTTTGTTGTTTATAATGTTGTTTCCATTTATCATATTGCCAACTGAATAAAAAATGGAGGTAGGGTAACAATAACCTATTTTTATTCCAATATCGCCATTTCTTACAGTAAAATCAGTAAACTTTACACCATGCGTAGCAATTGTAACCACGCTACCTTTACCACCGCCATCAATGATAGTAACACTGCTACCGCTTCCAACGATGTTCAGCTTCTTGTACACCTTAATATTCTCGTAATAGATTCCAGCGCGAACCTTTATCGTATCACCAACATCAGCATGGTCTATTGCTTCCTGTATGGTTGGATAATCATCTGGAACATAGATGGTTTTACCTCCTAATAGCTTGCTTTCCTTTGTCGGGTAGCTAGATTTCTTGAGAGGGAATGGATTTGGAAGTTTTTGTATATCTAAGTTATGTTTTCGAGCGGTTAAATTGAAATTCGTTTCATTTTCTTTGGGTATAATTTTTCCGAGAGGAGGAGCCAAAAGAAGTATAGCTGTTAATACTACTACAATTTCTCTTCTCACGTTCTCCCCCAACAATTTTTCAACGCGGATATTAATTTTTGCTTTATAAAGGTTCGGTAAAAATAGCTCTTCTTTACGGAGTCCTTAATGATCGTTGCCCCACCAACCAAAATGAAACCCTTCATTCAACTATAAGATTTTCCTCCAGTTTATTATCCGTGGCTAACAAAAATTCTTTACCCATGTGCAAACAATTAACTGGGCAAACATCATTGCATTGGCTACAGAAAATGCATCTTCCTATATATATTCTTATTTTTTTCTCTTCTTCTATAAATTCAATTGCTTTTGCTGGGCAAACTCTTATACAGCTTCTACACCCTATACATTTCTCTTTTTCATATAGAATTTTTCCTCTGAACCATTCTGGTGGCTCGACCGGTGGATTTATTTTTGCCTTTCCTTCTTGTACATCCTTTAAATATTTTCTAACATTTTTTGGTGCATATTTTGCTGGAAATAGATTTGTAAATGGTTTTCTTACCATTTGTTT
The DNA here is from genome assembly GCA_029259055.1 of Thermoplasmatota archaeon. Lineage (GTDB taxonomy): Archaea > Thermoplasmatota > E2 > UBA202 > JdFR-43 > JAPDJP01. The sequence continues at coordinate 34,092 of JAPDJP010000019.1, read as the reverse complement.
TAACAACTGGCTTAGCATTGGCAACATTTTATCACCACCATTTTATACTATATTGATTATCCCACATCAGCAATACCAATCCAAATAAAGCTATTAATGTAATAGTAATCCAATAGACAGATACTACTTGCGTTATTCTCAATCTAGCCATCCCAGCTCTTACTAATGATATTGAGAATAACATAACTAAAAACACTTTAAATAAGAAGAAAAGGAAATCAGCAATGTATGCAACAATTTCATCCAATTTTATAAAATCGGATAAATTGTACGGGAAAAATAAAGCAACAACCAAAGATGCCATAGCGAACATTTTTACTGCATCGGCAATATAAAATAAGGCTAGGTTTCTGCCAGAATATTCAACAAGCAATCCATGAGCTATTTCAGTTTCAGCTTCTGCTACATCGAATGGTATTTTTGCAACTTCTCCCGGCGTAACAATAACCAATGCTAACAATAATATTATCCCTCCTATTAAACCCAGTAAACCAACTTCTTCCCATATTGGATGTGATGAAATAAACTGCAAGCTGAAAATGTCTCCTCCAATATTGCTTAACTTCCATACAATTGCAATTATTACCACAGCCAATGGAAATTCATAAGACATCATTGTAATCATTTCTCTTTGTGCTCCCACAGTTGCAAAAGGTGAGCCTGATGCAAATCCCCCCGCAACCATAGCCAATGCAGGTATAAGGAATATATAAATTACTAAAATGATATCACCATGTCCTCCAAGTAATGGTTCAAAATTTCCTATTGGAATATAGAGTAAAAGAATTATTGAAGATGCTAAACATATAATTGGCGCTAAATTATACATCCATCCAACCGCATTTTCTGGAACAATTGTTTCTTTACTCATTAATTTTATAACATCCAAAAATGGCTGTCTTATTGGAGGGCCTACCCTCATTTGCATTCTTGCCACTAATTTCCTATCTATACCTTTGAATAGCAAACCAAATATAACCGCAAAAATTGTAATACCAATACTTGCTATAACTGTTTTAAATAATAATTCTCCTAACATCTCAACAACCTCCTTGTTTTTCTAACAGATAACTTATGCAAGTCATCTGCGGTTAGAACTTTCTCTTTATTATCTTTAACAATAATGACCCTATTTGTACATGAAATGCATGGGTCAATGGAAGCTGCAACAATTGGGATATCTGCAATTTGCATATCTAATAGCATGGGGCGCCATGAAAGTATATTTATATATGTGGGGGCTCTTACTTTCCAAGCATATAAATACTCAAATCCTGGTTTCAGTTTTACATAGTGTATGTCCTCTCCTCTCGGCGCTTCATATCTTCCAACAGCTTCTCCTTCCGCTTTTTTAATTTGATTCAACAGCTTGATGATTTTAGGCTCAGCCAGTATTTCTCCAGGGGGCATCTCATCCAAGGCTCTTTCTATAATTTCGATAGATTGTTTAACTTCCAAAAGCCTTACTACAATCCTATCATATGTATCTCCAATAACCTCACCGGTAAGTAAATCGGGAGTTATTGCTTTTACTTCAAAATCTGGATAAGCAAAATATGGCATATCTTGGCGGACATCCTTTTTAACTCCACTTGCTCTTGTTGTTGGGCCTACAGTAGCAAGTTTTAATGCATCCTCTTTTTTTAATATGCCTATCTCCCTAGTTCTCATTTTTATTGTCTTATCTTCTAAAAACAACTTTGCCAGTTTTCCAAAGGCCTCTTTATAATAATTTAACATTTGTTTTATTTTTGGCACATGCTCTTCTTTTATGTCTCTTCTTACGCCTCCATACATTATTATTGCTTTAGTAACTCTATTCCCATTAATAAGCTCTAAAATATCCATCACTTTTTCTCTAACAGCCCAAACATAATGCAACAATGAATCAAAACCAAGCTCATGAGCTGCCACCCCAGCCCATAACAAATGGCTATGTATTCTTTCTAACTCTCCTTGTATAACTCTTATATATTGTGCTCTTTCTGGTACTTCTATCCCAACAATTTCTTCCACAGCCATTACCAAACAGGAGGGATGGCAAAAATTGCATATACCGCATACCCTCTCCGCTAAATATATACTCTGCACTGGATTATTTCTATTCATTCCAATCCATTCTATGCCTCTATGATTCTGGCTAGCTATAACATCTACATCTACGATGCGCTCTCCTTCCAAAGTAAACTTTAGAAGAATCGGTTCTTTTAAAGCGGGATGAATTGGACCAATTGGAACTTCATATTTCATTCTAATCCCTCCTTCCAAGTTTCATATAATTTATTGGTTTCTTTTACACCCATTTCATCTCTTCTCCATGGATATACTCCCTCTGGGAAATCTTTTGTAAGGAAAAGATGCCTTTTATCGGGTAATTCTTCAAATTCTACTCCCACCATCTCTCTTATCTCTCTTTCGGAAAATATTGCAGCTGGTACTAAATTCGTTATTGATTTGATTCTTAGATCATCTTTTGGCAAAGAAACTTTTAACGTTACTATAAATTCCTCCAAAAATTTTCCATATCCTAAAGTAAAATGATAATTTAATATAATCTCATTTCCTTCATCACTCGCGGAAATTATGCTGAAATGGGGATATTCTTCAGCTATTTCCATTAAATATTCTACAGCATCTCTTATTTTTTCCTTATCTACTTTTACCCACAAACTTATTTTTTTAACCTTATTCTTCACTCCCGCTGTTCTTTCACTAATCCATGCTTCATATCCTTTTTGTTGGAATTTCTGCATGGCTTCTTCTGCATTCATTTTTTCTCCACCTCCTCTAAATATTCCCATGCCTTAATAACGCCTTGTATAATTGCTTCGGGTCTTGGCGGGCATCCAGGCACATAAAAACATTTCGCTTCCGGTATTATTCTCTCTATTGGCCCTGCCAAATGATATGATTCATGAAAAACTCCTCCGCTTATCCCACAAGAGCCGACGACTAAAACAACTTTAGGATCTGGTGTTTGTTCGTAGATTCGCTTTACTTTATCTACCATATCATTTGTAATTGGTCCAGTAAAAGCAATTACGTCTGCGTGTCTTGGGGAGCCAACCAATCTAATACCAAACCTTTCAACGTCATATCTTGGTGTAAGAGCAGCTATTATTTCTATATCGCACCCATTACAGCTTCCGCTATTGACATGGAATACCCATAATGCTCTTTTAAATGCCTTTGGAATCATGTTTTCCCTCCTATATTATTCCAACAATAAACACAGCAATGAATATTATGGCAGTTATTCCAACAAACCAGGCAACATAATCATTAATGATTCCAGTATGCATCTTTTTCATTGTTTCATAATAACTTTTCAATGCTTCAACAAATCCCCAATATAAATTGGATGCCCTAATATGAACCGCTTCTTTTGAAGGTTCTTCCATTCCAGATAGAAATGGTTTTATTTGTTCTCCTTTCCTATATTCCTTTTTTCCTATAGCTCTTATCATATAGGCCAGTATAAATATAACTATGAAAGCAATTATCCATATTATTGGATCCCAATATCCTCCAACTGTTTTTATCATTCTACCACCCCATCACCTTTGATATATAATCGGTATTTTCAATTAATGCATTGACTGCTGGATTAACAACATTATTAATTATAACATCTGGAAACAATCCAAAGAAAATAATTAATCCAGCAAGAATTAGCATGCTCGCAAGCATTAATTTTGGTACTTCTCTATATTCCGTTATTTTTGGTCCAGTAAAAACAGAATGAAATATTTTGACGAATATCGCCAACATTACTACGCTTCCTAAAATTGCAACTATAGACAATATTGGACTGACTTTATACACTGATTCATAGATTATAATTTTTGATGCAAATCCATTCATGGGCGGAAGGCCAGCAACAGCTGCCAGCCCAACTAAAAATAGTATAGATGTATATTTCATTGAGTGCGCCAGCCCTCCAAGTTTATTCAAATTCCTTTCCCTTGTAATATATATTATTCCACTTGCCACTAAAAATAACAAGCCAATATCCAAAATATCATTGAATATATGGAATAACCCTCCTTGTAAAGCTTTTCTTGCATAAGTTTCTACTTCATTGTTCAAAATTCCATATAATCCAACACCTATAGCCAAGAGTATATAGCCAACTTCCGCAACCGCAGCATATGCAATTAATCTTTTGACATCCTCCTGAATCAATGCCATAGTTACTCCTATAAAAATGGATATCAGTCCTAAGATTATGATAATTGCTGGAAAGATAACATGCATGCTATCAACATATATGGTAAAACAGATTCTCAATAAAGCATATAAACTAGCTTGAGTGACACCTATTAAAACCATTGATATTGCTCCTGGTGCTTCTCCATAAGCATCTGGTAACCACATATGCATTGGCGCCGAGCCCGCTTTTAATGCAAATGCTGAGAAAAATAAAATCAATGCTATCTTATCTATATTTGATAAGCCTGTTGTTCTAATTGCGTCTGCTATCGCTGCCATATTTAACAAATCATATTCTCCATAAAGTAAGCCAATTGCAAACAATACAAATAATGCTGACAAGGAGGAAATAATGATATATTTTAAGGCTGCTTCTGTTGTGCTTCCTCTTCTGAATTCATATGCAATGAGGGCAGCGGATGCAATAGATGCAATTTCTAAAAATACAAATAAATTAAACAAGTCACCTGTTAGTTCCATTCCAAGCATTCCAACAACCATAAGTAAAAATAATGTGTAAAATCTTCCCCCTCTTTCTTCTATATGAGCGAATGAGAATATTAAACCTATTAAAGAAATTAATGCGCTTATTAATGCCATAAAGGCATTTATTCCATCAATTTCTAAAACAATTCTTATTGGGACTGCTGCCTGCTTTGGTATTGCTTGTGTTGGGTCGGCAGCACCCATTACATATGTTATAATATCTTTTTCCAAAACTTCTTTAAATAGGATAATGGTTAAAATAAAGGTTATTGCCATTGCAATTAACACAAAAGCATTTCTTGCTTTCTTATTTATTCTATCTATTAATGGGGTTAAAAAAGCTGCAAATAAGGGTATCGCGATAATGAAAGCCGGCAGATGTTGCATCCAGTTCATTCTTTCAACCTCCTTATTTTGTTAGCGTCTAGGGTTCCATAATTTTTATATATATTTATCACAAATGCTAAAATAAGCGCTAAAACGGCGACACCTATAACAATACTTGTAAGTGTTAAAGCCTGCGGAACGGGTAAAACCATTTTTTCTGGAATTTGTTCTGGTGATATATTTGGTGGTAAATTGGTAAAGATTGGCGCTACTCCTCCTTCTCTATAACCAAGAGTAATTAGAAATAGATTTACACCACTTTCCACTATTGTTATTCCTATAGCAATTTTAATTAAATTTCTTTTAAAAATAATTGCATACATTCCTATTGCAATTAATAAAACCACTGTTATGAATGGCAAATTGTAAATCATCTTTCACCCTCCTTTGTTATTAAAGCCAATAACATTACTACTGCTGACAATCCTCCAATGACTTTCATCCCAACTGCTATATTCAAAATCGGTAAAACACCACCACTATTTAAAGGAGCTTCTCCCCATGCTGGAATTTGTCCAAATATTGCTTTTCCTACCAAGAAATTTGCTAAAAATGCTGTCGCTAAAAATATTCCAAAAATGGATACAACAACAAAAATAAGTCCTCCTAAACTTTCAAAAATGGATAAATTCTCTTCTTTCATTCTCTTTTCTATATTTCTCACCCCATATGCTACAATTAGCAAAACAATAGCGGATGCTCCTATTGCCCCTCCCTGGAATCCTCCGCCAGGTGTTAAATGACCATGCATTATGACATAAAATGAGAAAATTAAGGTGATGGGGAATAGTAGGGCAGCAATTGTTTGTACTATTACCGTCATTTTTTCTTCGTCACCGTTCATTTTCTTTCCCTCCCAAATAATAACATAACCCCTGCTATTGCGGTAAATAAAACGGTTGCTTCTCCAAGTGTATCATAACCTCTATAGTCAAAAACAACGCTTGTTACAACATTATTTGCACCCGTTTCTTCAACAGCTCCATATTCCCATTTTTCTGCTGATGCATTATATTTTCCTATTATTCTATCATCCATGGTAACATCATAATTCGCGTTTGGAAACACTTCTTTAACACTTGATGGGGGCTTTCCAAATTCTCTCATCTCAATTGATGCAAAAAGTAAAAATGCAAAAAATACTATAAATGCTATCTTCTTCATTTTAATCCTCCTCCATTCTTTTTGTTGATTTTATCGTTATTATCAATATAGCTGTTGTCAAACAAGCACCCACACCCGCCTCAGCAATAGCAACATCTGGAGCATGAAGTATATAAAAATATAAAGATAGCAATAGGCTCATTACTGCTAATGCAATAACACTTGCTAATAAATCTTTAAACCATATTGAAATAATTGCAGATGCTATCATGAATATGGATAACAGTATTATTGCTATTTCAAACAAACTCATCATTTTTTACCCTCCAAATCATCCACAACCGCATTAACCGGCTTAACCCCGCTTCTATATGCTGCCCTCGCAATAGCATGAGCACCTGTTGGATTGGTAAGCAGTATTGCAATTAAAGCAAAAAATGAATGTATTGCTAGAGAAATCATTTCTTTATTTCCATCATACCATTTCCATAATCCGTATATAATGACAGCGAGACACACAAAAATACTGCCAAAAGTAGTGCATTTTGTACCTGCATGCAAACGAGTATATACATCAGGAAATCTCATTAATCCTATCGAAGCTAATAGATTAAAGACAATGCCTATTCCAAGAAATATGTATATTATTTCCCATATCATAATTTACCCCCCTGCAAATATTTTGCAATAAATAAAGTTGTAACATATGAAAGTAAAGCATAAACAATTGCAACATCAATGTATATAGTTTCCTTTTTATATGCACCAAATAAAACCATTCCCGCTATTACAAGCGTATTTATTGTATCCAATCCTACAACCCTATCTGGAACTGTTGGACCTAACAAAACTCTTAACATAGCTATTGCAATCGATATTAATACCAATATCAGAGCAATCATAAACGGGTTCATTCTCCTATCCTCCTTGCCCAATCTGGAAATGTGGAACATACGGACTTATAGTCGCGAGGCATTTTTCTTAATGCCTCATCCTTTACATTTATCCAATGAACATAAAGATTTTTTTCATCGTCTACATCAACACTTAAAGTACCTGGTGTGAGAGTAATTGAATTTGCTAAAATTGTTATTGATATATCGCTCTTTAAATTTGGGGAAATTTTTACTATGCCAGGCTTAATTTTTCCTGTTATAACGCGATATGCAACATCAAAATTTGCTTTAGCCATCTCATAAAAAAAACGTGGTAAATATGCCAGAATGAATAACCACCTAACTGGATTAGCTAGCTTATAATCTTTTATAAAAATTTTTGCAGATGCAACACCTGCAATTAAGGATAAAATAATTCCAGCAATAATTTCATCTATTCCCCATATATCACCATTAAATGTGAATAATAGCCAAAGGATAAAACAAAATATTGTTGTCGCAATGAAAGCAAACATCAAAATGGATATAAAATTCCCATATTTAAAATTTTATGAATTGTCTATCCTATAATATTCTTGCAATATATTCTGATGCTCTTTCTATTTTTTCTTGTTTTTTCTATTTTTTTCAAATCCTCTAATGGGGACGGTAACAACAAAAAATCCATTTGATAGTTTTGCTTCCCCTCCTATTCTAACAATTTCTTTCACAATTTATATCTCTTTTTTTAAATAAATATATAACCCATATATAATCTATAGACGCCCCCAAAAAATTATAAGTCATGCTACTATTGTAATATATGCCTCAATTACTACTTAATGCTTCTCCAAATTATCTATATTGGCAAGGAAAAATTCAACCAGTTGAAGAAATGCATAGTCCATACTTTATTGTTATTCCTCCAAGCAATATAAATGTAATAGACGCAAGAAATAAAATCATAAGAGAAATTGGAGATGATAACAGAATTAAAAAGATAGGAGAAATTGAAGAATACACATCTTTCTGGAATCCTTCAATAAAAAGAAAGGTCTTTAAAGTTTATACTAAGCATCCATCTAATGTTCCAGAGATGAGTGATAAAGTATTTAGAATGGGATTTTATACTGCTGAGCATGATATACCGTATCACGAAAGAGTTCTCACTGATTTAGCATCAGATGGTATATGGATTTTCGATACTGGAGGAGATGAAAAAAAGGTAAAAGTCTTGATTTATGACATAGAAATGACAAAATATGGAAGCGAAAGAAATGTACCAATAGATATAATTGGATTTGCCAAATTAGCTATATCCTTTGCATCAAACAAAAATTTAGAAAAAGAGGAATTCTTTTTTGAAATAAGAGAATTACCTGATGAAGAAAATGTTCAACAACTCGTTTCTCATGATGAGCATGAGGAAATAAAAAATTTATTAAAGTTTTTGGAGATCGTTAGTAATTCTGATATAATAGCTGGTCATAACATATTGGGATTTGATAATATAGAGATATATAGGAGAATAAGAGATTTGATGGCATCGTCATCAATTCTTTCAAAGGATGAGATTATAAAATTTAAGGATTTTCTTGATAAGTTTATTAGAAAAGACCAGTCTTTTCATTTTGGCGTGGCAAACGATGTTGCCATATTTTATCCATCTACATTTGATACATTTCATGCTTCAAGGAAATTTTATGCATTAGATGATTATAGTTTGGAAGGAATAACCAACTTTTTGGGTGTAGGAATTGAAAATAGATTACATCTATCTCCGGGGGAAATGGCAATTGATGAAAAAACACTAAAATATAATGAACAAGATGTTATTGAGGAAATAAGAGTATTCCTTAAACTGGTTCAACAAGGTCTACCTTTAGCTTTTATAACTGGAATGCCCTTCGAATTGCTTTTTTCTTCCGGCGCCACCAAAATGTGGGATTATATGGCAATGATCAGAGCAAAATATCATAGAAAATTAATGCCTCCTTTATGTAGAGTATATGATATTGCAAAGAAAATTGGGAAATATGGAAGTAGCAAAAAGGAAATAGTTGAAAAAGTAAGGCGAGAAGGAGCAAGTAAAGAGATTATGAGGATAGTTAAATACGGGGAAGAGATGCCAGATTGGGTCGAATATCCCTTCTTAATTTATGATGAAAAAAACAATGATATTGCTTATCACTTTCCTGGAGGAATGACAATTAAGCCTGATAGAGATGCAAATAGTCACTTTGTTCCATGGTATAGAGTAATTGTCGCGGATGTTGGAGCGATGTATCCTACTATTTTAAGAGCTATAAATGCTGGAGCGGATACAGTTAGACTTGCAAAAAACGATGAAATACCAGATGATTGGGTATGGTTGAAAAAGATTTCAGATAAATTTTTGGAAGAAATAAAACCTATATATAGAGAAGGAAAGGAAGAATTTATTGATAGAGGGATTTTGATAGGTGTAAAAATCTCGAAAGAACCAGGAGTAGTAAATTTGGCAATGAAAGGAATAATGAACTTCATAGATAAGATAAAAAAAGAAATGAAAAGAAAAACTGGGAAGGAAAAACAGATATTGAGTATGATGTATCAATCATTAAAAGCAGCGAGAAACGCTGGAACTCATGGAATATTATCTGCTCCTACAGTTTCGTGTAGACAATTCAATTTATGGGGTGCTGCATTGATTACGACAAAAGGTCAGCAAATATTATACGATACTTTAAAAACCTTGGAAAAGGAGGGCGCGAGAGTTGTATATGGAGATACAGATGGAATTTATGTTGCATGCTCATCTTCTGCTTCAAAGAAATTAAGGGAAGCATTAGGAAAAAATGAAAAAGGAGAAAAATGGATTATCGAGCCATCTAAAGTTTACGGAATAATTGAATATTGTAACAAAAAATGGAGAGAAAGATTAAATTATGAGAATTTCGAGCTCGAAGCAGAGGAGCACGAAGCAATGATATTTGTAAAACACAAGAACTACCTGATATTTGATGTTGAAAATGGGAAGGTAAAAATGATAACAAAAGGAAATAATTTTAAAGGCAGTGACAAACCAGATATCGCAAGAATTGTTTTAAAGGATATAATGCTGGAGACTCTTAAAGAAAATCTGGAATGGGAAGATGAGGAAGAGGCAAGAAAAAGAGTAAAGGAATCCATAATGAAAATTACGATGGAAAAAGTTAAAGAAATAGATATAGAAAAATTCGATTTAGATGCATTTACACTTGTTCAATCTGTTCAACCACATGACCGCTATAAGCCAAATCCTGATGGTTCTCCCTCTGTTTATGGAGAAAGAGCGGCGGCTCTTGAAAAATTGGTGGGAAAAATCAATTTTAGAAGAAAATTCAGATTTGTTATAACAAAAAAGCCATTACCAGGTATTAGATATCCCTCAAAAAGTGGTGTCAAACCAATACACTATATGTACCCAGTTGAATTACTTAAAGATAGAGACCAAATTGATATGGAATGGTATAGGGAAATGATAAAGAACTTTATACAGGGTGCGTTTGGGTTACCTTCTTTAGAAAGATGTAAGCAGTATGGTTTAGATAGATGGATGTAGAGATTGTACAAATAAGTTATTACAAGTAAATATTGCAAAAACATAAAAAATAAAAAATTTAAATCCTTATGGATTTTTTAATGAAAATGATTGAACAGCTTAAAAGAGGAAAATTACATTTCTCATTAATAGACCCAGATAAACAAGAACCGGCCAAAGCGGGAGAGATTGCAAGGATATGTGAGGAATATGGAAGCGATGCTATAATGGTGGGGGGTTCCACTATAAAAGATAGAAAATTGGTTTACGAAACCATTGATGAGATAAAGAAAAATTGCAATCTTCCGACGATTCTTTTTCCAAACTCAGCAGATTCTATATCTGAAAATGCAGATTACATTTTCTTTATGGATTTATTGAATTCTCTTGATTATAAATATAGAAAGGGAGAACAGATAAAAGGGGCTAAATTAGTAAAAAAATGGGGAATAAAACCTATTCCAATGGGTTATTTGATTATAAGTATGAGTAAAGAGCCAACAACTGTTGAAAGTAAGGTAAAATTGGATGTCATAAGGGAAAATGATATTGAAAAAGCTCTTGAATATGCTTTGTATGCAGAGTGTATCGGTATGGACTGTATTTATTTGGAAGCTGGTTCAAATGCAGATAAGCCCGTGCCAGATATAATGATAAAAACAATAAGAGAGAAAGTCAAAATTCCAATAATTGTTGGAGGTGGCATAAGAAATGCAGAAGAAGCAAAAAATAAAATAATGGCTGGAGCCAACGCCATAGTAAATGGCTCCTTAATAGAAAAAAATATAGAAAGATTGAAAGAAATTATTTTGGCAATTAAATCAGCACCTACCAGTTGATTCTCCCTTTTTTATTCCTGTTGCAATCAGATGTGCTATTCTTATCGGCTCTGGAATTGCTCCCCTTATTATTGATAATTTGATTACATCTATAACATCTTTTTTATCTATCCCAAAATATTTTACATAAACTGGATATTTTATTTTTATCTCCTCCGTTTTTCCTTTTTTGATTATTTTAAGTCTCTCTTCCCAGTCATTGAAATGTTTCTTTAATGCTTCTTCTATTTTTTTTATATCTGGCTTTTTTCTTGTTATTGTTATAATCGGCAATTTTGTTTCATTAAAAATTTTTTCCGCATCTACTACATTAAATCCTCCAAAGGCAACACCATCGAGCATAATTATCTTGAGTTGTTTTCTGTGCTTTGTATTTTCTACCATCTCAATAATTTTTTCTGTAGCATCTTTCCCATCAACTTCTATTGTTGTTTTTAAAACGCCTTCCAAATATATTCCTCCCCTCATTATTACGCCTACTAAATCAACAAATCTATCGCCAAAAGAAAATGGCATGTCATCAATTCCTAATATTCTAATTTCCTTTTTCATTTTTTTAAAGGTAATTGTCCAGTAACTTTATCCAGCTTTTTTTCTTCATCTGGACCTATCGCCAATGCTGTCACTGTTCCTGGTTCTAATTCAGTTAAGCCAGCATCTCTTATTAATGTTGTAATCAATCCTTGAGATTTTGCTTTTTTTTCTAATTCCATAATTTCTTTTTCTGGAGCTTCTAAAACAATCTTTTTTTGTCCTTCCTCCAACCATTTTTTAACAAGATAGGGTCTCTTTTTTAAACTCTTTAAAGCACAATCTACTGCTGCATGGGCTACTTGCGCCGCTAATTTTCCACAGGACATTTCGATTTTATTTACTACGATTACCATCTTCAGCATACCATCTCCTCGCCAGCTCTTCCGCTCTATCCCATTGTATTATCCCTCTTATATGAATTTCTTCACCCTTTAATTCTACGTGTTTAAATGGCACAGCATAAAATTTTTCTCCTCTTTTTATTATAAGTAAATCTTCATATACAGATATACTTTCACCTATTCTTTTTCCATTTGAATCCACAACAAATTTAGCAAGGAAGGCAAATTTGTTTTTTTTCTTTAATAACATTAGCATTATTATTAAATAATCATGTTACTTAAATTTGATGCAATTTGACGTAGCAATTATAGGTGGAGGGATAGCGGGAAACTCATTAGCTAATATTCTTTCTAAAAAGGGATATAAAACAATAGTAATGGAGAAAAACGCGGAAATCGGAAATAAAGTGTGTGGAGGGCTTGTAAGCGAAAGAGTTATAAACCTATATGAAAAAATATTGGATTCAAAAACTAATGCAATAATCAATGAGATAAGGGGAGCATATATAATTTTTCCAGATAAAAAACAGATTTGTATAGGAGGAGATAAAACACATGCTTATGTTATAGATAGAAAACTATTTGATAATGAAATGGCAGAAATGGCAATGTCAAGCGGTGCTGAATACAAATTAAAATTTAGGGTTAATAAAATTCGCAAAAACAAATGCGACAATATAAATTATAAGTGGTTAATAGGAGCAGATGGCGCAAGAAGTACTGTAGCAAAAAAATTTGAAATGGGAAAAGTGGAATATTTAAACGCTATACAAGGGGAAGCAAAAATGAATATTGATGATGATTTTGTAACGGTATTTATCGATAAAAAAATTTCTCCAGACTTTTTTGCATGGATAATACCAACAGGAAATATAGCAAGAGTGGGATTGGCTACAAAAGAAAATCTAAGGATAAGATTTAATAAGTTTATAAAGATTTTAAATATAAATGTTTCAAATATTAAGGTAGGACAAATCCCAATAGGTATGAGGAGATTTTACCGAGGAAATGTTGCACTAATAGGAGACGCCTGCGGATTAGTAAAAGCTACTTCAGGCGGAGGAATCTATGGTGCTTTATTATCTAGTGAATTGTTGGCAGAAAACTTTGGAAATTTTAAGCAATATAAAAAAAATTTTATGAAGACGTTTGGAAAGGAGCTTAAAAAATGCCTTTTTGCAAGGAAAATTTTCTTAAAATTGAACAATAAAGATTTTATGGACTTCTACAAAAATGTAAAGGAAAATATCGAGATAATAAACAAATATGGAGATATCGATTATCCGTCAAACGTAATCAAAAAATTTATTATTAGCAATCCAAAATTTATAATAGAATTGCTATGGAAGCTAATAACTTAGCTATAGTAGTTAAAAAAGATGATGCCGAAAAAGTTAAGAATTTACTGATTAAAAAGAATTTATTAGATAGTAGTAGAAAAATAAAGAGATATAATGATCGAGTAGAGATTCCAATAAAAAATGAAATAGATTTTGATATCAATACGGATTATAAAATAGTTAAACAAAATGATTTTTTACTAAGAAAAAAATTTGTTCCTTTTGAAGAAATTAAAGAAAAATTAAGAGGAAAAATACCTATGGAAGATTTTGAAAAATTGCCAAAAAAATGGGAAAAACTAGGAAATGTTCTTGTAATTAAACTCAAAGGAATAAAAAATAAAAGGGAAGTAGCTAAAGTATATGCACAAGTATTGAATTGCAAGGCAGTATTGGAAGATGTTGGAGGAATAAAAGGTATAGAAAGAAAACCGGTTTTTAAACTTATATATGGAAAAGATACCGAAACAATCCATATTGAAAATGGTATAAAATACAAATTCGATGTTTCAAAAATTATGTTTTCTTCGGGAAACATTGACGAAAGAATTAGAATGGCTAATACCGCCAGCAAAAACGAAATAGTTGTTGATATGTTTGCTGGAATAGGATATTTTACCTTACCAATGGCTGTTTATTCAAAAGCCCGAGTTATTGCTTGCGAAATAAATCCAATCGCTTATAAGTATTTACAGGAAAATATCTTATTAAATAATGTTGAAAAATTAGTTTCAACAAAATTGGGCGATTGTAGAATAGTTGCCCCAAGAGGAGTAGCTGATAGAGTAATAATGGGCTATTTAGATTCCATAAATTTTTTGCCATATGCTATCGATGTATTAAAAGGTGAGGGAATAATTCATGTCCATCAGAATTGCAAAGAAGAAGATTTTCCAGATAGATTAATTAGCAAGATAAAAAAAATTGCAAAGGAAAAGGGAAAATATGCGGAAATTTTATTTTATAAAAAGATAAAGTCATATGCTCCTCGCATTTTACACTGCGTAGTAGATGTTGCAATTTCATGAATCTGCAAGCAGTTCATTAATTACTTCTTTTAATTTAGGCACTGTGTCAAATTTTTCTATTTCTTCCTTATTTATCCATTTATACTCAGTATGTTCCCAATCAATTTTAACACTCTTCCTCTTGGTTTTAAATAAAAAAGGGTGCACTTTCCATTTTATATCTTTATCATAAAATTCTATAGGTTTTCCTATTTTTAACAATACTATTTCATTTTCTTGTAAACCTGTTTCTTCTTTTATTTCTTTAATCGCTCTTTCAACGGGTTTTTCATTTTTTTCTAAATATCCTGAAACACATGCCCATTTACCTTTATATGTTCTAACTTTGGATCCTCTTTTTAGGAGTAAAATTTTTTTGTTATGTATAACAACAGCTGTAACTACTTCTGTCATTTTATTCTAACAACCAAATTTGCATTTGATGCTATTGCCTCGATAATTTTTTTTCCTGTCAACGTATGCCTTTTTATTTTGATATCTCCTTGGGAAGATACGCTTCCTGAAAAAACAATTTCTCCATCTATCATTATTTTTGCTTCTTTTCCTGCATATGGCTTACCAATTTTCAAAACAAGATCTTTTTTCCTTTTAATAATATTTGGTATTAATTCTACTTCTTTAAAAAGCGGTTTAACATTAATCTTTATTCCCGCCTCTTTTTCAATAGAAGATATTGTTTTCCCTCCCTTCCCAATTAAATATGGGATATATTTTTCTTCAACATACACTACCGCTGTATTTCCATTTATTTCTACTTTAACATCCCCATCAATGTATTTTTCTATAATATGCCTTATTTGTTTTTCTGCTAAAGTTTTCAGAGGACTTTTTCCTTCTCCTTTGACTGGCATAACAATAACTTGCTCTCCATAGCTATAGATTTCATATAATGCTTTTTTTGTATAAAAATCTCTCACAATTATAACTGGGCGGGCCAAGTCCGCTTCCTCCATCCCATGTGGTATTTTAACCGTAAAATCCAATTCTAAAATTTCTTTTATTTCCCCTCCAACTATATGTATAACTGTATCAACAACCTGCGGAATCATTCCCAGTTCAACTCTTCCTATCAATCTTTGTATTGCATCTATCGCTCGGTTAGCATGGGTAACACCAATTAAACCAACCCCCGCCAATCGCATATCTGCAAAAACCTTAAAATCTTTGCTTCTTCTTACTTCATCAAAAACAACAAAATCTGGACGAACTAAAAGCAATATATCTGCAGTTAATTCCATGTTTTTTTCTAAAGGAGCAAACTGTGTTATCTCATCTCTTACCTGTAAGTCTCTTGGATTTTCCATAGTTTTGACAATTGCCCCCAAGCTATACAAATATTCTGCTACTGCCTGAGCAAAAGTCGATTTTCCTGAGCCGGGGGGGCCTGATACTAAAATTCCTCTATTGTAATCCGATAATCTTCTTATGAGTTCTTCATCAAGGTTATAATCTTCTAAACTTAATTTAACAATAGGACGAGTTGCTGTGATTTCGAATCTGTCAGAAAATGGAGGACGAGCAATAGCTATACGCATGTTGCCAAGTTGCACGATTGTTGCACCTTTCCTCTCTATTTCTATAAAGCTGTCTGGATCTCTTTTTGCATATTCAATAATTTGGTGCGTTAAATTGGTCAACTCTTTTTCTGTTAAAATTTTATTGTCTAATTCAACTATTTTGAAACTACCTGGCTTTCCTTTTTTGGCAAAAGGTTTTGTTCCATCTCTCAAATGCACACTCATTGTTTCTTCATCAAAATATTTTAATATTTCGAGCTCCTTTTCTTCATGTAATGGAGGGATATAATAGACATTTATTCCTTTTGCTTTTGCGGATAGAGCTTGTACTTTATCAGAAGTAAATAATGTCGCTCCTATTTCTTCTGCAATTTCTCTTATAATTGCATCTATTCTATGAAATTCAATTTCCTCTTTCGTTGGGTATTTACCATAAAAGTGTATGTAAATTTTTCCTTCTTTTGCCAGTTCTTGCAATTCAATAATTTCATTCAATCCATTTATACCAACTTCTTTTCCTTCATTAGCTTGATGCTCCAATTCTGCTAGAACGGCAAGTGGAATTATAACATCTACTTTTTGCAATTTGCCAGCCTTAATTAATTCTGTAATTCTTCCATCTATTATTACGGAAGTATCTGGTACTATTTTCATCAGAAAATAAATAAAATATGTATATATAAAAACAATTATAAAAAAGGGGGGAGGGCGGAATTTATAGCCAGTGTGTAAAGCTTAAGGTTACAGTTGAACCTTCATTGCATGCATTGTCATGTGGTGTTACTGATAGTGTATAGCTCTTTGGTATCAAATCGAATTTATGCCACCAGATTTCATATGGTGATGTTGTATCATCATATGACATTCCGTCTATCTCGAAGTGTACATACTTGACACCTGATGTTGCATCACTTGCAGATGCCTGGAATGTTATTCCTCCAATTATTATTGTTCCTCCAAGTGGATTGGCGAATAATTCCTTACCAAATAGATATATGTATCCTTCTTGTGGGAATGTTATACTTGCTGTTGGTGCTGTTCTATCAATCTTTATTGTAAATGAGTGTACATCTTCTGTATTTCCTACAACATCAACGCTATAATATTCTATTGTATGTACTCCATCACTGCTTACAGTGAATGGCTCTTCATATAGCATCCATTCTCCTCCATCTATTCTATAGTATGTTGCTGCAAGTTCTACATTGTCCCATGCATCTAATGTAATAGTTACTGCTGACTTATACCATCCATCACATCCATCTGGCTCTGCTGGACTTAGATAATGTACTGTTACTGGAGCATCTGTATCTAACTTACCTATTATTGTTACATTGTCAATTTGCCATCCTTCATCAACTATGATCGAGTCTGATAGCATTCTCCATCCAATGTGTACCATTCCTTGGAATAACCAGTGCTTTAGATGTACTGCCACGCTCTCCCATCCTACACTGTCTCCAGTGAACATATCCTTTACTCCGCCAGATGTACATGGATCTATTTCATCTCCTGCAAATATTTCAAGATATCCAAAGTCGTATCCATCTTCTAATGCATACTTGGTATCGAAGTATAGGTATGCATCATATGCTTTTGCTAAGTCTGGGACAGTCTTTACTAATATATTATTCAAGTTGGTTACATATAATCCGCTGAGCCAGTCGTTGTTAATCCATACTCCTCCTTCCATTCTCCACCAGTCGCCAGCCCATGTCCACTTGCCTAACCACATCCATGTATCGTGTACACCATATGTTGAGAAGTCATCTTGTTTCAATATCAGACTTCCTGCCGATATTACAACATCATCAAAGTAGAATCCAGACCATTCTACTGAACTATCCGATACAAATCTAAATCTAAATGTTACCTTCTGTCCTAAGCATGGTGATATATCTACATAGGCATTGAGCCACATATGTGTCCAGTTTGGATAATAATAGAAGTAGCTATAATCATATGTGAAGTATGGTAATGGTCCTATCCAGAAGTTATATGGATCTGGCATGTATATGTAGACATCTAATGGATACCAGTGTAAGCCATCCGTACTGTATTCTACATAACATCCATCATAATATGATTCAATGTCAATCCATACACTTAATGTAAAGTTACCAGTAATTGCATTTGTGAAGTCAATCCATTCGAAGTCATTTTCTGTTGTATTCCAGAGCACTAATGAATCATCCATATTTGGTAAGTATGTACCATAGTAATCATCTCCGCACCACATATATGGTGCTCTGTGGTCATACCAGCATCCTGGGATGTAATCAACAGCATGCCAGTATGATGGTAAACACCATGTACAGTCATATGATGCATATGTTGCCCATGGTTCTGCTGGATTCTCAAATTCATCATATTCTATTTGTTGATATACAAATGTTTGATCCCATGCCATATCATTTGAAGGATTCATATCATTTGGTAACAATGATGTAACTTCTATTATGTATTTACTATATTCATGTGCTGGGAATATGAAATGTAGTGTTTCTGTCTCATCAATATCTAAATCAACATATTGTGTTTCTTCATATACTTTTTCTCCCTTGAAGAATGCAACTATTTCTATATTATCAATTAGTAATCCGCTCCAATCTTCTGGATTGTCTGGACACACATTAATTGTATCATCTGTATACCATACTGCAAATCCTATTCCACAAGCATATGATGGATTGTCAGGTGTACCGAAGAATGGAATTCCATACCATGGACCGAGTACATTTCTCCAATAATCCATTATATAGAACAAGTCAATTGTAAATTGTCCTTCTCCCTCCATATAGTTATTATATTGATAGCTTGATTCTCCGTGTGGATTATCTGGACCCCACCATTCATTATTATTATACCATGTTCCTCTGCCGTGTGATGTAGATGTTAGTTCAAATTCTGGATGCACATATGGAGCTTGCCATGAATTTCCTAATATATATCCTGAAACTGGGTCATATAACAATATATTCCAGTAATCGCCTTCTTCAAATGACCATTTTGCACTGAATTTCAGAATTGCACCATACGCCTCATTTAATTCTGTAAATGTTCTCTGTGTGAATAGATAATTTACATACATTCCATTATGATATACTCCTAGAACTGTTGTACCCTCGTCTCCACAATACCATGAGTATGTATCATCATATCCATCTCTACTTGTTACATGCCATAGGTCATCTCCTAATACACTACCATGAATCCATTGATATGCCATATCTGGTGTTCCACCGGATAAATCTTCATACATTATTGTTTGTTCAACAAGCTCATAAACTTCCATTTTTACTGGCACATCCTCTTCTGCAAATGTACCATAATTTGTTACATTTGCATATACATCAACTGGTGTACCTAATGGATCCCATGCTCTTAATTCTACTCTGTCTATAGCATCTACCCAATCAACGCCGACATCATGATAGTCAACGATCCAAATTGAAATGTTTTGTTCATCATCACTTGGATCGGAATCATTTATTAATTCTCCCTTATGATAAACTTGAATCCAATACTTTGTGTTATTTTCGAAAATATTTATTTCTAATGGGAATTCAATTGTTCTCGTTTCTCCTCTTGTTAAATTATGTACATACTTATATCCTTGGAATACCAATGGTTGTAATGGACCGCATTGGAAGGCAAAGCAGACGTCATCAATGTATACTCCTTCAAAGTTGAAGTTTGGATCTGTTACCCATGTGAAATTAACTTTCCATTCATCTCCAAGAGGAATTAATGGTGTGATATCTATTATTACATGTACCCATCCATTTTCCCATTCATACCAAACTGCTGGATTCTGATAATTATTCTGATCGGTTGTATCAAGATAATAGATATATTGTCCCTGTGTATCAGCTAATTGATACCAGGTGGCTCCATTATCTGGGCTGATTTTAACAAATAAGAAGTCATATAATCCTCTGTACATTGTGTCAAATTCACCCTGCATCCAGAACCAGAAGCTCAATTCTCCATATACTGGTTCTGCACCAGTAACTGTTCCATCTGGACAACGTGGTTCTATAACTGGATAAGTATTTATTAAGCTATCATGTGAATTTGGTGGATATGTTCCCATCATTGGGCATGTTACATGATAGCTCCACTCTCCGCTGTGGGCTCTCTTATCTGTTTTTGCCCATGAATAGTGATCTCCATCCCAGTCATACGATGTCCAATTTACTGAGCAACATTCCATATCGTCACACCATACAGGTTCTGGATTTGGTTGAATTTCCTTATATACTTGTAAGTGGAAGTCTAATTGTGGTTCGTCAAATTGCCCCTCATTTGTTACATTGACGATGACTTTCTTTGGAGCAGTGTTATACATCCCACCATCTTCTGGATATACGATATCAACAGCTACATCATGATATGTTGGTGGTCCACCTGCTGGTGTACCATGGACTATTACATCATCAATGGCACATCCAGCTGCCCAATAGCCATCATCAACATAGGTGAAGTTTATCTGGATTATCTGACCATCTGCAATTGCTGAGATATCTAATGTAACAATTGTATCATTGTCTACATCCTCTATGAAATAAACGTTTACCCATCCAGTACCATCTGTTACATTTACCCAGAACTTTCCATATATGTTCGCATAAGAATCAAAAGACATGTTGAATGTCAGGTAAACATTTTGATATCCAGTACAGTCTATTGTTGGTGTTAATGCTATTGAACCATTATTTGCATACATGCCACCATCCCATGCATCATCATCATACATTAACCAATAGTTTCCTCCCTTATATGTACCATCAGCCCACCATGGTACAGAAGTAGTTACTGTCCAAGTATCTGCATTGGGTGGATAAAGTGGAATAAAAGTCCAACCAGGTGCACTTCCGGTTTCAAAATTTTCGCTCCATATAACAGTTTGTAACGGCGCTACAGGTGGTGCTTGTTTACGGGGTACTCCCGCTTGTAGATCTTGTACCATCCTGTCATTCAATTCCATGTATTTTATTTCGTCTCCCTGTGGCGTTGAATCATTGTTATTTGTTTCTCTTCCCTTTTCAACGCTTACTGCTCCAATTGGTGTAGTTAGTGCTATTGCTATTATTCCAACCAACAACAATTTCCAACCTTTCGCTTTCATTTTTTGCCTCCAAATATGTATACAAAAAGGAGTATTTAAAGGTTTTTGTCACAAATCTCCCTATAAAATTTTCATCCATCTGACCAAACAATACAATAAACCAATCATATACAATAGGAATGTTAACTGAAAATTTTTTTTCTTTAAGAAATAAAGGGATGTTAAAAGAGCATAGAAAGGGAGGAAGATAAAATCGATTAAATCATGAATTATCAACAATGGCATATTAATGGCTAAAAATATCAGGACTGTTGCTATTTTTGTTCCTTTTTCGATTCCAAAAACAGTAAAAATATTTTTTACTCCCGCTTTTCTATCGCCTTCATAATCTTTTATATCTTTTATTGTTGAACCAACCGATAATATAACGAAAATTAAAATTCCAATAAATATTGTTTCCATATTTGGTATTGTGGAATATATAAACCATTCATATCTTATCATGGATGGAGAAGGCACAAAATACCCGTAGAAGAAAGCCATCATAGAGCCAGCGCCAATAAATAAAGAAGAAAAAATGGTATTTCTGAGTCTAAATGGAGGGCATGAATATATATAAGCTAAAAAAGCAGCTAATATAGCCATAAAAAAAGCATACCCTAACAAAAAAGATAAGGAAATAGAAATAATACAAAGTACAAATGCTGTTTCTTTGACCGCCTTTACATTAAGTATACCTTGTGGTAGAGCCCTTTCTTTTGCTGTTATTTGGTCAATTTCGTAATCATATACATGATTAATCCATACTGCATATTGCCATAATAAGAAGGTGGAAAATAGAGCAATGCCCACCAACCCAGTTTCTACTTCCCATGGCATTGAAAATACTTTTATCATATTTATTTGGTTAGCAATTATTATGCCGATTATAACCATCAATAAAAAATGCGCAGTAGGCATTAATCTCATGCTTTTAAATATATTAATAATTTTTCTTTTATATATCACAAATAAGATTAACAAAGAAATAATGGCCGAAACAAGTATATAATTAAATAGATACAATACAGATTCAACAGCTAATGGATAATTGGTGGTTGCTTTTATTTCATTTAATTTTGCTAAAAATGGATTGAGAGTTGGAAAAGCCGTAAGGGGGGCGCCAAAATAAATTATTATTGGGAATGTAATAGACTTTATCAGCGATTTAGTTTTAAATATCATATATATTGTTGCTAGTGTAAATAAAATGATAAATTGTAATACTTGTCCATTGCTTAATTGGTGGAATTGTGATGGATATTTTAAATAAAAACTGGTTAGCATTTTGGGTATTTTTTCATAAGACAGATATGCATATCCATATTTTCTATTACAGATTACAAAATCATAAATGGGGGGAAATATTGTTATTATGAATCCAAGAGAAGCTAAATTTGCTAACTTAATTAGTTTTTCTCCTGTAAATATTTTAAGAAGGAGGAGCATCCCCAGAAATTGGGGAACATAAAAAGCCATGGTATGGGCATAAAAAAAGGCACCATAAAATTTCCTCCAAGACGGTGATAAAGAAGCTTCTAAAAATGTTCTAACTGAAATAATTATTGAAACTAAAATAAATACTCCTAATATACCAAGTCTCTCCTTTTCTACAAAATTTATTAATTTATCAATTTTTTCAAAAATTCTATTAGTTTTCATAAAATTATGAAGGGGGGAGGGGGGTTATAGGCCAAAGTTAAAGATTACTACATCGATTGTTCTCACTGCTTTGTTTCCTGCTTTGTCATATGCAACAATGCTTATTTCTTGTTTTCCTATTGCAAATTCATTCCATGTATAGCTTATCTCTTCGCCTGCTGTTTCTTTAATTTCATTGTTTATCTTAATAATTGTTGTATCTATACCAGATGTAACTTCTTGTGATTTGGCTTCAATGGTTAGTTTACCAATAGCAATTGTTTTTACAAATGGCATTATTTCTCTATCAAATATATACAATGCATTTCTTGGTTTCTTTACATCAATGCTTGGTGCGGTTTTATCGATTTTCACTACAATCGTTTTAACGCTTTCTTTCATTCCGATACTGTCAATACTATAGTAATCTATTACATATATACCATCTTGGGAAAGCTTGAATGGCATTGTATATTCATTCCATTCTCCCTCATTTATTCTATAGTAGATTGTTCTTATTCCATCTCCATCAGTAGCTTCAAAGCTTACTGTAACGTCAGTTGTGTACCATCCATTATTTCCATTTGGAGATGGTGGCTCTAAATAGCAAGTCGTTATTGGAGCTAAATCCTGACTAACAAGTATAGATGCTGTTTTTGCTGTTTCAATATTTCCTAAATTATCTATACTGTAATAATCTATGGTATATGTTCCTACATCCAAAGTAAATGGTGCTGTGTATACCATCCAATCTGTTGTATTTCCTTCAGTTGTTATTCTATAGTAAGTAGCTGCAACGCCTGTATTATCAGTTGATACAAACAGAATTTGCGTAGTTGGTGTGATTATATGGATACCATCCTCATATGTGGAAGGTGGATTGAAAGTGATTTGTGTTGTTGGTGGGGTTGCATCTACATAATATACTTCTACATGGTGTGTTTCTTCATTTCCTACTTCATCAACGCCCCAATATTCTAAAGTGTGCATACCAACTGTATCGAATTGTATATAGATTTCGCTATTCTGCTCGCCTACCTGTTCCGCTCCACCATCTACTATATAATGGATATAGAATATTCCGCTATTGTCTTCTCCATGAATTGTAATTACTGAGGAAGATGATATAAATCCATTATATGCTTCTGTAACTGTTGTCCATGTTGTTGGCGGCTCTAAGTCAGGAATAATTATTGTATATGTTATATCTTGGTCAGTATATCCAAAGCTATCTGTAACTGTAAGTGTCACGGTATAATTTCCTTCACTTGCATATGCATGTATTGGATTCTGCTCATAACTTTCATTTCCGTCTCCAAAGTCCCAGTGGAATGAATATGGTGGCACTCCTCCAGTTGCTGAACCATAGAACTGTATTGGCACACCAGGAGCACCATAATATGGACCGTCAGCATCAGCAGTAAGTGGTTGTGTTACGGTAAGATTGACAGGTACCCATATCTCTGGATTGAATGGATCATTGCTATACACTACTATATATGCCAAATAGTTACCTGCAGATAATCCGGTTGTGTTTACTGTAACGGTAAGTGGCATTGATTCTCCTATTCCTAAGGTACCATTCATTGGCTCCACACTTAGCCATCCATTCATCCATTCAACTATCCATTCTTTTCCTGGTCCACTTATTATATCATTGGCCTTTACTTCGTTTAATCCATCATTATCTGTATCACCAATAACGACTCCCGCAAGTTTTCCTGATGTTATATTTATTGTGCTCTCCTCAACATATCCTGCTGGTGTTAGGGAAATTACATGTACTATATCTGTTCCAAACAATGCTTCTATATCTCCATCATTATCAGCATCTCCCATGGCTACTGCTTCAATTACTTCCTCCTCTCCTGGATAGCTATCCTGCCATACAATATCCCATCCAGCACCGTTCCAATCAAAGATATAACAGGCTGTACCATCTGCGACTCCAACTGCTATTTCATCTACTCCGTCTCCATCAATGTCGGCACAGCCTACTCCATATGGTGGAAGTGCAAATCCATCATAAACTGTTTCTGCTATCCATGAGCCATTTACATAGTTAAGAGCTATAACTTTATAATCATATGATAATGCCGCTACCACTTCTGTTAATCCATCTCCGTCAACGTCTCCACTCCATACCATTGGGCACTCATTTGCTGAGCCACTTGCCCATGTTAACTCAAGTTCAAATTCATTTGTTGTATTGTTCCAAGCATATGCCAATACTTGTGGATCTCCTGGATTATTCGGCATGTTGGCAACTATTACTTCAACATCTCCATCATCATCATAATCGCATGCATATACATCGAAAACAATATAACTTCCTGGAATTGTCTCATAATCAAGTTCTGTTAAATTACTTCCATCCCAATCATGTGCATGTATTCCATCTTGTCCACTATAAGCCCAGGATGTTACGAATTCTAAGTCTCCATCATCATCTAAGTCAATAACACATGAACCAGATGGTGTGTCATACCATCCTCCTGGATAAGTCCAGAAATACTCTTCTTCATATGTGCCAGCAGAAGCATTGTATGAATAAATGTGACATCCTGCACTTGCATAACCACCCATTATTATCTCGTTTATTCCATCCTCATCAATATCTCCTATTGGTTGTGCATGCTGGCTATGCCCGGAGTCTCCCCATTGATGACTCCACTGTTCAATCCATCCGCCTCCATAATTACCTGCCAATGCAATATAGAATGTTAAATTATCCGTAGCGGCTATATCATTTCCTATTGTTAACGTATCTTGTACAGTCTCTCCCGGTAGCAAAGCAAAGTCAAAGCTTGTCGGACTAACCCATATGGCTGGTCTGCCTCTTACTTCCACAAGCTTTGTGTAATTGTTATCCAAGGTTACATTTTCTCCAGCAACTGGGTGAGCATAAATACGCACTTCATGCATTCCTTTTGATGTTGGAGTCCATGTAAATGTTATTGTAGTTGTGGCACCAGCTGCTAAATATGGTATAGTATAGCTATCTATACTTATATTGTCTATAAGTAACTCAACAAGTATATTGCTCTCATCATTTGTTCCTTTATTCTTGATTGTTGCATTTATTGGGGTGGCAGTATATAGATAAGCCACATTCGGTATTTCTGCATCGATTATTCCTATATTATGAGGCAATGGTGTAACATTTAATGTAACTGGTATTGTAACAGTAAGACCTCCATTTCCTAATGAACTATGAGGATCGTTACTTTCCACAATAATTGAAGCATTATATGTACCAACTTCTAAATAGCGAGCATCAAATGTTACGGTAATATTCTGATAATCAAATGGAGATACTATTCCACTACTTGGAGAACATTGGATCCAGTTCGCACTTCCAGTTATTTCTATATTATCAAGCATCCACCACCAATCATTGTATGCAACATATCTCCACCTTATTCTAACTTGGCTCTGTCCAGCTGCCCACTGCGTGATGTTATATTCTTTATATCCTATATCGTCATTTGGATAGGTGAAATTGGCGATTTCTATAGACCATGTTGCTCCGCCATCCAAGCTTAAATATACACTTCCATATGCACCGGGTGTAAAACCAGTATGCCAATAATGCCAGAATCTGAGATAAACTTCTTGCATTCCAGAACAATCTATTATTGGTGAAACCAACCACTCGTCTTGATTTTCAACTGGAGAATAGTATACTCTTGCTACCCATCCATAGGTTGGGTCATAATATAAATGCCAGTCATTTGTATTCCATCCGTCTCCTGAGCTACCATAATCATATCTTTCCCATCCTGGTGGTGGGAATACTTCAAAGCCCTCTTCAAATATAACGCCGGAATCACTGCCCACCTTTATTTCATCTATATACCAGTCTTCTCCATACTCACTCTGATAATGCCATGCAAACTTAACAGCCATACCAGCATAGGAAGCGAGGCTTATATTCTCCTCTGTCCAAACTTCTGGTAATGTTCCGTTGTCATAATAATAATCCCCGATAACTGTCCATGTTACACCATCTAAGGAAATCATTAAATGATTAGGCGCAGTATCCCAACTTGCCCAATCCGCCATATGATAGAAGGATATGTATGGATTATCTGATGGAAGTGTAATAAATGGTGTAATTAGCCATTCATCCTGGAATATACCAGATGGTCCATATGGTACATATGCGGAATAAGTTCCTGAATATGCATTATAACTTGTTACTTGCCAACTATCTCCTGTTGCATCTCCTAAATCTTTTATCTCCCATCCTTCGGGTGGGAATAGAGAATCAAAATCTTCTTCTATAGATGGTGCTTTCGTTGTTATATTGTAATATAGGTCACCATATCCTACATTACTGATATTTATATATGTGGATTCTATATTACCTTGCTCAATGCTATATACGATACTTAATGGAGCAATTTCCATATCTGGAACCTTTTTGACAAGAACTGTTGTATTGAGCCAGTTATTTGCTACCATATATTCATCTGCTACTGGTACAGCATGGAGCGTTACGAATCTTAATCCAGTAGTCCATGGGGTCCAATATAAATCAATATTAATGGATTCTCCTGCAGATAAGGAAATTACTTTGCTATCTACTAAGCTTCCATTTTCTAATAACTGGATTTCTACATTGCTAACATCTATTACTCCCATATTTTTAACCATTACTGTTATAGTATGATTTTCTCCGTAGAAGAGATAGTCAACATCTCCCTTATAATGAATTATGTATCCAGTAATTGCAATATCTGGGCCAACTATAACTTGCTTGTATAATTGATTATTTATCGTTATATTTTCTCCTGGCACTGGTTGCACTTCTACACCAACTGTATATACTCCAGCCGATGGTGTCCAAGTAAAGCTTACTACTGTGGATTGTGCAGGATTTAGAGAAGGAATAACAACAGAATCCATAACAACTCCATCAACAGTAAAGTTAACTAATATATTACTCTCTGGATTAATACCTCCATTGAAAATGGTTGCATTTACATATATGGTTGTTGACGGAACCGCGTAATCCGGCACATCTAAGCTTAAAACAGCAATATCATGCTCTGCTACTAACCAATTGAGTACTCTTTGCATAACCGTTGTTCTTGTTGCAAAATCATATATTGCCTCAAAACCAAATGAGAAGAATACTACTGAATATATGCCTCTGTAATGAACTGCTCCTTCATATGATGTGCCTTCATAAATAAATGATGTTTGCGCATCCGCGGTTGCTTCTATTCCGTCTGGAGAATATTGATTGTTAGCTCCGTCTCCAGAAGCAATGATAAATGATAAATTATGCCCAATTGGATCTCCTGTTACTCCTTCCATATCAACTACACCCGTATCTGTTGTTGATAAATTAGCATGGAAATATGTGGCTAACCAATCTGTCCATCCTTCATTTTGTGCATCTTGAGCAATATTTTGTCCGCTAATGAATAATCTGCCTGAGTAGTTTGTTAAATAATCTTGGATAGCCGCTCTCTCACTTGCATCTAATGCTGGATAATAATCCCAACCGAAAGTATCACCAGTATCTCCTGTTTCCCATATTACCGCTGAATAATTGGACATATAACTTGCGGGTGGCACTCCATCATCATCAATATCCCATAAATCAAAGACCCAGTGGGCTTTATATATGGCATTTATATACCATTTCTCATATGGCTCTTCTCCTTCATCATCATTATCATCATCAACAAGCAAAAGCAATCCGTGTGGATAGAAAACTTCAACTGTATGGCTCTTATTTTGATTTTTCAAATAACTCTCTCCAGCTACAGGAACTGCATGAATGATAACATCATATATTCCTTCTCCTGATGTTGTCCCATCCCACATAAATGTAACTTCTGTACTTTCTCCACTATTTAATGATATTACCGTAGAATTAACCACTGTATTATTAGCTATCAATTGAATTGTAATGGATGGCTCATCAGTAACTCCAAGATTTGCAATTGTTGCTTTGACTGGTTGAGCATATCCTATTCCTAAGTAGTCTGGAGCCGTTATATCCATAACCGCTATATCTGGACCTATCACAACATCTAAGCTCTTTTCATTATCTAAAGTATAATTTTCAACAATACCAGGTGGAACTCCAATTGTTGCATTTACTGTTAAAACATACCAACCAGATGATGGCGTAACCCAATGCAAGGTAACCTGTCTATATGTATTCTTTGTGAAATTATAAATGGTTTGGTTATCTACTTCTGTTCCATTTATTCTTAATCTAACCCACACTTCCTGATAGCTATTATTACCGTTATTAACCAATGTTACATTAATTGTCACATTTGTATTTGGTGGAAGATGGTCATTCACATCAACACTTGTTATTCCAATATTATGTTCAGCAACTAACGGCTTATGCAACATAACTTCTGGATCTCCGAATAGATGATTATCATATTGGACGAATTTATGAACATCCCATCCAATATATGGAGCATGCATATCTTTTGAATATTCAAAAGCTGCTCCTAAATGCCAATATAGTTCATTGCTTCCTCCTGCGGAGGGGTTGAAGAATGCGTCCCAGAATAATCGATCTAACCATTGGCTACTTCCATTTGTACTTCCACTATTACCCCAACCATATCTTGTATTAAATACTCCAGCAAATATTCCGTGTTCTTCTAACGTCACGTTACATAATAGGAAAGCTACTGCACAATCATCTGGGGCATTTTCGTCATAAGAACCACTATCACAAGCTTGAGAATATACGAAGAAATATTTTGTATTTGTTAGGGTTGCCAACTCGCTAATATCCATCTCCAATGCGATCCAGTGATTACCATGTCCCAAATGATTTGTAATATGTACTAAATCATTGTTCACTCTGTTTTTGTAATCGTCTGGTATGGATGCTCCCCAATCATAATAGACACAGGTTACATTATATTCATTTCCTGGATTGGCTGCATTATAATCATCAAAGCCATATGTATAGAAACCTGTCCAGTTTGCTGAACCATGATGAATTTCTTCTTTATATTCAGCGGATGTTACCGCCCATCCCAAATTTCCTCCATACATGCACGCTTCTTCTAAGAAATCCTTGTCCATATATGCTTCATATTCGAGTGTCTTCTTTACAAATACTGAAACTTCTGCAGCGTTTCCAACTGGAACTCTTCCAACAAATACCTCTGAATATAAATCTATATTGTCTGTATTTTCTCCCCAATAATTATCTTCATCCGCGTTGAAATTGCCGTCCAAGTGACTGTAATAATAGTCAGATGGGATGTTCATATATTCATATTGGTCATCATACAGATATCTAAACGGCACATGGTTATCTACGCCATCCCAATCTCCTCCTAATAGGAAATATTTGGCTCCCCAATCGCTATAAGCATCTCTTATAAATTCTCTTATATGGCATTGAGTGTCGTTGAATAAAGGATTTGTTGTATTCCAGTAATCTGGGCAAGCATCTATCTGCTCTACGGTAACTTTTGTTGCTGACAAACCTTTACTTATTTTTGATTGTAATAAATCGCTCCAATTGTATTCATATCCTGTTGTCTCATTTAATGCTTCACTCGTTATAATGACATAATCATACGAATCTGCTGGATCACAAATACCTCCCGGATAACTCATAGGCTGTACATCGTGGTAACTGTTTATTATCTCTGGATTGATTATGAGATTTTTTATCCATTCCTTGTCTTCACCTAGTCCCCTATATAATGAACTCACTTTTCCCTCTTTTAAATGCAATTTTATTGTTATATCTTGGTGGAATATTATTTTATTTTGTGCTGGTATATATTGAACTGGGAAAATATTTAATGTTAATATTGGGAATCCTCTCGCATATTGTACACCAAGGTTTTGGTAAATCTCTCTTGGGTAAGGTTCATCACTTGTATATACTTCCTTGTTTATTGTTAATTTTTTAGGTGCTGGATAACCAATTGGAACAGGCTCTGGCGCGGGTGCAATATAATTATTTATGGGTATTTGAATGCTGGAAAGAGGTGTCACTTCAATATAAGCAATATCTTTTGCTGGCGGTAGCAGGATACCTACGGACTTTACAGGTAGCATGGGTTCGCCAGGATTTCCTATTGTTGGAACTTCTGGTAATAATACCTCTGTAAAAGTCATTCCTTTTATTTCCTTTTCTTTTATTTCAATGCCAGAAAAACTTATTGGGTATGTGAGTGTATTTGGGTCGTTCATGGCTCTTATTGGAATCGCTGTAATAGAACCCACTAACATTAACACAACCGCTAAAGATACTACTTTGCCTTTCATTTTTTGCCTCCAAAATGATATTATGAATCGATATAAAAATGCTTTGGTGTGACAAAAGATGACAAAAAATTTTTTTAATAAATTATAAAATGGGGGAGAGGGGGGTTATAGGCCAAAGTTAAAGATTACTACATCGATTGTTCTCACTGCTTTGTTTCCTGCTTTGTCATATGCAACAATGCTTATTTCTTTTCTTCCTATTGCAAATTCATTCCATGTATAGCTTATCTCGTTATCAAATGTCTTCCTGACTTCACCATCTATCTTTAGATATGCTTTATCCATTCCAGATGTTTCTATTGTCTCATATACTGTTGCTTTTATTGTTATCTTGCCTATTATGATTGGTTTAGCCCATGGTAGCACTTCCTTATCGAAGATATAGAGAGCATTCCTTGGTTTCTCTATTTCAATTGCAGGAGCTGTCTTATCAATCTTGATCACTATACTCTTTACATCTTCAGTGAGTCCAACAATGTCAATACTGTAATATTCTATTGTATACACTCCTTCTTTGTCTAATGTTATTGGTGCAACATATTCATTCCATTCGCCTTCATTTATTCTGTAATATGTTGCCTTCACACCATCCTTATCGATTGCATCAAAGCTAACAGTAACATCTGTTGTGTACCAATCATTATTTCCATTTGGTAATGGTGGATTCACGTTGCATATTGTTAGTGGTGCAAGATCTTGACTAACTATAATATAGGCTGTCTTTGCAGTTTCCGCATTTCCAACATTGTCAATGCTGTAATAGTCAACCATGTACACTCCTGTATCTAGCTTGAATGCTCCGGTATATACTGTCCATTCTGTCTTCTCCTCTGTCTCCATATTAGTTATTCTGTATCTTGTTTCTGCTACTCCTGATTCTCCATCAGTTGCATTGAATAGGATCTTTGTATCTGGAGTTATATACCACCATCCATCCTCATAGATGCCTTCTGGATCGAACACAATGTGCGTTACAGGTGGTGTTGCATCTATCGCAATGGTAACCATGTGATGTGGTGTTTCTTCATTTCCTACTCCATCAACAGCCCAATACTCAATTGTGTGGATGCCCGACTCTGTTATATGGAGAGTGACGATATTGGCTTTCTTTGAATGGATAACGCCTCCATCAATTCTCCAGTATATTGTATTATCCCATGCACCACCATTACATCCATAGTCTGTTGCGGTAATTGTTATTGTAGCAATTGGACTCAATAAGGAATCAGTGCTATATGTCCAGCTAATATTTGTAACTGGTGGTGTATTGTCAACATATACTGTTATAGGATCATAGCCGTAATTACCAATGTTATCCCATGCTCTTGCTTCTATTATATGCTCACATTCTTCTGGTAATGTGATCATTATAGATGTACCTGGCACGTCATTCCATGGTGTCCATGTGCCATTATACCATATTCTATAGCTGAAGTTATAAACACCCGATTTCTCGTCTGTTGCATTTAGCCAGATTGGTGTAGCACTGCTTACATAGTATGTGGTTGGGTCAACTTCTACGTGTGGTTGTCCAACTTCTTTTGTTATAACTGGCGGTGTTTCATCAACTTCATGTGGTTGCATATTCCATGCTTCTGCATTTCCGAGATAATCAGCGCTATACCACCAGATTTCATGATAACACTCTTCTCCAAGATAAAGTACGATGCTTATTTCTCCAAAGTCTGGATTCAGGTCATCTGCTGAATTATCTTCTACTGTAGCAGACTCAACCACTGTATCAACGACGCCGTCTCCGTTGCTGTCCCACCAAATCTCATAGGTTATTTCCTTAGCTCCTACGTCACATGTATTTGCATCGGTGTAATCCTCTGTTACATTTATCCATATTGGTGTTGTTGTCTTTACATAATAATCCATATAGTTAGGCATACCCACTTCTTTTATTGATGTTGGTGGTGTATCATCTACGTAGAATGTCTGATTGTGTATTGGACATGCATTTCCTAGGTCATCTACTGCATAGTATTCAATGTAATGCTTGCATTCCTCACCAGCATATACTATTACATTTGTATTTGGCAATCCAGCCTGCCATGCTGACCATCCAGTATTCTCATTCCATATGCGGTAGTATATTATGTAGCTTCCAACTGCACATTCTCCAGCATCTGTTGCATTCAGATATATTGGTGTTGACGTTGTAATATATGTATCTACTCCTCCACCAGGAACTTCTCCATAAATCATTACGTCATCAAGGAACCAATCATTTATATCATATGCATCTCCATCAAATTCAAATCTTACCTGTGTTGCTGTACCTATGTATGGTGTTATATCAACCACGTATGTAGCTGGTCCAACATCTCCCGAAATTGGATTTGTCCATGGTGTTATATCATGCCATGTATCTGTTGCATCCTTTCTTACATATACTGTACAGTTATATCCACCAGCATAATCATCTATGTATGACTTGAATTCTAAGAATAATGTTGCTGCACTTGATGTATCTACTGCTACTGATTCTAAGTAGGCGTAATCTCCCCAGATATTCCACCAGTATAGATCAGCTTCTGGTGCTTCTCCTCCAGCATAATTTGTTGAACTTTGTGTCCATTCTCCTGCTTCTTCCTGAGTCCATCCTGGTGGTGGTACTCCAGCTGTGAAGTTCTCGGATAGGAAGTATATTGTTGCTGTACCACCCTTTTCATACTTGGGTTCTCCATATTCTTTTTCAATTACTGGTGGTGTATCATCTACGTAGAATGTCTGATTGTGTATTGGACATGCATTTCCTAGGTCATCTACTGCATAGTATTCAATGTAATGCTTGCATTCCTCACCAGCATATACTATTACATTTGTATTT
>JAPDJP010000001.1 GCA_029259055.1 Thermoplasmatota archaeon | reverse complement strand
TCATATGCCCTATGTACCTCCTAATAAATTTTTGGAAGAGTTGGGATTGAGAAAATATAGTCATATAAAAAAAATATGGATGGGGAAAAAAATAGATGATGTTGAAATGAGAAAAAAAATCAAAGATGAGGAATTGCCAGATTATATCAATTTATATGATGGTTGTATAAGATATGTTGATTGGGTGCTCCAGAGCCTTATAAGAAAGATAGAGAAGAATTTTCCAGAAACTCTTTTTGTCATAACAGCGGACCATGGAGAAGAATTCAGGGAGCATGGAGGATTGGGGCACGAGGAAAAATTATACGATGAGTTACTTCACATTCCTCTAATTTTTTATGGTAAAGATGTGGGGGGCAGCAGGATGGAGAAGCCCGTATCCCTCCTCCACCTAGTTCCCACAATTTTTCATTTTCTTGGTTTGCAGGGAAATGAATGGATGCAAGGAAAAAATGTTTTTGAGATGACAGAAGAGTATATAATAGCAGAAGCGTGGAAAGGCGAGAGAATAACCGCCTATAGAGATAGTGAATGGAAATTGATAATATCTGGAGATAAAAAAGAGTTATATAATCTAAGAGATGATCCTAAAGAGCAGCAAAATCTTTACGAGAGAGAAGAACATAAGGAAAAATGCAGGGAGTTTGAGAAAATAATAAATAATCATGTAGAAATGCTGGAAGAAGAAAGGAAAAGGAGGATGACATGGCTCCAGAAAGAAAAAATAAGGAAGGCGATGAGAAGAATGAGAGATTAAACTAATTTTATTTCTCATTTAATAATGAGATAATTGCATCTCTTGCTCTCTCAGATGCTCTTCCATCAATTTTATAAAAAAATAAATCTCTTAGTTTATTTCGATAGCTCTTTTTGGCATTAGGCTTTGCTATAATCTCATCCATCTTTTGTTCAAGTTCTTTTTTATCCTTAACTGTTTCACCTGCCTTTTCAACCAATCTTTCTGCTTGTCCACCTTTGTATTTGTCCCCTAAATGTCTTATATATATGATGGGTTTATCAAAAAATAGATATTCTATTCCTACACTTGAATAATCAGTTATTAATAAATCAGATACGAGCATGTATTGCAATATATCTATTTTTGAATCCGCAAAATGGATATTTTCAAATTCTTTTTCCATGTTTTTTATCTTTTTGATGATTTTAGGAAACTGATTATATTTTAAAATAAGTGAGTGAGGACGAAAAATTACATTATATCCTCTGTCTATCGCCATTTTCAAAATATCCAGCCCCATATATGGAAGAGAACTTAAACATAAATGTCCTCGGCTAGACCAAGTTGGAGCATACAGTATGGTTTTTTTATCTTTCGAAATATTGAATTTTTCCATTAATTTTTCCTTATTGATTTTTTTATTTACAATATCATCAAATCGAGGAAAACCGATCTTAGCCCAATTATCTTCTCTGAGTATTTGTTTCTCTTTTAATTTTTTCTCAGCATATGGTCCGGGGATGCATAACAAATCATATCTATCTTTAATAAACCTTTCTAAATTCAACTTTCTGATAGGTGTATAAGGATTATCATGGAATATACTTAATTTACTTAGAGGAGGAGGAAGCAAAAAGATAGTATAATTTATCCAATATAAAATGCTGTTTGCATCTTTAAAGTTGGATTTTGTATAAGTATAAAATTTTTCAGCAACACCATGAAATAACTGAACTTTCTTAGCATTTCTAGGTAATTGAAGATAATGAGAGGCTACAACTATGATGGCGTTTTTAAAATTTCTTATTGTAGAGATATCTCCTAGCTTACATTTTATATTATTCTCTTCTGCCAATCTCATGATATCTGTGGAGGGGGTTACAAGAACTCCTCCTGTTTTTTTTATGACTGGTAAAATGTAATGATATTCGTGCAAATTGCGAGAAAAAAATACTATCATCTCATTCACCCAAATTTTTTTCTTCGAGGAATTTGTTTAAGATATCGAGTTCTTCCATAGATAAAACTTTTCTTTCATAATTCAATCTATAGGAGAATCTATTATTTAATAAAAGCTTTGGCGGAAAAAAGGTTCCATAATTAAGAGGAATTAGTCCATTCGGATTTAATCGATTCTTAAAAAGTTTATTAAGAAATTTTGCAATTTCTATTTGTTTTTTGCCATAGCCCTTTCTTATTATTTTACTCTTAAAATTTGGGCATCTAACACCAATAAAATCGCACATTTCTTTTATAACTTTTTTGTTATCTCTCTTGAAATCTTCAAATTTGAATATAAATATATTCTCTGAGCCAAACAAATTTTGAAGTGTTTCCATATATCTCTTGTAATTATATTTTTCTATAACAAGTATATTATACAGGAAATGTTTAAAATCATGAACCCCCCCCTCAAGTATGTATTCTCTATATAAAGAAATTACAAGATCTTTTAATTCTCTTACTCCGACAATTATTTTTGCATTTGGGAATAATTTATGCAGTCGCTTAGATATAAGCAACCCATCATTTTCATTGCCAATTAGAAAATGCCCAGTAGAAAACTCCTCTTCTGAAATAAGATTAATATTATCTCTATCTATGAATTTTTCTAGCTTCTTATAAGTGGAAGAAATGTCTTTAGATAAATCTTTTAATTCTTTTAATATTTTCCATCTTTCATCAATAATTCCTGCAAGTGGTACATAATTTTTTCCGATATAATTGAGTTCCAAATAGGGGAAAACGTTTTTCTGTAGAAAAGTTGTGGCGGTTTTCGGAAAACCTACATGTATAATCATCTCTATATCACTCATTGTTTTAGTTAATAGAGGGAAGAAATAAAAAATTTTTGCATATCGTTATATAATGTTTTCCACTTCTCTATTCATTATATCTTTTATAGATTCCAATGGATTTTTTTCTTCATAAACTATTTTATATACTTCATTTAGAATAGGGGCTCTAACTCCTGTTTTTTCACAAAGCATCGGTATAACCCCAGTAGTATAATATCCCTCTACAAGTTTATGTTTCTTTTCCATTTCCCTTAATGCCTCCTTTGGAGAAGATCCACTTCCAATCAATCTCCCAAATTCTCTATTTCTTGATTTACCGGTGCAACTCATCCATAAATCATTTCCCCAGCATTGACTCTCCATTGAGAAGGTATAGGGCTTAGCTCCTAAAGCAACTGCAATTTCTTTTGCTTCTTTGGCGGCTCTCGAAATCATATGGGTTTCGCTTCCATATGGCAAACCTAAGCCATTTATTATACCTGCTAAAATAGCAATAACATTTTTGAAAGCACCGGCATACTCCACTCCTATTAAATCTGTATTAGCATAAACTCGAAGTGTGCTGCTATGAAATATTTTTTGTAACTTTCTAAGAATGTCTTTATCTTCACAAGCTATATCCGCACCTAATGGTGCATCGTTAACCAGATCCTCTGCAAACATTCCACCAGATAGTTTTGCAACAACAAAATTTAAGCCTTGGTTTTTCATTTCTTCTGTAATAACCTCCGAAAATGTTTTTCCTGTCTCAATCTCTAATGCTTTGGCAGTATTAACAATTACAACACCATTTTTTAAGTAATCTTTTATTTCTTTTATTACTTCCCTGATAGCCTGAGATACAACAGCCAAGATAATTATATCCGCATCTCTTACCGCCTCTATTTTATTATTGGTAACTAAAACATTTTTGGGTAATTTTTTGCCTTTAAAATGATATAAATGCTCCCTAGTTTTCTTTAGATGTTCGATCAATTTCTTATTTATATCGTAGGCTACTATAGAAACAGTTTCTCCACTTAAGTACTTTCTTCCTAAATATCTTGAAATAGCGAACCCGAACATTCCTGTTCCTATTATTCCTATTTTCATTTTATTCACCAAATAATTTTCTGGCCTTTCTGATATCTTCCAATGTATCAATTTCTATCCATTTCCATCCATGAATATCTATCGCGTGCATTTTTATTTTCCCCAATACCTTATTCAAAGCATATTCAAACCATTTATTTTTTATTCCTTGTTCAACAATTTTTTTTATTTCTTCAAACAATAATTTACTTCCCAATGATGAAAACTTAAAAATACCTATGGTGGAGCCATTGCTTATCTCTCTTGAGGCATTTTTAGGTAGGATTTCTGCAATAGTTTCATCTTTTATCTTTACTTTGAGTTCTTCTAAATCATAGTATTGGCTATCGATGGGTGCAATATCTTTTCCTTTCCTTTTGAGAAGTTCTCTTATTATATTTTTATCGAAAACTGCATCCCCATTTAGTAGAATAAATTCACTACCTTTAACAAAATTTTTTGCTAAATATAATGAATATATGTTATCAGTAGATGCATATTCTTCGTTAAATATGAAATTTGCTTTATTCCCCACTTTTTTTATTACCTTATTTGCCATATACCCAACGACTACATATATATCATTTACTCCTTCTTCCCTTAATATGTCGATTTGTCTCTCTATTATGGTTTTTCCTCCAATCTTAATTAAACATTTCGGCATGTCATTAGTAATTTCTGGCATTCTTGTTCCTCTCCCAGCAGCAAGAATAACTGCTTTCACAAGAAAGAAAATTAAAATGGCTTATATATAGCTTTTACATTAGTGGGGTCATGAAATTTAAGTATGGCACCATTCTATTCGTTTTGTATGGTTAAGATGGGTCTGCTTGCATGGTTTGGTGATTGTTGATATGCTCGAAAAAATAGATGAACCAGAACGGTACGTGCGATTTTTCTCCGTTAACACATATTAATAGATGAAAACAGTGTTTTAAATGGACACATAACTATATCAAGAGGTAGTAGCTTATTTAAAAATAATGAGTTGATAGGAAATATAAAGATAAGGAGATATTGCTCCATAGCAAGAAATGTAACATTTCAAGCAAGATACCATTCTGCCAGTAAAGCAGCAATAGGAGGATTTATCTATAGGAGTTTATTGTCTGAAAAGCATCGATTTATTTCCAAAGATCCCATTATCGTTGGTAATGATGTGTGGATTGGAACACGGGCAATATTTTATCTGGAGTTAAAATAGGTGATGGTGCGATTATAGGAGCAGGAGCTATCGTCACTAAAGATGTACAACCGTATGAAATTGTGGGTGGTGTGCCTGCTTGTCACTTAAAGTGGCGTTTTCCAGAACATATAAGGAAGCAACTTTTTGAAATAAAATGGTGGGATTGGGGTGATGAAAAGCCCTCTGCCTCCGCTGCCACTGCCATCCTTCCAACAACCATTTCCATAATGGTATGGCTTTTATTTTCTTATTATTCATTTTTATTTAAAATGAGTAGCAAATATTTTAAATTATGATGCGTATTTTAACATGGAAAAATTTGATAGAATTACCATTAATCCTAAGATAATGGGGGACAGCCATGCATAAGAGGATTGAGAATACCTGTATCCCTTATAGTTAAATTGATTGCAGGAGGTAAAAAAGTTAAAGAGATATTGAGAGATTATCCCGAGTTAGAAGAAGAAGACATCAAGCAAGCCCTCCAATTTGCTGCTTGGATGGTCTGAGTTTTTTCTCCTACTCAACGTATTCAACTTTTATGTCCATCTTGTTTGCAATTTTTGCCTGTAATTTATCGCTTGTAATTATCTTTCCGTAGTTGATCGCTTGCGAAATGTATAGCGAATCATATATCGGGATTTTTCGCTCAATGGAAATCTTCATGGCTTCTCCCAGATATTTTTCCATGGGTTCAAAGAACACTACATCCTTTAGAATTTTAATTGCTTCA
The DNA here is from genome assembly GCA_029259055.1 of Thermoplasmatota archaeon. GTDB lineage: Archaea > Thermoplasmatota > E2 > UBA202 > JdFR-43 > JAPDJP01. The sequence goes on along the minus strand of JAPDJP010000001.1, from coordinate 34,739 downwards.
AATATAGTTTTTGCCTCTTTCCGAGAAATTTTTTTGTGTAAAGCGTGATATTTCCATACAGCATTTGATATTTCCGCAAGAGCCAAATTTAAGGAAAATACATCCTCATTTTCCAGATATTTTCTTACATCCTTCCAGTTTTCCTCCCGCAAAATATACTTAGCCAGTGAAGAAGCATCAATTACTATCACGATCCTCCCTCACATATCTTGATGCCATTCCTTTAGGTGTTTCAGGCAACATTTTCAATATATTATCTATTTTCCTGATAGCCTCCTCCTTTTTATATTTTTTAATCCTCATTTCAATAAACTTTCTGATTTCCTCACTCCACTTAATATCTATTTTCTTCATCTCTTCTTTTATTTCTTTCGGAAGCCTGAAACTCACTACATCCATGGTAATAATGTAATACATTTATATAAACATTTTGTATTACAATTATGAAAACAAACATGCTTACTTTTTTCTTTGGGTTGATCGTATCAATGAAGAGGTTGAAGTCATCTCTTCTGAACTCTTTTATTGCTGTCAGAATAGCAACATAAATGATATAATTATAATAAATTATTAATGACATTATTACGGAGCCAAATAAAATCAAGAGCAAAATTAAAAAATCAAATAATATATTATTTACAGCGAGGGTAGCCAAGCCAGGTTAAGGCGGCAGACTCAAGATCTGCTGGCGTAGGCCGTCGCCGGTTCAAATCCGGCCCCTCGCATTACTTTTTGTGCCTCATTTTTTTGCGTCTTTTTCTCAACTTATGTTTCTTTAATTTTTGCCTTTTTCTTTTCCTACCACACGGCATTATTTCTAAATCTTGCAACCTTTTTTAAAATTTTATATTTACTTTCCTATTTTTTCTATGAATGAAAAAGTTACTCACCATTGTATGCATTGTTGCAATATGCGGATGCATTTTCAGCGTGGAAAGAAAAGGATTTGATGAAGATGATTTAACAGTTCCCTTGCCCTATTATATTAAATATGAAGAGAAACCGCAAGCAACAGCTTTTCTTCCTCCCCCTTATGACTATAAAATGACATGGGAAATTGTAAAATTGTATGCAGGGTATAAGGGAATTTTTAGGATCACAGTTGAAAATACAGGAAAAAGTAAGCTGTTCATATATGGTTTTTCAATAAAGATAAATGGAGAGGAACAAAGAGATGAAAGAAGCAGAGGAAAAGAAATTCAGCCTGGAGAAAAAGAAACTTTCATGTTTTCATTTGACTGTCCATCCATAGGTAATTACACTTATGATTTTGGTGTATATTTAATGGCTAATTTGAAAGGATGGTATGATTATGGCTTAAAATATGTAGGAGGAGGAGAGCTACGCATAGAAAATTTTATTTCCTCAAGCCCATCATATCATAAAAATTATTATTTTTATTTTGATAAAATGAACAAACTTGTTAATCCTTATGATTCAATAATATATCAAAAAGCTGTGCAAATAACTTCTAAATATGGCGATGAATATAATATTGCAAAAGTTTGCGCAATATTTGATTATGTGTATGAAAATGTTGAATATATAAATGATACAGATGATGAGTGGACACAGCCATCAATTGCTTTAGTTAAAGGGGGGGATTGTGAAGAATTTGCAATGTTAATCGCAGCGATGGTTACATCAATAGGAGGAACAGCAAGAATATATATTACAGATAATCATGCCTTTTCCGCTATTTATATTGGAAGGGATTTGAAACTGCTGGATTGCATTGATTCCTATTATCAAGCAAACCTATCATATGCGTTGTTTGAAGATGAATTTGGATATTGGCTTGTTGCAGATCCTTTAGGAAACTTTTATCTGGGAGGCTTACCAGCTGGAGGCGTTGTTGAAGGAGGAGGAGGCAGAATATATAAATGGAGCATAATGACAAACGATATCTATTCAATTGATATTTTAAAAGATTGAATAAAAAATAAACTAAGAATAGTTAGTATTTAAACTGCATAAACTCAGTATATATTATTCTTTTACTAATAAATACGATTTTATAAAATCCCGCCTTTTATGATATGAAATTATTTTAAAGCCATTTGGCAAAAAATCTTTTCTTCCATATATTTTATCCATAAAATCCCACTGTTTTCTATAAATAATTTTTGCATTTTTCTTTGCCTCTTTCCTTATTCTTTCAAAAACTTTTTCCTTAGGCTCTACGCCAAATGAAACAATTATTAAATCAAAATCTTGTATAGGATAGTTTAAAGCATCTCCTTCCTCAATTTTTACATTTTTTATTTTATATCTCTCAACAATCTTTTTAGCTATTCTTACCGATTCTCTATCGCGGTCGATTCCAACATAATTTGCTGGAATATTTTTTGCTAATGAAATTAGAGTATTTGGTAAAGCCCCGCATCCTATATGAATGACTTTATCATTTCTATTTATTCCAACCATTTCAAATTCTTCTAAGGTAGCTCTTTCAAAAAATTTTATATAAGCATGCTTAAGAAAAGTTGAAGAAAGCAATTTTTCTGTCAAAATAAAAAGTTTATCATGTATTTTTTTACTCGGTTTTTTCATGGTGTTATTTTATTTTCCATAATTAATTTTATTTGTTATTTGTTAGCATACAACATTTAATAAAATGCAAAATTTTCACGAAAACCGGGGGGGTTCTATTAAAAATTAGCGAATTCTGGCAACAACAATTTCAACCGGAAATTGAAAAATTGGAATTTTTGAAATTTTTCTTTCCGTAATTTTAAAACCAGCTTTTTCTATTTCCTTTTTCAAATAAATTGGTCTACTGCTTGCTCTATATCCCGCTATAGTTGGCCAGTAATTGTAAAATAATTCATATAAAATACGGGCCATCTTTTTTATTCCTTTTCCTTCTTTTGTTAAAGAGACAGCAACAATCCCTCCATCTTCTTTAAGAACCCTTCGCATTTCTTTTAGAGCTTTTTGTATGTCTTTCGTTGGCAATAAATCGAGTAAAAAACTAGAAAAAATGACATCAAAACTTTTGTTTTTAAAAGGAAGTTTCAAGGCATTTGCTTGTATGGCATTTCCATATTTGCTACACTGCTTGCACATATTCCATGAAAAATCGATGGCTATGCCTTTTGCTTTTTTCAGCAATTTTTCAAAAACCCAGCCCGTTCCAGCTGCCAAATCCAGAAAAAATTCATTTTGTTTTAAATCCGCCATTTTAATGGCTTCTTTATTTGCCTTTATTTCCCAGACACCCATTATGAGATGGTAAAAATTGCTCGCTCGCTCATATTTCTCAGCTGGATTTTCATATGGATTTATTGCTTCCTTAACTTTTTCAAACACTTCTTCTAATGAATTTTTTGGATATAATTTTTTAGTTAACCATATTGTAATATTTAGTTTAAGCAGTTTATATACAAAATATACTGGAAATTGCATCAATATATACGAAAAATTTAGCAAGTTTTATATTCTTTTAGTGGCTAACGGACTACCGTTAGTCACTTGAGATTAAGATGGAGAGTAAAAAGGTAGCCATATATGCAAGAGTAAGCACGGAAGACCAGGCAAAAGAAGGATTCAGTTTAGATAGTCAGCTTGAAAAATTGCGAAGTTATTGCAAGGCAAGAGGATGGGAAATCGTTGGGGAGTATGTTGATGATGGTTATAGCGGAAGAGATGTTAAAAGGCCCGCATACCAAAAAATGATGGAAGAAATGGATAAATGGGATGTTTTACTAGTAATGAAAATGGATAGGATTCATAGAAATTCAAAAAATTTTATGCTTATGATGGAGCAGTTAAGACGTAAAAATAAAGAATTTGTTTCAATGACGGAAAGCTTAGACACATCAACAGCAATGGGGAGATTTGTCATGGACATCATACAAAGAATTGCCCAGCTTGAAAGCGAGCAGATTGGCGAAAGAGTATATGATGGTATGCGCCAAAAAGCGAAGCAGGGGGCTGGTTTGCTTGGTTTTCCAGCACCATATGGCTATATGTACAAAGATGGGGAGTTAATAGGTATTGAAAGTGAGTTAGCAGTTGTTAAGAAAATTTATGATTTTTATATAAATGGAAAAAGTTTAAAAGAAATTGTTTGCTGGCTCAATGAAAATGGCATTGCCACCAAAAAAAGAAAAAAATGGGATAAGAAAACGGTATCAAGAATATTGTCAAATCCAGTTTATTGCGGGCTGGTGGAATGGGAGGATATTTTATTTAAAGGAAAGCATAGGGCGATAATAACTATAGAAGAGTTTAATAAAGTGCAGATTTTGAAAGCTAGGAAGGCAAAAAAGAGGGGGAAGTTATTTATAATAGAAGGCATGAAAAAGAAGTTCATATAAATTATATACTTTGTTTAATAAGTTTATATACTAGTTTTACTTTGTTTAACAAATTCTGCAATTTTTCTTAAAATTTCCATTTTCTTTCCTTTTTTATCTACAAGTATTCTTCCCTCCCTCCTCCACCATCTCTTAGGATATGCCTTCTCCTCTTTTATCGGATTTAACCCAAGTTTTTTTGCAGCTCTATAAATTTCTTCTATATTTGGATTTTTCCAGGAAAGCTTTATCGATAATTTTCTACCCTCTTTTTTACTCGCATCCACATCAAAATAAACTGGCCATATAACCCATTTATCCCTCATTTTCTTCTTCCTTTATTTCCTCCCCGCTCTCTTCCTTTATTTCCTCTTCCAATAAAACAGCATTTATGCAACCATCCTGACCCGGACGGGAGGTAACTCTTGCTTTCCCAATTTCGGTTAATATAATAGCTCCTTTTGTTATTATATCTCTCCTAACATAGTGGGGATTTGCTGGATTCTCCAAAACATCCTTTATCTCGACTTTTTTTGTTTCTCCAGTTTTTGGATTTGTAACATTGACGAATTTTGCGGCGACAACCCTAATTTTATAATTTCCTCCTCTTACTCTAATTTTTTTGAACTCGTCTTCGCCAATCACTGTCGGAATATAATCTCTTCCCAATTCGTATTTTCTTTTTTTTCTCGCAGGTCTATATCTTCCGCCTGTTTCCTTTCTTTGGCTTCTGCCATGCCATTGCATGCTGGAAAATAAATAGTTATAAATAAAGTTTATTGATGTTTCGGGGTTATCAAAAATACAATAAAAAAATGTTGCCATGCAATAAAAGCCAATGACAACCATTTCCTTCATTTATTCGACACCTATGTAAAGCCCGCCTGTTTTATATGCAATTTCAATTTTTATGCCTTATGATATACACCTATTCGTGGCAAAGCCACATTATGACTACTTCATCCATGGCTAAGAAGCTTCCTCAGTCAAACCCACGTGGTTATAACCACAGTCGAAAAAGAGAGGAAAGCTTTCTTAGCCATGAAATGATTCTCCTTTCTTAAGCATGTAATATATTGTTTGTAATAATTTTCTTGCAGCTCCAATTATTGCAACATTTTCATGTTTTCCTTTTCTCTTTAGCTTTCTGTAAAATTCTGTTATTTTGCTATCACATTTCCTTACATGAATTCTTGTACATTCTACCAATATCCACCTTAAATATTTTGATCCTTGTTTTGTTATATGCCCATAATAAACTTTGTCTCCAGATTTATGAACAGATGGAACTAATCCAGCATAAGAAAATATTTTCTTTTCATCTGGAAATCTGTTTACATCTCCTATCTCTGCCAATATAACTAATGCTGAAAATGTTGATACTCCTGGTATGCTTTTAAGCAATTCTGTTTCCTTAAATTTCTTTTCTTCTTCTTTTAATCTTTTATCCATCTTCTTTATTTCCTCTTCCAATTTTTCCATTATAGATAGATATGTTTCTATTGCTGGAATTTTTAAGGTAAGTAGCCATTCTCTTCCAGCTTTAGTAAAAATATTTCTTTTATATTCAATTCCTCTCTTAATCAATTCAGCATGTATTTTATTCTTTATCTTAGTTTTCTGCCTTACTAAAAATATTCTCCGCCTAACTAAATCTCTTAACTCTCCTATTTCTTTTGGAGGAATCCATGATGTTGGCAACAAATTTCCTCTTGTTAAATCTGCCAATATTTTTGCATCTATTTTATCGCTTTTAATCTTTGCTTCAGCTATAGCTCTTGTTTTTAATGGATGTGCCACTAAAACTTCATAGCCTTCTTTTGCTAAAGCATTTACAATGTAGCTATAGTTTGTAGATGCTTCTATAGCTACTTTTACATTCTTTAGTCCATAAAAGAATTCTCTTATTTCCTTTTCATTTGTTTTTACCTTTCCTTTTCTTACAACTTCTCCTTCTTTTGTACATACTATGATCTGACAAAACTTCTTATGCACATCCATACCTGCATACAACATTTTACCGCCTCCTTTATGCTTATATGGAGGCGGGCTTTAACATGTCATCAAACCCGAATTTTTTGTAAACATATACCGCATCATGAAAAATAAAAGGATGATACGAAACAAATATCTTTGATAAATAAAATTTTTCTTCAATTTTTTCTTTTAAACCCTTGATTTCAAAAGCTCTTTTATGCACGACTAAATAATTATATTTCTCGTCAAGCTCATCTATAAATTTGCTTATATTTTCAAAGCTTTCCTTAGTAAAGTCGATAAAGGTAGATGGAACATCCTTATTTAAATAAACATATCCTCCAGTAGCCCATGGAGAGCAGAGGCAAGCTATTCCAGTTAAATCTTTTTGTTTTCCTATCCATTCAAAAGCATCGCACATCTCCCCAGAAGAATTCCAATCAAAAAATAAAGATAATATGAAAGATAATACAATAAATAAAATAAAAAATTTTTTTAAGTTTCTAAATTTGATTAATCCAATACCAATTGCAATAAAAAAAGAATAGAAAGGAAGAAGAAAACGAATTTCTTTGTGTCCAATTGCTGAAAAAATTATTAGGAATGGAAGATTCGTAATTAAAAAGAATTTAACACCCCTATCTTTAATGCCAGCTCTCCACATTGCACGCATTATTAAAAATGTGAAAATTATGCCTGTAAAAAAGAAAATAAAAATTATATAAGCATAGAAAGGCAATACGCCAAATTTACTTGATTGTCCACTAATTACATTAAAATATAGATATTTAATTGGCGAGCTAAAGAAACTGCCATAGAATATTAAATCAAGCACACCTTGTATTACAAGTATAATAAGAAAGCCCATAATAAAGGGAATTTTTCTGAGCTTTTCAACAAAAAGAAATAGTAAAATGGTTAGGGCATATATGGCTGATTGAAAACGAAAAAGAAATGAGATGCCTATTGCTATTCCTCCCAAAAAATAATAATTGAAAAAAATAAGACAAGCCCCAAGCATTATAAAGGCGGCGGAAGGCGCATCGGTAAGAGTTCTTATATCATAGTAAATAAAAGGTGCCCAAAAAGCATAAAAGGACATTGCAAGAAGAGCAGATTTTTCACCATAAAGCTTTTCTATAAATTTATAAATAGAGACCATCATTATTGCTGGAAATATTTGGAAAATAATGCGTGTAAATAAAACTAAAGAAGTTGATTTTAAATTTAATAATAAGCCCAATTTAAATATACCAGCAATGATTAAAGGAGTAAAATAAGACCTTACTCCCTCAATCCATTCCCATGCAACCATTTTATTTTCAAAATTTGAAACCATTTGCCATGCTGGCTCTAAATTTTGAAAAATTTCATCAGGATGCGCGGCGCCCCTTGTTAACAAAATTGCTATTATTCTTATTAGTAAAGCAATGATTAATACGAAATGCCATTTCTTTAATAGCACAGAAAAATATTCTTTTTCCATATTTTTTCATTTTGGTTGCGATTGCTTTATGACATAATTCTATAACATTAAGATTTCCAGATTCACTGCAAAATTTATTCAAATGACGGAATAAACATTGATTCCATTAAGCACGAATTTAACATGACCATATTGGAATCTAATTTCATCTACTATTTTTTTCATTTAACAGCACTAACATACATATTCTCTTTTTAGCTCTCTATATTCATTTTCGATTTCCACATTCCATTCCTCAGGAAAATCTAAACACGGTTTATGCAAAGCAGTTTACCAGAAAACTTTTTAATACTGAAATAAAAATAAATAAAAATGACAATTTATGAAAAAGGAAAAGAGATACTGAAAGAAGCGGAATTCGACAAGTTTAGGCAGTTATTTTTAGATAGCTTGATGAAGAAGATTAGCGAGGAGGGAAGATATGGAGCGGATATAAGACCAATTATTGAAGAAATATTAAAAGAAGAAACTTTTGTAGATTTTATAAATAAGCTAGTCAAAGTAATTGAAAAAAGAACGACAATAAGTAAAGAAAATTGTAACAAGGTAGCATATACATTGGTTGAGGAGGATGTTGCTGAAGATATAAAACATATTCTTGGAGGGCAGTTGGAAGAAAGGGAGGAGAAGAAAACTAGAGAAGAAAAAGAGATATATACGAAAGGAAAAGAAAGTATGCTTTGGGATGGAATAAAAACAAAAAGATTTTTGGGTAAGAAGCCAGAGAGATTAAAAGACATCATTAGACTATTCAAAGAACATTATATTTTAAAATATACTATTTTTACAGGTTTTATTATGCTTTTATTAGCAGCATTTCTATTTAAATCGATTTATAAAGCAATAGTTGTTGGTTTAACTTTAACAATTTTTCCTGGAAGTTCTTTACAAATTAAAATTGCAAATATTTTAGCTGGTCTAGGGGGAGTGTTAATATTTTTTACATCGTTGTCAATGTTAATTGATTATATTATAATGGTGGAGAGGAGAAGTGAAAAAATAAAGGAAATGGCAAGAAGATATTGTGAAAGCAGAAATTAAAGTATAGAAACAAAGCTAAATAACATTGCAAAGATTGTTGAAGAAATTGTTACATATTTTGCATATTTTATTTCCTCTATTTTCCTTGTTTCCAATTTTTCAAAAGGTAGGGAAAATATTGGAAGGAAGGCTATTGTAGATATTAAATGCCATATCATAAAAGGAATAGCCAGTACATAGCATAGAATTAAGCCATTTAAATTATAACCATAATACCCTCCCAACCACCATCCAAAATTTGTCCATAAATCATATGCAATTACTGAAGGAATGCTCAATGCAATAAACTTATATAAAGATTTTTTTTGCATTAAATATCCAAAACAGCCCAACATAATAAATCCAGACCATGTAAATAAGAATATAAAATTGTTTTTAATGAGGATATCTGTTATTAGCATAATTAAAAATGGTATGGAAAAACTAAAAATTCCTCCTAAATATCTACCAGCAATTAATGAAATTATTGCGATCATAAAGAAAACATCTCCTGGAATAAAAATTGGTTGGGAGATTCCCATTAAGTTAATATGGAAAGGAGGGGCGGGGGGAAGGAAATTTCTGAGATAGATTCTTGATATTATTCCAATAATAATTAATGATATGGCAATAAGATATTTCTTTTTCATCCAGCTCTTTATTATTTTCCCATTTATATTTTTTATCTTTTTTTCCATTAAATCACTATAACAACCCTTTCCTTATATCCATAATTTCCTACTTCGTCATATGCTCTTACTTCTATAACATGCCATCCACGTTCTCCATTCCACTTCCATTCATATGGTTCTTCAATATCTGTATACATTAGATGATCATCTATATAAAATTCCAGTTTGCTAATCTTGGATAAATTATCTATAGCTTCAGCTTCTATAGTAATGCTACCAAAAATTATGGAAATACCAGAAAAATGAAGAATTTCTCTATCAAATAAATATATGCCTCCCCTCGGCTTAATAATCTCAACCATAGGAGGTGTTTTATCTTCAATTATATTAACGTGTATTCTTATTAACATTGAAGCATCATCAGGAGTGCATCCAAAACTCCCATAAAAGAAATCAACAGTGTCCCCATCCTTTAATTGATATTTATCCGCCCCCACCCAAGGAAGAGGCTCATCAGGATAATTTACCCAGTATTGCCATCCTTCCATTCCTTTATTTTCAACACCAGCAATTGAAACAATAAACAACGAGCCATATTGTTCATACCATTCATCACTTACACTATAACTGAATCCCCCTTTTTCTGCTGCAAAATGCAATGCCCCCAATGCCGTTGTACAACTTATTTCATAAGTTTTTCCACTATTTGCTACAACTTCAAAAGTTGTATCTTTTACCAATGTTACTTCTCCCTCCCAAAAAGGAGGTATTAACAAAGCAAATATTAGAAGCAATGTTATCCCTTTCATTTTCTCACCTTTATCAAATTTGCTTTACAAAAGTAAAATAAATTTTACTATATAAAGTTTTTGGAAAAGGTAATAAAAATTTGAATATATAGATTTGTGCATCTAAAAGAATATTTAAAACTATCTCGCTCTTTCAATGCGGGGCTCACAGCAATAGCTCCAGTATTAGGAGCTATATGTAATGGTGAAGAAAGATTATTTAATCTTTTCCTATTCTTTTTGGTTGGTTTTTTTGGGCATTGTTATGGCTTTGCTTTAAATGATATTGTAGATTATAAAATAGATAGGTTATCAAAAGAATTGATGGAAAGACCATTGGTTAGTGGAAAAATAAGCATTAAAAATGCTTGGATTTTCACCATTTCTATGCTCATCATATCCTTTTTAATAGCAATTTATATTTCCTTTACTTATTCAAATTTTATTTCATTATTTATTTTGATTTTATCTGCTGTTTCCATTACTATCTATGATTTCATTAGTAAAAAACTGCCAGCAATGGATATATTCGTAGCCTTAGGAATATTTTTACTCATAATTTATGGAGCATTGACAGTTAATTTAAAAATGAGCCAACTTTCAATAATTATTGCTATTTTAGGAACTCTTCAAGTTCTTTTTATGCAATTTGTTGCAGGTGGGCTTAAAGATGCGGAGCATGATTACAAGGCAAAAGCAAAAACATTAGCAATAAAACTAGGAGTAAGAGTACAAAACAATTTGTTTATTCCATTATCTTTTAAATTTTTAGCTTATTCATTGGAAGCAATATACCTTATCTTCTTATTTTATCCCTTCTTTTTCCTTGAAGACTTTAAAAATAAATTTTTACAAATTTTTATTCTTATTATTCTATCTATTTTAATGATTTTTATAAGTTACCGTCTGCTTTCAATGAAAAAATTTATAAGAAATGTTGCTAGAAAGTATATAGGAATGCATTATTACATAAATTTTTCCTTAGTTCCAGTTATGCTCACAGTTATAAATCCATTTATTGGATTAATTGCATTTATTCCTCCTTTTGCCTTTATCGCATCTAATTTAATTTTACATGGTAGTTTGTTGCCAAAAACGATGTGATAGAAATGCTTAGGATAATAAGAAATAAGGAGGAGGGAATAAAAGAATTAAAAAGGATAGGTGTTCAGAAGGAAGCAATTGAAATAATGCTTCCAAAATTGTTTGGCATTAATATAAGAATAAAAAATGTGGAGCCTCAAGATGCTATTATATTAAAGCAAGAAATGCTTTCTGTAGGAGGAGATGTTGCCATATCTTCTAAAACTTTACCTCCTAATGCTGAAAAAACAGATATTTTGGTCATGGGAAATATGAAACAAATAAAGAAACTTGTTTCAAAAATTAAAAGGCAATATAATAGGTTATCAAACATGGGAAGCTATATAGAAGAAATTTTGGACAATTTGGAGAAAAAGCATGAAATGAAAATAGGAAAGAAAAATTTTGAATTCGGGAAAAGGACATATATAATGGGCATACTTAATGTTACGCCTGATTCATTTTATGATGGTGGAAGATACAATGAAATGGAAAAAGCTATAGAAAGGGCAAAAGAAATGGAAAAAGAAGGTGTTGATATTATAGATATTGGAGGGGAATCAACTCGCCCGTTTTCAAAGCCAGTAGATGAAAAAGAAGAAATGAAAAGAGTTATCCCAACTATAGAAGCTCTGAAAAATGAAGTGAAAGTACCATTATCAATAGATACATATAAGCCAAGAGTTGCCGAAAAAGCCATAGAAAAAGGCGCGGACATGCTTAATGACGTTTTTGCTTTAAGAAAAGAAGGGATGGTTGAAGTGGCTAAGGAATATGATATTCCAATATGTATAATGCATATGAGGGGAGAGCCAAAAAATATGCAGATAAATCCTCACTATGAGGATGTGGTGGAGGAAATATACGAATTTTTGAAAGAAAGGATAGAATTTGCTATAAGAAAAGGAATAGATGAAAATAAAATTATTATTGACCCGGGAATAGGATTTGGAAAAAGAACAGGAAAAGGTATAGAAGATAATTGCGAAATAATAGCAAGATTGAGAGAATTGAAAAGCTTGGGAAGACCAATTTTGATAGGAATATCAAGAAAAACTTTTATAGGAAATATAACAAAAACTAGCGTTGAAGAAAGACTAGAAGGTAGCTTGGGAGCGGAGGCGGTGGCAATAGCAAATGGCGCCGACATATTGCGGTGTCATGACATTTTGGCAACAAAAAGGATGGCAATGGTGGTGGATGAAATAGTAAGAATGAAATTTAATAGATGAAATAGGATTAGTAATATGGCTCGTAAAAAATCTTGGCGAGAAAAGCTTTATGATAGCAAGGATTTGCCAAAGATCGTTAAAAGTGATGATAAAAAATGTAAAAGATGGGGAATGAAAGAAGGAGACACAATGGTTGTGCCAGCGCCTATTGAAGTAGATGAAATAATGAAAAAAATTCCAAAAGGAAAACTTATTACAATAAATGAAATTAGGAAAATTTTGGCCAAAAAACATAATGCAACTATTGCTTGCCCCTTAACAACTGGTATTTTTGTTCGCATTGCTGCAGAAGCAGCGGTTGAAGCGGAGCAAGAAGGCGAAAAGAATATTACACCATATTGGAGAACATTAAAAGCTGGAGGAGTGTTAAATGAGAAATATCCTGGAGGAATTGAGAAGCAAAAGAAACTTTTAGAGGATGAGGGACATAAAATAATTCAGAAAGGAAAAAAATTTTTAGTTGTTGATTTCGAAAAGAAATTGGTGAATTGGCAGGAATTAATAGAAAATTAAAAGTAAAAATAAGATAGCCACTCAGCTCGCCCATCATTCATCATTTTGCAGTTATGCATCTATCATCATTGTGGCTATTATTAAACATTGATATTAATTAAAATTTTGTCAAAGTTTTCTAAAATTTTCTTTTAAGAATTTTTAAAAATTGTATTTGCTAAATACTTGTGAAAAGTTTACTTGTAATGGCAATCCTCATTTTCCTTATCAGCCCCCCATCTCTTTATCAGATCAATGAAATAAATAAAAATAAGAAAGAAATAAATGTAAATGCGATAGATATAGATGAAAGAAATATAGATGGAGCAAACTTTAAAATTATTTATCCAAAATGCTCTAATCCAGCAATAGTTGAAAAAGGAAGAAATTTTACAATTATATTATTGGCAAATTTAACCAACTTTGGCATAAAAATATCAACAGCTTATGAGCCAGTAATTGATGAATTTTATTTAAAAATAAATGATATTGCTTCTGAAGGAAATGTTTTAAGAATAAATGTTAATGTCCCAAAATATATACCAATAGAATTATACAATTTAACCATTTCATCTGGTAGATTTTCTTTAACTGAACCAAGAGCCGTTAGTATTGTTGATAAAATAGATGGCAATTTTACATTTGTTCATATGACGGATTTGCATATAGGAGACCCAAGAGGAATGAAAGTTAGTATAAGAGAAACTATTGGTTGGAAAGCAGTTAAAAAATGCATTGAAGAAATAAATCTATTGCATCCAGACCTTGTTGTGATAACTGGCGACTTAACTTTTGGTCAATTATATCCATTTGAATACAGCTTTGAATACAAAAAATTATATGGAATTCTACAAAGATTTGATGTTCCCACCTTTTTATGTCCCGGAAATCATGATGGATATATAAAATCTGGACAGGATGGCTTTCAATTTTGGGAAGAATATTTTGGTTCCCTATATTATTCATTTGATTATGGAAAAGCACATTTTATAATGGCAAATTCTTATGATTGGCCAAGAAAAAGTAGAATTGGTTTTTCCTGTGTTGTTTTTAATTGGGGAGGATATATAGGAGATAAGCAATTAAAATGGATTGAAGAAGATTTGAAAAATAGCAATGCATTGCTTAATATTTTAGCATTGCATCACAATCCTTTATGGAATACTACCGATTCTTTATTAGGAAATGGATATTATAATAGAGAAAAGCTACTCAAAATTATATATGAATATGTTGATGTTGTTCTTGCTGGGCATGTGCATTATGATAATGTTACAATACAAAATAACACGATATTCATAACCACAACAACCGCTGCAAGTAGCTTAGAAAAAGATGCATATTGGGGATATAGATTAATTGAAGTTAGAAATTGGAGCATATTTTCCTATAATTATAAAGAGCCAAGATATTCAATTCCTTCATATAGGTTAAATATTTCCTTTGAGAATAAGTATAAAGCAATTATTGAAAATGATTTGGAAATGAAAATTGTTGCATATTTGAAATTTGTTGTTCCAACAGGAAATTATAGCGTAAAAAATGGAGAGATAATTAAAATAAGAAAAAATGAAGAGGAAATGGAAATTTATGTAATATCAAAAATTAATGAAAAGACAAGGAAGGAGGTCTATTTATTCTGATTCAATTCTGGGGGCGAGTAAATACATTATTTTGATGTAACCACCAGCCATTTCGAAAGAAAGCTTTATTGGATAATTATTTCCTAAATTTATTGTTAGTTCCTCGCTTTTTCCCCTTGCAACCTTCACCATATCGCTTAAATAATCTAGGGGAAACATACTCTTTACTCTTTCTTCACATTTCAAACTATATAATTGTTCTTTTGATAACCTAAGTTCAACTATATCTGTATCTCCTTCCGCAACAAGTTCAAAACTCTCCTTGTCGGCTATTAATGTTACATGGTCCGATATAGATTCAGCTGCTTTTATTGCTTGATGAAATTCAACAGTTGAAATTACAATCTCTGCTGGCAATTCCAAGCTAGGAATTTTTGTATCTGGCATCTCAGTAACATCCAATAAAGCTATTTTTCTTGTTAAATTTCCAATACTTACTTTTAGTCTGCCCTCCTCTTTTTCATATTTTAATTCAACCATTTCCTCACTTGTTGCAACTTTTAAAGCGGTTTTCAATTTATCCAAATCAATTCCAATCTCCGTCTCTTCCTTACAGTCATAATCATCAAATGCCTCCTTTTTCAATTTAAAATCGATCATTCCGACATGAGCTGGATCAACTGTTCTGCCATATATACCATCATCTGCTATTTTGAATTTTGCTTCATCAACTAAAATAGCTGTTGCATCTATTATGGTTTTAATAAAATTAGCCTTTATTTTTCCTTGAAACATCTTTTAAATAATGCTTTTATATTTAAAAAGGTAGCGATGTGATAATATGCTAATGGAAATAATAAAGAAAAGGAGAAGTGTTAGAAAATATTTAAAAAAGGATGTTCCAGATGAAACAATAAAAGAAATTATAGAAGCAGCTCGTCTTGCACCATCTGCAAAAAACTTGCAGGAATGGAAATTTATTATTGTAAAAGATGAGGAAATAAAAGAAAAATTGTGCGAGGCGGCGAAAGGGCAAAAATTTGTTAAAGAAGCACCAGTTGTTATTGCGGGAGTAGCAACATATACAAAATATGTAATGAGTAATGGAATACCAGCTTGTCATATTGATTTAGCAATAGCAATGGAACATATTGCTTTAATGGCTGCTGAGAAGGGCTTAGGAACTTGCTGGATAGGAGCTTTTTATCAGGATAAAGCAAAAGAAGCGTTAAATGTGCCAGAAGATTGCTTAATAATAGCTTTAATGACTTTGGGATATCCATATGAAGAATTAAAGCCAGAGGAGAAAAATAGGAAAAGTTTGGAAGAAATAATTTGCTGGGAAAAATATTGCTAATAGCAAAAACTTTATAGGATTAAAGACATTGCCAGCATGAAAAAATGGCACAAGTTAATTATCCTTATATTATGCATAATTTTAATAGCTTTGTTTATAAAATGGTGGATGACCTATAGGCCAATGGAAATTGTAATAATAAATGAAAGAAATGAAACTGTTAATATTTCCATAGTTTTATTGACAATGGATAAGAAGGAAATCTATAACAAAAGTTTTGAAATAGGGAAAAATGAGAGTATTGTTTTAAATAATATAACTGTATGGGCGGGCATTTATTATTTAAATGTAAAAATAAATGGAGAAGAAAAAGAAAAGAGAATAAAATATGGGAAATATTATGAAAGGATAGAGGTAATAATAGGAAAGGAAATAGAAATAAGGAATAAGAGAACATAAGTTGAAAATTCTCCACGATACGAAACTTAATAAAGTTTTTATCCTCCTTTTTTATCCAAACTTATGGCGGAAATGAAAAAGGCTATAGAAGATTTTCAAGAAGCAATGAAATTGTTAGCAAAAATTAATCCAGAAGTAATAAGAGATTTTGGAAAATTCATGGATTCTGTATTAAAAGAAGGATATTTAGATACAAAAACTAAGGAATTAATTGCATTAGGAATGGCAATAACAGCGAGATGCAAATACTGTATAGGAATACATGTTGAAAAAGCTTTAAAGGCTGGTGCTACAAAAGAAGAAATTCTTGAAACTGCAACAGTTGCCATTCTTATGGGGGGAGGACCAGCCCTAACATATATAGCGGAAGTTAAAAAAGCATTAGAAGAATTTGAATAAATGCAACTCTACATTTACTTTTTAGGAACAGGTGGTTCATGGCCTACGGTGCAAAGAAATGTATCCGCAATAGCTATAAAAAGAGGGGGAGAAGTCATTTTATTTGATTGTGGAGAAGGTACACAGAGGCAAATACAAAAATCCAAGATAAGCTATATGCAAATATCAAAGATTTTTATAACGCATTATCATGGAGACCATTTTTTAGGGCTTCCTGGCTTAATACAGACTTTTCAACTAAATGACAGGCAAGAACCATTGCATATATATGGACCAAAAGGAACAGAAGAAATTGTTGAGGAAATTATTAATTTAGGATATTTTAAGCCTGAATATGAAATTATTGCGCATGATTTAGCAGAAGGAGAGCGGGTGAGATTTGAAGGATATGAAATAAAATGTATAAAAGTGTGCCATAACGTGCCTACTTTAGCATATTGTTTACAAGAGGATATGCGCCCGGGTAGATTCAATAAAAAAAGAGCTTTAGAATTGGGAATACCTGAAGGACCTTTATTTAGAAAATTACAAATGGGACAAAGCATAGAAATAAATGGAAAAGTTATTACTCCAGATATGGTTTTAGGTGAGCCAAGACCGGGAAGAAAAATAACAATATCTGGAGATACTAAGCCATGCAACAAACTAGTAGAATTTGCAAAGAATAGTGATGTGCTTATTCATGATGCTACATTTGATTCATCAATGGAAGATAAAGCCATTGAATATGGTCATTCTACTGCAAAACAAGCAGCGGAAATAGCAAAAAAAGCATGTGTTGAAAGACTCTACCTTACTCATATCAGTCCTCGTTATAAAGATGCAAAATTGTTGGAGGAGGAGGCTCGCCAAATATTCCCAAATTCATGGGTAGCCCATGATTTTATGGAAGTAGAAGTAAAGCTAAAGAAGTAGAAAAATTTATTAATTATTATGCTATTACATAGCATGCTATATAATAGCATAGAAAAATGGATGGTTATAATATTATTCCTAACAGCATTTTATTCTTTTAATGAATTATCTCACTCCAGCCCATCCATTTTATATGTCGGCGGACACGGTGAAGGGAATTATTCAACTATACAGAGTGCCATTAATGATGCAAGTCCTGGCGATATAATTTTTGTATTTGATGATTCATCACCATATCATGAAAATATCATTATTAACAAAAGCATAAAATTAATAGGTGAAAATAAAGAGACAACAATTATTGAAGGAGAACGCGGAAGCACTGTTACAATTTTAAGTAATTGGGTATATATAGAAAATTTTACTATTAGGAATAACGATGAAACTGGAATAACTATTCATTCCTCCAATAATGTTATTATTAACAATGATATCATTAATTGTTTTATTGGCCTTAATTTTATCAATTCAAATCATAATTTGGTGACAGAGAATTTAATAAAATATAATGGGGTAGGGATGTATTTTAATTCTTCATGCAACAACACCCTTTCCTTCAATATAATTTGCCAAAACGGTGATTGGGGAGGAATTTATCTATTTCACTCCAGCTACAATAATTTTACTAATAATAACATTGCAAGTAATAGTGAGGGCATGATGCTATATAGTTCTAATGGAAATATACTTTATAGAAATGAAATAAAAAATAACCGGAATAGTGGTATCGAATTAATTAAAAGTAGCAAAAATAAGATTTACTGTAACAATGTTTCCTTTAATGGGTGGGGAGGAATATTAGTCGATAAATCCAATGAAAACTCTATTAATAGAAATGCTATTATTAGTAATGGATGGGATGGCATATCTATCTATTCAAACAGTAGCAATATTTTTAACAATTATATAAAATCAAATAAGGGAAATGGCATATCAATTAGAGGCAACCGTAATGTAGTAATTGGAAACAAATTCGAAGCAAATAATTGTAGTGGGTTGTATTTGGGTTGTTGTAAACATAATATTATTCAAAATAATACTTTTATAAATGACGGTCTTTTTATTTATAATTCTGTTAAAAATAAAATTTTGAATAACATTGTTAATAAGCTACCTCTCATATACTTAGAGAATTTAACCAATGTTGAAATAGAAGGTGGTGGGCAGGTAGTAGTTGTAGGTTGCAAAAACATCACAATAAAAAATTGCACAATTAATAATGTGGAAGTAGGAGTTGAATTATGCGTTTCTCGTGATTGCAAAATTTTATATAATGATATTTCGGAATGTAGAAAGGGCGTGTATCTATGGTTTTCTTACAGTAACATTATATTTCATAATTTTATCTCAAATTGTAAGGTCGGACTCTATTTAGATGATTCAGACAAAAACATTATAGAGGAAAATGTTATTCTGAGCAATGCCTTAGGGATTTATATATTTTCGTGTAGCAATCTTATAAAATACAATGATTTTCTTAGAAACGTAAGACATGCATTTTTCAGTTTAAGAGATATAGATTTAGGGCGTATTCAAAATATATGGATTAGAAATTATTGGGGGAGACCATATTTATTTCCTAAATTTATTTTTGGTTATTGTCCATTAATGTCCCTGCCTCTCGTAAATGTAGATTGGCGCCCGCTATTAAAGCCTTGCACTTACTCTTTATATCCTATATACCCATACCTCCCAAGCATGTGTAAAAAAATTATAAGACGCTCTTTCATTAACTCTTCCCCATATTTTTCTTCTAAATCATGTAATATATCTTGAATGCTATTTTCCCCATTGCATTTTTTCCATATAAAAGAGCCAATCTCATCCAAACTTATTATAAAATAATTTGGTCTTTTAAGCATTTTACATAACCATTTCCCAAATTTTCCTTTAAATTTTATAACCTTTAATTCAACAATACCATTTTTTTCCGTCCATTCAATTTTTCTTACAGGTTTAGCTTTAAAATCCGTTTTTTCTATCAATTCTTCTATTGTCTCTTTTATTTTTTTTGCTTTTCTATCTTTTTTTGTTTTTACTTTTGTTTTAGCTTTTGTTTTTATTTTATTTCCTGTTTTGGCACTCGTGTTTACATTTACTTCCCTAACTCTCTTCATGAGCTTTTCTAAATTCTCTCAACACAACATAACCCAGCAAGAAAGCAATATATCCCCAAATCAGCATTCCAGGCCATGCTGGTGCCTCCTTAAGCAATCCTAAATTAATATTTCCTATTATTAAGAAAGCACCAATTACCCCCATTATTGCTTCTCCAGCAATCAA
This sequence comes from Thermoplasmatota archaeon, assembly GCA_029259055.1. GTDB lineage: Archaea > Thermoplasmatota > E2 > UBA202 > JdFR-43 > JAPDJP01. The sequence goes on along the minus strand of JAPDJP010000001.1, from coordinate 14,792 downwards.
TCCAGCTGAAAATAGCAAACCAGCCCTATGAGCTTTTTCTTTTGGCTTTATGCCCGTTTTCTTTATCGCCATTTCCCAATCACTGATTTCCTCTTCTTCCTCCTCTGGTGATAACGCCTTTAATTTTCTATCTATTACCGCTCTAACAATTCCTCCTACCAATATAGGAACGCTTAGAGTAAATGGTAAATAAATTCCTATAGCAACAGGTAAAACAGGAATATCCATTAAAATCAATACCAATGCCAAGAAAGCTCCCGCTATTACGAAAGGCCATACCATTTCCCCGCCTATTACTCCTTTTACAATTCCTCCCATTAGAAATGCTTGAGGAGCGGGTAAGTCGGTGCTTCCTATTCCATATGCTTTATCCAATGCTTGAACAACAATTGCCAAAATTGGAGCAGCTGCGGATACCCCAATTATCTCCGCCAGTTGTTGTTTCCATGGAGTTGCCCCAAGCATCTGACCGGCTGCCATTGATTGCAAAACATCTCCAGATATTGCTGCTCCACAGCACACTACGGCAGCCATTCCTATTACTACCGCCATACCAGCTGAGCCGGTGGCGCCAAAGGCGAGCATTAAAATGCTTACAAATAGTAAAACAGCTACCGTTACCCCCGATATTGGATTATTTGATGAACCCAACAATCCAGCCATATAGCCTGCTATAGCGGAGGCAACAAATGTTAATATTACTAATAATACAGCCATGAATAAGCTAACAGCATACATATGGCTTAACCATGCATATATTAGGAATACAGGTAGTATCAAGAAACCTATTGCAAGAAATACTTTCTTTATATCTAAGTCCATGTCTGTTCTTTTCTTTGTTTCGACTTTTCCTCCTCTTAACCCAATAATAGCCTCCTTTATCCCATGTATTAAGTTCTCCCTTAATTTCCATATTGTGTATAAACCACCAACAACCATTGCTCCTACTCCTAAATATCTAACGTATTCACTCCATATATACATGAATCCTCCCAATGCCGTTTCTCCAGCTGGAAGACCAGTTGATACAATAATTAATGGAGTAATTATGATCCATCCTAATAGACCACCAGCAAATACATACGCTGCTATTTTAGGTCCAATTATATAGCCAACTCCTAATAAAGCAGGAGATGCTGCAGTTCCGGCATAGAAATAGCCTTCCGTAGATTTTCCCAAAACATAATATTTTCCCGCAGCAAAAACAGCTTCGATTTTTCCTTTAATAACATTAAGAGAAACTTGACAGAATTTAACCAAGCCAGCCAAAACCGCGCCAAGCAACATCCAAAAGCTTCCTCCACCTCCTTCCTCCTCTTCTTCCATACCAACGGCAGTGTTTATAACAGCTGCAACAGCAATTCCTTCTGGAAATGGTAAATCAGTTTTAACAATTAATGCCCTCCTTAATAAAACCATCCATAGTACTCCTAATATACCTCCTATTAAAGCAATCAATGTTGTTTGAATATAATAAATATGACTCCAAGCCCCAATCACAACCAAAGCTGGGATTGTGAATATAACGCCCGCCGCCAAAGCTTCTCCAGAGGCAGCGCCCATCATCCCCAATGTAACCTCAAGAACAGTTGGTCTAAAAGGCTTTAATAATGCTAAAGCCATTATTGCTCCTGGTATAGCAGCGGATACCGTCATACCAGCATATAATCCTAGATAAGCATTGGCTGAACCCATAATAATGGCAAGAATCACACCAACCAAAATGGCTCTAATTGTTAATTCAGGAACAATTTTTTCTGGCGGAATCAATGGTTGGAAATCTTCCCTGCTCATTTTTATCCCTCCTTAATCATTTTATCTTTTAAAATCTTTACTCAATTAATTTTTTATATTCTTCAGCTGAAAGTAGTTCTTCTAATTCCTCCTCATTTCTTATTTCCATTTCAACAATCCATCCATCATCATATGGAGATGAGTTAATTAATGATGGCTCATCATTTAATTTTTCATTTACTGCAACAATTTTTCCAGTGAATGGAGCGTATACTTCTGCTACAGATTTAACTGATTCAAGAGTTGCTATAACCTCTCCTCTCTTGAACTCTTTTCCTATCTCAGGTAATTCAACATATACTATATCTGTTAAATTATCTTGAGCATAATCAGTTATTCCAATTTTTGCTTTCCCATTCAATTTCTCAACCCATTCATGTGATTTAGTATAAAGTAAATTCTCTCTTATTTCCATGTAATGGAAACATAAATTAAAATATAATTTTTTGGTTTCAAAATCTCTAAATTTCTATCATGCAAACATCATCAACAAATTGTGTTATGAAATGATTTGGTTTTGGGGAATCCCAAGGATTTTTCTGAATATGCGGGAACCAATGACATATATATGCTAGAACTGCTGTATTATTTTGCTGTAAAGAATATTTATTATTCCATGTAATTCTTATAACTTTTTCTCCTTTTACAAATACATATCTATTTAGAGCATAGTCCATAAGAGCATAATGATATTTTTCACCCTTACTATTTACCCATCTTGATTCTATTTCCAATATGCAGATTCTTAAATGACCAAAATATAAATTGCTTCTTATATACAATTCAATATCAATATTGTTTCCTTCCCATTTGGCAGAAATATCCATGTCCACATCTTTAACATTTCTTTCGGCAGCTTGTTTTATTGCATTTAAATAAAAATTTTCAGATGCTTGAGCCACAATTTTATATCCTCCATCAACGTAAAGCATGGGAACATAAAAATCATTTAGTTCCATTCCCCTCCTTTTTGCAGCGTCGCTTTTGTCATATACTAATGATATATAATAAAAAGGGAGCGAAGCATTCTCATAAAGTGAATGTATAATTTCTGAAGCTTTTGGACAATATGGGCAGACAGAAGTTGAACCAACTTCTACGAGGACAGTATGAGTATAATCAGTATATGATGGCATTACTGGATACAGAAAAAATGTTGCTAAAATGAATGTTAGAAGCAACTTCTTCATGGATATAAATAAAAATCTTATAAATAAATGTTTGTTTAACCCTTATGATTTTTGGAATAGATATTGGAGGAAGTTATATTGATATTGTCAAAAAAATTGGTGACGAATTTTTTCACATTTCTTCTATTCCTACAAATCAGGAAGCAATTAATAATATTATTGAGGAGTATAGTAATAGGAGAGTAGGAATAGCAATTGCGGGATGGATAAGGAAAGGAGAAATCGTTAATGCTCCAAATTTACCTTTTAAAATTGACAAAATAAAGGCGAATGTTATTGAAAATGATGCAAACTGTTTTGCATTTGGAATAAGCAAACTATATAATCAAAAAAATATGTTGGGGATAACTGTTGGAACAGGTATAGGAATGGGCATTATAATAGACGGAAAGATTTTCAAAGGGGGAGGAGTGGCGGGCGAGCTTGGGCATACTATTGTCAGCAATAAAGGAAAATGTGTTTGTGGAGGAGTTGGACATTTAGAATGTTATTTTTCTGGTTGGAGCATTAAAAAAAGATATGGAAAAGATGCTAAGGAATTATTTGAAGAAAATAAATTTCCATATGATAAAAATTTCAATATATTTTGTAGAGCTGTTGCCAATGCTATACTTCTCTTTGATTTGCCTTTTGTTGCAATTGGAGGAAGAATTGGAGGAAGAATTAGAGAAGATAAAATAAGAAATAGGATATATGAACATTTACCAAAACAGTTTAAGCCAGAAATAAAAGTAATAAAAGATGATTTAATGGTTGCAAAAGGGGTCTGTTTGTTAGTAGAAGAATCTGAAGGAAATATTATTAAATAGCCATTAAATACATAATTGAATGGCCCGGATGGTGTAGCGGTAACATAGGGGACTGTGGATCCCCTGTCTCGGGTTCGAATCCCGATCCGGGCCTTTGTTGCTATTAGTCATATTAGATGGATGGGGACATACAAATAAGAAAATAGGAAATGCAGTTTACTATGCGCATACTCCGAACTTTGATAAGTTTATTAGAGAGTGCCCTCACACAATTTTAAAAGCAAGTGGAGAAGCCGTCGGCTTGTTACCTTGGCAAACTGGAAATTCAGAAGTGGGTCATATAAATATTGGAGCGGGTAGAATAGTATATCAAGAATCAATGAAAATTTTGAAAGCGATAGAGAATGGAAGTTTTTTTGAAAATGAAGTTTTAAAAGATGCAATGAAAAAGGCAAGAAAAAGTAGATTGCATTTAATGGGGCTGATAGGAGAGGGAGGAGTGCATTCATTAATGGAGCATTTATATGCATTGCTTGAAATGGCAAAAAATGAAGATGTAAAAGATGTGCAAATACACTGCTTTTTAGATGGTAGGGATACTCCTCCAAAAAGTGCTTTAGAATATATTAAGAATTTAGAGGATAAAATAAAGGAGATAGGTATAGGTAGAATAGCAAGCTTAATAGGAAGATATTATGCAATGGATCGTGACAAAAGATGGGAGCGAACAAAAAAAGCATATAATATGCTTGTTAAAGGAGAAGGAAGAATTGCAAAGACGGCAGAGGAAGGAATAAAAATTGCTTATATGCATGGAGAAACAGATGAATTTGTTGAACCTACTTTAATAGAGGGAGGAAAAAAGATAAGAGAGAATGATGTTATTATATTTTTCAATTATAGACCAGACAGAGCAAGACAACTTACAAAATTATTTATGGATTTTCCAGCTCATTTTGTAACCCTAACTAAATATGATGATACATTTAATGTTCCCTTTGCTTTTGATATTGAAAAAATAAAAAATACTTTCGGTGAAATTATTTCAAAGCATGGATTAAGGCAATTAAGAATAGCTGAAACGGAGAAATATGCACATGTAACATATTTTTTTAATGGTGGAGAAGAAACGCCTTTTAAGGGGGAGGAAAGATGTTTGATTCCTTCCCCAAAAGTATCAACTTATGATTTAAAGCCAGAAATGTCTGCTTATGAAATTACAAAAGAAGTTATAAAAAGAATTGATATGGGTAAATATGATGTAATTATTTTAAATTATGCAAATCCAGATATGGTAGGGCATACCGGGAAATGGAACGCTGTTTTAAAAGCATTAGAAGCTGTTGATAATTGTTTAGGGAAAGTAATTAAAAAAGTTTTGGATAAGAAAGGAATAGCTATGGTAACAGCAGACCATGGAAATGCAGAAGAAATGTTTGAAAATGGTGCAAAAACATCTCATACATCAAATCCTGTTCCTTTCATATTAATTGGAATGGATGCAGAATTAAAAAAAGGAGTTCTTGGAGACATAGCACCTACAATGCTTAAAATACTTGATATAGAGAAGCCAAAAGAAATGAGAGACGGATTGATGAGCAAATAAATTAAGAAAAGATAACAGGTAAGTAAGTTTTTTAAACACAAAATAATAACATTGCATGAAGAAGCAAATTTTAATAATACTGATTGTAGGGGTAATGGCTTTCAATTATTATTTAAATGTTTCAGGAGAGGCGGTACAAAATGCTATGGTGACGATAGAATGGAGAAGTGGGGAATACAGCTATAGTAATTTCACATTTACAGATTCAACAGGATATTATGAAATAAATGTTGCGCAAGGTAACATCAATTTATCTACAGCGGTTAATTATACAAGAGGAAGCGAAAATATTTGGCTTTATTACCATGATGAATTTAATGTTACAGGAGTTTATTGGGAAAATATTTCCCTACCCACTTTTCCAGGAGATACAGTAAAATTATATGGATATGTTAAAGATAATAAGACAAACCTACCAATTCCAAATGCAAGCATTTTTGTTGATTTTATAGGAGAAGGATGGAGCGGAAGCAATTTCACGTTCACAAATTCTGCAGGATATTATGAGATTTATTTGCCTGTATCAAATGTTAGCATTGTTGCCTCCGCTCCAAACTACAGGGCAGAATTTAAAGAAAAAACAATAACAACTGATATGGAAATAGATTTTTACTTAAAACACATCCCACCACCTCCACCTCAGAATCATTCTCTAAAAGGATATATTGTAGATGCATTAACAAGTAATGGAATAAAAAATGTTAGTGTTACGGTATATGGAGGAGTTTATTCAAATTTTACATTAACTGATGAAAATGGTTATTATGAAATGAATTTACCTGCCGGCAATTTTTCTATAACGCTATATAAAGAGAATTATTTTCTGCCACCACCAAAACAAATTTCCATAAAAAATGAAACAGAATGGTTTAATTGCAGTTTGGAGGCTCTTCCAGCAAATAATACATGGATTAAGGGTTATGTAACAGATAAAAAAACTGGTTTGCCTATACAGAATGCAGAAGTTAATATGGAAGGAACCCTTATGAAAGGATTTGGGGCGCAACTAGTGAGCGGTAGTTTCATTAGGCATGTAACAACGGATGAAAACGGATTTTACAATATATCATTTCCCTCAATCCCATTTAATACAATGCCACCACAAATGACAGTGATAGATTATATAATGGCATCAGCAATAGATTATTTTGATAATTATACCGTGCCATCATTTATGTTTATAAATCCTGGAACAACCCTATGGCATAATATTTCTTTACAACCAATGCCTCCAGAAAATTGTACAATTAAGGGATATGTTTCAATGGCTGGGATAGCTAATCAACCTCCTATTGCAAACTTCACATATAATATATCCTTACTAACTGTTCAATTTAATGATACATCATATGATATAGATGGTTTCATAGTAAATTACACATGGAATTTTGGAGATGGAAATATAAGCTATGAAAAGAATCCAGTTCATCAATATGCAAAAGCAGGAACATACAATGTTACTCTTACAGTAAAAGATGATAAGGGAGCAATAGCAAGCATAACAAAGAAAATAACAATTTTAAAGCATGATGTTGAAATTTCTCTGGAATATTATCCAGAAGGAAATGGTATAAAAATATTTTATAAAGGAAATCTTATTGAGCCTGGAGAGGAGCTAATTATTGGAGAGAAATATATAATAAGATTTAGAATAATTAATGAAGGAGATGTGAATGAAACAGTAAATATTTCCTTATTAATCTTAAAAAATTCAACCATAATTAAAGAATGGAGATATGATAAATTTGTAGAAGCATCATCTTCTATTGATTCCTATAGAATATGGAATACAAGTGGAATATCCCCGGGAAATTACATGATAAAAGTTAATATTAGCATACCATATGATGAGAATTGGTCAAATAATGAAAGAACAAGAAGAATAAATTTAACTCTCCCAATATTTTATGTAGATGATGATTTTAATGAAAGCACTGCAGGATGGAACATAACCCATTTCAATAAAATACAAGATGCAATAAATGCTGCTAAAAATGGATATACCATAAAAGTTTATGAAGGAATTTACGAACCAATCATAATAAACAAATCCATTAAATTGATTGGCGACCCCGCTATAGATGGGCACGGCGGCATAGCAATAAAAATAGAAGCAAATAATGTTAGCGTAGAAAATTTCACAATATTTAATTCATCATATGGAATCTATATACACAATTTTTCCAATATTACAATAACTAACTGCACCATATATACCTGCTCTTCTGGAATATATATGGAAAATGCAAGCGATGTATGCATTGATTACTGCAATATTTATAGTTGTAACGATGCCATATTTATTACAAACTCATATAACAATACAATTTCAAATAATCTAATTGGAAATATTTCTCAATGTGGAATCTATCTCGGATATAATTGTAGGAATAATAGTATATTAAATAATAGCATAAATTCCTGCGAATATGGAATTATAACAAAAAATGCCCATTATAATTACATTTCTTCAACATCCATTAAAAATATTCGTCATTATGGAATACATCTATATAACTCAACAAATAATATAATTTGTAATGTTGAAATTTACAATGCGAGTTACTGTATATACTTATTAAATGCAACAAATAATGTAATAAACGATTCAATATTGCATGATTCATATTCAGGAATAGGAATAGGGATGTCCTTATATAATATCATATCACATTGTGATATATCGAATCATTTATGGGAAGGAATTAAATTTAATGAATCAACAAATAATCAAATTTTAGATTGTAATATATATGAAAATATGCGTGGAATAGAAATATTTTATGGTGGCAATAATTTGATAGATGGTTGCAATATTTCATATAATGAAATTGGTATATATCTTCCATATTCAATTAATAATACAATCTTAAACTGCATTTTGTATAATAATTCTTATTCGGGCATTACATTAAAAAATTCTTCTAATAACAAAATAAGATGTGAATGTTGCCATAGCTCATACGGTATTGAAATTTTGAATTCTTCTAATAATCATATTTATGATAGCAAAGTAAATTCAAATCACTATGGTATATACACTTATCATTCATGGAATAATGTTATCGAGAATTGCACTATTTCCGAAAATGAAGAAGCGGGTATTGGATTTGAAGAAAATTCACTCTATAATTGCATTTCAAATTCTAGCATATTTAACAATTATTTTGCAGGTATTCATATAATTTCAAAGTATTGTAATGTATCAAATAATATAATTGCAAATAATACTTGGGGAATCAGCTTATATAATTGCAGTGACAACATTATCCGAAATAATACCATATATGAGAATGTTAAAGGAATAAGATGCCTACTTTCAAGTAATAACACAATATGTTTCTCCAATATTTATTCAAATGATGTTGCCATATATATGGAGACATCAAATTATATCAAAATCTTCAACAATACAATATCAAATAATATGGATGGTGTATGGCTAAATATTTCTAACTATAATATAATATCTGATAATGTTTTCTCTGGAAGTAATGAGGGTGTTTGGCTTTTATCTTCCAACAACAATAATATATCAAATAATACATTTTCTAATAACGATGCGGGCATTTTAATAGAAGATTCGAACAATAATACAGTATTATACTGCTATTTTGATAATTTAGATGGAATCCATCTTTTCGATTCATTTAATAATACAATTTCTCACTGCAATATATTGAATAATCTAAAGGGATTGTATATTGAAGCATCAAGTAATGTCACAATCTTATATTGTAATATCACACAAAATGATATTGGTATATACTTATACAATACAAAAAATGTATCCATTTATTACTGCAACATAAGAAATAATAAAAACGGAACTTTTGCTGCAGGAGCAACTCATTGCGAGATCCATTACAATAACATAGTTGGAAATACTATATATGGAATATTTAATCACAATATTGAAACAGAGTATATCATAGAAGCATCCCATAATTACTGGGGCTCTCCAGATGGGCCCGGAGGCGTTGCACCAGGAAGCGGAGATAATGTAAGCAGTAATGTCATCTATGAACCATGGCTTACTTCATCATGGCCACTTTTGGTTTATAATTCAGATAAAGGTTTATACTATAGCAAAATACAAGATGCAATAGATGATGCTTCTCCTGGAGACACAATTTTTGTTTATGGTGGCGTATATTATGAAAACATCGAAATAAACAAAGGAATAAATTTAATTGGTAAACATGCAACAATAGATGGTGGTGGAGCGGGAAATGTGGTAATGATAACTGCAGATAATGTAAATATAAGTGGCTTCACAATAAGGAATGGCGGATTTGGAGCATATGCTGGAATAAAAATCGAATCTTCGTATAATACAATTTATAATTGTACAATAATAAATAATGACCATGGAATCATTCTAATGTGGGCTTATCATAATACTATTTCAGATTGTAATATCTCTTCCAATAACTGGGGAATATATGCATGGCACTCATATAATAATACAATTTATAACAACTATTTCAACAATGATGTAAATGCGTATGATAATGGCTATAACAGATGGAATATTTCAAAAACATATGGTAGAAATATTATAGGAGGAGATTATTTAGGAGGAAATTACTGGCATGATTACTATGGTTATGATATAAATGGAGATGGATTAGGAGATGTTTTCCTACCATATAATTGTTCAGGAGGAATAAATGGAGGGGATTGGCTACCTTTAGTAAATCCGAATCAACAACCTATTGCAAACTTCACATATAATATATCCTTACTAACTGTTCAATTTAATGATACATCATATGATATAGATGGTTTCATAGTAAATTACACATGGAATTTTGGAGATGGAAATATAAGCTATGAAAAGAATCCAGTTCATCAATATGCAAAAGCAGGAACATACAATGTTACTCTTACAGTAAAAGATGATAAGGGAGCAATAGCAAGCATAACAAAGAAAATAACAATTTTAAAGCATGATGTTGAAATTTCCTTGGAATATTATCCAGAAGGAAATGGTATAAAAGTTGAAGAAAATCTAACGATAGGAAAGGTATATAATATTAGTTATAAAGTAGTTAATATAGGCGATTTCAATGAAAGTATTTATGTTGAATTAAAAGTAAAAAATGAAACAAGTGAATGGATAATAGCTACTCATAACATGAATCTGAGCGTTGGAGATAGCAGTATAGTATATGATGAGTGGGATACAACGGGATTTGTTCCTGGAAACTATAGTATAGTAGTAAATGCAACTATTTTAAATGATGCTGATTGGAGCAATAATGAAAGAATAAGAAATGTAACACTTCAAGCGGTTATAGTATTTTATGTAGATGATGATTTTAATGAAAGCACTGCAGGATGGAACATAACCCATTTCAACAAAATACAAGATGCAATTGATAAAATAGAGGAAGGAGGAATGATATATGTATATGAAGGACTGTATGAAGAAAATATAATAATAAATAAAAGAATAAAACTTATAGGGGAAGATAAAAATAAAGCAATAATTAGAGTAAATGGTACAGCTATATATATTGGTAAAAATGGAGTAAATGTGAGCAATTTTACAATAGATGGTGATATTGGAATAGAAATAAATTCATCATATAATAAAATTTACAATTGCAATATATATGCAAATACAGATGGAGTATTGATTAATGGAACAAATAATAGCATCATTAAATGTTCATTTATTAAAGGAATAGATGGTATAATTATAAGAAATGAAGGAAATAAAATAATGGATTGTGCCATTTACAACATGGAAAATGGATTATATCTATACAATTCTTCCAAAAACTCTATTTTGAATTGCAAGCTATATAGGAATGGAAATGCAATATATTCTTACAATTCATACGACAATTTAATTCTATACTGCAATATCCATAACAATGCAAACGGGAGCCTTTTGATAAATTCATCCATTAATATACATTATTGTAACATTTATAACAATACGATATTCGGCATATATAGCACGCATATAATAAATGCATCCCATAATTACTGGGGCTCTCCAGATGGGCCCGGAGGCGTTGCACCAGGAAGCGGAGATAATGTAAGCAGTAATGTCATCTATGAACCATGGATATCTGCATTCATAGAGAGTGGATTTACAAAAAGTATTGGGTCGGGAGAAAATGAAATTAGCCAAGATAACATTTATATGCTTTTGAATTCCTCAGTAGAAAATGAAATAGAAATAATTTCATATGGTAAGACGCCGGTTGAGAAACCGTATATAATCAAATCAGTTGGTAATTATATTGAATTGCATATTGAAAATGAAAGTGCTATTCAGTGGCCTATCTTTATAAAACTATATTATACTCAGGAAGATTTGAATGCAAGTGGGTTAGCAGAAAAAGACTTGATAGGAATCTATTTCTTCAATGAAAGTTTGGGAAGATGGCAAATTTATAATGATACGGGAATCAATACTACAAATGTTATAATAAATGGCATAAAATATGAAGGGTATGCTTGGGCAAATATCTGGCATTTAACAGTTGTTGCTATAGGAGGAGGCAATATTTCCATATTTTATGTAGATGATGATTTTAATGAAAGCACTGCAGGATGGAACATAACCCATTTCAATAAAATACAGGATGCAATTGATAAAATAGAGGAAGGAGGAATGATATATGTATATGAAGGACTGTATGACGGTATAGTTGTAAATAAGACGGTAAATATATTAGCAATGGGAAAAGCAATTATCGATGGAAATGGTATATTTATAACTAAAAGAGCATATATTGATGGATTTGAAATAAGAAATTGTAGCACAGCAATATATGTAGAGGGGAAGAAAGTTTTAATTTCAAATTGCAAACTTTATAATAATACATATGGAATCTATATAAATAATACAAGTTATGTAGAAATAAGCAAATGCCTTATTTATAATAATACATATGGAATAGAAGCCCATAATTCATCATATACAGTAATTCATGATTGTAATATCTATTCAAATATTCAAGATGCCATTTATGTTGAAAACTCCCAGTATATAAATATATCATCATGTAAACTACATTACAATGCAGAGGGAATATTCCTTAATTATGTTGGGAATGCTTACATAATAAATCAATTAGTAGGTAATAATTCCCATCATGGAATTTTAATAATGTGGAGCAACCATATTTATATACGCAACATCACAGCATATGGACAAAATGTAACTGGATATGCTGGAATATCAGTATTCAATGCAACATTTCTTAATATATCTGATTGTGTTTTGTATTCAAATTTCATTGGTATGGCCTTTAGTAACTGTAGCAATATAACAATAACAAATTGCGTTGCTTATGATAATGAATATGCTGGAATATATCCACATATATCACAATTTATGCAAATAACAAATTGCATTTCTTACAATAACGGATATGCTGGAATAGTCCTATACAGATCACAATTTATGCAAATAACAAACTGCATTACCCATCATGATGCCGGCGGAGGAGGAATTGTGCTGGCAGACACAAACAATATAAATATTGGAAATTGTATTTCATATAACTCTTATCATGGAATAGCATTCTATTGGAATAACACCAACAATACAATCTATAACTGCTCCTTGTTTAATAATATCTATCACGGAATTTTCATATATAATTCATCTAGCAATAATACAATTTGTAACTGTGAAATTTATTCAAATAATTGGGAAGGAATAAAGTGCAATGCATCATCAAATAATAATAAAATAATAAATTGTATAATTTATAATAATGGACGCAATGGTATATTGCTTCTCAATGTAAGCAATTGCATGGTTTCAAACTGTACAGTTTATAATGACAGCTTTTTGATAAATAGATCAATGAATAACTATATTATAAATAACAACCTTAGTGGTTTAAAAATATATGGTAATAAATTGCAACATTTCATTCATGAAATAGTTAATAATACGGTAAATGACAAACCATTAATTTACATAAAAAATGAGAGCAATTTTGTTGTTTTAGGAGAAGCTGGAGAAATAATAATTGTAAATTGTAGCAATGCATCAATAATTGGTGTTAAAATAAGTAATACAGATGTGGGTATAGAAATTGCATATTGTGATAATTTAACTATAAACGATACAAAATTGACAAGTAATGGAAAAGCTTTGTATTTAATAAAGAGCAGTCATAATACAATAAAAGATAACCACATAATTGATAACTCAGTGGGTATTTATCTAAACAATTCATCATATAATCTCATTTACAACAATTTCTTTAATAATGATTTAAATGCGTATGATGATGGCTATAACAAGTGGAATATTTCTAAAACATATGGTAGAAATATTGTGAGAGGAGATTATTTAGGAGGAAATTACTGGCATGATTACTATGGTAATGATACAGACGGGGACGGGTTAGGAGATGAGTTATATAATTGTAATGGTAGCATATTAAATGGAGGTGACCATCTTCCTCTTGTTATTGTAAATCATCCTCCATATGCAGTAAATCCGCAACCTGCAAATGAAACAAATGTCTCGATAAATCCTGAATTATCTGTAACCGCATATGATGAAGACAATGATTTAATCGATATCTATTTCTATTTAAATGATACACTGGTTGGAATTGTTCATGATGTTTCGTCTGGAAGTATCGTTAGCATTACTCTAAGCTTACAATATAATACTGAATACTGTTGGTATGTTATATTAAATGATAGCAAAGTAGAAAATAAGAGCAAAACTTGGTGCTTTAAAACAATAAAAGATACAATACCTCCAAGAATTTATAATATAAATGTATGGCCTTCTTCCCAACATATTAATGGCTCTGTTAACATATCATGCACTGTTGAAGATAATGTGGGAGTAAAAGAAGTATGGATTAATATAAGTTATCCAGATGGAAGCTATTTAAATACAACCATGGCAAATTATTATTTCAACCACACCTATTCCATTATAGGGGATTACAGTTTCTTCATATTTGCTATTGATGTGAATAATAATACAAATAAATCCTCAGTTTATTTCTTCCAGATTTACAATCAAAAGCCTACGTGTAATTTATCTGCAAGTCCAAAAGAAGGAAAAGCACCTCTTGTAGTAACATTTCATATTGATGCAAGCGATATAGATGGGTATATAAAAGAATGGAAGTTAGATGTAAATAATGATGGTATTGCGGAATATAATGGAAGCGAGTTACCAGCAAATATACAACATACATATAAAGCTGGCACATACATAGCAAATCTTACAGTAATAGATGATAAAGGAGCAAAATGTTATGATACAGTTGAAATAATAGCAAAAAGATATTATAAGCTAGTAGTAAGCATAAATCCATCAGATGCTGGCTTTGTTACTCCATCAGAAGGAGAATATGAGGAAGGAAGTGTTGTAACATTAACAGCCTATGCAAATCCAGGTTATGAATTTGCTTACTGGAGTGGAGACGCATCTGGCAGTAATCCAAC
>JAPDJP010000010.1 GCA_029259055.1 Thermoplasmatota archaeon | reverse complement strand
TCCTTTAATTTCTTTATTGCGTCATCTTCTGTTTCAAATATCCATTTACCGTTTTCGCTTTCCAACACGTAAAACCTATCTTCTTTTATTTCCATCATCTTCTCTCAACCTCCTTTATAGGTTTGACTTCAATAATTAATTCCCCATTTTTAACTGTTAGTGTCCAATCTAATTTGTCTCCTTCTTTTAATTCAAATTGTTTTACTATTGCTTGTGGAACGGTTGTCCTCAAAGATTCAGTTTGAGGGCTTGCTTTTGTAAGGATTGTTTCAAAGCCCATATATATGTAATGCCATATGTGTATATAAATTTTATTGCTAATTTCATGACATTTTTATATACCTAAAGTATATATACCCCTTTTGCATTATATTATTGGCAGGTGGTGGTAAATGAAAGGAAATAGTAAAAATTTGGAAAATGATAATCCCCGCATGGTAAGGGGATATGCTATTTTGGCAAAAGGAAACGAACCAAAGGAGATAAAGAGGAATGTGTATAAAATACCATCACAATCTGGAAATGGAGATTACATTGTAAGATATATAGATGGCAAGTATTCATGCACATGTCCAGATTACAAGTATAGAAAAGTGATTTGCAAACATATTCATGCAGTAATCTTATGGAAGAAAATCAAAGAAAAATTACAAAAAGAGGGGATAGAGGAAGCAAAACCAATTACATGCAAGTTTTGCGGTAGTTCTGATGTAATAAAGTATGGTAAAAAGAATGGAAAACAAAATTACATGTGTAAAACATGCCATAGGAAATTTGTTTTGAATGAAGGATTTGAAGGAATGAAATATAATCCGAAGATAATTACTTTGACATTAGATTTATACTTTAAAGGGGTTAGTTCAAGGAAGATATGCGACCATTTAAAACAATTTTATGGATTAAAAGTAAGTCATGTAACAATTTTGAATTGGATTGACAAATATATTACAATTCTTGATAACTATGTGAGAAAATTAGAGCCAGAGTTAGGTAATGCTTGGCATGTTGATGAAATGATGGTAAATATAAAAGGAAAATGGAGATGGCTATGGAATGTTATGGATGATGAGACAAGATTTTTGCTTGCAAGTGTTATATCAAAAGAAAGAAAAATGGAAGATGCAAGAAAGGTATTTCAAATTGCAAAGATGAATGGAGGAAAAAGAAAGCCCAAATACATTATAACTGATGGCTTACATGCCTATGAGAAGGCAATAAGGAAAGAATTTATTACAAAGGGAAGGAAAACAATCCATATAAGGAATGTTGGCATCAGAGATGGATTAAATAATCCAATAGAAAGACTACATGGCACAGTAAGAGAAAGAGATAAAGTTATGAGGGCATTGAAGAAAGAAGATAGTAAAATAATTGATGGATTAAGGATTTATTACAATTATATAAGACCCCATATGGGTTTAAATGGAAAAACACCAGCAGAAGAAGCAGGGTTAATGGAATTAAATGGAAATAGATGGTTGAAATTAATAAAGCAAGCAGTAAAGGAAAATGGAATGTCACCAACCCCAACTTAACAACCCTTTCTTACCAACTCTTTATTTACCAGAACCGTATTCACCATCAACATGTTTATATACATCGCAAAATTTAGAAATAATGAAAGGTAAGATACTAATTTCAATTTTTTTACTTATAAGTTTTGGAACAATTGGTAATATTTCAGAGGATGCTTATAATGTAATTGGTAATATAACCAACATAACTAACATAACATCCAACCAAATAAAAATAAATTGCAGTATAGAAGCAAAAATTATTGAAAAAGATAAATACGCATTTATTGAAATCAATGATGCAAAATATCTTATCAGATGTGGATATCCCATTATACCATATGAAACGAAAATATTTAAATTACCATTTGGCACAGAAATTAAAGGAATAGATATAGAAGTGCATGAAATAGAAGAGATAAAATTGGAAAAAGAATTGTTGCCATCTCCTCCTGTTGTAGAGCTGTTACCCAATAATCTTATCATAAAAAATGAAAGCTATGAGGTATATCCATCTGAATGGGTTATGTATAGGGCAGGAGGAGGAATAGAAAATGGAAAACGCCTCACCTTTCTATCAATATTTATATTTCCTGTGAGATACCATCCGTTAGACAAAAAAGTAGAAATAATGAAAAGGGCTACCATAAAAATTAGTTTAGATAGAGTAACTCAAGGAATCGATAAAGACATTTATGATTTATTAATACTCTGTCCAGACGAATGGAAAGATGAATTGGAAACGTTGAAACAATATAAAGAGGAAAATGGAATTAAAACGGTTATCGTCACTTTAAACAATGCCTATAAATATAATGGAAGAGATTCACAAGAAAAAATAAAGTATTGTATAAAAGATGCGGTTGAAAAATGGGGAATAAAATATGTTTTAATTGTAGGGAGTTATAATGATTTTCCAATGAGAAAATCATGGGTATATGACGAAAGTGAGTTACGTTACTGGATGGATATACCAATTCCTACGGATTTATATTATGCTGATTTATATTTTGCAAATGGGAGCTTTTCTTCTTGGGATACTAATAATAATGGATATTATGGAGAATTTGCAAGAAAAGATGGTAATAAATTACTTTATGATAAGGTAGATTTATATCCTGATGTTTATATAGGAAGAATTGCTTGCAGAAATGTTAATGAAGTAAAAACGGTGATTGACAAAATAATTAATTACAATCCCGGAAGATGGTTTAGAAGAATAGTTTGTATTGCTGGCGATACTGTTCCAAATGATGGATATGGAGATGTTGATGAAGGAATAGAAATAGTGGAGAAATCTTTAGAATACTTATCTGGTTTTATACCAATTAGATTATATCCATCTCCTATTATACCAGAATTAAGATTAAATCCCTTTACTATTCATATGGCAATATCGCTTGGTTGTGGTTTCGTCCATTTTGATGGTCATGGAAACATGCTTGGATGGAGCACTCATCCTCATAATAGCGAGGAATGGATAGGAAATTATGCTAGTCAGATGATTACATATCTATGGAATAAATATAAGTTACCAGTAATAAGAATAGGGGGCTGTTTGTGCGGAGCATTGGATTATAAAAAAGATTGTTTTGCATGGAACTTTGTAAAACATGAAAATGGAGGAGCGATAGCAACGGTAGCAGCAACAAGACTTTCATATGGATATTTGGGCAAGTATTGTCATGCTGGGCTTGAAGGATATCATGGCATATTATTCTTCAAAGCATATAAAAGTGGAGTTACTCCAGCAGAAATGCTCGCAAATGCTCAGATAGAATACCTAAATACCATACCAATGAAATATGAAAAAGATTATCTATATGATTTCAAAACAATAGAAGAGTTCATTTTATTCGGAGACCCATCTTTAAAAATTTAAATATTGTTTGACAATTTGTAATCATGAGTAAAAAGTATTTGATAGTCCTCATTTTCATTATTTTATTCATAATATTTCTCATCTATCCAAAAGAAAAAGAAGAAAAAGTTGTTGCAAAAAAACAAATAGAAGATTTCGACCCATTAGTGGATATAGAAGTTATTTTCAAAATAGATAGAATAAGAAAGCTGGATTTTGAAAGAGGAGAAGCACCCCTAATAATGCTTAGAATAACAATAGATGGAAAAAGTTATGATGTAGGAGAATGGAAAGGAATAGATGTATATCCAAGGTGGCGCCACATACAGGATGTTGATGATAAAAAAGAAAATGTAAGTATAGAAGTGCAACTATTTGAGATTAAGGATAATGAAAAAATAATGCAAGATATAAGCCCAAGAAAAGGGGAGTTTTCGGAAGGAAAAACATTGAAAATATTTTATTCATTAAGAAATGGGAGATGGTATGGAGACGATTTTTTGGGAGATGAGGATGGATATGGACATGCAAAGGGAGAAGATTATGAGATATGGTTTGATATATATCAAACTGATGCAGATGGAGATCGATTAACTTACTATGAAGAAGTATATATCTATAAAACAAATCCAAATGTAAGCGATTATGGGAAGGATTATGATAATGATGGCTTACCAATTGAATGGGAAGATAAATTTGGCTTCGATCCATTTCTTCCAGATAATATTAGCATAGATGAAGATAAAGATGGTTTAAATTTATATGAAGAATATTTAATGCGCGAATGGCATGCGGACTCCTTCAGACAAGATATATTTGTTGAAGTTGATTTTATGGAAAATAGATTTTTTGGCTCCACTACTTTCCCATTATATTCAAAAGAAAAAGTTATTTCGGCTTTTTCCAAACATAATATAATGCTACATATTGATGACGGCTTAGGATATGGAGGAGAAATTTTGCCATATGAAAAATATTTTACACCAGAAAAATTGGCATCATATTATAAAAAATATTTTTTGCATGAAGGAAAATATGAATGGCGAGAAGGAATTTTCAGATATTGCGTATTTGCTCATTACACATTTCCTTCCAAGAAAAGCATAGCGGGTTATTCATACTGGCCTACGGAACGTGATAAATTTAACTGTTTTGTTATTGGAACCAGAGTAATTAAAAATTATAGATTCAAACCAATTGCTAGAGAAACAGCAATAGCAAGCTTATTTATGCATGAACTTGGTCACACACTTGGTCTTTTCTGGCAAGATTTTCACGGTATTGACAACGCTACTTGCAACTATCCATGGCTTGAAGGATGGAAAAAATATGAAAATTATAAAAGTTGCATGAATTATAGATATGCTTGGAGCTTAATAGATTATTCTGATGGCAGTCATGGAGAAAATGATTTCAATGATTGGGCTCATATTGACCCCGCATTCTTTGAAAAGAAATTTTTTGCGGAGGAGCCCATAATATTATAATAGCCCTTTTCAGTCACTATCATATCCATTTTTATGTCGTGCTCTTCTTCTGGTAATTTTTCCAATATTTGGAAATCATATGCTAAAGCAATTTTGATAGCTTTTAATTTTGATAAAAGACGGTCGTAATATCCTTCACCATATCCAATTCTATTTCCTCTTTTATCGAATGCTATACCAGGAACAATAATAATATCTGCATCATTTACTATTAATTTTTCCCGCGGTTCCAGAATACCATATGCTCCCTGTGATAAATCCTTCCAATCCGCTAATAATGAAAGTTCAATTTCTTTCCTTTCTTTATTAACAACTGGAACGAGAATTTTCTTCTCCTTTATATATTTTTTAATCAATCCATGAGTAAAAACTTCATTATTAAAGGAAATATAACATGCAATTTTTTCCGCTTCTTTAAATTCTCTTAAATTTTCTAAATTTTTTATAATTTCATTGCTCCTTTTTAATACCTCATATGTTGATAAGTTCTTTCTTTTTTGTAACAATTCTTTCCTTATCTTCTCTTTATTCGAGTCCAAGAATTTCATTTATAACAGCCAATAAGCCTTTAATATCTTGTACTTGCAAATCGCCCATATGAGCTATCCTAAATGTTTTTTCCTTTAATTCTCCATATCCATTCGAAATCCTCATATAATATTTTGCCAGTTCCTCTATTAATCCTTTTACTGATATATTTCTTGTATTCTTAATACAAGTTAATGTTTTTGATTCATAACCCTTTTCCGGATATATGTCGAAATATTTTCTAGCCCAGTCTTGAACGATTTTAGCCATTTTTTCATGACGAGCAAATCTATTTTCTAAGCCTTCCTCTTCCAATATATAATCAAGCTGTAAATTAAGAGCAAAAAGTTGAGGAATTGGAGGAGTAACGCGAGTTTGACTCTTTAAATGATACTTATACATTAATGGCAAGTTAAAGTAATAACTTCTTGGAGGAACTTCTTTTGCTCTTTCCAATAACCTTTCGCTTACAGAAGCTACGGTTATTCCAGATGGTAATGCAAAACATTTTTGAACGCCTGCCAAACACATATCTATACCAAGCTTATCTACTTCTATTTTCACGCCACCCATAGCAGAGACAGCATCAACAAAAAATAAAACATCATCATATTTCTTAACGACTTTAGCAATTTCTTCTAAAGGATTCATTAAGCCAGTTGATGTTTCATTAAATACAAGAGTAACAGCATCATATTCTCCTGTAGCCAATTTTTCTTCAACCATTTCTGGCTTTATTGCTTTATCCCATTCTATACTTAAAGCATCACAAGGCACACCATTCATTTTTGTAATTTCGTGCCATCTTTTTGAAAAAGCACCATTTACCAAATTCAAACATTTCTTCTTTACACCATTTGTGACCGCCGCCTCCATGGCTCCTGTTGATGAAGAAGGAAATATGAGGACGGGATTCTCGGTATATAGGATTTTTTGTAATTTTGGCTGTATTTCTTCATATAATTTTTTAAATTCTTCAGAGCGATGATGAATTTGAGGAGTTGCTAAAGCTTGTAAAATTTCTTCCCTAACTTCAGTAGGGCCCGGGGTAAAAAGTTTTGCATGTCTCATGGAAATGGTATAGTAAAATAATACTTAAATTTTTAGTATGATGTTATTCCAAAGCATGGGGTTCAGTTTCATGACAAGAAAGTAATTATAATTTAAAATCACAAAAATTTTTTATAACATATCATATAAGAATATGGAAGGCAGGATATTGAAATGTTTATTGATAATGATGATCTTTATTTTGCCGATGGTGTCCACACATCCTTTAAAAGATAATTTATCCATTGAAAGTTTATCTAGTGGCGAATTAACGCTTTTCCTCAAGAACAAGGCTATAGTGAATGAAAAGATAGAACTCTCTATAAATATAGAAGATACAAATTTTCAATGTGTTGGACGTAGTGACATAATACGCGCAAATAAATTTTATCATTACTTTGTTGACTGGGGAGATGGCTCTAATCTGACAGGCCTCTCAAGTAAAAGAGAGATAAAAGTGTATCACAGGTACGAGAAAACAGGTATCTTTACCATTAGGGTAAAGGTTTATAGCAGGGATAAAAGTGTTATGAAGGAAGCTCTGGCTACAGTAGAGGTTGTTGAAGCAGAGGAGGAAAGCTCTTCTGTTTCTAAAGATTTGCATGTAAAGGTAAAGATAGTATCCCCGAAGAAAGAAGAGATACGGGCTGGAGATAAGATCAGTATAAGGATCGACGTTAGCAAACAAGGAGGAAATAATAAAGAAGGGTTGGACAAGAGTGGCACATCAAGGACAAGAGGTAGCTTTTTCATAAGGATACTTGAAATACTGAGGGACATTTTCAACAGGAAGAGACCATCCTCAAAGATATCCGCTCTGTTTGCAGATAGGGACAAGAATGTGGAGAAGATAAATCTTTACAGATACTCCATATCATGGGGAGATGGGGAGAAAAAGACAATTATTGAAGGAAAAAGTTTGACTGTAACCCATATATACGCAAACTCTGGAGAATACAGATTCAGGGTAGAGGTAAAGGATCTTTCAACCAATGAAAAGGCATCTACTTCTCTCAGAATATTCATAAACGATAAAATCCCTCTATGCAACGACGATGAACCAGATCAATCCCAGGAAAAAAGAGATGACTATATACTATTCTGGGATGGAATATATTTGGCTCAGGAATTCATCTCAAACATGGATGAGATAACAAAGGTAGAAATTTATGTAGGCAAAGGTTTGACGGTGGATAATGAAAATGTCCCAGAAAGTGTTAACTCCCTTGCTTCTTCATCTCCAGTAAGGAGTGCACCAATTTCATCGACGTACTCATCCTTGGTGGTAAAGATTGAGGTACCATTTGCGGGAGTAAGTAGAAGTAAAGAGATACCCGGAAGTGAAATCAGAAGGAGAGGTGGATGGATTGCTGTAGATTTCAGCGATGACCCGATGACCAACTACGCATTTACCTTCCTTTCTTATTTCAGATGCAGGATTGTACTTATACCAAAAGGTGGGTATTTCAGGTGGTATTATGGCGAAAACAGCCCATACGCTTATGGAAAGGGTTTAATATCATACGATGGAGAAAAATGGAACAGAATTGTCGATGAGGAAAATGGAAAAGGAATAGATTTTTGTTTTAGGATATACGGCAGAGATTGGGATGAAACTCCAGATGGTTCAGTAGATTACTATGCCATAATGTGGGCAGGACCAGCATATGCTACTGGTAAGTGCAGATCCTCATATGCCACAAGTAGAATGAGGCAGACACTGGTTAACCATGGTTGGATTTACGGTAACATACACGTCATAGATGGTAGAATTGCGGATTTAGATAAACTATCAGACTTTGTCATCACCATGAGGGAACTGGATAGGGTAGAAAGGAGTAACGATATTTTCATATTTTACTACATTGGTCATAATGATTTTGTTACATTTGTGGAGGAGGAGGAAGGCTTTGCAAAGCAGATCCATTCCTTAAAGTTCATGGAGAGCTACATGGGAAGGCTTGCGTCAGCACAATGTGTGATACTCGATTGCTGTGCAAGTGGTTCCTTAGCATATCACGCAGTAAACGAAAATAGGGTTATCCTTGCATCGACCACTGGAAATGAATACAGTTACTGCGGTCTAGATATAGGTCCTCTGTTCACGGCAGCAATCATAGAGGCTATCGAAGAGAAAGGATACAAAACAGCTGAGGATATTTTCTACAAATACGCAAGAGACCGAACCATCGAACTTTCCAGAGAATACTCTAATGTGTATAAACCCCAGGTTCCTCAAATAATAGATAACTACGACGGAAATCTGCAAATAATACCAAACTAGGTCCAAAATTTTCTACAATTTTTCTTCCCTCGCATCAGCCCAATGTATTATTCTGGATTGTTGTTACAGTGGTGGTTACGGAATCACAGTAAGTGGTGACAGGAGAGTTATTCTAATGTCTAGTGAGGCAGGTAAACCAAGCTATTGCTCTTTCTCCATAGGTCTTCTATTCACGACAGCGATAATAGAGGCTATAAATGGAGAATCGATAAACGGAAAACCTATCAATGGTGGTAAAGGATACAAAACAGCAGAAGATATATTCTATGAGTATGCAAGGGATAGAACAACAGAACTTTCTAGAGGATTGAGTGACGCACATGAACCACAAGTTCCTCAGATAATAGATAACTATAGTGGAAAACTACAGATTATACCGCAAAACTTATGAAAAGGACGAAGTGTAACAATCTAAGTTAACAATACATCCAAAGCATCATAAAGCTTAAAATATGAATATATAATAACCTGCATGATTAAGCTTGTTGAATGTGTTCCAAATTTTAGTGAAGGGCGTAGAAAAGAAGTTATTGATGCCATAGTTAATGAAGCAAAAAAATATAAGGTAAAAATTTTGAATATTCATTCAGATGCGGACCATAATAGAACGGATGTAACAATAATAGGTAGCCCTGAAGAAGTAAAAAAAGCTGTTTTGGATATGTCATTAAAAGCTGTTGAACTCATTGATATGAACAAGCATAAAGGAGAGCATCCAAGAATGGGAGCAATGGATGTTGTTCCTTTTGTCCCTCTGATAAATACAACAATGGAAGATTGTATAAAGCTGGCTCATGAATTTGCAAAAGAATTTTCAGAAAAAGCTGAAGTACCTTGTTTTCTATATGAAGAGGCAGCAACGAGGCCAGATAGAAAAAACTTGGCGGATGTGAGGCGTGGGGAATTTGAAGGATTAAAAGAAGAAATAGGGAAAAATCCAGAAAAAACACCTGATTACGGGCCAAACAGAATTCATCCTACAGCTGGCGCTACTGCTGTGGGAGCGAGGGAATTTCTTATTGCGTTTAATGTAAATTTGGCTACAGATAATATAGATATAGCAAAGAAAATTGCAAAAGCTGTCAGGTTTTCTTCTGGAGGATATAGGTATGTAAAGGCAATGGGCTTTGAAATAAAGGAAAAAGGCATTGTGCAGGTATCAATGAATATGACAAACTATAAGCTAACGCCGTTATTTAGGGTATTTGAAACAATAAAAAGAGAGGCGGAAAGATATGGAACAAAAGTTTTATCTAGCGAGATTGTTGGGATGATACCATTGGAAGCGATTGTTGATATTGTATCTTTTTATTTACAGCTGGATGATTTTAAAATGGAGCAAATTATTGAAAAAAGATTGCTGGAGGAGTTTCTATGAATATGGAAAAATTTTTGGAAGAAGTTTCTGCAGCTACTCCAACGCCTGGTGGTGGAAGCGTTGCAGCAATGGCGGGAGCAATTGCTTGTAGTTTGGCAGAGATGGTTTGCAACCTTACCATAGGAAAGAAAAAATATGCCGATGTTGAGGAGGAAATGATAAAATTAAGGGAAAAAATGCAAGAGAAAAGAAAAAAATTTTTGGAGCTTGTGGAAGAGGACGCAAAAGCATTCGATGAAGTAATGAAAGCATACAAAGAAAAGAAAGGAATAGAGGAAGCATTGAAATTAGCAGCAGAAACACCATTCAAAACCGCTGTAGAAGCAAATCAATTGCTTGATGATATAAAGTTAATAGCGGAAAAAGGTAACAAAAACTCAATAAGTGATGCTGGAGTTGCTACTTACATGGCTTACTCCTCCTTTTATTCAGCGTTGCTAAATGTAAGAATAAATTTAAAATATATTGAAGACGAAAATTACAAAAAGGACATGGAAGGGAAAATTAAAGAAATGGAAAAGGGAATAGAGAATAAAAAAGAAGAAATTTTAAAGATTGTTAGGAATTGGCTCTAAGCTTTTTCGATTCTTATTTTTTCTCCATCCTTTATTTCTATTTTATTCTTTAATTTTGCAAATAAATTAACAGGTGATATTGCCATCGGTTTATCATTACTTATTGGTGTTAAGCCAAGGAAAATGCAAATCGCTTTTCCCTCAGGCCAATAAGCAATATCACCAATTTCCATCTCCTGCTGGCTATTTTCTTCAGGAATTTCTATATCTGTATAAAAATAATATTCTTCACCCCATTTTATTGCCTTGCCTTCAATGGGCAAACCCTCAATTATTGCTTTGGCTGTTTTTGGATTTTTATCAACAATTTCAGCATATGCAATGCTATTTCCACAAATTATTTTCAATTTCATAATTTGTAATTTTAAATTTAATTAAATTTAATTTTAAAGTTGGCCTATCTCTAAAGAAGGATTTCCAAACAATTCCCACTCTGCTATTGTTATATAATCTAAAAATAAGTCACCACTCATTGCATTGTTTAAATAATCTATAATGGAATACCCCCATAAATCCCCAGCTTTCCTTATTCCCTTCATGTATAATTTGAAAATATCCATTGAAATATAGCCATTTAATGATTCTGTGCATATGCTACCAGGATATAGAAAAGCAACAGCTGTGCTAGTATAACTTGCTATTCCGCCTCCCTCCTCCCTCCTAATAAATTCCCAAGCAATAGGATTATCGGTATAGTTAAAATCCCCTGTTGAACAAGCAGAAAATACAATAACTGGTAGCTTTTCTTTATTATTTAAATCAATATCCGATACCGTATATCCTAACGGCAGGGGAAGCCATATAAAGCCGAAAATTGGCGGATGCGTCGCCCAACTTACTGGAGAGCCATGACCAGCAAAGAAAACAAAGCCAGCTCCTTCGCTTATCATTTCGTTTATATTTTTCTTACTTAAAAAATAGGCATCTTTCCTTATTAAGCCGGTTGAATAAATTTTAATGGCACCAAAATTTTGCATGCGATCCGCTACTAAATCTCCCATATATTCTCCTTCCCAACAAATTCTAGCTTTATATAAAAACATTCCAAACAAATCTTTCCAATCCTGATGAGTATTCCCACCACATAATATTATTCTATTGAACCATTCTCCAGGCCTATAATTTATCATCTTATTCATTACAACCTTTATCTCTTGGCTGGAATTACACAACAACCTTCCTATATAAACATCAGGATATAAATCTACTTTATCAATAAATGTTGTTTCATTGAACTCTCCGAATATGCTATTATTATTTGTATCCCAACTGCAAAAACCGCTGGAATCGTATATATCAGCATAATATAAATCTGTGAAAAAAGAAATTGAGAAATTAGAAGAAAAATTAGATTCAATATATCTAACTGGCACTTTATTTTTATTTCCTATTAAAAGAGCATATTTTATTCCCTCCTTTTCAATAGCATCTTTTATACAATACTTTATTTTTTCCTGCAAATCTCTCCCAGTATAGTTATTATAAATTTCATCTAGGGAAATAATTTTCTTGCAATCTACAAAATAATATAAAAATTCTTCCAAATCATCTAAAAATTCTTTTGGAGTAATTATTAACAATCCTTCCCTATTACGAGTTGCTATTTTAGAATATTTTACCTCTATTTCTATTTTTTTAATGTAAGTTAAATCTTCATACTTTATAGGATAAACATTTATTGTTAGAAAGGTTACTTCTTCATTATTCAAAATACCTCTTCCAATCCTGTATTCAAACCAATCTTTATTGTATTTATGAATTATTGGGATAGATGGAAATGGTTTTGGACATTTTGCTATTTCATCCCATGCTATTTCACTTTTTTCTACACCTTCTATTTTATATTTAATATCTATCTTATTTACGGGGGGCAATACAAAAGTTTTTCTGAAAACTGGCAAAATTGGATAACCCGGTATATAAATGTGAGATTGAGCTGGCTTTAAACAAATAATGCCATTTTTTATGACGGGCTTTTCAAATTTTATTTCAAATTTAAATTTTATTTCTTTACCATAGCTACTGGTATTATAATTTATTAAAAATAGCAGAATGATAACAAAAATAGCAAATTTTTTCATAATTTTACATGTAAATTTATATTTATACTTTTCTTAATTAACCATATTCTTTCCATAAAACGTTCCTTTTTGCCTCCAACAAATTATTTTCCATTCCATTCCATTCTGCAAATGTTTTAATTTTGTCTCCATAGTTTTCATATAAATTTTTTAATCTTTCCTTATATTTTAGATCCCTTAACAAATGATGGTCTAAAATAAGCTCGCAATCCACATTTTCCATTATCTCGATTAAATTTTTCTCAGCCTTTTGCAGATTTTCTTGTGAGAATTTCCATCCTAAGAAATATGAAGGAGGACCATCCATTATTAATATATCTGGCATTTCATTTATTATATAATCCTTGGCTTTTTCATATACTGGACCCTGAACATCTGAGGCAAACAGAATCTTCTCTTTATTTTCTATGGACACCATTAAAACATATCCAAGCCTTACTCCATACGGACCATGAGGAAATGGAGGAGAAAATTTAATTTTATATCCTTCTATCTCATGTTGAGTATCATCGCAATATATTATTTGTGCCCTTTCTTCAAATAATTCCCTAAAATAGCTACCTCTTTCCTGCTGACTCCTGTTTATATCCTTATCTATTCTTTTTGCAAATATCTTTTTACCTACATAAAAATCTTCGTCAGGGTCGTAATGGTCATAATGGTAATGAGTTATAACAAAAAAGTTACAATCCTTGGCAATTTTAGCAATTTCCTTTTTTGCATTGTCCAAAGCCTCTATTTCCAAAGGGTGAGGGGGCAATCCGTAACGGGATGGCCCCAAGGCGGCAGAGGCATCGATAAAAATTTTTTCTTTATCCAATTCAATTAAAGTAGCCATAGAGCGGATGCCGAGGGAATCAGAAAATAGTGGATATACTTTCATGATAATTAATATTATTTGCTCAATAAAAAATTTAGTAACGTAACAGTAATAATTATATACCAAAACTTATTTGCCTGTTAGCATGGGAAGAGGAATGTATGCAGCTCGAAAACTAAAGAAAGATAGGCAAAAATTTAGATGGAAGGATCGTCATTATAAGCGTAGAGTATTAGGTTTGAAAAGAAAAACAGACCCATTAGAAGGAGCACCACAAGCAAGAGGTATAGTTTTGGAAAAAGTAGGTATTGAAGCGAGACAGCCAAACTCAGCAATAAGAAAGTGTGTTAAAGTCCAGCTAATTAAGAATGGAAAAATTGTCACAGCTTTTGCTCCAGGAGATAAAGCTATTACTTTTATTGATGAACACGATGAAGTCATTATAGAAGGAATAGGAGGAAGAATGGGAAGAAGTATGGGGGATATTCCTGGTGTAAGATATAAAGTTGTAAAAGTAAATAATGTCTCATTGAAAGAACTGGTTAAAGGAAAGGTAGAGAAACCAGTGAGATAAAATGGCTGAATTGTTGTTTGGAAAATATGAGGTGGAGAATATAGTCATCAGAGATAGAGGATTAGCTCAATATATAAATTTGGACCCGAAGAGACTGCATACTCATGGAAGGCATGCAAATAAGAGATTCAAAAAAGCCAATCTTTCATTGATTGAAAGACTCGCAAACAACATGATGAGAACAGAAAAATACACAGGTAAAAAATCCAAAGCTTTAAAAGTGATAAGAGAAGCTTTTGATATAATAAATAAAAGAACAAAAGAAAATCCTCTCCAAGTATTGGTAAGGGCAATAGAAAATTCAGCCCCAAGAGAAGAAACAACAAGATTATTTTTATCTGGTATATATGTTCCTCAGGCTGTTGATAGTGCTCCATTAAGACGATTGGACATTGCCTTAAGAAATTTGTGTGTTGGTGCTATAAATAAAACATTTAAAAATAGAAAAAGTATTGCAGAATGCTTGGCAGATGAAATTATTCATGCAGCAAATGATGATGCTGCAAGTTATGCTGTTAGCAAGAAATTGGAAATTGAAAGAATAGCACAATCTGCAAGGTGAGGAAATGGGAAGGAAGGAAGAAAATATTAAGAAAGCGAAGGATTTGAGATATAAGCCGGAAAGAATAAGAAATATAGGGGTAGTTGCCCATATAGACCACGGAAAAACAACTTTCTCAGACAATTTGTTAGCGGGAGCGGGCATGATTTCAGAAGAGCTTGCGGGAGAGCAACTTGTTTTAGATTATGACGAGCAGGAGCAGGCGAGAGGAATCACGATAAATGCTGCAGCTGCCTCAATGGTTCATGAATATGAAGGAAAAGAATATTTGATTAATTTAATCGATACTCCAGGACACGTTGATTTTGGAGGGGATGTAACAAGAGCAATGCGTGCTGTGGATGGGGCTATCGTTGTAGTATGTGCTGTCGAAGGAGTAATGCCACAAACAGAAACGGTTTTAAGACAAGCATTAAAGGAAAGAGTAAAGCCTGTTTTGTTAATAAATAAAGTAGATAGATTGATAAACGAGTTAAAGCTTGATCCACAAGAAATGCAAAGAAGATTTGTTAAAATAATAACGGAAGTTAATCAATTAATAAAAAAGATGGCACCAGAACAATTTAAAGATAAATGGCTTGTTAGACCAGAAGATGGTTCTGTTGCCTTTGGAAGCGCTCTGCATAATTGGGCAATAAGCGTCCCCTATATGAAAAGAACTGGCATTACTTTTAAAGATATTTATGAATATTGTAAAAACAATGACCAAAAAACACTTGCCAAAAAAGCTCCCATTCATGTTGTTGCATTAGATATGGTTATTCGCCATCTTCCAAATCCAAAAGAAGCCCAAAAATACAGAATCCCAAACATATGGAGAGGGGATTTAGATAGCGAAATTGGTAAAGCAATGGTAGATTGTGACCCAAATGGTCCACTTTCTTTGATGGTAACAAAAATTTTAATCGATCCACATGCTGGAGAAGTTACATTTGGAAGAGTCTATTCTGGAACATTGAGAGAAGGACAAGAAGTCTATATTATCGGAATGCCAAAGCCATATAGAATACAGCAAGTAGCTGTAATGGTTGGAGATGAAAGAATACCTGTTGATGAAATTCCAGCAGGAAATATAGCAGCAATATTAGGATTAAGAGATGCGTATGCTGGAGCAACTGTAACAAGCAGGCCAGATGTAGAGCCTTTTGAAAGTATTAAACATTATTCAGAGCCTGTAGTTACTGTAAGGGTAGAGGCAAAGAAACCATCTGATTTACCAAAATTAGTTAAAGTGTTGAGAGATATTTCAAAAGCAGATCCTTCCATACAAGTTGAAATAAATCAAGAAACCGGAGAATATTTAATGTCTGGGATGGGAGAATTGCATTTAGAAGTTACAGAATATAGAATAAAAAATGAGCATAAAGTGGATATAATAACATCAGAGCCCACTGTTATTTATAGAGAGACGGTAAAGAAAAAATCACCAGTTTTTGAAGGTAAGTCTCCAAATAAACATAATTATTTATATGTTGAGGTAGAGCCATTAGAAGAAAGTGTTGTAAAAGCATTGCTGGAGGGACAAATTCCAGAAAATGTTAAAAAATATAAGAAAGAGGTAGCTAAAAAGCTTGAAGAACTTGGAATGCCAAAAGAAGAAGCAAAAGGAGTATTTGGAATAAAAGGAGCTAATTTGATTACGGATGTAACGAAGGGTATACAGCATTTGCACGAAGCAAAAGAACTGTTGAAACAGGCTTTTGAAGAGGTTTGTCAAGCTGGGCCAAAAGCTGCAGAGCCATTACAGGGAGTAAAAGTTAGATTGGTAGATGCAAAATTGCACGAAGATGCTATTCATAGAGGGCCTGCTCAGTTAATACCAGCAATGAGAAACGCAATTTATGGAGCAATGACACTTGCTGAACCAATTTTATTGGAGCCCATTCAAAAAGTTTTTATTTCTGTTCCAGCAGAATTGCTTGGAAATGTTACAAGAGAGATTACCCAAAGAAGAGGAACAATCCTTGATATAAAAAATGAAGAGGATATGAGCATTGTATTGGCAAAAGCCCCCGTTGCAGAAATGTTTGGATTTGCCTCTGCCATAAGAAGTGCAACAGGAGGGCGCGTATTGTGGAGCACAGAAAATATGGGATTCGAGCCACTCCCAGATTTCCTACAGGAAGAAGTAATGAAAAAGATAAGGCAAAGAAAAGGTTTGCCACCAGAACCATATCCAGCTGAACATTACGCTGGTTGAACTACAAAAGCTTAAAAAATGGAAATGCATTAACAAGCAATGGAAGGAATAAGATATTCTACGGTTTCGGAAATAGCAGGACCCTTGATGATCGTTGAAGGGGTAAGAGAAGTTGGTTATGGAGAAATTGTTAGGATAGAATCAAATGGAGAGCAAAGGCTCGGTCAAGTATTGGAGGCAGCAGAAGGAAAAGCAGTGATACAAGTATTTGAAGGAACAAGAGGATTAGATACAAAGAATACAAGTGTTATATTTACTGGCAAACCAATGGAAATAGGCGTGAGCATGGAAATGCTTGGAAGGGTATTTGATGGAAAGGGTCAACCAATAGATGGTTCCCCTTCTCCTATTCCAGAAGACATTAGAAATGTAAATGGTTATCCAATAAATCCTTCCGCAAGAGAATATCCTAGGGATCCCATTCAAACTGGCATATCTACAATAGATGGAATGAATACTTTGGTTAGAGGGCAGAAATTACCAATATTTAGTGGAGCGGGTTTGCCTCATAATGAGCTTGCCGCCCAAATCGCAAGGCAGGCAAAAGTTACTGGACAAGAGGAGTTTGCAGTAATATTTTGTGCTATGGGAATAACTGCTGAGGAAGCAGATTTCTTTATGAAAGATTTTGAAGAAACAGGAGCTATAGAAAGGAGCGTATTGTTTTTGAATTTGGCAAATAGCCCAGTTATTGAACGTTTAATCGCTCCTAAAGTTGCATTGACGACTGCGGAATATTTAGCTTTTGATAAGGGAATGCATGTTTTAGTTATCTTGACAGACATGACAAATTATGCAGAAGCATTGCGAGAAATTTCTGCTGCTCGTGAGGAAGTTCCGGGCAGACGTGGATATCCTGGCTATATGTATACCGATTTAGCACAAATTTATGAAAGAGCTGGAAGAATACAGGGAAAAGAAGGTTCAATAACTCAAATTCCAATTTTAACAATGCCGGATGATGATATTACCCATCCAATTCCAGATTTAACAGGTTATATAACAGAAGGACAAATAGTTTTATCTAGGGAATTACATAACAAAGGAATATATCCGCCAGTTGCTGTTTTACCTTCCTTATCAAGGCTAATGGCAGAAGGTATTGGAGAGGGAAGAACAAGAGAGGACCATCATCAGCTTTCTAATCAATTATATGCTGCATATGCAGAAGGATGTGATTTGCGCGATTTGGTCGCTGTTGTGGGGGAGGAGGCTTTAACAGAAAGAGATAAGAAATATTTGGAATTTGCCGAAGAGTTTGAACAAAGATTTGTAAAGCAGGGGAGGGATGAGAACAGAACATTTGAAGAAACCTTGGATTTAGGATGGGAACTCTTATCAATGCTTCCAAAAGCAGAATTGAAGAAAATAGATGAGAAATATATAGAGAAATATTACAAAAGATAAAATGGCAAAGGAAATTTTAGAAGGCGTAAAGCCCACAAGAATGGAACTTTTGCAGATGAGAAAAAGGAAAGCGTTAGCCATGAAAGGACACCAATTGCTATCGGAAAAGAGAGATGCTCTTATCTCATCTTTTTTTGATTTGATAAGGAAAAGAAAAAAAATTAGAAAGGAGGCAGAAAAAAAATTGGAGGAGGCATATAAAGCCCTATTGATGGCTGAGATGGTTATGGGTGAGGAAAAAGTAAGAGATATTGCAAATAAATATACAAAAGAGAGAAATGTAAAAATGGAAAAGAAAAATATAATGGGAGTCGCTATCCCAAAATTTGAAATTGAGGAAGGCGAGAGCTTAGAATATAGCATTTTATCAACTACATCAGAAATAGATGAAGCTGTCAAAAAATCGAGAGAAGCGCTGGATAAATTGGTAGAGTTAGCGGAAATAGAAGGAAGTATACAAATGCTGGGAAAAGAAATCGAAAAAACGAAGAGAAGAGTAAATGCTTTGGAATACATCTTTATTCCTAGATTGTTGGCAACAATTTCATATATTGAAAGACAATTGGAAGAAAGAGAAAGAGAAGACTTTTTTAGGCGTAAAAGAATGAAAGCCCTATTACAAAAACATGAATAAAATTGAAGAAGATCCTATTTTGGGAAAATTTTTTGATACACCAGAAAAAAAAGCAAAATGGATGAGAAGGATTATTTATCTTTATATTGTTTGGATTATATTTTTAATTGTGGGTTTCATAATAGCCATTATTTATTTTTTAAAGTTTTAAAAGTAAAAAGGAATTACCATCATGGCAAAAATTTTTATTACGAGAAGGCTCCCTGAAGAAGGAATTAAATTGCTAAAAGAACATGATTTAGAAATATATGAAGGAGATGCCCCTCCAACAAAAGAGGAAATAATTGCAGGAGTTAAAGGAAAAGATGCCCTCATTTGTTTATTAACGGATAAAATTGATGCGGAAATAATGGATTCTTCCCCCAATTTAAAAATTATAGCAAATTATGCTGTTGGAATAGATAATATTGAAATTGAGGAAGCAACTAAAAGAGGGATTATTGTTACAAATACTCCAGGTGTGTTAACAGAAACGGTTGCGGATTTGACATGGGCTTTATTAATGGCAATAGCAAGAAGAATCGTAGAAGGAGATAATTTCATGAGACAGAAAAAATTCAAAGGATGGGCGCCATTATTAATGCTGGGCGCCGACATATATGGAAAAACATTGGGTATAATAGGGGCTGGAAGAATTGGAAGAGCTGTCGCAAGGAGGGCACAGGGTTTTAACATGAAAATACTTTATTATAGCAGGAGAAGAAATGAAGAAATGGAGAGGTATAATGCAAAATTTGTTGATTTACACACATTATTAAAAGAATCGGATTTCGTTTCCTTACATATTCCATTAACAAAGGAAACATATCATTTAATAGGAGAAAAAGAACTAAAATTGATGAAACCAACAGCATACCTAATAAATACAGCTAGAGGAAAATGCATTGATGAAAAAGCCCTAATTAAAGCATTAAAAAATAAATGGATTGCAGGCGCCGCCTTAGATGTTTTTGAAAACGAGCCATCAATAAGTGATGAACTGGTTGAATTAGAAAATGTTGTTTTAACTCCCCATATTGGTTCAGCATCATATGAGACAAGGAGCAAGATGGCAGAAATGGTTGCCAAAAATGTTTTGATGGCTTTAGAAGGTAAGTTGCCACCAAATTGCGTAAATCCGGAGGCATGGAGAAAAAGTGAAAGAAATAAATAGGAAATAATATTTATTTTCAAATGCCCGAAGGAATCTTTTTGAACCCGAATGAGCCAAACCCTAGTTTTATGGTTTATAAGGAGGAGGCAAGAAAAGTTATTTTAAAAACATTGGGAGGAAAAAGTGAGTGTTTTTGGATATTGGGAAAGGCGGGTATAGGTAAAACAACTTTTTTATTATGGATTGAAAGATTTGCTCCACTATATAAAGTTAAGCCAATATACTTTCATGCAGGAGAAAATTTAAAATTGGAAGATATGAAGAATAGAATAGAGGAGGAAACGAAAGCATCCCTTTTTTCGAGAATTTTTAGGAGAAGAAAATATATTGAAAAACCTGTTCTAATTCTAATAGATGATGTAGAAAATATTGATGATGAGAGCATATTTAAATACATAATAAGTAGGTTAGATGACGAAGAAATAAATATATCAGTTGCTCTTGCATCTGTTGATATTGTTAAAAAAATTGAAGAGATTTTCAAGGAAAGAGATATTGAAAAAATATATTTAGAAATGCCTCCTATGGATATTCTGATGGAGATGATTAGAAAAAGAATTGAAGCGGGGGGAGGGGAGGATTTCCAACCTTTTGGAAAACAACTGGTTAAAGATATTATTGAATCCTCAAGCACAATAAGAGAGGTATTAATAAAATTGCAGGAGGCAATATGATGAAAAAGAAAATATTGGTTGTAGATGATGA
Organism: Thermoplasmatota archaeon; assembly: GCA_029259055.1. Classification (GTDB taxonomy): domain Archaea; phylum Thermoplasmatota; class E2; order UBA202; family JdFR-43; genus JAPDJP01. The sequence goes on along the minus strand of JAPDJP010000010.1, from coordinate 21,381 downwards.
GCCAGAAATCGTAGATATAGTTAAAAGAATGTTAAGAAATAAATATGACGTTATAGGAGCATATGATGGAGAAGAATGCATAAAAGTGGCAAAGAAAGAAAAACCAGATTTGATTTTACTTGATATTTTAATGCCAAAAATGGATGGTTGGGAAACATTGAAAAAATTAAAGGAGGATGAAGAATTAAAAGATATACCAGTTTCAATGCTCACTGCCTTGCCATTAACGCCTGAAGATACAAAAGATAAGCCAATTGATAAAATAGAGAATTATATAGTGAAGCCTTTTACAAAAGAAATTCTGCTTAAGAAAATCGAAGATATATTTGAAAGGGAGGCCGAGGCAGAAAAATTATATAAAGAATTAAAGAAAGAGTTAGGAGATGAGATTGCAGAAGAATATATGAGGCTTATTAAAACAATAAATAGGCAGAGAAGACTAATTGGTGTAATAATTGATTGCGCGGTAGAAGAATACAAACAGTCTGTAAGAAATATTATATTAAGCCAGAAAAGACTTATAGAAGCAATGAAGAAAAGAGTAGAAGAAATTGAAGCATTATTGAAGGAAAGAAAGAAAGGCAAAAAGGATATCTCCAAAAATAAATGAAATTATATAACCAATAAATAGGAAAAGAAGGAAAGGCATTTTTGGAGTTACCCATATTTCTTTATCTCCAGCTGATTCAAAATCAAAATCTTTTATCGGCGCTATACTTTTCTTCCCGTTTTTTTCCATGCTCCATACAAATCTATTTTTTGCAATGCTTGCCTTCATTTTATAACCAAAGAAACAATAGGGAAATTCAATATTTCCTTCTAAAGCATTATAGAAAAAGAAAAGAAATGGTAATGGAATAAATAGAAGCAAAGAATTTATTAAAATAATCAGGGGAAAAACAAAAATAATCGGTTTGAAAATGGGCAGTCCATAAATGTTTGGTGGCAGGGGGGAAAGAACCGCTATTCCCCACATTGCTTTAACATCCGCACCACCCATTCCAAAAAAATAAAGCAAAAAAGCTATTGGAAAGGAAATAGCGATAGAAATCAAAGCTAAATTATTGAAATTACATAATAAAAGGATAGCTCCTATCATACCCATTATAAGCCATAACTTGTTGCTTGCCTCTCTATATTTTAAATCGGTGTATGAGGCATATGAAAGTATCGCAACTCCTACGCCAAATCTTATTATGTCCATTTCTTTCTTAGCAATATAGCCATTAATGCAATTATGAATAATATTAGAGTAAAGGATGGTACCTGCCCTTTAACAACTACATCAACGCTTTCTTCATTACTCTCAACAACAATATCCTTCTCTGTATCTTTAGCTATTGCCTTTATTTTAATTTCCCCTCCCTGAGTGCATTTAACTTTTATAGGCACTTCTTTTTCTGAACCTGCAGATATGTTGAAATGGGTTGCTAAAGGAGTAATTTCTGCATTTCCTTCTACTGTGAAATTTAAGAAATATAGAGTTTTATTTAAACAAATTATCTTAATATATATTGTCTTTTCTTTTCCCTTTTTAACTTCTATTTTTTCTGGCAATTCTATTATTATTTTTGGAATACCCCCTACTCTTATTGTTTTTGTATATGAGCTCTTTAATCCTTTATTATCTTCTACAATTAAAGTTACATTATATTCTCCTTCCTTATACCACGTATGCACAGCTTTTGATATAGTGTATTGGTCATCTATTTTTCCATCTCCATCCCAGTCCCATGTATAGAAAACAATATTTCCATCTTCATCATAACTTCCAGAAGCATCTATTTCAACCTCTTCTCCTATTCCTACATGCGTTTTTATTTCAAATATTGCAACAGGAGGCATGTTTTCCCCGAGAGCATTTACAATTAATCGTTTTGCTATTTTTTTGACATCCCCGTCATTGTCTTTTACAGATAAGGTTACATTATAAATGCCAGCCTTTGAATAAGTATGAGTTACAACTTCTCCGTATGCAACGCTTCCATCTCCAAAATTCCATGTATAATTTACAACCTCACCATCCTTATCAGTTGCATCTGCGCTAAATGTTATTTCCTGTCCTTCAATAGGATTTAGAGGATTGTAAGTAAAATCTGCAGATGGTAAAGCATTTCTTATTGTAATTTGCTTTACTTTTGTATCATTTATATTCTTACCAACAATTCTTAAGGTAACATTGTATGTTCCAATATTAGTATATTGGTGAACTGGATTTCTTTCATTACTGGTTGAACCGTCTCCAAAATCCCAATGCCATGAAATTATTTCTCCGGTGGATTTATCATAAAAATGAACAACATCAGCCCTCGTCGGCTCCTCAGGGAGCCATGTAAAGTCCGCATGCGTTGGCTCAACCGCTCCTTCTTGACTTGCTTCCCATATAAAATCTCCATTTGAATTATATTTCCTAATGCATATTTTTGTTGTGTCCCCTTCTATTCTATAGCCAGAGACAATTATATTATCTTCTGAGTCAACAACAACTCTTTTTATTTCTCCTTGCACTCCTTCAAGTTTTTCCCATAAAACATTACCATTTTTATCATATTTTATTATGCACCATCTTTCTTTCAATCCAACGCTTTTATATCCAGCAACAATAATATTCCCTTTTGAATCACATGTAATTGATAATGGAATATCCCTCCCAGCATTTTCTTCCTTTCTAGGCCATCCAGATTTTATTTCTCCATTTGAATCATATAAGATAGTTAGAAAATCATCTTCTTCATCTCCAGTAACCGCAATATCTCCGTTTGGTAATATTACCGCATCAGAAGCAGAGCAGTTTTTCTGCCCGTAATATTTTATCCATTTAACATTTAAATCCTTGTCATATTTTATCAAGCAGAATTTCTCTTTGTTATTTTCCATAACAGTTCCAGTAACAACTATAACATCCTTTTTTACATCCATTCCAAAAGCTGCATCCATATTTCTATCAAAAATATGTTCCTTAACTTTATTTAAATTTGTTGGGTCAATTTTTATAGTCCAGAAATCCATATTTGTAAGATTTTTTAAAGTAACGTCTAAACTTATCCCAGTTACATATATGAAACCATCCTCATCTATTCCCATATCCATTAATGAGTCAAAAAAGCCATTATCATATGTTTTGTACATTATTCTGTTTCCGTTTTTATCATATTTTATGATTATATAATCAGTAGACGGAATTTCAACCCCCGCTACTTCTTTTCCAACAACCCCTCCAACATAAATATTTCCGGAAGAATCGACAACAACCGCTTTTCCTATATTCATTGCACGTTCCCCAAATTTACTCTGCCATTCTATTTTGCCAGTTTTACCATCATATTTCTGTAATACAAGAACATACTTGTCTTTAGTTTCTTCAAGTTGACCAACCGCGATAATATTATCACTAGCATCTACAGCTAATCCATCTATTTCTGCTTGTGTATTTTCTGCTTTTACAAAATTCACAAATGATAATAACATGGTTAAACAACCTACCAACAATACAATCTTCTTCATGGGTTATGAAATTATTTTTAATTTATAAAATGTATGGTGCAATTGTGAAAAGTATTAGGACAAATCGCCACAGGCACAATGGATTTCATGTATTGCAGAAAGCAAATCATCCATGCCTTCTCCAGTTTTTGCTGAAACAAGTAATGGGCGTTGATAAATGCTTGTATATTCAATGTAGTCCACTAATCCTTTTGCCAATGAATATAAGACATCTTCCTTTTGTAAAATTTTTTCCAGTTTCATTTTATCAATATATTTAATCAAATTTTTTCTATCCACTAAATCTATTTTATTTATTACAGTAATACATGGATTCATTAATTTTAAATTAATCATAGCATTTTGAGCAAGTATAGCCAAATAATTTTCAACAGAAAGTATTTCTGTTGCATCAACAATAAATAACATTACTATAGAATCATAATTTGAAAGTTTTTCAACTATTTTCCTACCATAATCATGATAAAGAAAAATTTCTAGCTGACCAGGAGTATCGACAACTTTAATTTCATTTTTATCCTTTTTTATCCACTCATTATTCTCAGAAATCAGTTCCATACTTTTTAACAATGCTCCGTTTATGCCTAAGCTATATTTTTTCTGCACATCCTCTACCCTAATCCATTTTCTTATATCAATATCCGCATCAATACTTGTTGCAGGGTCTAAGTTTATTAAAATGCCATTTTCCGCCAGTTTTATTGCTAAGCTCGTTTTACCAGCAGCTGCTGGTCCAATAACAATAACAAACATTAGACAGGATAAAGTATTTTTAAAGCTGTTATTACAACAGCTGTTGCAATCGTAAGAACTATTATAATTCTCGGGTCAATTTTTACTCCTGTTTTTTCTTCCTCAAAATATCTTACTAATCCAGCAGCTGATTGAAAACCTGTCCTCCTTTTTGGCATGATAATATAAAAAGAATTGCTTATAAAACTTACTACTCTATTTTATATCTAAGAATACCAGCTATTCCACCGAACGCTTTATATAAAATCTCACCTTCCTCGCTTTCTCTTCCTATTATTTCGAATTCTGCAGAACTTTTTTCAGCAAGCTCTGCATATTCTTCAACAATATCTTTCCTTTCCAATATTCCCATAGGAATTGAGCAGTGAGGACATGTTAAATCAACTTTCTCAAATATTCCATTTACTTCATAACCACAACTTTTGCATTTTGCCCTTATTTTATACTTTTCTAAAGCATCTGAAACCATAACAACCTCGACAGCTCCCATTTCTAAAGCTTTTCTAACTTCCTTTTCCCCATAAATAGCAAGTCCGCTATTCTTTTTTATCTCATTAAGGAATTTCTGCATCAGTTTCTTATCCCTTATTATATCCATTTGTTCTAAATCAGTGGAGGCAGAGCTTACAAGTTCCCTAAGCCCATATTCATCGGTATATCCAGTATCATAAAATCCAATGATTTTCTTCTTTATTCTATAGTCAAGATAGTTTCCATTAACAAATTCCCTTTTTGTTGGGCCGGGTCCTCCTACCAATATACCTTTTAAGTTCTTCTTTTCCAAGAATAATTGATTTGCTTTTTCTCCGACTTTAGTGAACCATTCATGAGCTGCAATTTCCGTTAATCTTTCAAATCTTCTTTGACTTTGCCCCCCTTTTTTATGCTTTCCAGGAACTCTTGATGTCATATAAGCTGCCATTTCTATTCTGCTTCCTGTTAAAAAACCAATGGTTGCCTCTCTTCTATCAATTAATAAAAGACCATAAACATCCTTTTCTTCCAGCAATCTTTCCAATGGTTCTAAATAAAATTGAGAATCGCATCTGTATAAGTATATATTTATTGGAATAGGGGGCTCTACAATTTCCGCGACAAGTTTCGGCGGCTCACCCACCATTCCAACAAAGAATACCATTCCATTTGGTGGTGGTTCTTTAAAATATCTTAATCTCGCCATTATTGATTCTATTGCAGATAAAACATTTTTTCTTGTTTGCTTTGATTTAATATTTGAAGATTGAGAATATTCATCTCTTAAATGTGCCATAACATCGCTTATTCTTCTATTTGGGGGGATATATAAGGAAATAAGCTCAGTATGCTGTCCTCTAATGCTTTTTAATTCCTCCAGTTTCTTTTTGAATAGGTATTTTTCTGTTTTACTGAGCATCGTTGCTAAAGAATTAAGGTTATTTATTATTGTCGATAATGGAAGCTTGTGCAGCCGATAGTCTTGCAATAGCAATTCTATATGGAGAACAGCTAACCAAATCTAAACCAATTTTATGACAAAATCTTATTGAATTAGGCTCTCCCCCATGTTCCCCGCATATCCCTATTTCTATTTCCTTTCCCTTGATTTTTCTAGCCTTATTAACAGCTATTTTCATTAATTCTCCTACTCCTTTTTCATCCAACACGCTAAAAGGGTCTTTTTCAAGTATTTTCTTCTCAAAATATATTCCTAAAAATTCCTCTTCTGCATCGTCTCTGCTATAACCAAAAGTGGTTTGCGTTAAATCGTTTGTTCCAAATGATATAAAATCAACTTCTTTTGCTATTTCATCTGCAACAAAACAAGCTCTTGGAAGCTCAATCATTGCCCCAATTTTATAATCTATTTCTTTTCCTTTTTCCTTAAAAACTTTTTCTATTTCTTTTATAATGTATTTTTTAATTTCCTTTATTTCGTTAGCATCACTGACAATCGGTATTTCAATATATGGTATAGCCTTGTAGCCATTTTCCATTGCCATTATACTTGCTTCTATTATTGCTCTTGCCTGCATTTTATAAATTTCAGGCTCCACTATCGCTAATCTTACTCCTCTAAAACCAAGCATTGGATTTACTTCCTTAAGCTCCTTTACCTTTTCAAAAATGATTTTTTCTTTGCTGGAAAATCTTCCTTTTATTTTCTTTTCTACCAAATCCTCATATTTAGGAAGAAATTCGTGTAAAGGAGCATCTAATAGCCTTATTACAACTGGTTTTCCATCCATTACTTTAAATAATTCAAAGAAATCCTTTTTCTGTTCTTCAAGCAATTTTTTAAATGCTTCCCTCTTTTTACTTTTATCCAAAATCATTTCCCTAACTATTGGCAACCGATTTCCAAGAAACATATGCTCAGTCCTGCATAATCCTATGCCCTCAGCTCCAAAGTATAATGCTTTTTTTGCATCTTCCGGCAAATCAGCATTTGCATATACCTTTAACCTTCTATATTCATCAGCCCATTCGAGTAATTTTTTAAGTTCTTCTATTAATTCTGCTTCAATAAGTTCTACCTCCCCCAAAATAACTTCTCCTGTTGTTCCATCTATTGCAATGGTATCTCCCTCTTTTAAAATAGTCCCATTTACCTCAATATATCCTTCCTCCTCATTTATTTTTAAAGCACTGCAACCAACAACACATGGAATTCCCAATCCTCTGCTAACAACAGCAGCATGCGACGTTATTCCTCCCCTTGCCGTTAATATGCCCTGAGATTTAACAACTCCATGTATGTCATCTGGCGTTGTTTCATTTCTTACCAGAATAACTTTCTCCTTATCTCCGATCATAGAAGCTTTATCTGCGGAAAAGCATATCTTGCCCACAGCCGCCCCCGGCGAAGCGGGCAATCCTCTTGCAATTATTTTTAAATTATCCGTTTTTTTAATCTGTTTATGTAACAATTTTTCCAATGAATTAGCATCTATTCTTGTTATAGCCTCTTTTTTGTCTATTATTCCTTCATTTACCATATCCACCGCAATTTTAACAGAAGCTTTTGCAGTTCTTTTTGCAGTTCTTGTTTGCAAAATATATAGTTTACCCTTTTCAACTGTAAATTCAATATCCTGCATATCTTTATAGTGTCTTTCTAATTTTTCTCCTATTTCCAGAAGCTCCTTATATATTTCTGGAAATTTTTCCTTTAAAATAGAAATGGGCATAGGATTTCTTCTTCCAGACACTATATCTTCTCCTTGAGCATTTATTAAGAATTCCCCGTACAATTCCTTTTTCCCATCTGATGGATTTCTTGTAAATGCCACACCAGTTAAACAGTCCTCTCCTAAATTCCCAAAAACCATGGCTTGTATAACAACACCAGTTCCCAAATCATCGGGTAAATTATGAATCTTTCTATAATGAATAGCCCTTTCATTATTCCATGATTTGAAAACAGCTTCAATTGCCATGAATAATTGCTCCTGCGGAGAAGGAAGCTTATATAATTCCTTATATTCCTTAACAATTTCCTTTAGAGCATTAACTGAAAGTTCTTGGTCAGATTTTACTTTCTCTATTTCTTTCCATTTATTCATTATCTCCTCAAATTTGTCTTTATCAATGTTCATTACAATTTCTCCAAACATGCTCAAAAATCTTCTATAGGTATCATATGCAAACCATTCATTTGATTTGGCAAGCTCTTCGACGATTTCATCATTTAACCCTAAGTTTAAAATTGTGTCCATCATCCCAGGCATTGAAACAGGCGCCCCAGAGCGAACAGATAAAAGTAAAGGATTTTTCTTATCCCCAAACTTTTTTCCTGTTCTTTTTTCAATTTCTTTTAATGCTTCAATAACTTTCTGTTTTAAATCATCGCTCAATTTTCTTTCCTTAAAATATGATATGCAAGCTTTTGTCGAGATTACAAAGCCAGGTGGAACAGGCACGCCAATTCTGTACATCTCGCATAACTGAGCCCCCTTATTGCCTAACAGTTCTTTCATTTCTTTGCTTCCTTCCTCAAAAAGATAAATAATTTTCATCTATCTGCCTAATGTAATTGGTTTATATACTTTTCTTCCTTCCTAATCTCTTAACCTCTTTCCAGTTAAAGATATAAAAACGTCTTCTAAAGTTGGCTCAACGGTAGCCATTGCTTTAATATTTTTCTCCGATAATGTTTTAATTACATCAAGAAGCAATCCCTTCCTATCTTCAACAAATAGTTTAAGGATTCCATTTGAATAATTAAGATGCTTAATACCTTCTATTCCTTTTAATTTTTCGAGCAATTTTTTCTCAGCATCAGTTTCAATATCAACCTCAATCTCAACAATTTTTTCTCTTTCAAGTTTTCTCTTAAGATTCGAAGGTTTATCCAATGCTATTATTTTTCCATTATCTATAATTGCAACTCTATTACATAGATTATCAGCCTCCTCCATATAATGTGTTGTAAGAAATACCGTTGTCCCTTTATCGTTTATTTCTCTAATAAATTTCCAGATATGGCGCCTTGCTTGCGGGTCTAAGCCCGTTGTAGGTTCATCCAAGAATAACAATTTTGGTTCATGTAGTAAAGCCAATATAATACTCAATCTCTGTTTCATTCCTCCAGAAAAATTTTTTACAAGCTCTTTCCTCCTATGTTCCAGTCCCATTATAGGAAGAAGCTCATCAATCTTTCTTTTTATTTGTCTTTTTGGTAAATCATACAGCATTCCATAAAAATATAAATTTTGCTCAGCTGTTAATAGCTCGTTCAATGCCCTTTCCTGAGGAACTATGCCTATGAGTTTCCTGATTTTATTTCCCTCCTTCACTATATCATATCCAAAAACGCTTGCTTTTCCTTCTGTTGGCTTAATTTGGCAAGTAAGCAATCTTACTGTTGTTGTTTTCCCTGCTCCATTAGGGCCGAGTAAAGCAAAAATTTCTCCCTCCTCAACTTCAAACGATACACCATCAACAGCTTTTATGCCATTAAAATATTTTTTTAAATTTTCAACTACAATGGCACTCATTCCTCGCCCCTCCTTTTCATTAGAATAACTCCAATGATGAATATTGCAATAGCAAAGGAAAGAGAAATAAAGAAAGGCGAGAGAATTTCTTGGAAGTCCGAACCCTTTATCATAATACCCCTCAATCCCTCATTTATATATGTTAATGGGAAAATCCTCGACACATAAAACATCCATCCAGTTGTCATTGGAAAGAAAATGCCAGAAAGAAACATCATAGGAAAATTAATTAGCATGCTAAGCTGGGAAGCTTCTTCAGCTGTTTTTGTTAAGCAAGATATTACCAACCCAATGCCAGTCATTAAGAGCATTCCTATAATGATGATTAAAGAAAGAAGCCATATACTGCCAACTATTGTTACTTTAAAAAGAAGCACAGCAACTAAAAGCAAAATCACAATTTGTAAGCCAATAATTAAAATATTACTCAAAATTTCTCCTCCAATTATTTCATAACTTGAAACAGGAGCTGATAAAATTCTTCGTCTTATCCCAGTGATTCTGTCTTCTACTAATGAAGTAGCTACACCACTGACTCCAGTCCACATTATTGTCATACTTATTAAGCCGGGAACTAAAAAATCAATATATTTTAACTTCTTTTCTGTAGAAGAGTATCCAATGGTAATAACATTTATTGGTTGAGCAATCCCCTTTATGTATTCCATTTGTTCTTTTGTAAGATTTGCAAACTGTTGCATTTCTTTAATCTTTTTCTCGGAAACGTTTCTTGAAAAAGCTTCAATTATACCATTTATCGTTCCTAAAGCAATATTTTGTGTGTTAATATCGGCGGAAGCATCATAATAAATAGTTACGTTTGTATAGAAAAATACCAATTTAGAAAAGTTTTTAGGAAGAAACATTACCGCCACACAATCTTTGTTTTCTATCAAATTTTTTGCTTGCTCCTCCATTTCACCTTCTCTTTTAACAACCATCGCATCTATTCCCTTATATTCCTTAAAAATGTTTATGAAAGCCTGCGTTATCTCATCTTGCGAATCTGTAACTATTGCCATTTTAAAAGCCACAAAATTCTCTCCTCCAAATACGCTACCAAAAATGACCATGAAGAGTAAAGGATACAAAATTAAAAAAGCCAGAAGTTTTTTCTGATGGCAGGCTTCCATAAGACGGCGCCAGCAAATCACCAACGCTTTTTTCATTCTTTGGAAAATACGATATCATATTTAAATATAGTGCAGGGGGTGGGATTCGAACCCACGAAGGACTACACCACAGGATTTCTTCTCCCGAACCCTTGGCTGGTGAGATCTTAAGTCCTGCGCCGTTGGCCTGGCTTGGCTACCCCTGCCCATCCTATATATATAGCAAAGTTTATAATTTTATTGGCTTATGTGTAAGGAGGAAGCTTTTCTTCATCTTTCCCATTAAAGAATTCCCTCCAATAATATCTTTTCATGGCAATGTTTATGGTTGGGAGAGAAAAAGAATATGGAGCGAATTTATGCAATTTTAATGAACCCGTGATTCTCTTGATCATTTTATCAGTTGCATAGAAACCCTTAATCACCTTTTTTGTTCCTTCGAGCAGTTCCTTTGGTGTCATGTTTTTAGGTTTATAGACAACATGAGCTTGGGTATATTTTGTCCAATCTTTTGTAAGAATTCTTCCTTCCTTATCCAAACGATAATATAATGGTGTTCCAGGATAGGGGGTTAGTATATTAAATTCTGCAGCATCAATTTCCCAACTTAGAACAGCTTCTAAAGTAGCATCAAAAATGTCTGGAGTATCATTATCGAAACCAAAAATAAAACCCCCTATTACTCCCATTCCATGTTTTCTCACAACTTTAACAGCCCTATCGTAATCTTCAACCTTATTTGAAACTTTATGGGCTTCTTTTAAACTGGCCGGATTAATTGATTCAAAACCAACAAACCAAGCTATACAGCCAGCTTCTTTAGCAGCTTTTAAAAATTTTTCATTCTTGCCCAATAGATTAATGTTTCCATTTGCAATCCATTTCTTTTTTAAAGGTTTTATTGCTTTAAACAATTCCATAGTATATTTTGGATTAAGAGTCAATGAAGCATCTCTAAAAATTAAAACTTTGTTTGGAATTTGTTTCATTTCTTCGACAACATGTTTTATGGGTCTAACTCTCAATTTTCTTCCTAAAAAAACAGATGTGGCGCAAAAATCGCAAGCATTTGGACAACCTCTAGATGTTTGTATTCCCTCTGTTAAAGGCTTATATTTTACCAAATCCCTCCTTGGAATAGGAATCTTGCTCATATCTGCATGGGCACCATAATAAAATGGTTTAAGCTTTCCTTTCTCAGCATCATTAAGTAAATCAGCCCATACTTCTTCAGCTTCTCCTATAACAACTGCATCAGCATGTTGCTTTGCCTCTTCTGGCAAAGCTGTTGGATGATATCCTCCCAATACAACCTTTACTCCCCTCCTCCTAAATTCATCAGCTATTTCATATGCGCGAGGAGCTGTCATTGTTAAGCACGTTATGCCGACTAAATCCCATTTTTCATCAAAATCTATTTTTTCAAAATTTTCATTTAAAATTTTTACTTCATGTTTTGGAGGAGTGCAAGCTGCTACTTGCGGTAAACTTAAAGAGGGATTCCCAAATAGAACAGCAAAAGGAGTTCCCTTATCTCTATAAGTTGTTACTCCGTGTTCGAGTTTTGGAAATATAAGTAATATTCTCATGCAAATAAAATCAGAAGCCATATAAATCTTTTACATTAAGGAATTTTTTATTTTATATTTCCTGCACAATTCATTTGCCAGCTTCTCCAGTTTCATTAAGTAAGCTTTTTGATTCAATTCTTTATATTTTGGCACTAAATCTGGAAAATGTTTTTCCAAAAATTTGTAGTATGCATTATTTAAAGTAAGCCCACCAATTAAAACGAAATCTGCTCCATATTCCTTGGCAATTTTGACCATTTCTTCAATTTGTTCCTCGCTATCTGATAAAAAAGGCAATACTGGAATGTAACATATTCCAGCAAAAAGACCTTCTTCTTTGCATTTTTTCATTGTTTCCAATCTTTTTGAGGGCGGAGGAGCCATGGGTTCAACAATTTTTGCCAATTTTTCATCTAATGTGGATATAGAGAAGGAGACAACAGCTTTCCTCATTCCTTTCAAATCTTTAGGCAAAATGGAATTTTTATCTATCTCTTTCAATAAATCTATATCTCTCAATACTAATGTTGATTTTGTTGCAACATTAACTGGAAACCTATATTTGGCTATTATCTTCAACAATTTTCTTGTTATTTTATAATCTTTTTCTATAGGCATATACGGCTCTGTTGAAGAAGAGATAACAATAAAGCCATATTCTCTTTTTCTTGCTCTTATTCTAATCTCCTTTTCCAAAATTTCGGGGGCATTTATTTTTATTCCAAATTCCTCTCTCCCATATTTACTTCCCTTAATATAACAATATACACAATTAAATGAACAACCATAATAAGGATTTATTGAATAATCATCTAAAAACCACTCATCCCTCTTTTTATGCTTATTTAAAATCGTTTTAACTTTTACTTCCCTCATTTTTTATTTTTTTAATTTTTGAATAACTTCCTCCATTTTATTCCAATGACTCCCTATCCAGTAAATCCTTTTACAAGATGGGCAAATCCAGAAATCCTCATTATTATTCCATACATATTCTGGCACTTTTCCTTTAACTTTATCTTTATCTATTTTAGTAACCTTAATATTACAAATGGTACATCTCGTTAATATTTTTTCCTCTTCTATATCCAAATTTAAGCTTTCTATAACTTTTTTTAATTGCTCTTCAACATCTCTTTCATTTATATAGATACCCTTTGATTTTCTAGCCAGCAATTTATCTCTAGTTAAAACAATTCTTCCCTCCTTTTCAGCAATTTCAATTATTTTCTCGTCACTTACATTCTTAACATATTTTGTATCATAACCCAAAATACGGAGCCATTTTGCCAAGCTCCCGAGCATTTCGTCGCATATAAATTTCATTTAAAAACTAAATTCGGGCACTTTTCTAAAGTTATTTTTGGTATTTTTGCTTTATATTTAGCTCTCGTTATCCTATCATATTCTTCTTTTCCCATTTCTTCCAATATTTCCCTTCCTCTTTTTCTAGCCTCTTCCAAAGCTCTATCTATTTTAATTCTTTCCCCTTTTGCCAAAAAATTTACCAAAAAATTCCATGCTATACCAACTCCATAAGGCAACCCTTCCAATACCATAGTTGTTCCTTCCACAGGATAATTCCATATCCCTAAAGGATCGTCTCCAAGCTTTGCTAAGGGAATACCCATTGCAGCTTCATATTCTGGAGTAAAAGTGGGGTCTGCAGTTACCCATCTTCCGTTAACAAAAACTTCAGCAGTTCCATGAAGCATAAAAGCTCCTAAAGCATCATACCAATCTTTCATTATTGGTGAAGCTTCTACCATATTATGGTATAACGGCTCTACCAAAGCCAGGCTATACAACCTATATCTTGCCTTTAACCCACCCGCTCTGCACAAAGCAGCAAATAAAGATAACTGATGAACGCAAGTTCCTGTTCCTCGTCTTAAAGTATCCACTTCTCTATCTAATCCAACAAAAGCAAGTTTTATATTTTCTTTCACAAAATTAAAAACATTGTTGGCATAGCTCCATTCATCTAGCTCAAAAGCTCCCAGTTTATTTGCCATTGCAATAATTTCTTTTGCTCGACAATTACATAAATGCGTGGGACGGAGATACCTTTCATTTGAGTTGCAGTAAGGCATATTTGGCTCATATTCTGGTATTTCATATGGCGGTTTTCCATAATTAATATTTTTTGCTCTAGCATTGCTTTTTGCAATATATATTGGATGCTTTATAATCAATTTTATTAAGGGTGGCAATGCGCCTAAAGTCACTTTCAACATTTTCCAAGGAATAATATATCCCTTTTCTATCCAATCCTTAAACATTTTTATCCCTCGATTAACATCCTCCTCATTTCTTCAGCACATCCCCTTATCTCTTCTCCCCTTATTCTTTCAATTTCAGGTTCTAAAACAGGCGTTGTTCTGTCACAACCTGGACATTCTTCAAGTAATTTAACTTTATCTCCAGTCATTATAAAACCTGGATAACTTAAAGCTAAGGCATCCAAAAAAGCGAATCTCCCTTCTTCACCATATCCCACTGGCTCTCCATTTTCATCCAAAACCATTGGGTGGAAATATGTTGTTGGAACATGCAAATAATGACCTTCTGGACAATGAACCATAAATCCATTTCCCTCAACCATTGCATACAGATCTAAGCAATTTTGACTGGGAATCCCAAAAAATTCTTGAACTTTTTTTCTAAATTCTTCTACTGGCATTCTCTTATCTTCATATATTTTCCACCCTCCCCCAGTTAAAACAGCCCCTCTTTCTCCAAAATCATACGTCTTTCCTTCCTCATCCAACCTTTCCATTACCATATTTAAGATGAATGGCGCCCCCGCAAATAATATCCTTTCCTTTTTTCTATCCATCTCATCAAGCCATTTAATAATATTTTTCACCATATTTTCATTCATTTTTTTATTCATTTTTCTTGCAAGTTTACTCATCATTTTTTCTTTAAAATTCATTGTAATTCCCATTGCGATACGTAGCAAATCAGTTGTTATTTTTCTATCTATTGCAACATTAACATTTTTAACCAAATCAAATAAAACGTTGGTAACCTTACCAACATATATATTTGTTTTTTTAGGATTTGGGAATAAAAGATAAGCATTTGAATTATAATCATACCAATGACTAAGCATTTCTATTCCACATCTTGCTATGGCATATTGCCCCATTTTATACGTTTTTTCATCTCTTGGTATAAAAGTGAATTTTCCCGTTGTCCCGCTAGAATAGCATACTGTAATTCCTGCTTTCTGAAAATCCTCTATAACATCATCATATGATGGATTTTTACCCTCTATAACAATTTTTGGTAAATCAACACTCATTAAATTCGCAAGCCATACAGCAAACTGTCTTCCAGAAGGATAATCTTTAAAGAAACGATGAGGTAATAAAGGAATTTTATGAAAATCGTTAATGCTTTTTATATCGTCTGGTTTAACATTTTTTTCCTTACATAACTGCCTATAAAATTTGTTATTGTTATAGTGGTGATAAAAAGCATACTTTATTGCGTTTAGCCTATACTCATCCAATTTTTCTTTCGGCAATGCAAAAATACTCTCCACTTCATACAAGGCTTTTTCTACAGGAGAAGAAATTGAAGAAGGAATATAATTTGAAAGCCTTTTATCAACGATTTCTTTTACATTTTTTTGCACATTTAGCATATTTAAAGTTATCTATTATCACATAAAAAATATACTTCAAAAAAATTTTAATGAAGTTAAATTAAAATTTAATTCTAACCATAACTATAATATGCTTCAACAGGCTTTTCATATTCTATTAACCCAAAGAAAACCTTTCCTACAATTTTTCCCTTTATACTCATACTAAATTTTAAGTGCTTTACAGCTTCAATAACACTTTCCGCTATCTTATTATAATAAAGATTTATGGATGCATTTATATCTTTAAATGCTTTTGGGGGCACACTTACTTTTTCAAAATTTATCTCGCCAATTTTTACATCCAATATATAAACATTTAAATTCCCTGTTAAATCTTTTATTTCCCTTTCTTCATCATTTATTATTTTTATTTTGATGCCAAGCTTTATATATCCTTTCAATAAAGCAATTTCATCTACTCCAACATCTTTTATTTCAACCTTTGCACTCTTTATTGCTTTTATATCCTCATTTATATTATAAACTATAAAAATTACAATAAGGAATATGATTAGTAAGCCAATAAAAGCTACAATTAATTTCCTCATCCAAAATCAAAGAGGCTTTTCTGTTTAAAAGTTTTTGCAAATTTCTTATATTTGCTCAAGGCATTTCTCACTCTCTCCTCGCTAAATTGATGTTCATTACAAAGTAAATCAATAACTTTTTCCTCATCGACTTCCTTCCATTCAATTTTATAATTTTCATTTATTTCAGGCTCTAAGAAAATTTTCCTTATTTCTTCATAATTTTCTATTACTATTTTTCCTTTCCTAATCAAATTTTCCAAGCTCTTGTATTCCTTTATTAGATGTAAAGCTTTTTTTGGTCCAATTCCCTTAACTCCTTCATTGAAATCTGTTCCGATAAGAATGGCTATATCCACCAATTGCTCTCTCGTAATGCCATTTTCCTGAAGCAGTCTTTCCAACAGAATTTCTTCCGGAGGAACTTCAATATAAATTTGCTTATCTGGCAATTTCCTTTTCCCAGTAACAGCCAAGTTTCTAACAAGCCTAACGCAACCAAACAAAAGGCTATCAAAATCCTGCGATGCAACAGCATCAACATCACCTTTTCTATTCATATAGGCAGCCTGCGCCTCCCCCTCGCTTTTTGCATCAACATATGGAATACCTAATGCATCTAATAATTTTTTAGCTTCCTCAACTCTTTCCTTAGTTACGCTACTTGTCCTTTTTGCTTTTTTCATTGCTTCCTCAATATCTCCGGCTTCAAGAGCAATAAGCCATTCTTCCATTGCTTCTTCCCTTATTGCCTTTCTTTCTTCCAGAGTTCTTAATTTTAGAGGATGTGGCTTACCATCAAAAACATAAACTGGTTTGATGCCTTCTTCAACCAAGTTTGCTGTCCTATATAATAGGCCAGATAAATGAGAAGTTATCCTGCCCTGTGAGTCCTTTAAAGGTGTACCATCCCTTTGTCTTATTATGGATAAAAACTGATGCATTGCATTATATGCATCGATAGCTACAACTTTTCCCTTCAAATCCGCTAAGCTTATTTCCCTTGATTTAACCAATGGCTTTAAATCAACGCCCATTTTACTCCTTTATTTCAAACGTTATCCATTCAACTTTTTTATCTTCTACAAGCTTTTTAATTTTCTTTTGTTCTTCATTTAATTTTCCCCCAGCAGATTTAAATTCAACGAAAATAATTTTATCATCTTCAAATTGAATACCATCAATGGGGGAGCCAATAAAACGGAACTTTTTAGCATTATAAGGATATTGTTTCATAAATGGTGCAAATTGTTCTGTTATTTTTCCATATAAGACAGCCATGCTTTTCTTTTGTTTCTTTATTGGAATTGCCACTTTTCTGTATATAATGGCTACTCCCATCAAAAAACCAATCAATATGCCAATAATAAAAATCCAAAATAACATAAAAATATCCATTTATCCACCTATCCTATATTTTATTAAATACTTTAGATTTTTCCAGCCATCCTTCCATGATTGTAATTTTGCTTTTCCCTTCCTTTCGTATAAGCATGAAGGTATTTCCTTTGCTTTGGCTTTTCTGAACATTTCTATTTTTATTTCTTCTGAAAATGGCATTCCATCATGAAATTCTTCTAATGGCTTTACTTTATTTAAAGCATCTTTTCTTATAATCCACATTCCGGATTGCGAATCCTTTAATTTTATGCCATATAGAAGGCGAAGAGTAAATGATAGGATTAAATTACCAAAAAAATGCTTAAATGACATTGCCCTTGGACTTAACCCAGCGAATCTATTTGTCGTGACGAAATCCAAATTTTCTTTCAATAATAAATCAATATATTCATGAACTTTATCGAATGGATAGGTTCCATCAGCATCTCCCGTTACTATAATATCTCCATCCGCCTCTTTCAATCCGGTTTTATATGCTCTTCCATAGCCCTTTCTTGGCTCAATAATTACTTTTGCCCCTTTTCTTTTAGCTATCTCCACCGTTCTATCTGTTGAATTCCCATCTACAACTAATATTTCTAAATCCCACCCCCTTTTCTTAAATTCTTCTTTTTTAATAGAATCAATAGTATCTCCTATGCCTTCTTCTTCATTCAGCGTTGGTAATACTATGGTTACTTTCATTGATTTACATATATTTATGCCTTAAATTTTTTTGCTTGTTAGGGTGATGACGTGTCAAAGCCTGCCTCCTATAGGTGTAGAATATTCTTCTGCCAAAAGCATGGTTGGTGCAGTAGATAGACTCATGGTGAGAATAAGAGATTAAAACTTCGCCGGCTCAATCTTATCTGGCCAAGGATATCCATTACTAAGATACTCATCTATTGCCTTTGCAGCTTTCTTTCCATCACCCATAGCTAAAACAACCGTAGCCTCGCCTCTCACAGCGTCGCCCCCTGCAAACACACCCTTTAAAGTTGTGCGATATTTTTCATCCACCACAATTGTACCCTGCTCCGTAGTTTTTAACTCAGGAACTTCTTGGTAAAGCACTTTATTGGGCTTCTGACCAATAGCAAATACAACCGCATCCACTTCCAATCCAAATTCGGTGCCAGGTATGGGTATGGGTCTTCTTCTTCCCGAAGAATCCGGCTCCCCAAGCTCATTCATTATCAACCGGATAACTTTCACATTTCCGTTTTCATCACCTAAAAATTCAACCGGAGATACCAAAAACATAAACTTTACACCTTCTTCCTCAGCATGAATAATTTCCTCTTCTCTGGCAGTCATATATTCTCTTGTGCGGCGATAGATTATATATACCTCCTCATATCCAATACGCAGAGCGCAACGGGCTGCATCTATTGCTACATTACCACCACCTATAACTGCAAGTTTCTTACCCTTACGTATTGGAGTGTCATACTCAGGGAATTTGTACGCCTTCATCAGATTTATTCTCGTCAGAAATTCATTCGCACTATATATTCCATTTAGATTTACGCCCGGGAGATTAAGAAGCTTTGGTGTTCCAGCACCTGTCCCAAGGAAGACAGCGTCATACTCGTTTAGAAGTTCATAAAGTGAGAATGTTTTCCCTATTACCACATTTGTTATCACATTCACTCCCAGCATCTTCAAAAATTTAACCTCATATCTCACTATATTTTTTGGCAACCTGAATTCAGGAATGCCGTAAATAAGAACTCCACCGGGTTCATGAAGTGCTTCGTACATAGTCACATCATAACCCATCTTCACTAAGTCTGCGGCAGCCGTCAATCCTGCTGGGCCCGAACCAACAACAGCAACCTTTTTACCCTTTTTTTCAACAGAAGGTGTGCTGGGATATATTCCTTGTTTTCTTGCCTCATCTGCCACAAATCTCCCAAGTTTTCCAATATTTATTTTATCACCAACTTTACCCATTATGCAATTCATCTCACATTGTTGCTCCTGTGGGCATACGCGACCAGTTATACCAGGGAGAGAGTTTGTAGCATGAATTATCTCAAGAGCTCCCTTTATATCTTTCTCAAGTATTTTCTTGATGAATCCGGGTATATTCACATCAACCGGACAACCTTTCATACAGGGAGATGGATAAGGGCATTGAAGGCAGCGAGAAGCTTCTTCTATGGCAAGCTCCCAAGTATAGCCTAATGAAACCTCATTAAAATTATGAATTCTTGCATAAGGATCCTGCTCGGGAACTGCTATTCTTTTCTTTTTAATCTTTTTTGCCATTTTAACACCCTCCTTTTTTAAGGTATCTTTTCATTGCCACCTCCTCTTCATTTTGGTACTGCTTTAAACGCATTATAAGTTCATCAAAATCAACCTGATGCGCATCAAAATCTGGGCCATCAACGCATGCAAATTTTATTTCTCCGCCTACTCTCACACGGCAGGCGCCACACATTCCCGTACCATCGATCATTATCGGGTTCAAACTTGCCACCGTTTTTATGCGGTATTTTTTTGTTATATCCGCTATGAATTTCATCATTATGACTGGGCCAACAGTGAATACAAAATCCACTTTATTTCCCGCCTCTATATATTCTTTAAGTACATCTGTGGTAAAGCCCTTACGCACATAACTACCGTCATCAGTCGTTATAAGCAATTCATCAGCTATCTCGGAAAATTCATCCTCCAATATCACAAAATCTTTGCTTCTAAACCCTGCTATTACTGTAAGATGATTGCCAGCCTCCTTCAAACCGCGGGCAACCGCATAGCCAATTGGCGCGCCAACACCACCACTCACCACTACTACATTTCCAAAATTCTCTATCTCTGTTGGGCGGCCTAAAGGTCCAACAATATCCATTATTTTATCACCTATCTCATAAGTGCCAAGCTCATATGTAGTCTTGCCAACCTCCTGAAAAACGATTTCGATGTATCCCTCATCTTTACTCCACTTAAAAAGAGTAAGCGGAATTCGCTCGCCTTTCTCATGAAGACGAAGAATTATAAACTGTCCCGCCTTTGCTGCACGCGCAACCAAAGGGGCATGCACTCGAAGCCACTTTATATGGGGTGCCAATTCTTTTTTATCAAGTATCTCGAACATAGGCATCACGATGAATTGCAATATGTATTTGATAATTTAATTTTTTTGTTTGTAAGTTTGTAAAGTAAACGCAGGTATATCAAGAAGACGCATCATATCAGTAACTCTGATGGGGTGGAAAATGTTATCATTATTCTTAGAGGCAAGTCACCAAATGATCCATTATCATTTGTTATCACAAATTTTCATCCATGCATCCTCAGCTGCTTTCAAAGTTACGGGCGCTGTTGGGGCAGGCGTCAATAAGGGATGCGTACCTATCTGAAGAGTCATATATCTTGCTGCTGTATAGCCGTTTTCTATTGCAAATCCTACCAGATTAATCATTTCTCCTACAGTATCTCCCCCAGCTATTTGAGCGCCCAAAAAAAATCCACCTTGTTTTGTAAAAAGTAGCTTAACTTTCACCTTGCTAGTACCAGGAAGAGTACCTGGGTGTTTATCTGTCGCTTCGCTTCTACCAACAACATAATCAAATCCTTCCCTTCTAGCCTGTTTTTCAATGAGTCCTGCAGCTCCTAAGGCAATATTTCCAACTTTAGTTGCAAATATACCCAATGTTCCTTTAAACTGCTTAAATGCTTTTATTTTATAGAGATTTGCTCCTGCGATTCTAGCCTCTGCAGTAGCTACTGAAGCAAGCATCACCGGTTTAATTTCTCTTGTGAAAAAATCTCTCTTTTCAGCGCAGTCTCCGACAGCAAATATATCTGGATGAGAAGTTCTCATATACTCATCTACTACAATGCCATTCTTACTCACCTTTAATCCCATTTTTTCTGCTAAAT
>JAPDJP010000024.1 GCA_029259055.1 Thermoplasmatota archaeon | reverse complement strand
TGCTATAGGAATGAGTGACAACGCTTCCATATGCAACATATCCATCTCCAAAGTTCCATGTGTAGTTTACAATGAAGCCATCTATATCATAACTCATAGAAGCATTGAATAATATGCTTTGATTTACAGTAGCATAATATGGACCATTTGTTACCGCTACAGGAGCATCATTTATTCCTGTTACATTTATATAAACAGTAGCAATATCATAAGCTATTCCATCTGTTATTGTGTATGTAAAGCTATCATTTCCATAATAGTTTTCATAAGGTGTGTAATATACATAGCTACCATCTGTATAAGCAGTGCCATGAGATGGCTGAGTTATGTTAACAATAACTAATGAATCATTATCTAAATCATAATCATTGGCTAAAGCATTTATAATATTATCTGAAGAATCTTCTTCTACCGTTGCAAAATCATCATTTGCTACAGGAGGATTGTTCACTATTTCAAAGGAAATGTTAAATGTTCCATTACCACCATTTGATGTAATATATATGCTGGCATTGTAACTCCCTTCAGTTAAATTATTTGTATCAATATATACCGTAACTATATCATGCTCCCCTATTGAAGAACCATTTGATGGCTCACAATAAAGCCATTCATAATCATCATTTAAACTCCAATTCAATATACCTTCTCCATCATTCCATATCTCAAAAGTTGTATTATATATTCCATGCTGGATATATCCAAAATCATGTTCTGTTGGATAAAATGATAGAGAAGGATTTGATACGTTTCTAGTTGTTAATGCTGAAGTTTCTGGGTCTCCAAGTAAATTTAATTCATAATAACACCATTTATACACTCCATATGTTGCTGCTTCCCCAGCAAAATTTTCCTTAGCAAATTGCAAAATTTTACCTAAATTTTCCACGCCATTTTCAAATAATTCAACAAACAGTTGCTCCATATATTCTCCAGAATAAGCATTTGCGTCTATTGATGAATACCATCCATATCTTGAATTTAATATACAAGCGACTGTCCCACCATTTTCCGCCAATATATATTTTTCCGCTAAACAATCAGAATAATCAAAAGCTCCTGAATAACAAGCAACCGATGTGTGTATTGGATAAAATGTATTTATCAAGTTTAAAGCATCAGAACCGGTCCATCCTACAGAACCTCCCAAATAATAATTTAGATAATATCCATTAACGCTTCCGTGACCCGCGTGTTGTATGATGAGATGGGGCGTTGAAAAAGCGTTTTGCCATTTATCCTTTGAAACAAATTCATTTTCTTCATATAATTTATCTATTGTATAATCTGAGGGCACATGCTGGGCACAAGCCTCAGGAATAGCTGTTGAGTCAGGGGAATTTGACGAAGATAATCTCGACTGATGCAATTGAACACTTTGTGGCTTTTGAGAAGTTTCAAAAGATATGACTTTATTAATGAAGTTCATCGCTTCATCAGGAGCATTTACCGGCGCTCTACCAACGTATACTTCAGCATACCAATCTTCCTCTCCATCCTCCCCATAAATGCCATTTCCATTTGTATCCCAGTTACCATCTAAAGCTGCATAATATAAATCAGCTGGGATATCATAATCAACGGTGGGCGGGTCTGTTTCTACATATCCGTAAAATCCACGATGCGGTATAATTTCATCATCTCCTCCTAACAGAACATAATCTATGCCCCAATTCATATATGCATAAATTATAAAATTCCTGATTTTCTCTTGTAAATCATCACCAATAAAACTATTATTTATATAAGTTAGATTAACTACTTTCGTTGTTATAAAATTTGACTTATAATTTGCAAGTATTTGAAAAGTTTCTTGCAATTCATCATTTGTTATTATGACATAATCATAAGTTTCTCTTAGATTTTTTAAATCATATGTATTTACATATGATGGATTTATAACCAATTTGCTGACTTCTTCCATATCTTTTGGAAGTCCCCTATATAATTTATTTTCTTTTCCTCCATCCGCCAACTTTATATCAATAACTATATCTTTATAGTAGTATATTTCTCCACATTTTGGAATATAATGTACCGGATATATTTTAAGAATCAATATTTTAAATCCTCTAAAATAACATACAGCAACTTCATCATAAAGCTTCCCAGGATATATATCTCCTGAAGTATAAAAACTCTCATTAATTTCTAAAGGAGTAGTGCTATCACCAATTTTTGCGGGTCTTTGTTGTGGAAATATCATATAATTGGTGCCCAATTTTTTAAGAACACCTTTAACAATAATTTTTTCTACTTTTTTATGTTGAGGAATAAGAATTTGAACAGTTTTTGATGGATATACTGCTTTTCCTATTTCTCCTTCCATTACACAATCTGGTAACTCAACAATATAATATTCGCCTAATTTTTTTATGGTAGGTTCAAAAGATAGGTTAATGGTTATTTTATCTTCTCCATATACAGGTATGGTGGGCAGGAGCAAAATAAACGCTAAAATTACTGACGTTTTCCTCAATTTATCACCTCAGGTTAAATCCTCCTTTTTATATAAATATTTTTTTTATATAGGGTATGAAGATATATAGGGTTATGAAGAAGTTAGAAAATTTTAAAAATATGAGGAATATATGGAGTAATGGGAACAATAGAGAATATAATAGAAAATTACGATATTAAGGACATATCCATAGCTACTGCTTGTTCCCATTCAAGTTTGCAAATTTTTAATGGTGCAAAAAAGGAGGGATTTAAGACTGTTGGTATAGCAATTAAAAGCAGGCCAGAATTTTATGATGCATTTCCTCTTGCTAAGCCTGACGAATTTATTGTTGTTGAAGATTATAAAAAAATAAATGATTATGCGGAAGAATTTTATAAGAGGAATGCAATTATAATTCCTCATGGCTCCTTCGTCGAATATATGGGGGCGGAGAATTTTTTAAAATTAAATATTCCAACATTTGGAAATAAAGCCGTTTTGGAATGGGAATCTGATAGGGAAAAAGAAAGGAAGTGGTTAGAGTCGGCTGGCTTAAAAATGCCACAAATAATTGAAGATGCAAGAGATATTGACAAACCAGTTATAGTAAAATATTATGGGGCGAAAGGCGGAAAGGGGTTTTTCATAGCAAAAGATTATAAAGATTTTAAAAAGAAAATAGAAAAGGATAAGCCATATATTATACAGGAATTTTTAATAGGAACCCGTTATTACATCCATTATTTTTATTCTCCAATAAAAAAGGAAGGATACAGGGTTGCAAAAGGGTGCTTAGAATTGTTATCCATAGATAGGAGAGATGAAGCAAATATAGATGAAGCGCATCGTCTTGGTTCAATGTCAGAGTTGGAGGAGATGGGGATACAGCCGTCTTTTGTTGTAACTGGAAACATTCCAATTGTTATGCGCGAATCTTTATTGCCGAAAGTATTTGAGATGGGGAAAAGAGTCGTTGAAAAATCCTATGAACTGTTTGGTGGAATAATAGGCCCATTTTGCTTAGAAACAGTAGTAACTGATGAATTAGAAATAAAAGTTTTTGAAATATCCGCAAGAATTGTTGCTGGCACAAACTTATACATTTCAGGAAGTCCATATTCTGATTTGATCCAGCCCGGATTATCAACTGGGCAAAGAATTGCACAGGAAATAAAAATGGCAATAGAAATGGATAAACTTAATGAAATATTAACATGATGCATTTAGTTTTGGCTGACAGCGAGCTTGAACTTGTGCCCAAAAAAATAAGGAAACACCCAGCAGTTAGAAAAGGCAATAGCTTAATTTTGGATGCATCTTTGCATCATACTGCAATGAGAACATTGAAGGATTGGCGGAGGAGGGGTCGCCCCGATATTGTCCATTTTTTTCTCTTGCTTGCCAATGATTCCATTTTGAATAAAAAAGGGAAATTGAGAGTATATGTTCATACAAGAAATAACGATGTTATATATGTAAAACCTGAAACAAGAATAATAAAAAATTATAATAGGTTTAAGGGATTAATTGAGCAGTTATTTCAAAATGGAAGAGTTCCTGTTGAAGGGGAGCCACTAATGGAAATGAAAAAAGAGAGTTTGAAGGCTCTGTTAAGCAAATTTGAAGAAAAGAAAATCCTTTTTAGCATGAGAGGAGGAAAAAAGAAATTGGAAGAGGTTATGGAAGAGAATGTTGTTTGTATCATAGGAGGATTTCCATCTGGTGATTTTATTTCCCCAGTTTATAAAATAGTTGATGAAATAGTAAGCCTATATGATGAAATGCTACCCGCTTGGATTGTTGAAATGGAAGCAATTGCAACATATGAAAGGAAATTTTTAATATTTTGAATTTATAATTATGGTTAAATGTGAATTCTGTTTGAATTTTGATGGCATTAGATGTAGAGAGCCAAGAGGGGTAAAATATGGGAAGAAAATAGAAAATTCTTTAGAAGAAATAGATTGCCCATATTATTTAGAAAAAGGAGTTGCTGGATTATTTGGTATTGGCATGTTTTAAGTTTCGGTTTTCTTATCTTTTTCTTCCCATATTCTATCATTTATGATGTGAATTACTTTCCAATTTTCTTGTGCTAATTTCCTTGTAATATATCTTCTATGACATCTGAAAGGAAATTTTTCTGCACACATTATTGCCACTCTTTTTTTAGTAGCCATTTTCTTTAATTCGTTGTATGCATTTCTCCATTCATTGCTAAGCATCCACTTTTCATATCCTCCTCTATACCCTCCTAAATTTTCAAGATGAACATATTCAATACCTTCCTTTTTCAAAATATTAGATAAATTCTCTTTTTTATAAAAAGAAAATTTGGAGGTAGGAAATCTTCGAACATCTATAACAACTTGAATTCCAAATTTTTTTAACAATCTTATAAATTCGTTAATATCCCTATTTGAATGACCAATTGAATAAATTTCCACATCAAAATTTCTTTATATGACTTTAACTTTTCCATTGTGAAAAAAATTCTTCTGATGGGAAATCCAAATGTTGGCAAAAGCGTTGTTTTCTCCCGTTTAACAGGAGCAAAAGTAATAGCATCAAATTATCCAGGAACAACCGTTGATTTTTATAAAGGGAAAATGAAAATTGATAAAGAAATTTTTGAAATTATAGATGCTCCTGGCACTTATTCTTTAGAACCATCCAATAAGGCTGAAGAAGTAGCCAAAAAATTGTTGGAAGAAGCAGACATAATTATAAATGTTGTAGATGCAACAAATTTGGAAAGAAATCTTTACCTAACTTTGCAACTTTTAGAAACAAATATACCAATGGTTGTTGCCCTAAATTTATGGGATGAAACAAAACATTTAGGAATAGATATAGATGTAAAAAAACTTGAAGAAGAACTTAAGGTTCCTGTAGTCACAACAGTTGCTTTGACTGGAGAAGGTATTAAAGAGTTAGTTTCTAAAATAAAAGAAGCAAAGGCAGGCGACATAAAGCTAAGTGAAGCTGAAAGATGGGCTAGGATAGGAGAAATAGTAAGAAAAGTTGAAAAAATAAGACATCGCCACCACACATGGAAAGATTTGTTGGCAGAAATAACCATAAAACCATATACTGGCATACCAATAGCTATTATCATTCTTCTAGCTTGTTTTGCTGCGGTCAGAATAATTGGGGAGAGCATTAGTAGCTATCTTCTTTCCCCTATCTTTGATTTGTATTTACCCATCTTAAATGAATTAAGTGACATATTAGGAGATAACATAATAAGAGACATCTTGATAGGACAGCTTATAGATGGAAGCGTATCATTTGAAGAATCCTTGGGGCTGTTATCTACGGGAATATATGTTCCATTTGGCGTTGTTCTTCCATACATCATATCTTTTTACTTCATATTATCCATTCTTGAAGATACCGGCTATTTGCCTCGCTTGGCAACACTTGCAGACAATATTTTTCACCGTCTGGGCATGCATGGATACGGAATAATAACGGTATTTTTAGGCTTGGGGTGCAATGTTCCAGGAACAATGGCTACAAGAAGCTTAGAAACAAGAAAACAAAGATTTATTTCCGCAACTCTCCTAGCTATAGCTGTTCCATGCATGGCACAGATTGCTATGATTTTTGGAGTGCTTTCTTCTTATGGAATAAGATGTATTGTAATTGTTTTCACTACGCTAACCATTCTTTATTTTGTTTCTGGCATAATACTGAATAAATTTGTTAAAGGAGAGAGCCCGGAAATATTTATGGAAATCCCGCCTTACAGAATGCCAAGTTTAAGAGCTTTGATAAAAAAATTATGGATGAGAATTCAGTGGTTCTTAAGAGATGCTATACCTTGGCTGTTTTTTGGAGTATTTTTGATAAACTTACTATATTCATTACATTTTATTGAATGGTTAGGGAATTTATTTTCTCCAGTTATAGTTGGTGCGTTCGGATTAAAAAAGGAAGCAGCAATAGCATTGATTGCTGGGTTTTTAAGAAAAGATTTGGCTGTTGGCATGCTTTTGCCTTTGGGAATGAGCGCAGAACAACTAGTTATTGCTGTAACAATTCTAACCATATACTTTCCATGTGTTGCAACTTTTACAACCTTAATAAAAGAGTTGGGAATAAAAGATACGGTAAAAGCAACAATAATAATGCTTTTTACAGCCTTGGTTATTGGAGGAGTTTTGAGATTGCTTTTAGTTCGTTAAATTGAAATAAGATATATCAATTTATTTTAATGCAAATAAGAATTGCATCAAAGCAAATAGAAAAGAGAATAATTGATGTAGCGAAGGAATTGAAGAGAAATCCTTTTAAAGTTTTACCAGAATGTAAAGGAAAATGTAAATCATGCTATTTTGAAAAAATGAAAAAAGATATTGAAAAGCTAAAGGATGAAAATTATTTGAAAAAAGTAGCAAGTAAGAAAGGATTTTTGGCTGGACTTGCATCCACAATTCTTCTTGTAGATAAAAAAATACCATATGTCACATATGTTAAGATGAATGGGAAAACTTATTATTATGCAAAGAGAGGAAAAGTTGAAGAGAAATTTCTCGTTGCTTTCCAAAATTGGGACAAACCAAATGTTAGAATGCTTGCTTATGTTGACCTTGCAAAAAAGAAAAAGTTAAATTTATTTTCATTGCCAGACAAAATTATTTGCTCCCAGGATGTACCAGAAGAATTTCTTGATTATATTTCAAAAAAATTTAGATGCCAAGCTAACGAGTATATTGTAATAAGGTGGAGAGGAAAGGAAATAAAATGTTGCGGAAAGGAAAATTCATTAATAAAGATGAAGCAATATTTTTATTATTCAGCTTTTGAGAAGGAAGTGGAAATAGATGTAAAAATTACTCCATATGAATGTAAAAGTAAATGTGATGAATGTGCTATTGAAAAAGCCATGGAAAAGAAGCTTGATAACATACATTATTTAAATGGAGAAATGACGGATATATCTTTTATAGAAAACTATAAGAAAAAAATTTTGTGGAATATTGAAATGCAAAAGGTTTTAATTTTAGGAAATAAATGTTATGGAAATGATATAGAATCTTTTGTTAATGAAATAAATCCAAAAGAATGGGAAAAGGAAGTAATATTGAATCTGTTAAAGAAGGAGAAAAGGGCGGTAATACTTGAACAACCATCATCAGCAAAATTATTAGAAAAATACGGAATTTCAACAGATGATCTAAAAAAAGAGTATGAAGAGAGGAGAAAAAGTAAGATTCTTGAAAAATTGCCGTCTATAAAAGAAGGAAAAATTGCCAAATTTGCTGATGAACTCGCCAAAGCCTACAAAATATATGGAAAAGACGCTGTTTTAAAAACAATAAAGGAGAAAAAAATAATGGATGTAAAGGAGAAATCAATTTCATATGCTTTTCTCTCCGCCTTGGATATTAAAGGCGAGGAATGGAAATATTCGAAGATGGAAATGGATTTTGGGAAACATTTAGCAAAATATGTAAAAATTTTATTGGAAGCGGAAGGCGAAGAATATAAAAAAGCAATGGATAATTTATTAAAAGAGGTTGGTTAAATGCCCGTTGAAAGGAGTTGTGGAGCGGTTATTTTTAAGGATGGCAAATACTTACTCCTCAAATATGAATGGGGGCATTGGGGGTTTGTAAAAGGAAATATTGAAAAAGGAGAGAGTTTAGAAAAAACTTTTTTGAGAGAGGCGGAGGAGGAAGCGGGCTTAAAAAAGGAAGATTTGGAAATCATATACGGATTTAAGGAAAAAATAAGTTATTTTTATAGGAAGGAAGGGAAAACAATATTCAAGGAAGTAATTTATTTGCTTGCGGAGAGTAAAACATTTGATGTGAAACTCTCCTATGAACATACAGATTATGAATGGCTTCCATATGAAGAAGCCCTAGAAAAAATAACTTATGAGAATGACAAAAAGGTGCTGAGAAAAGCTCACGAATTTCTTAAAAAGATAGGAAAAGCTTAGTAATGAACTTATTTAAACAAAAATTTAATTACAGATGATGCCTACTTAACATTTATAAGATGATAAGATATACAGGAATGTGGAAGCCTTATTCAATCCAAAAAGCGTAGCTATTGTAGGAGCATCTCATCATCCAGGTAAAATTGGGCATACAGTTGTTAAGAATATTATTGAGTCAGGTTACAAAGGAAGAATTTATCCAGTAAATCCAAAGGGAGGAGAAATTTTAGGATTAAAAGTTTATAAAAATATTTTAGAAATAGATGATGAAGTAGATTTAGCAATAATAACTGTTCCAGCAAAAATAGCAGTTGAAATAATTGAGGATGTTGCAAAAAAATCAAAATTCATTGTTGTTATTACTTCTGGATTTTCGGAAGTTGGAAATATAGAAGGAGAAAAGATTTTGGTCGAAAAGGCAAAAAAATATAATAGTCGTATACTTGGTCCGAATGTTTTCGGAATATATTCAGCTAAGCCACCAATAAATGCAACTTTTGGTCCATCAAAAATAAAAAAAGGAAATATTGCTGTTGTTTCTCAGTCAGGAGCTTTAGGAATCGCTATGATTGGAAAGGCAGCAGAGGAGAACATGGGATTATCCGCCATAGTATCAATAGGTAATAAAGCAGATTTAACAGAAGTTGAAATCCTTTCTTATCTATTTTCGGATGACCTAACAAAAGTTATCTTTTTATATATAGAGGGATTGGAAAATGGCAGAGAATTTTTAGAAATCATAAGAAGGAAACCAAAAGATAAGGCGATAATTGTTTTGAAGGCGGGAAGAAGCAGGGCGGGAGCGAGAGCTGTGGCGAGCCATACTGGTAGCTTGGCGGGAAGTGATGCAATATTTGATGCCGCTTTTAGGCAAGTTGGAATCTTAAGGGCAGATAATTTAGAAGATGGCTTAAATTGGGTCACTACAATTGCTTCTTCTCCGCCACCAAAAGGAAAAAATGTTGTAATTGTAACAAATGGTGGGGGTTTGGGGGTAATTGCTGCAGATGCTTGTGAAAAATACGGATTGCACTTGTTTGATGATATGGAAATATTGAGAAGGACTTTCCAAGATGTAATGCCCGAATTTGGCTCCTATAAGAATCCCGTTGATATAACTGGACAGGCAGGAGGAAAGGAATATAAGAAAGCTTTAGAAAAAGCATTTAAGGAAGATAGTATACATGCTATTCTTGCCTTATATTGTGATAGAGGGGATGGTATAGAAGAGATTAAAGAAGCACTCATAGAAACCCACAAAAAATATTGTAATAAACCCGCTTTATACACAATTTTTGGAGGAGAAGGAGCCACAAACATTGTCCAAGCACTCAAAAAAGAAGGAATACCAGCATTTGAAGATGTTGAAGATGCTGTTTCATCTCTATATGCATTATATAAAGTAAATGAAGACAGAGAGGAAGGAAAGTTAGAAGAAATTGAAATAGACATAGAAAGCATTAAGAAAATTATAGAGAATGCCAAAAAAGAAAAAAGAAAAAAATTGTTAAGTTATGAAGCAAAGGAAATTTTGAAGCTGGCAAAATTGGATGTGCCACCATTTTATCTGGCTAAAAATATTGAGGAAGCAATAGAATTTGCAGAAAAGATAGGATACCCTGTTGCAATGAAAGTTGTTTCTGAAGATATTATTCATAAAACTGATGTGGGAGGCGTTGTATTAAATATTGAAAATGATAAAGAAGTTGCTGATGCGTATGAAGCAATAATAGAAAACTGTAAAAGAAAAGTCCCAAAAGCAAATATTAGAGGAATAGAGGTCTCTAAAATGCTTCCTAAAGGGGTCGAAACGATCGTTGGCTCGACAACCGATGCTTCTTTCGGAAAAGTTGTTATGTTTGGTCTCGGAGGAATTTATGTAGAAGTGATGAAAGATGTTAGTTTTAGAGTTGCACCCGTTCCTAAAAAAGAAATTAGGAGAATGATAAGAGAAATCGAATCCTATCCAATTTTAGCTGGGGTAAGAGGAGAAAAAAGAAAAGATATAGATGCAATAGTTGATGCGATATATAAAGTAGGGTGGCTTGTTTATAAAGTTGAAGAAATTGTTGAGTTAGATATAAATCCATTAATTGTATATGAAAAAGGTGCAAAGGTGGTTGATGCTAGGATGGTGATAAAATGAATAGAAAAAATATTATAATATCCTCACTGGATGAAAAATCTGGAAAGACAACGGTTGCGTTAGCAATAGCAAAGTTATCCAACATGAAAGTAGGATATATGAAACCAATTGGAGATAACCCCATATATAAAGAAAAAAGAGTAGAAGATTATGATGCCATAATATTTAAGGAGATATTCAAGATCGAGAATGAAGCTTGTGAAATGTGTTTGGGATTGCGACACTCAAAAATATTGCATTTTTATGAGGATATAGAGAAAGAATTTATGGATAGGTATAATAGGTTATCAACAGAAAAAGAATTATTTATAATTGAAGGGGGAGAATATTTATGGAGAGGCTGTTCATTAAAGCTTGATGCCATATCAATAAGTAAAAAAATAAATGCAGACATAATTTTTGTAGTATCTGGAGATTTTTTTGAAATGGTTGATGAAATTGACTATTTAAGTAAGCAAAATCTTCAGATTAAGGGAATAATTTTAAATAGGGTGGAGGAGGAGGAAGTAGAAAAAATGAAAACAGAAATTGAAAATAGAGGACTTAGATTCCTAGGATACTTGCCCATAATTGAGGAATTGAAAGCAATGAAGGTAAGGTATATTGCTGAAAAATTATTTGCGAATATTGTAGCTGGTGAAAAAGGATTGGATAAATATGTTAAAAATATTTTCATTGCTGCTTTATCTGCTTCCGAAATAAAGAGACACCCCGACTTTAAAAAAGAAAACAAGCTTATTATAACAGGAGGAGACAGGGCAGATGTTATAACAGCTTGTATTGAGGATGGAACATCAGGAATCATTTTAACAAATAATATTGTACCATCCGCAAATATATTGGCGAAAGCAAATGAAAAGGAAATTCCTTTATTATCGGTTCGACCAGATACCTATACAGTGGCAAAACTTGTAGAAAATATATTACCAACGATTCTGCCAGAAGAAGAAAATAAAATAAAAGAAATTGTAAGAAAAGCTAGAATAAATATTGAAGAAATTGTAAGCTCATAAAAAAATTTTATAAATAGAAAAAACTTATAGCTGTATGGATAGACAGGATAGAATTGTAATAATGGTGGGTTTAGTTATCTTAATTATAGCAATAGCTGGAATAATATATCACGAGAAGACATATGTTGTTTCAGAAGAAATAAAGAAAAACAATTACATAGTAAGTTATATGGACAAAAGCGATGAAATAATTGATGAGGGATTTGTTGGGAAAGATGGTTGGAGTGGAAGATATACAATTGAAACAGAAGAAAATGCAGTAATATATGGCGTTGATGTAATTGTTGAATGGAGCGATAATTTAGATTTTCATGGAATAATTTTTGGATGGAATTGGAGCGATTTAATAGAAGCTTGTGTTGAAATACCAGAGATGGGATTTTCCCAATCTGCATCAGGTTATCAAAAAATTGAAATAAAGGCGGAAGAAAATAAACCACAAGATAAAAAAGTAGAGGCAAAAAGTAGGGAAGAAGTTGAGGAATTGCTAAAAGGGGAAGAATTGAATAAAGTAAATTGTAGCATAGATCTTTCAATCACTACAAAGCCATTATTCTTTGATAAAGGGAACGATTTCAGGGTAAAAATAATCTATCATTACTGTGTTCCAACAATAAAGGCTGTTAGCTAATCAATTTTATATCTAAGAATAGCAGCAATTCCCCCTAAAGCAGATAATTTTACAGCTATTTCTTCGCTTTCTATTATATGTATTTTTGCTCTTTGTTCTTCCGCTTTTTTAATCAATTCTTCTTCCTCTCTCACCATCTCATTTACTATAAGCAATTCTTCAACTGCACCCATTTCAATCGCTTTCAAAACTTCATTTTTCCCATATGTTGCTAATCCATTCCTTGATATTTCTTCAAATAATTTTTCTAAAAGCTTTGCTTCTTTTGCAACTTTATTTTCCTTCATTAATCTTTCAATAATTCCTCTCCTTATTGCTTCATGCACTCCAACCATACCAGCATGGCTAACGTTATCTACAACAAAATTTTTTAATTTATTCTTCGCAAAATCAATGAATCTATCTTTATCAAAACCTGGTCCAACTATTGCAACTGGCAAATTAAGATTCTTCAACTTTGCTAATATTTGTCCGAAATATTCCTTTTCATCATAATTGCTCTCATACATTTTTCCCGATTTATATGATAAAATATTTGCTATTTCCTCTACTCCATATTCATGCACAATTGCAATACTGGCTACCTCATCATCCATTGCTAAAATGGCAACTTTTGGATGAGATTTTGTTGCTTCTTTAAGCCTTTCTATATGGTAATCTTTCCATTTCTTTTCGATTTTTATTTCCATATTTGGCTCTATATTAAATGTATGATATGCTCCTATTTCTTCCACGCCTTCAACGATTTTTCCCCTTATTCTCAACCGATTAGTAAATTTTTGAAATTCCTTATCTTCTACTTCTATTTTAATATATACTCTCTCCTTCTCCAGTTTTTTACTCCTAATTTTATCTGTTGCCTCTTTTTTACTCCTATAAGTATATGCAGACAAAAAATCGCCCTTTTCCACGATATTATATAAATGCCAGCAATCTTCTCTATTTTGAATATAAATCTTTACCACTCCTTTTTTAAAATCTGTTTCTAAAATCTTCATATATTTTCCTCCTTTTTGGCGACATTTCCAGGTAATACTTTCAACACTTCTTCCACACTACAATCAAAAACTTTTGCAAGTTCTTTTGCAACCCTATTTTTATCTTCATTTCCTGGAATAAAAATAACCCATTTATTAGCCCATTTTTTAACCGCCGTTGGCGGCCCGCCCATAATTTTTTCTTCTTCGTTAATTTTTACTTTTCCTACGGCAATTTCCATCGAGCATTTTTCATAATTTCTTTTTCCCCTTATCATAAAAGCCCCCTTTGGTAAATATTCTCCAGATTCCGCTCTTTTTGATACCTGCCATGGATATACCCAATAAGCGTTGTATACTAAAAATTGATGCCACGCTTTTGAATATACCACCGCAAATTGACAAGCCTCTTTTATCGCCTCTTCTTCTATGGATAACTTATTGCCATTTATATCACATGCTTTAAGAATGCAAGATGGCGCCCCATGTATATCTGCGTGCACATAAATATCATCTTCTTCCAAGTATTTTTTAACAATTTTTTCGTTTGTTTTGGCATCTTTTCCCGCTATGATTAAATTCCCTTTTGATGATATGCACCACCTATAGTTTTCAAACCAATATTTTCTCTTTTTTTCTTCCTTTCTTTTTTCTTTTTCTTCGAATATTTTCTTCTTTTTCTCTTCTAATTCTTTCAGTTTTTCTCTCGTTTTCTCCATTGCTTCTTTTGCTCCCTCTATTTTTTCCCTCATTTTTTTACTCATTTCATATTTTTCCTGAGCATTCTGATAAACACTCTTATTTTCATCAATTTCTACTTCAATATACTCATTCCCATAAGGTAAATCAATCCATATTTTTGGATATCTTCTCTTTTTTGGCTTAATTTCTCCTTTTAAAACTTTCTCAACAAATTCGTAATTAGCAAAAATTGCATCCCCTTGTTTTCTATAAATTTCTTCTTTCTCAATGAACTTTTTTATTGCTTCTTCTTGTTGTTTTATTTGTCTTTGCAATTTTTCCTCAATTTCTTCCTCCCTTTTTTCTTCCAATTTTTTCCTTATCCTATTATAATATTCATCGAAAGCCTCGTTAACAGAAGGGAATTTTTCATATTCTTTGTATCTACTAATTGGAAAAGGTAGAACATCGTTTTCTGTAATAACTGGCTTAAAATCTCCCTCCTCAAATTTTTTTATAATTTCCTTCATTGATTCAAATAATTTTTTAAAATCTCCATCCAATTCTATTTTTTTATTTTTATCTATATTTGCATTAATGCATATTTCCTCCGCCCATTTACCGGGAATTCCTATTTTAACTAATCCTCTAACAGCATCTTTTCCTTCTTTT
This sequence comes from Thermoplasmatota archaeon, assembly GCA_029259055.1. GTDB lineage: Archaea > Thermoplasmatota > E2 > UBA202 > JdFR-43 > JAPDJP01. Next base: position 28,554 of record JAPDJP010000024.1, on the reverse strand, counting down.
ATTTTTTTCTTAAACTCTTCAAAATCCATTTTTAAAGGATTTGCTTTCAATGGAGGAAAAATATAATCTTCCCCCTGCTTTAATAATCTATGACTCCATTTTTGGTACAATAGAGGCATTATAATTTTCTTATTTTCATCTGCTAGAACAATATTGCCATTTGGTATTATTTCAACAATGAGCAAATATTTTTTCTTCTCTTTTTCAATTTCAAAGATAATGATACGGTCAAAGTCGTATTGTTCTATTTTTTTTATTTTTCCGTTTCCAATATACTTTCTTAACGTCATTGCAAAAGGAGGAGGATATTCCATATTTTTTTCTCTGTATTTACTTATACAAATCCATTTTGAATTTTTGATAAAAATCTCCCCTTTTTCTTTTCCCCTTATCTTTATAAATACTTCATCATCCTTCTGATAAACTTTATCCACAAAACAACCTTCAAACTTTTTCAATTCCTTTGTAATTGCAAGTATATCAAATACATCCATTGATTCCTTCATTTTTCTAAATGTTTAATTAACCATCTTGCGGTTAATCTAACCGCTTCCTTACTGTCATATTTTGGAGACCATCCAATAGATTTAAGTTTTTTAATATCCAATCTCATAAATTTTACGTCTCCCTTCCATCCTCTCCCATCTATCCCTCCAGTAAATTTATATTTAGGATTCAAACCCATTTCTTGAGAAACAATATCAGCAATTCTTTTTACTTCGATCCAATCTTCAGAGCCGATATTAAAAATTTCTACTCTTTCCTTAGCTTTTCCAATGCCAAACAGCATTGCAGAAATACAATCATCTATGTAAAGATAGGATTTTCTCTGCTTTCCGTCTCCCAAAATTTCCAATTCCTTAGGATTTTTCTTAAGCTTGTTAATGAAATCATATATTACTCCATGCGTCGCCCTCGGCCCAACAACATTTGCAAACCTATATATTATTCCTTCCATATCAAAAGTATAGCAGAAGGAACAAATTAGGGCTTCAGCTGCAAGTTTTGATGCCCCATATAAAGATATGGGAATAAGTGGAGCGTAATCTTCAGGAGTAGGAATTACTTTTGCCTCTCCATAAACGGTTGAGGAAGAAGTGAAAACAATTTTTTCCACACCTTCTTTTCTCATTTCTTCTAATAAATTGTAAGTTGCTAAAATGTTGTTGTCAAAATGTGTTTTTGTATTTATAGCGCCAATTCTAACATCTGGATTTGCTGCCAAATGAAAAACTATGTCACAATCTTTCAGGGCTTTTCTTATGTCTCTCTTCTTTAATAAATCCCCTTCCACCAATTCTATTTCCTTTCCTTCTATAAATTCTTTCTTGCCCGTTGAAAAATTATCTAAACAAACAACGTCATAGTTTTTCTTTAGCAAAGCATCTATTAAATGACTTCCTATGAATCCCGCTCCTCCAGTTACCAGTGCTTTCATGAAGTTTAATGATATTTTCATATTTATAGATTTATTGATGATAAGAAGAATTAGATAATAAATTTAAAAAAGCCGAGCCACCACATAATCCATATGGTTGTTGTAATTATAGAGCCAGTAAAAACAATAATAACAGTTTTTTTTGCTTTAATGCCAAGTAACCTTGCTAAAATAGTCGTGCTTATTCCACCTGTTCCTTGAAATGGAATAATCATAAAAATGAGTAAGCTAATTGTGAGTAATCTCCTTCTTTTAAATTCTCTTGCCTTCTTTTGTAAAGCTACATATCCCTTATCAAGCAAAGGAACGTGCTTTATAATAAATTCAGCAAACCACCAGTTATAAGCAATAATTGAAGAAGAAATAACATCCATAATAATAATAGTGCTCCCAGCAACCCATGCAGGCAAAGCGGGCCCAAAAACATTATCGGTAAGCATTAAAGGTATAACACTTTCCTTACCTGCAGGTGGAACAAAATAAGCAAGCGTCAGCGCCCCCCATTTTGCTTCCTGCTGGGGAGATAAATAATCCCAAATTAAAGCAAAGTAAAAAGCGATTGTAAGAAAGGGTGTTATAAAAGCTATAAATCTGTATAAATACGCCAAATTATGCCTTATTTTAAAAATTTGCTCAGATGCTTCTCTTAATATTTTCTCTATCTTCATTTTCCATCCTCATTTTTTCTTTTACCATCTCCTCATAAGCTTTATCAATTATATTTTTAAATGTTTGATAAACTTCTTCCAAGCTAACCTCTTTTCCAGTAACTTTTTCGAGCAAGCTTGCCAATCTACTTGCTGTTCTCGCAAAAATGAGCCAGAAAGCGAAAAGCATCCCATATGCAAAAGCAACTAATGCAGTTAGCAAGAGCAATAGATAATTCATTATCTTGTAATGCTAATAATTTTTAATACTTTTTATTTTTAATTTTTGATTGATTTTAATTTAATTTGTCAGCTGAAAAATTAATCCATGTTCTTTATTATTTCTTCGGTCATTTCAAGTGTTGTTGCATTCCCTCCCATATCATATGTTCTTACTTTTCCTTCTTTTATTGTTGTTGCAATTCCATTTTCAAGCTTCTCCGCCAGTTTCTTCTCACCAAGCCATTCAAGCATCATTTTTACAGAAAGAAGCATAGCTGTTGGATTAACAACATATTTCCCAGCATATTTTGGGGCTGAACCATGCGTTGGCTCAAAAATCGCATAGTTATCGCCTATATTACCACTGCAAGCAAAGCCTAAGCCCCCAACAAGCTGAGCAGCTAAGTCAGATATTATATCGCCAAACATATTTGAAGTAACTAAAACATCATATTCTTGCGGCTTTTTAAGTAACCACATTGCCATTGCATCTATGTTGGCTTCATAATATTCAATATTTGGATATTCCTTAGAAATTTTTCTCGCTTCTTCAATCATCATCCCAGATGTCTCTCTTATTACATTTGGCTTTTCTACAACTGTTACGCTTTTTCTATTATTTTCTTTTGCATATTCAAATGCCTTTTTTACAATTCTATGGCAACCTTTTCTTGTAAAGATGCGCAATGAAATTGCCATTTCATCATTTGGCACATCTTTAAATTTCTGCATATTTGGATGATTTTTTTCTAAAACATTTCTTACTTCATCTGGAACAGGATAAAATTCTACTCCAGCATATAAGCCTTGGGTATTTTCCCTAAAAATAACCAAATCTATATCATCCCTATAATTCAATGGATTTCCCTCATATGCTTTACATGGCCTAACATTTGCATATAAATCGAAGAGTTGTCGTAGCCTGACGATGGGGCTAAAATATTCAACTTTTCCCTTTAAATGAGGAGGTAGCTCCTCCTCTGCCTCTTTTTTTGGCTTCGATGTTATTGCTCCAAATAAAGCACAATCAGTTTCTTTAAGCAATTCGATGGTTCTTTCTGGCAAGGGATTCCCTTCTTTTCTCCAGAATTCCCACCCTATATCTCCATATATATACTCAGCATCTAATTCCAAAGCATTTAATACAAGTTGGGCAGCTTCCATCACATCTTTTCCTATTCCATCCCCTGGAAGCATAGCTATTTTATACTTCATTTTTCCCCTCCTTTAAATATTCAATTAAACCACCAGCTTTTATAATTTTTAGCAAAAATGGAGGTAATGGTTTAACCCCATATATTTCATTTTTGGTTAAATTTTTTATTTCTCCCTTTTCAACATCTATTTCCAATTCATCACCCTCGTTTATTTTATCAACATCTTTGCATTCTATTGCTACCAATCCTTTATTTATTGCATTTCTGAAAAAAATTCTAGCAAAAGATTTTGCTATTATTGCTTCGATTCCAGCATATTTTAGGCATGTGGCAGCTTGCTCCCTTGATGAGCCACATCCAAAATTTTTTCCAGCAACTATTATTTTTGCTTCTTTTACTTTTTCATGAAATTTTTCATCCAAATCTTCCATTGCATGCTTCGCCATTTCATTTGCATCAATGATTTCTAAATATCTTCCTGGGTAAATAACATCTGTATTTATGTTATCTCCGTATTTTATAACCTTGCTTTTTATCAACATTTGAGTAGGAATATTAAAGCAATATAAAATATTATTCATTCAGAGAATCAATAACCTTTAAATAGCGATAAAATTTTCTTTATGATGGAAGAATTATATGTTATCGAGGATTTCAAAGCAAATTTTAGAAGATTACTTAAAGAAATTGAGGAAATTGTGAGAGGAGCATATAAAGAAAAAGAAGCAGTTGAAAAACTTGAAAAAGTTTTATCTGAGGAGCAAATAACAAAGATTGAGGAATTTATTGATTTATTAAGAAAAAAAGTTAAGGAGAGCGAGGAGAGAGCATTCACCGCTTTGCAGGAAGCGGAAAGATATAAAAATGAACTTGAAAAAGAGAAAGAAAGATTGGAAAAATTATGGGATGCATACAAAAAACAGGAAGATGAGTATATACAGAAGGAGGAAGAAATAAAGGAACTTGAAAGAAAAATAAAAGAAAAAGAAGAAGAAATAGATAAGTTAAATAAACAGATTGAAGAGATGGAAGAGTTAAAAGAGAAACACGCAACTTTAGAATTAATTAAAAAAGAGTTAGAGGAAAAAAGTAAGGAACTTGAAGAAACAAAACTCGAGCTTGTAAAGGAAAAAGAAAGAAGAAGCAGTTTGGAAAAAGAAGTAGAAGAATTGAAAACATACATTCCTTATAAAAAACAAGCCGAAGAACTTATGGAAAAAGTGAAGGAGCTTGAACCATTAAAAGAACTTATAAAATATAAAGAGAAATATGAGGAGATTGAAGCGCTGTATCATAAAGAGCAAGAAAGGCTAGCAAAATTATTTAAAAAATTTGAAGAATTGAGCAAAGAATATGAAGAAGCAAAAAGTAAGTTAGAAAAATGGGAAAAATGGTATGAGGAAAATAAAAATTATATAGAGATGGCTGCAAATGCCTTTAGCAAATTCAAATTACCTGAATAGAATTATTTTCTTTCTAAATCCTCTCCTCCATAAAAAATATTTTGAACAGATGCATACAAATCTTCCATTCCTTCCCATGTTTGCGAGGAAATTGGAATGAGAGAGGTATGAGCTTCCATTTCTTTTATAATTTGCATTATTCCCTCGCTCATCTGGGAATAGAGAGTTGAGCTTTTCATTAAATCGTCCAAAAGCCTATCTGGATTTTTTCCCCATTCCAAGATTAGATTTAGCATATTTTCATCAACCATATCTACTTTTGTAAGAATATTTACTAAGGGTATTCCAAGTCTAAATTGGGTTGTTGCGGATAGCATGAGTTGAGAAGCAAAATTTGTTGGAGTCGTTGCTAAAGAAGGGTCAATTAAAAAAGCTAATAAAGATTTTTCTTTTCCCAAGGAATCAATTATAATTTTACCAGCACTTCTAAAAACGAATAATTCCAGCTGGCCAGGGGTATCGAGCAATATGTAATCTGCCTTATATTCATTTATTCTTTCTTCAATTTCTTTAACATTCAATGCCAGCATATCCGCGCAAACAATTTGGGCGCCATTTGGGCCCAAATTATATTCCTTCATTACTTCTTCCAAAGAAATCCATTCTCTAATATCGATTTCTGGTGAATAAGGAATCCTTTTTACTCCAGGGTCCAAATTTACAGCTATTGTATCATAACCATTCTTATGACACCATTCATTAAATGCATGTGTTAGCGTGCTTTTGCCAGAACCTGCGGTTCCAACAAAATATACAAAGATCATCCTCTCAATTTTTCCATATGCCTTATTCTTTTTTCTATTAATTCTCTTTTACCAATATCATGTCTAATAAAAATATGTTTTCCTTCCACATATTTTAAACATTTTTCGCATATTTTTTCAGCTTCATCTATTTCATCTGCTATTCCAACAATTGCAAGGCTTCTTGAGGTAGTTGTATATATATTTCCATTTTTTTCATTCACAGATGCATAAAATAATAGTCCTCCTTCCCTCTTTATTGCTTCTTCATTAACCTTTATTTCTTTACCAGCTATTGGATTTATTCCATAACCCTCTGGAACAACATATTTACATACGGTGCTTTTATTGTCAAAGCTTATTTTCATGTTGTTTAATTTACCTTCAACCATTGCCACGCATATATCAATGAAATTTGTTTTTAATAATGGCAATACATTCATTGCTTCAGGGTCTCCAAATCTTGCATTTATTTCAATAACTTTTACTCCATCTGCTGTTAGCATGAATTGTCCATAAATTACTCCCTTATACATTCTTTTTTCCTTTTTTAATGCCTCAATTATTTTTTGTAATATGGTTGCTGCTTCTTCATAATCGTCAAAAGTCATAAAAGGTAATATTCCACTTTTGTGACTGTACGAGCCCATTCCTCCTGTATTCGGGCCTTTATCGTCTGGTAGTAAGCGTTTATGGTCCTGAACAGCTGGCATAGGAAATATCGTTTCTCCGTCACAAAAAGCTTGTATAGTAAATTCTTCCCCGACCACTTTTTCCTCTATTAACACTCTATTATATCCTCCTATTCCTTTCTCTATAACTTCCTTTGCATATTTAACAGCTTCTTCTATACTTTTAAAGTGGTCACCAGCTACTTTCACTCCCTTTCCTCCAGTTAATCCTATTGGTTTAATAGCAACTTCTCCATCAAGCATTTCTATAAATTCTCTCGCCATCTCAACATCAGAAAATGCTTTGCACTTAACACTCCCCTTTATCCTATATTTCTCCATTAGATTCCTCATAAATTCCTTACTTGTTTCTATTTCCGCAGCTTCCTTAGTAGGTGATGCTACCATAATACCATTTTCTTCCAAAACATTTGTTACGCCCGCCTCCTCAGGAGCCTCAGGCCCAATAATTGCCAATTCTATTTTATTTTTCAATGCATATTCTAGAACTTTTTGAGCATCTGTTTCATTATGTATATAAAAATCTTTTGCAAGTTTTTTTATACCAGGATTTAAATTTTTCATAAATGCATATAATTGTCCATTACTCTCATGTACAGCCTTACAAATGGCATGCTCTCTTGCTCCTCCCCCAATAACCAAAACACGCATTAATATGAATATTTTTTTACATAATAAACTTTTACTTCAACTCCTCAATTTTTTCAATTTCATCATTCATTATTATCTCCATAACTTTTTCTCCAGCTCTTTTAACTTCATCGCTCATTTCTCCATAAAAACTCTTTGGCTGTATACCAATCAAATAAATTTTTGCATTTGTATAATTTTCTAAATGAGTAATAAATAGGGAGAGAGGAATTGAGTGAGTTGAAAAAGAAGCCTTACCAATCTTTTTTTTATCTATTCTCCTTATCTCTCCCGCTTTTAATCCCATATCGGCAGCATCAACAATTACTATTTTTTTTGGCTTATGTTTCCTAATTTCTCCTATGAAATTTTCTGGTACAGTTGCACAGTCAATAGCTTTCCAATTTTTACATCTTAATTTTTTGGCTATATATATGCCGATAGCATCATCGCCGTTCAATTCGTTCCCAATTCCAAGCAGTAAGTTCATTATGATAATAGAAAAACACCTTATATATATTTTATATTAACATCATGGAAATGGGCCAGCTTACTTGGAAAGATGTTGAAAGCCTCCCCAAAAATACAATTTTTTTTCTTACGATCGGCCCCATGGAAGCACATGGCCCTCATTTACCCATTTCAACAGATTTTCTAATAGCGAAAGAAGTTGAAAAAAGGGTTATGGAAATTTTAAAAAATAAGGAAATAAATTGTATTGCATTGCCTTCTTTACCTATAGGCGTATGTAAATATTTAAAAAATTTTGCTGGGACTTTTTCTGTAGAATGGAAAAGCTTATATAAAATTTTGTTAAAAATTTTGGAGCAATTATCTGAGCATGATTTCAAATACGTCATAATTTGTAATTTTCATATGGATCCTCTTCATATAAAAGCCATTCATAAGGCGATTAAAAAAGCAGAAAATTTTGGAATTGTTGCCTGTGAACCTCTTTCTATATATTATTATAGAGGAGAACTGTTCGAAAAGCTTGAAGGGGAGATACATGCAGATGTTAAAGAAACTTCATTAGCCCTTTATTTATTTCCAGAAATGGTGAAGAATTATAAGATTAAAGAATTTATTATAAAAGTTGGTTTGTTGGACGCGCTTAAGAATTTTAAAGAATTGGGAGCAATAGATGCGTATATCGGGAGTCCTGCAAAAAGTAATGCGGAATATGGAGAAAAGTTGTTTAAAAAGCTGGTTGAGAAGTGTTTAGAGGCTATTTATATGCTATTAGAAGGGAAAAAACCGGAATTGCCAAAAAAATTGAAGATTTTATTGAGAATATAATTTCTTCCAAAAAAGGATAAAAAAGAAAAAATATATAATAAAAAATGTTTATTTTCTATGGATATCCTATTATTGCTTCTTGTAGGAATCGCAATTGTTGTTCTTCTTGGTTGGAAGCTTATAAAATTCACCATAAAATTACTTGTAATCATTTTACTCATTTTAGCCATTATTGCCATATTACGTTTTTTCCCAATGGTTAAAATTTTTGATACTATCAAAAACCTTTTTTCCTTATTACATCTATAGCTGATTTCTTCTTCGAAGGTGTTATTACATAAAAAAATATGGAAAATGAAATATATGGGAATAAAAATATTAAAAGAGCCGTGGTGAGCATAAACCCTATTTTATTCAATAAATAAAGTACAATTATTAAAGCTGTAATGGAAGAGGCCAGGGCTATATGCCGCTTCATGAACTAAATTTTTATTGCTTCATTATATATTAAATTTTTGGTATTTTTCCTCGTATAATCTTGTTACCTATGGAATGGAAACTAGTTGAATGCAATATGGCTAGCCTCCCCCAATTACTAAGCTTGGATCTCCTAATAAAACCCATTGCTCAACTGTTTTTGCATGCCCTGCTTCCATATCTTCCATATCAAAGCTATTAATGTATGAGACAATTGCTTGTGAATGAGCCATTCCTAAAATTGTTTGGTTTTTTATACCATATTGCCTAAAAAATTCTATAGTAATCCATGCGTCGCCTCCCCCGCTTGTGCAGGCTTTTCCAGGCATTCCATATCCAAGACCTGTATTTCCAATAGCTGCTATCGCTCCTCCGTTTGGATTTCTTACGAGGCGCCAACACAAGCATTCTGGAACAGGTTGTCCATATGTCCACATGAAATTATTCGGGAAAAATGGAAATAGCAAATGCAAAGCATTAAGAATGGCTGGAATTACAGATACATTAAATTGAGCATTATGACAACCGCCAATTACAGCAATGGGCAATTTTTCACCGTTTGACAATTTATCAATTGGAAATAGAGGAAAACCAATATACGGGAACCATGGCTTTAAGGTTGTAACTTGCAATCCCACTATACTACTGTGTTGTCTATTTCCAGGTATTCCTGGATAATGATCCGCCCATACATTTGGGCTACCATGTCCTGACATGAACAAAAATCCACAACCTTCATTAATTGCATTTATTACATCATTCATGCCGGTTAATTTTCCATTTGATGCCCATAAAATTTCCTTTTCAAAATTTTTCATATAATATAATGCTCCTCCTCTTCCATACAGCTTTTTCTCTCCAGTAGTCCATTCCCCCTCATAATACATTTCTGTATTATTTCGCCATGCCTCAAAAACAACATTACCATTTTCATCCTCAACCCATACATGAATGCTTGTTACATTTCCATATGGTTTTGGGTCATATGATTTTCCTCTTATTGTTAAAACACCGTTTTCGTAACTAATATTTGCCCAATGGAAAAATTCATTAAGATAGGCCTCAGTTTCAGAAGGATTATAGTGATAATCTGTATAGCCCAATACATCTCCATCAGATACAGAAACAATTTCCGCAATAGGGGGAGCTGGATATCCATTCTTTAGAGCGGGATTAAGATGGTCATCATGATTGAAAGTGAGTTTCGTTTCCTTACTTCTATCAATCGTAATATGAATTTCGTCGATGGGGCCCGCTTCGCCTTCATCATTTATGCTTTGTGCATATATTGTATATTTTCCGTTAGGTAATCCATTTGTATCCCATTTTATATTCAAATCCTGCTGGTCTAAGAAACCATCTCCAGAAACAACCACAATTTTTCTAAACCATGATTCATCGCAACCACTCTCGTAATTTACAATCTTATCAACAACCGTTTTTGCTTCTTCAACACTTCTACAGGCTAATCTCCCAACAGCAACATCAGGATACAAATCTGGTAATGTATCATTTTCTACTCCTGGTCTATTCCATGCAGCAAAAATTCCATCATTGTTTGAATCCCAATCTTCAAATTCTCCCCCTTCCTTATATACATCAGCATAATATAAATCGCTTAAAACCCCAGGGTCATATATACTTCCCAGAGGATATTTTGGATTATCAAATAAATTAGTATATCTCACTGGAACATACCAATCTTCTTCTCCAGCATTGCAGTTATCTCTTGGCTTTGCCCAAATTTGGGATTTTAAGCCCCCGAAAAGCAAAACATATTTTATTCCCCACTTTTCAATAGCATCTTTTATGAAATATTTGATTTTTTCTGGTTTATCTCTTCCATTATAATTTGCATATATTTCATCTGTTAGTTTTAAAATTGCTGGTATGCCTATTCTATTTTTATGCTCTACAAGCCTTTTTGCCTCATTTTCAAATTCTGGAGGGGCAATTATAACAAGTTCATAAGCACTATGTGCTGGTAGAAATTTTTTAGGCAATGTATATTCAATTTTAATTTCAAATTCTTTGGCTATTTTCATTTTATTTCCTTCATATTTAACTGGATATAAATGAATGGAAACGAAAGTTACTCTTTTCCCTTTTGAATTCATCCCGCACCCTATTCTATAAGTATAGTATGAAAAATCTCTGTTAGAAATCTTAGAAATTGTATAGCCATATGGCAATGGGCCACATGATAATGAAAATTTTCCAGCCTCTTTTTCCTCTATATCTTTAACTTTAACTTCTATATTCTTAATTTTAGCTCCAAAAGGCAGTTCGAAAACCTTATCTATTTTTGGTAAAATGGGCTTACCCGGGGAATAATAATATGTAATATCTTCATTATCTACCCTTATTTCCATTTTCTTTACAAAAATTTTTTCTGGTACAGCACCCACTACTCCAAAAATTAAAATGGCTGAAACAAGAATAGGTAACGCTTTCATGTCCAAAATTATTTTTCCTATTTATAACATTTTTTGTGATTTTTTGCCTATCTATTTTACATACTTTTTGACTATCTCAATCAACCAATTTGGTAAGCAAAAAGAAGCCATATGTAAATCAACATTATAATGCATTGTTTTTATTTTCCTATTCTTGTATCTCTTTAAAAGCTCTTTTTTATCCATTTCCAGCTTACTATTTGAAGCTAATAGAAAACTCCACATCCCAGAAGGATAGCTTGGTATGTGCGACAGGTAAATTTTTCTGTATGGGAATGAAGAAGAGTTTTTTAGAATTTTTTCAAAATAGTCTTTTTGTAAAAAAGGAGATTGACTCTGTGTAACAAATATTTCTCCTATATTTGAACAGTTGTGATAAAATTCTCTTGAAATTAATGGTTTGCTAACCGCATCTGGGTCGCTACCATCTACAATTATAACATCAAATTTCTCCTCACATTTTTTTACAAATTCAATTCCATCCTCATATATTATTTCTATTCTATCTAAAGCATTTTCATCAATACCTATGTATTTTTTACATGCTTCCACAACTTTTTCATCTATTTCTACCATCTTTATTTCCCTTGGTTTATGTTTTATCGCCTCTCTCGCCGCCCCTCCATCTCCCCCTCCTATTATTAATACTTTTTCTGGATTTGGGTGCATAATCATTGGTACATGAACGAGCATTTCATGATAGAATTTTTCATCTGCTTCTGTAAACTGAATTTTTCCATCAATAACGAGCATTTTTCCCAAAGAAGTGGAAAATATTTCTATTTTTTGCAACCCCTCCTCTTCAAAAATTTTTTTATCTATTTTTACCATAAAACCTGTTCCATTATGCTTTTCTACAAACCATTCCATAAAATTATCACCTTTTAATAGGATTCCCTATCTGTTTATCAGGGTATCCCTCTGGCAGGGGCTTATTCCATATTGTTTCCCATGTTTCATCATTCTCTATAACAACATTATCGCCAATTTTTTCTCCTTCTCCTATAACAACATTTTTTAATTTTGCATTTTTACCTATTCTGCAATTATCCGCTACAATACAGTTTTCTAAATATGCATTCTCCCCAATTATACATTTATCATAAATTATGCTTGATTTAACTATAACATTTTTTTCTATAATACAATTATTTCCTACGGTTGATTCCTTTAGAATGCCTTCCACTTTGCTATCTCCTACTAAATATTTAATGCCCCTCTTTTTTAACAAAATTTTGCTTGCTTCTATATAACTACTATATCTCCCGACATCTATCCAATAACCATCGAATGTATAACCATAAAATGGTTTCCCATCTTCTATAATTTTTGGAAAAATTTCCATTTCCATGGAAACAAATCTATTTGGTTCTATATAATCCAATACTTCTGTTTCTAAGCAATATGCTCCAGCATTTATCAAATTGCTTGGCGCTTCATGACGGGGAGGTTTCTCAACAAATTTTCTAATTCTACCATCAGATTGCAAATCCACCACACCATATTCTTCCACATTTTTTACTGGCCATAAGGAAATAGTAACCATTGCTTTCTTTTTCACATGATATTGAATAAACTTTCTTATGTTAAGAGAGGAAATTATATCACTATTCAAAACCAAAAAAGTATCATTTATGTATTTTTCAGCATTTTTTACTGCTCCTGCTGTTCCTAGAGGCTTAGGCTCTTTACTTATTATTGCTTTGATACCCATTTCTTTAAAATATTCCTTTAGTTGCTCATTCCTATAATTTGCAGCAACTATTACTTCGAAATTTTGAGGTAATGCCTCTATCAAATAACTAATCATTGGTTTATTAAGCAATGGGAGGATAGGCTTTGCTTTAGTATAAGTCAGAGGGGCAAGCCTTGTGCCAAAGCCCCCTGCAAGTATTATTGCTTGCATGAATATAAAAATATATAGGGATTTAAATATATTACATAGCCATGCAAGCATATTCAATAAAACCAGCGGAAAAGAGAATATTCAGCTTTTTGGATATATTTGCCATATGGTTTGGTGCAGGTATTAGCATAGCGGAATTTTGGGCCGGCGCTTTATTGACGCCCGCACTGCCATTGATTAATGCAATAATAGTAATCATTTTGGGGCATATAATTGGTAATTTGGTGATGGCAGGTATAGCTGTTCAAGGCTGGGAAACAGGAGTTCCTACAATGGTTATAACAAGAGGTGCTTTAGGAATAAAAGGTTCTTTACTTCCTTCTTGGCTTAATTATTTGCAATTGATTGGATGGACTGCCATAATGCTTATTGTGGGAGCAAAGGCAATGGATGCAATATTTGGAGGATATTATTTTTGGATTGTTGTGCTCGGTATTATTATAACCGCATGGGCTTTTATTAGCCCCAATGTATGGAAAAAATTGGAAAAAACTTCAGCAGGATTATTATTGGCTTTAAGTATATGGCTAACATATGTTACATTAAAAAAATTTTCCATAGAAGAATTGTTTACATATGAGCCAACAAATGAAATAGGCATTATGCTGGCGTTGGATTTAGTTATAGCAATGCCATTATCTTGGGCACCTTTAATTGCAGATTATACAAGATTTTGTAAGAAAAAGGCTACAGCTTTTTGGGGTACCTTTATGGGATATTTTATATCGAGTAGTTTATTTTATTTTATTGGAAGTTTAACAAATGCTTCCATAGGTAAAGCAGACCCAATAGGAATTATAGCATCTTATGGTTTGGGAATACCTGCTATGCTAATAATTATTTTTTCTACAGCAACAACGACTTTTTTAGATGTGTATTCTGCTGCCATTACTTCTAAAAATATTTCTCCAAAAATAAATGTTAGAAAACAAATAATTTTTGTTGGATTGATTGCAATTGTAATAGCAATTCTATTTCCAATGGAAAAATATGAAAGCTTCTTATTACTTATAGGAGGAGCATTTGTTTCCTTAACGGCGATTTTGCTCGCAGATTATTTCATCCTAAAAAAAGGATATGATGCAAAGGAATTACTCAATGAAAAAGGAAAATACTGGTATAAAAATGGATATAACCACAGAGCTATCATGGTATGGCTTATTGGTTTTATTTTGTATGTTCTATTTGCTTTTGAAGGATTAATGGGTTATACAATACCAATTTTTTCTTCTCTTGGCTATATAATAGGTTCATCTATACCAACATTTCTTATTGTGTTCTGCCTCCACATTGTTTTATGTCATGATAAAATGCGTAAATAGACAGCCATGTGTTTTCTTCCGATTTTCCATGATATTTTGCTATAACTGTTTGATTAAATATTTCCTTCTTCTGCTTATCCTTTTGGTTTTACGGTTTACTATGTCCAATGGTAGAGAAGAAATAAATAGAAATACAGATGCGTGGATTGCCAAAAATAAAAGATGGAAAAGTTAATGGAATTTCAATACCATTTCCAACAAAATATGGATAGTAATTGGCAAAATAAATATAGTTGCAAATACGATGCAAATTGTATCGAATTTTTTATAAACGGTAAGGTAGTTTATGAAACAGATGAAAAACCATTTATATTACACTTGGGATGCTCAAGAAGGAATATATAGGAATATGTGATATAAAAATAAGATGTTATGGAGCGGTGAGCCGGGGAGAAATAAATGTAATAAAGATAAAATGATAGCGAGAGCATTAACAATAGCGGGAAGCGACAGCGGGGGAGGGGCAGGTATAGAGGCGGATTTAAAGACATTTTCCGCTTTTGATGTATATGGAATGGTAGCTATAACATCTATAACTGCTCAAAATACCGTTGAAGTTGCGGAAATTTTTGACCTCCCTCCTAGTATGGTAAGAAAACAAATTGAATGTGTTGCTGATGATATAGGCGTTGATTCAGCGAAAACGGGAATGCTTAGCAACGAGAAAATAATAAAGGAAGTTGCGCAAACCCTAAAAAAATATGATTTTCCTGTTGTTGTCGACCCGGTTATGATTTCAAAAAGTGGTGCTTATTTACTAAGGCAAGATGCAATAGATAGCTTCATTAAATACATTTTACCAATTTCTTATGTTATAACTCCCAATAAACATGAAGCTGAAAGGTTAAGCAATATAAAAATTAGGAATAAAAACGATGCAAAAAAGGCAGCAAAGGAAATTATAAAGCTAGGAGCAAATGCTGTTGTGATTAAAGGAGGGCATATTGGAAGGGGAGCAACTGATTTATTATACTATGAAGGAAAATTTATTGAATATAAAGGAAGAAGAATAAAAGGATGTACCCATGGTACAGGTTGTAGTTTTTCTGCAGCTATTACAGCAAATTTAGCAAAAGGCCATGATTTAAAGGAAGCGGTTAAAATAGCAAAAGATTTCATATCAAAGGCAATAGAATATGGCGTAAAAGTTGGGCATGGATACTGCCCTGTTAACCCTACTATTTGGGTTGCGATGCCAGCAGAAAAATGGAGAATGTATGAAGAATTAAAAATTGCATTAGAAAAACTGTTAAAAAAAGAAATAGTTGATTTTATACCAGAAGTTGGTATGAATTTTGCATATGCATTACCCAATGCAAAAAAAATTGAAGATGTGCTTGCAATTGAGGGAAGAATTGTAAAAGCTGGAAAAAAGGCGAGGGCGGGGGAAATAAAGTTTGGTGCCTCCAGTCATCTGGCAAGGGCTATTTTAAAAGTAATGGAATATGATGAAAATGTTAGGGCGGTAATGAATATAAGATATGATGAAAATATTATTAATGAAATAAATAAAAGAAAATCCTTTGTTGTTTCCTACTACAACCGTATGGAAGAGCCAGAAGAAATTAAGAAGAAAGAAGGGGGCACGGTCCCATGGGGAATAAAAAGAGCTATTGAAAGAATAAAAAAAGTTCCAGATATAATCTATCATAAAGGGGATATTGGAAAAGAACCGATGATTTTGATTTTTGGGAAAAATCCCACAGATGTTCTGAAAAAATTTGAAGTGTTGGCAAAAATAATATAAATGCTATACTGAAGATAGTGATTTAGTTGCAGTACCGACTCCAGATATATATTAAGAAGAGCAATAGAAAAATTAGGGTTGAATGTGACCATCATGAAGTTGCCAATTTACAGCATGAAATAGATTTAAAATGACAAATATTTTCTTTCTGAAGAAGCAAAAATGTATCGCTGGATTAATTCTTATAAAGAGTAGATGAAAATTTGGAAAAGTGAATTAGCAAAAAAAATTATTCGAGAGCATATTTATCATCCTTCGAAAAATATTATCTTTTGCTATAGTTTTTCTTCCTATTACGATATTTTTTGAAACGGAAGATGTTACACCATAGTTATCTGTAACTGTTAGTGTTACCACATATTCTCCTTTTTTAGTATATCTATGAATTGGATTTCTTTCATAACTTATGTTACCATCACCAAATTCCCAAGTATAATTTATGATGCAACCATCTAAGTCATAGGATAAATCAATAAATTGAACATTATCTCTAATAGTTGGCTTTTTTGGATAAAAATCAAAATTTGCAATAGGAGGAGAGTTTATTAATAAATACATGCAAAATCTATTTCCTCCTCCTTCCCAAGTAGATGGAGAACCTTGCCAATAATATATGGCATCTGCATATGCCAATCTATTTCCAACATAATAGCCTACTGGATATGGTACATCATCAAGCTTTTTCCAACTATTATTTGAGATAAAATAACAATAAAAGTTATAACCCGGCTTTTCATCTGCCGAGCCTCCTCCTAAAGCAAAAATGCAGTTTTTATAATCAGCTGTCCATAACAAGGAGGCTCCGTCTCCCACGCCGTCTTTCTCAGGGATTTCTTCCATATATTCCCATTCTTTTGTTATTATGTTATAGCGAGCGAATTCCCCATTTGGAATGATTTCCATATATTCTCCTCTTAATGCATATAAATATTTACCTCCAGCCCATACCAAGGAACAGCCATCATCCGTTGAATTCCATATGAAGGGTAAAATTTCCCATGTTTGATTTTCTATGCTGAAAGAAGCAAATACTGAGCCTTTATCTTTATTTCCCATTATTGCATATATCTTATTGTCATATGCACAATATGTTATGGCATCTCCAGCTCCCTGACTAAATGGAGTATCTGGCAACCTTTCCCAACTCCCATTTTTTATGTTATATCTATAAAAATATCTTCTATCCTCGTCTCTATAAGCTCCTCCAAACATTACATATAGATAATTATTGTAGTCCCAAGCCATCGATGTACCTGTTTTGGGGCGAGGTAAAAAGGGTTCATCCCATGTTAAAATTTCTTCCCAACAATCGTTATTTAAATCATATTTCCAGAAATAAGCATTTCCAGTGCTATATGCTCTAATTATGTAAACTGCATCTGCTGTACCAATAACCGCCTCTCCATATCCTCCTTGCTTAGGCGTAGGCGCCCTTTCAATCCATCCGTTGGAACAACTGAAAAGTAATATAAAGAAAATTAAGAGAGGTAATTTCATATAAAAAAATAATAAAATAAACAATAAAAATAATTTTTTATTTCTTTTTAATTTAATGAAAGCTGAATTATATAGAATAAAAACGCAAGATGGATGGAAAATAGCCTTATGGAGATATAAAGGAGAAAAGCAACCTATTATAATGTGTCATGGATTGCTTGCTAACAGATTTAGTTTAGATTTAAACGAGAAGTATAGCTTGGCAAGATATCTTGCAAGAAAAGGATTTGATATATGGCTACTTGAATTAAGAGGGAGAGGAAGAGGGTATAAAAGGACTTATTCCCCATTTACTCAGCCTTTCAAATATAATTGGACATTTGATACCTATGTAGAATATGATTTACCCACCGCAATAAATTATGTAAAGGATTTATGCAAAAAGGATATTTTCTGGATCGGACATAGCATGGGGGGAATGCTTGCGTATGCCTATGCAAAAGATTTTAAAGGAGTTATAACGTTAGGCTCCCCCGCAAAATTTGACGAAGCAATGAAAAACTTAATGGAATTAAATAATTGCTTGCCTTTCAATTTATATCAAATTGTAAAAACATATTATTTTATTAGTGGGCATGCCTTATTGCTCCCTCTTTTCGCTGGCGCCCTTACAAATGCTAATCTAATAGATGAAGATACCCAGAAAAAAATTATTGATATATTGGTAAATCAAGAAAATGTAGATGAAAATGTTTTAGAAGAATTTTTAATGAAAGCTGGAGATATAACATCAACAAAAGTTTTAGGTCATCTCTTATTTTGTGCCGAGATAAACGAACTTTGTAGATATCCTCGCCTACCAATAATATGTAAAAAAGTTTTGAAATATCCTCTATTGAGAAAAATTCTTTGTTCCGCACCATATGATTTAAAAAAATTTGATATGCCGATTCTTTTTATAGCAGGGGATAAAGATAAATTGGCTCCTCCTAATGCTGTAAAATATGCATATAAAAACGTTGGTAGTAAAGATAAGAATTATGTTGAGTTAAAAAACTATGGACATTGTGATATGATTATTGGAAGAAATGCTGAAAAGGATGTATATGAATTAATTTATGAATGGCTAGATGAAAGATTATAAGAAAATCTTAAATTAATTACTCTTTATTTTATTATGCAACGTAAAATATGGAAAATCTTTTCTATAATTTCTGTTTCTTTTGTTATTGTTATATTGGCAACTCTTACATTATTATTTTTTTCTTTTTCCTTTCCAAATACAAAAGTTAAGATAAATTTAGTTAGTATTTCTCCAGAAAAAATGCTATTAAATGTTTCTGTAAATGTTGAGAATCCAAATTTATTTCCTATAATTATAAAAGAATTGAAGGCGAAAATAATTGGTGATGACAAGTATTTGGCAGAATTTCCTTTAACAACTGGAGAAGTGTCAGCAAAAAATTCCAAGAACTTTTATGGCAACCATCCTTTTAGTTTTAAAGAGGAAATACCAAAGATGCTTACAATAATTATAAATGGAAAAATCGGCACAAAAATTGTTGGAATAAAAAAATTGGTGAATGTAAGTAGTTATATAGATGTGCTACTTTCTTCCTTACAAAAAATTTCAATGCCATCAATAAATTTAGAAGGAAATATAAAGGAGATAAATGAAGAAGGCGTTATTTTACATTATTCAGCTTCTATCTATAACCCAAATTTTTATGGATTAACAGGTAAAAACTTATTTTTATGTATAAAGGGTAAAAATAAAGAAATTTATAATAATTCGTTAGAAGAATTTAATGTTTCTTCTAATCAGACAGTTAAAATAGAAGATGACTTAACGCTTCCTTGGGAAATATTAAATTATGATAATATCTCAATTTATTTGAAAGGAAAAATTTCTATTAATGTGGGAGGAGTAAAAAAGGACATGAAAATAGGAACAGAAACGAAAATAAAAGTTCCTAAACTAAATGAAATATTTAGTATGCCAACCTATAAAATAATAGATAAGTTGGAAAACTTTGAAGTTATAAGCACAAATCCTCCTACTGTACATATTAAAACGAACATTTCTATAGAAGTGAATAATAAAAATTCGTATCCAATTGAAATAGATGATATAAAAGTAACATTATATGCGGTTTATTTTTTAACAGAAGAAAAAATTGGAGAAGGTTTTATTAATGGTGGAATAGCTGGAGCAAATAATAAAACAACTCTCTATGGCTCATTTACAGCAGATATAGTTCTTTTCCAATTTTGGCCTCCGTTTCCAAGAACCGATAAATTGCATTTTAGAATAGAGACATCGATGGGTATTCCGAAAGTTGAACAAAAAATACCGATTGAGATAGATTTTTATCAAGTTATACCAGTATAGTAAATTAAAGAAATAACAAAAAGAACAAAAAAGAAATAATCAAATCAAACCAAAAATAAAAATAATTAAAAAATTAAAAAACATAACAAATCATGCGAAAAGAAGATGTTATTAAAATAGGCATTGTGGTATCTGAGTTTCATTACGATATTACAATGATGATGTTAGAAAGAGCTAAAGAACATGCAGAATTTTTAGGAGCAAAAGTTGAAAAGATTATTAAAGTGCCTGGTGTTTTTGACATGCCCCTTGCTATTAAAATGCTCTTGCAAGATATCAATATAGATGGGGTTGTTGCTCTTGGAGCGGTAATAGAAGGAGAAACCGAACATGATGAAGTTGTAATGCAACAAGCAGCTCGAAAAATTGTCGATTTGGCTGTTCAATATGAAAAACCAGTTGGCTTAGGAATAACAGGACCGGGCATGACAAGATTGCAAGCAGAGGAGCGTATAGACAGGGCAAAGCAGGCTGTGGAGGCGGTTGTAAAAATGTATAAGAGATTAAGATAGGAATGCTTAAGGGAAAAAAGGCAATAATAACTGGAGCTAGTAGAGGCATAGGAAAGGCAATAGCTATAAAATTTGCTGAAAATGGAGCATTTGTGGGGATAAATTATTGGAGGAGTCACAATAAAGCAAAAGAGGTATTGAAAGAAGTGAAAAAATTATCAGACGGCATTTTATTGCAAGGAAATGTTGGCAAGTTTTCAGAAGCAAAGAAAATAGTTAGTGAGTTTGTTGAAGTAGCTGGTAGGATTGACATACTCGTTAATAATGCGGGTATATATAAAAGGAGTAGATTTGAAGAGCTTGGAGAAAAGCAATGGGATGAGACAATAGAAATAAATCTGAAATCTTGCTATAATATGTGTAAAAACTGTTTACCTTATATGAAAGAAGGAGGCAAAATAATTTTTATTTCTTCCCAGCTTGCTTTAAAAGGCTCAGCTCACGGAGCAGATTATGCTACCTCAAAAGCTGGGATGCTTGGGCTGATGAGGAGCTTGGCTTTGGAGTTGGCTAATAGAAAAATAAATGTAAATGCGATAGCCCCTGGCACCATTGATACTGATTTAATAGCGGATTATACGGAAGAGCAGAGAAGAAAAAGGATAGAAGAAATTCCATTAAAAAGGCTTGGATTACCAGAAGATATTGCAAATGTTTGTTTATTTTTAGCAAGTGATTTAGCAAATTACATTACTGGAGAAGTGATAATTGTGGCTGGAGGACTGTATATAGGATGAAACAGGATAAAATATCTGGGGCAGTAGAAATTGAAAAGAAAGTAATAGATTATATTGCTAAAATTTTGAAGGACAAAGAAAAATTGGAGGAGGCAGGTTATTCCATCCTTTCTTTATATCCTTCAATGGCTTCTATATGGAATATCATTAACTTTGCCTTTTTATATGGGAATGAAGCAATAAAGGAATATAATAAGATGGAAAGAGCGAATAAAAAGGTTGTAGAAAACGGAATTAAACTACTAAAAAATACTAAAAGAATACTTACATATAGCAGGAGTTCTACAGTTGAAAAAATCCTTAAGGGAATCGATGCAGAAGTTATATGCAGTGAATCCCGCCCTAAATATGAAGGGAGAATACTTGCCAATAATTTAAAAAATGTTGTTTTTGTGATAGATTCAGCTATTTTTTCCTTTATTGAGGGAGTAGATTTAATATTGGTGGGGGCAGATGCCATACTAAGAAAGGGTATAGTGAATAAGGTTGGTACTTTTGCTTTAGCAATATGTGCACAATACAATAAAAAACCATTTTATGTTGCCTCCTCTACCTACAAATTTTTTCCTTTTGTGTTATTAAAGGAAGAAAATAGGGAAGAGGTATGGAAAAATGCCCCCGCTGGGGTAAAAATCAAAAATTTTTATTTCGATTTTACTCCTCGTAGTCATATTTCTTATTTTATAACTGAAAAAGGATTAAGAAAAATTATAAGGAAGGATATAGAAATAGCAGATGAAATACTTGAAATAAGAGATAAATTACTGGAAAGAGGATACAAGCTAATAGATTGATGATAGTGGGAAAAGTATTTATTAGAATCTATATACATGATTAGATGGCTGAGAAAATAGGAGAAATAAAAGAGCCATTGTACAATTATGTTCAAGAAATAGTAGTTGTGCCTATTGATAACTTAAAAGTTATAGAGATTCAGAGAAAGCCATCAGAATATCATATTAAAAGATTGGCAGAATCTATAAGGAAAATAGGATTTATAACGCCTCTAATTACAATAAAGGAAAACAATCAATTTACTATAATAGATGGACAACATAGATTTTTGGCTGCTAAAGAACTTGGAATAAAAGAACTACCTTGTATAGTTATTCCAAATAAGTATGCAAATGAATTGATGGAACTAAATGTTGAAAAAACAATGTCATTAAAAGAAAAATGCTATGTTGCCTTAAATGTATATCGTATAATAATGGAAGAGAAGCCAGATATTAAAGAAAATGATACCGAAATTTTGGATGCTATTGAATATCCATACTTTATAACCTTGGGTTTGTCATATGAAATGCATCCAAAATTTTTTGGCTCTGCATATGAATCTATGGCAAAAAGAGTTGACCAATTTTTAGGAAAGGAAATAAAGGAGGCGTATGAATATAGAAAAAGCTTAGCAAACAAGCTAATTGAAATAGACGGTTTAGCAAGGCAAGCAATGGAAAAGATAGAAGAAATGGGTATATCACATCCTTTCCTATATAAGGAGATAATTTCCTTCTGTAATCCTATAGGAAGAAAGAGAAAAGTTGAAATTACAATGGAAGAACTGATAGAATTACTAAGAATGAATTTACAGGAATTATTGAAAAATCCAGAAAGATTTAGAGAGCATGAATTTGAAGTATAAGGCAAAATCATTAATATAAAATTAGCAAAAATGTATATTTATGAAAGTAGGTAGTTTTATTTGTTGTTTTTCTATTGTTTTCCTATTTTCCGCTATGTATATCTGATGTTTATGAAGTTTCAACTCAAGATGGTTTAACATTATATATTGATAAAGGAGATCCTTCTATCCAATATATTACAATAGACGATTTTCCCGTTTCTAAAGAAAAACAGCCAGCAGGTTTTATGCTACTTGACATTGAAAAAGAAAATTTGAGTAATGTTAGCATCGCAGATTTTTCCCCTTTTAAGGGACAAATAAAAATGGAAAATGATATAGTTGTGCAGGAAGCCAAACAATTTGATTTTTATTTAAAGGCTTTTTATATAGCATATCCAAATTATATTAAAATTGAAGGAGAATTAACAAATTTAGTAGATAGGGAAAGAGCGATAGTATTGGCATATTCTCTTCCCTTTGATGCTATAAATGGTATATGGTGGGATGATATTAGGAATTATAAAATTATTGAAGAAAAGAAAGTATATAGGGGAAATAATTTTTATAGCCCTCATTTTCGTAAATTTTCTTTAAGATACAACGAATATCCTTTTTCTGCTATAAATATAGATGATATTGGTTTATCATTTGCAATAAGACTTGATAAACCATCAATATTCGGATAGAATATGACAGCAATGTGCACCGATATTACATAACTTTTGATTTTGGTTTCTCAAATTTATCAAAAGTTAATTTCTCATTTATAATCTATAGAATTGATGAATGGGGCTTCAGGTGTGCAGCCCACCGCTATTATAA
This sequence comes from Thermoplasmatota archaeon, assembly GCA_029259055.1. GTDB lineage: Archaea > Thermoplasmatota > E2 > UBA202 > JdFR-43 > JAPDJP01. The sequence continues at coordinate 4,891 of JAPDJP010000024.1, read as the reverse complement.
ATTCTATCCACAGTTTTTTGAAAGAAGAGCCACTAAATATGGAAATTGTGCCCCCCATGTGCATTATATCTATTGTTGGAAAAACAAGAATAAAATGAAAAATTTCCATTTTGCATATGATTTACCTTTTCCGAGATATTTAAATGAGTACTCTGTTGAGGAACTTATCAAAACAAACAAAAATCTCGGAATTGATACACTGGTGTTTTCTATAGGAGGAATCTCATATGGAATAAGGATGGATAGAGAAGAATTTGAAAAGTATTTTAAGAGAGGCCAAAGAAAAATATTGAATAAACAAGATGTATATGAAACTTTAACAATTTTTGAAGAAAGGTTAAGGGAAGAAAAGGAGAAAATAAAAAAATTGCCCCCAGATGAACAATTTGAATCTATTCTCAACAGTAGCATCATCTCTGCCAATGCAACAAGAATTTTCAATAATGGTTGTGGATTTTATGAAAATGACGGCGACGCTGTTATAACACCGGAAGATGTTTCATATTTTACTGGAATACAAATATTTGTTAATCATGACCCAAAAATTCCTGATAGAAGCGAAAAATATCCATATACAAATTCCGCCCATATGCTTTTATACTATAGAGATGATTTTGGTTTAAGATTTAATGGGAAAAGAGTCGGTGCTTTAACTTTTCTTGATAAATGGGAGGAAAAAGGAATTTGTATAGATGGGATAGTAGCAGATTATCTGTTTATTATAGGAGAAGATAAAATAAAGGGAAAGGATTTCCTTTATAATCATAATAGAGAACATTTTAAATATACGGATGTGCCATTAACTTTTGATTATAGAAATAGAAAACCAGCTATATACAATCCATTTTCTTTTTGGGAATTCATTAAATTTACGAGTGAGGAGTTGCATAATAGGAATAAATTATTAGCTGGAGGAGATGTTTCATCAGTAAATTCATTTTTCTTTCCGTATATAGATATCCTAACTACAGAAATAGGCACAACAACAGTATATAATGCTTTGAATGACGAATATGCAAATAGTTTGAAGACACTTGCATATCATAAGCCATTTTACATTTTTTACAATAGAGAAGGTTCGAGCTATAAAGAAATGAGTAAGGAGGAAGTGGAATATTATATTCAAAATTGTCTATTTTATGGATTGTATCCAAGTTTTCATGTTTCTCATTATGGAAATTTAAGTAATCCAAAATCAGATAGCTACTGGGCAAATGAAAAATTGTGTAAGAGAGACCAGTGCTTATGGGCTTTTTATATGCCAATTATAATTGAATTGGATAAAGCTGGATGGGAGCCAGTAGCTTTTGCAAAAGCTGATAATGTTGAAGTAGAAAGATTTGGAAAGGAGTATTTCACAGTGAGAAATTTCAACGATTCTTATAAGAATTATGAGCTCATAATTGATGCTGATAAGCTAAATTTAAGCGATGATGTAAAGATTAAGGAACTTATTTCCAATAAGTTTGTAAAATATGAATACAAAAATAGTAAAATAATTATAAAAGATGGAATAGAAGGAAAAACAACAAAAGTTTTTAAAATTTATCGGACAAAATCTTTTATTTATTTTTTCAAGAGAAAAATCATTCCTTATAAGAAAACCATCACATTTCCAAAAAGTATTCATGTATTCTCGTATCGTTTGTTAGCTCTGGATGGAAAGCCAAAGCAAGTAAATTATCTTGTTGACAAGCTACGATATAGTTATCGAGTTTCGCCAAAATTTCTACATTATTTTCAACTTTTAAAATAGCAGGAGCTCTTATAAAAACTGCTTCAAATTCTCCTATTTTTTTAATATTAAGTTTTATTTGAAAACTCTCTCTTTGTCTTCCAAAAGCATTTCTTTTTATCCATATATCCATTAGTCCCAACAATTTTGTTTTTGTTTTAGCAATTTGCTCATCCCCGTGTTTTGCTAATAAAATGCCACCAGCGCATGTTCCCATAATGGGTTTTCCCTCATTCGCAGATTTTTTGATTTCCTCTGCAATATTTTCTTTAAAAATTAATTTGCTTATTGTTGTGCTTTCTCCTCCAGGCAATATTATTGCATCCGCCTTTCTTACTTCCTCCTTTTTAATTGTTGCAAAAGCTTTTCCTTTAATTCCCAAGTTTTCTAAAGCTTTATTTGCTATATCAACATGTTCTTCAACATCTCCTTGAACCGCTATAACCGCGACTTTCATATGCCCCTAATTTGCAATTTTTCCTCAAGCTCACTAATTTCCCTTCCCTTCATCGCCTCACCGAGTCCCTTTGATGCTTCGGCAACAATACTTGCATCTCTCCAATTTTCTACAGCTTCCACAATAGCTTTAGCATAGGCTGGTGGATTTGATGATTTAAAAATGCCAGAGCCAACAAAAACTCCATCTGCACCAAGCATCATCATTAAAGCGGCGTCTGCAGGAGTTGCTATTCCTCCCGCTGCAAAATTTACAACTGGCAAACGATGCAATTTTTTAATTTCTTTCAAAATTTCATATATTCCTTCTATAATATCCTCAATTGTATATTCCTCATAGATTGCCTCCTTTTCATTAAAGCTTATATCAACACTTTCAGCCAATTTTTTATAAGCATTGGCGTAATTTTTAGCAACTTCATGGATTTCACTATCGTCCATTTTACAAATCCTCTCGATAGCAAAATTCATTAGCCTCATGTGTCTTACAGCTTCTATTACATTTCCTGTTCCAGCTTCTCCCTTTGTTCTAATCATTGCTGCTCCTTCCCAAATGCGCCTGCAAGCTTCTCCTAAGCTTCTTGCCCCGCATACAAACGGGACTGTAAACTTTCTCTTATCTATATGGAAAAAAGGGTCTGCAGGCGTTAAAACCTCGCTTTCATCGATCATATCAACACCTAAACTTTCTAGAGCCCTTGCTTCCATTATATGCCCGATCCTACACTTTGCCATTACTGGAATGGTTACAGCATCCATTATTTCCTCAATTTTCTTTGGGTCAGCCATCCTGGCAACGCCTTTGGCAGCTCTTATATCCGCTGGCACTTTATGAAGTGCCATCACCGCAACCGCCCCAGCTTCCTCCGCTATCATTGCTTGTTCCGCATTTGTTACATCCATAATGACACCTCCTTTTTGCATTTTTGCAAATCCTCTTTTTACCAAGTCTGTCCCAAATCTTAATTTTTCCAAATCCATGTTTTTTCATATAAGGCGTGTATATAAATCTAATGTTATTCGGTTAAAATAAGAAAATATATAAGTAGAAAAGGGATAAATTTTCATGGGGGAAATAGAGATATATGAATATGAAAAAATGGATTTACAAAATGCTTTTGTAATAACTGGTTTTCCCACTATTGGACTCGTTGGCACGATAGCTAGTAGATTCATTGTATATAGCTTAAAATTAAAATTGCTTGCAGCTTTCCTTTCAGATTATTTCCCTCCAGTAACTGTTGTTTCAAATTCTCAGCCATTGCCACCAATAAGGATTTATGGAGAGGCGAAAAAATGTGGTCCTAATGGGAAATGTGAACAACTTTTAGTAATACTATCTGAATTTGTCCCTCCTTCTGTTACTCTGCGTCCATTAGCAAATAAACTTATTGAATGGTGCAAAGAGAATAATTGCGAAACAATAGTATGTATAGAAGGATTTAATTTAGGAGAAAAAACAGAAGATATTCCGCTAGTAGGGGTAGCAAGCACAAATGAAGCAAGAAAAATGCTAGAAAATTATAATGTGGAACTTATGCAAGAGGGGATGGTAAGTGGATTATCAGGCATATTATTATATGAAGGGAAGAGAAGAAATTTCAATGTTGCTTGTCTGCTTGCTGGAACTCACGCTGATTATCCAGATGCAAAAGCAGCTGCAAAGGTTCTTGAAATTGTTAATAAAATGCTTCCAGAAATTGAAATAGACCCAGAGCCACTTTATAAGCAGGCAGAAGAGATAGAAAAACAAATAAAAGTACAGATGGAAAAAGCCAAGCCCTCGAAGCGGGTATATGCTGAGCCAATAATGTATGGATAACTACGTTTCTACCGCTGGTAATTCTTCAGGTAATGAAAAGAATGAAACGATTTCAAGTATTTTTGCAATAAGTATGATTAATCCTCCTATTAAAACGATAAGTGTTATTGCTCCTATGAAATAAATAGTTCCAGTTGTTCTAAATAAATCCACTTTTGTGTGTTTTGCAATACTCTCATAACTCTTTCTCAGATACATTGTTCCTATGATTAACAAAACCCATGTAACAATAAGAGCAATTAAGGCAGCTCCTATAAATGCCTTTAAAAACCCGAAACCCAATTCAGGTTTTGAAGCCATTTCTTGGGATTTGAAAGCAGCAAAAAATGACCATCCACCAAATGTTATTACCATTACAGCTATTGCAGCAAACATGGCTATTATGCTACAGAAGAAATAAAGCAAATAATTTTTAAAGATAGCATGGTCTTTCGTCTCATCAGCAATATATTTTACAGCTATAAATAGTAAAATTAAGCCTACAAGAGGAAGAATTACCCCAATAGATGGAATAAATCCTCCTACCAGCATTAAAATTGCTCCTATTCCGCCATAAATTTTTGCTTCCCTTAATTTACCCAATTTTTCACCTCCCTCACTGTCGATTAAATTTCTGTATAAAAATATGTCGATTTTTTTCTATATCCATAATATGACAGCACCATAATATAACAAAAATCACATTAACAAAAAATTAATATGTCCAATGTCTTTTGCACTCAATGATTCCAAGAACTGCATACGATTGGGAAATTACTGTGTTTTCTCCAGATGGTAGGCTTTTCCAAGTTGAATATGCAAGAGAAGCTGTAAAAAGAGGGACAACAACAGTTGGAATAAAATTTAGGAATGGTATTGCTTTAATTGTTGATAAGCGC
>JAPDJP010000028.1 GCA_029259055.1 Thermoplasmatota archaeon | reverse complement strand
AAAGATGGCTAATGCCAGTAAGATATGCCCATTTAGATGATGGGGGAGAAAAAAGATTTCTCAGCGATTTATATTTTGCAGACATCTATAAATATGAAGATGGAGAAATAAAATTTGAAGACTGGGATAGCAATGGAAACGGCATTTATGGAGAATGGAGATGGGGAGGAAAGGATATTTTGGATTTATATCCTGATGTTTATGTAGGGAGACTTGCTTGTAGAAATAAAATGGAATTGAGAATAATGATTGAAAAAATAATAACTTATGAAAATACAGCATATGGCAAGGAATGGTTTAAAAGATTTGTTGGAATAGCTGGAGATACATATCCAAATGAAAATGAAAATTACTATGAAGGAGAATTAGCGACAGCTGAAGCCTTTAAATATTTGGAAGGATTCGAAGCAAATTTCATATGGACTTCAAACGGCAATTTGAAAAGCCATTGGGACATAATAAATGCAATAAATCAGGGATGTGGATTTCTACATTTCTCAGGGCATGGCAATCCAATGAGCTGGGCGACGCATCCGCCCCATGATGAAGAAACATGGATTGGAATAGATGTTACTAAATTCCCACTATTTTCAAATAAGGATATGTATCCAATTTGCATTGTTGGAGGTTGTCACAATAACCAATTTAACGTTACCTTGCTTAACCTATTAAAAATAAAGCATTTGAAGGAAATTTATTATAAATCTGAATGGAGTCCAGAATGTTGGGGATGGTGGCTTGCTAGAAATATTAATGGAGGTAGCATAGCTACCATTGCAAATACGGGATATGGATATGGAATACCTGGAGAGAATTGTTTGAAGGGAAGAGGCAGATATATGGAAATATGTTTCTTCAAAAGCTATGCCGAAGGTAGGGAATATTTAGGGGAAGTGCACGCTCAGGATTTAATATATTATTTAAATGAATTCCCGCCAATGAGCAACCTTATAGATACAAAAATTGTTGAACAATGGGCATTGTTAGGGGATCCGAGTTTAAAAATAGGAGGATATGAAGTAACATAAAGATTATATTTTATTTTTCCATATCCAGCCATGGAATTATCTACTTTAATTCAGGAAATGATTAACGAGCCATCCCCCATCCGCCAGATAATGAAAATGGCAAGCAGGCAAAACATAATAAATATGGGCTTAAACCCAGATGAAGTTATTTCTTATGGAGGAGGATGGGTTGGTCATCATCCTCCAGATGAACTAAGAAAAAAATATTTAGAAATATGTAGTGATATGGAAAAATTTTATGATGCTGGTAAATATAGCCCGACATTAGGATTTGAGGAATGCAGAATTGCTATATCAAAGATGGAGAAAGAATTGTTTGGGGTGAAATCTGAAATAGAAAATATTATTGTTGGTCAGTCTTCTACACAATTAGCACATGACTTGTTTATTGCATTGGCTAACCCAAATGATAAAATCTTGCTTTTCGACCCCACTTACGCTAATTACCCGGGCCAAATAAAAATGGCTTTAAGAAATGCAAAAATAATTAGGCAAAGAGTCATAGATATGGATAGATGGGAATATAAACCACCAAATGATATGGCTGAGGATTTTAAGGAAATTTACGAAAGGGAAAAACCAAAGATCGTTTTATTTCCCTCTCCAGATAATCCTTCTTCGCAAGTTTTTAATGAAGAGTTTGTAAAAACAATTGCAGATATCTGCCATGAAAAAAAATCTTTTTTAATTATTGATTATGCATATAAGACACAATGTTTTATTAAAGAGCCATCTTATTTTTCATGGAGTCCATTGGATTACCCCTTCATGATAGCTTTACACAGCAATTCAAAATGGGGGAGGGGCCTGGGAAGAAGGCTTGGCTGGGTTATCGCTGATGAAGAAATAATAAATGCATTAGAAAGAGTTCAGCAATGTAGCATATTGTGTCCAGATACAATGCATCAACTCGCTTTTGCCACGTATATTGAGGAAAGTTTGAAAGATGGTAGTTTGAGGAAATATTTGGAGGAAATTAAAAAAGCTTATAAGAAAGCTGGTGAAATTACCGTAGAAGCAATCAAAGAATATTTGGACATGCCTTGTTTGATACCACAGGGAGGTTTATATACCCTTATGAAAGTAAATGAGGATGCTGATGAATTTGTTAAAAGAGTATTAAAAAATACCGGTGTTTTGTTTATTCCTGGAAAAGGTTTTGGAGAAAGCTTAAGAGAAGCTGTTAGAATAAGTTATGGACCGCATGTCGAAAATGTTGAAATAATAAAGGAAGGATTTAGAAGAGTTTCTGAATATTTAAGCCATGGGTAGATGTAATGCTAGATGTTGTAAATCCATATCTTAATCTCCTTATATATTGAATTTCCCGCATTATCAATAGCTTCTATTTTTATTGTATGCCTATGCCTAATTAGCGCCATTTCATTTAAAACCCATTTATATGGATATTCTGTATCATTATAAACAAGTTCATCATCAAAATAGAATCTTACTTCTTTAATTCCTGAGATTGCATCATTTACGGTGGTTTCAATGGTTATTTTTCCTATTATTACAGTTCTTAACAATAATGGCATTACCTTTCTATCAAATATGTATAAATATCTTTCCATGGGCTTGTCGACAGATAAAGAAGGTGTATCCTTATCCAATTTTACATTTATCTTTTTAACGCTTTCTTCATTTCCCGCATTATCTATTGAGTAATATTCTATAACGTATTCACCTCCCTCCGTTATTTTTATTTGTTGACTATATTCATTCCAACTTCCATTATTTATTCTATAAAGTATTTTATTTATACCGGAAATAGTATCATTTGCAGATAAAGATATAGTTACATTGCTTATATACCATCCATTTTTTCCATTTGGAGAAGATGGCTCAATAGTATGGCTTGTTAATGGTTTTGTTTTATCAATTTTTATTGTAATATTCTTCACTTTTTCCTTATTCCCAGCATCATCTATGGAATAATATTCCAGAATGTATTCTCCTTCATTTGTAAGCACGATTTCATTCTCATATTCTTTCCAGTTTCCATTATTTATTCTATAATATGTTGCATTCACCCCATTTACATCATTTGATGAAAGGTTAACAGTGACATTGCTTACATACCACCCATTGTTTCCAGATTGTGCATTTATGTTTGAAGATGTGTATGGAGGGGTGGTATCTACAGTAAAATGAAAGATTGCTGGCGTAGGATCAACCATACCATATGCATCTTTTGCTCTGACTTTAAATGTATATGTTCCGTCTCTAAGATTATTATAAGTTACTGTTGTTGATTTAGTCCAATCACTCCATTCTATTTCATATCCTTCAAGTTTATAGGAATAGGTTAGCTCTTCAGGTGTTAAATCATCACTTCCACTCCATTTGAAAGTCACATTTGAATAATTTATTAAGGAAGAAGAAGGATATTGTATAAGAATTGTATCTGGAGGAGAGTTGGTTATGAAATATGCTGTAATAAATTTATTGCCATCCATTACAATTTCCAAAGAAGTTTTATTTCCTGTAATGTCTCCAGACCAATGGTCGAATATATATCCAAAATTTGGAACAGCTGTTATATTAACAATTGTTCCCTCCCTATATAATCCGCCGGGTGGCTGTAAAATAACGCTTCCCCCTTCCTCCGGACTTACAATTATTGTTAAATTATAAATAATAAAAGGTGAATAAGGAAAAATGAGGGGATAATTATCTATTGCATTTTCATTAATGTGATATGGCTTATCCACTATCCCGTCACTGTTGTTATCATGTGCTCCTTCTTCTGGTGAGTCAAAATCATCCCAATAGTTTCCTCCATATGGGTAGCCATTATCCCATTTATTTGAATCAGTATCATAAGCTTGTATTATATTACTTATGAAGCTATTATAATATATGCGATTGTTGAAGGACTGATTCAAGAAAATTCCAAAATTATTTGAATGTATGTAACAATTCCTTATAACATTCTTATTTGATAAATATAAGTATATTCCTATATTGTTACTCGATAAATTGCAATCATTTATGGTAATGTTTGTGCAATAATATAAGTATATAGCTTTCGTGTTATGTGAGCATTTACATTGCTCAATGACGATGCTTTCAGAATATTTCATTAAAATGCTACTATTTAGTGTTGAACAATTTATTATATAATTGAAGGAGGAATTGTATATATGAAAACTGCTATTTTCATAGTAACAATTCTTAATAATTGAATGATTTATTTTTGAAAAATTGATTTCATATCCATAAAATGAAGAATTTTGTATTGAAATATTTGTTTGATTGTAGCCTATTGTTGTCCCATTAATGAATAAAGATTCCATTATTTTAACAAAACCAGAATCAATGGATACATTTATAAGTGTGCAGTCCTCGATTGTAACATTTTCATGTTTTATTTCCGTATTATAAACAGTAAAATTAAATATGTTTGCTGAACTTACAAAAGTTAGATCTTTTAATATTGCTCCGTATCCAATCAAATTTACCGTTTTATTTACTGTTAGATTGGAATACATTCCATCATAAACATAAATTATACCATTTTTCTTAACCATATTTAAAGCATCTTGTATGTTATCAAAATGGTCATATTGCCAACCTTCTGTTTCATTATTATAATCATCATCCACATAAACAATGCTTGGGAGAGGCAAATTATACACAGTTACATTTACCGTTGCAATGCTATAATTTTCTCCATCATATGCTCTTGCAAAAATCGTGTGCAAGCCGTTTTCTACACTCCTTGTATCCCACACATAGCTCCAACTTAAATAATCAGGATTGGCTGCTATCGCTACTTCTTCCCAGCTTCCATTATCTATTCTTAAATCAACTGTTGGTAATCCATCATCCTCATCATACGCAATTCCTGTTATTGTAATTACTCCAGATACTGTTTCTCCTTCTGCAGGATATGTAATATTGATTGTTGGCGGAATATTGCGGGCGTATACATTTACCGTAACTGTTGAATAGGAAGAATTGCCTAAATTATCAAAAACTGTAAGATTTGCTACATATTCGCCGGGATAATAATACACATGATGCCAGTTAGAAGGAGGCTCCCCCGCCCCGCTGTATTCTGGTATGCCGTCGTTGTTTGTATCGAGTTTCCATGAAGTAATATATCCATCTGTATCATGAGCATACATCAAGAATTCCACCTGTAAAGGAGCATATCCTTCAGATGGCATGACATTTAAACTGCATATCGGTGGATTATTTGTATATCCTAAATAAACAAAGCCCCTTATAAGACAATTCTCCTCAGGATATGGCTCTAAATACAAATCCACACGTATTGTATCCCCGGGTTCAATTAATCCCGAAATTGGGCCGAAGCTTGTTGAATTATCAAAATAATGGTATGCTACAGCACATACACTATTTATGTTAGATTGTTGGTATGGAAAAACTTTTTGCTGTATCGCGGGCACCATTACGCTATAGTAACCATATTGATTAGTTACTGCGTATCTAGTAAAAGTGCCAAAATATATTTCATTTGTTGCAAATTTAATTATACTACCATATATTGTAACATTTGCATCCGGAATAGGTTGTAAAGTTTGAGCATCATATATGTAACCTTCAACTAAAGCATTATCTGCTGGAAAAGCATCCAAAGAAATATTAAGCCATTGAATACCATCTACATAAATAAATTTTTGGTTGGATAGATAACCATTTGCTGTGCTTATTATGGAATAATTTCCCTCTATTAAATTCATTTCATAGTAGCCAGTTAAATCTGAAAATGTGTAATTTGTATATGCATATGAAATGTTGGAAGCAATTATTTGAGCATTTGTTATTGGAATACCATAAAAATCTCTGACATAACCTTTTAAAATAGCTGTTTCTTCTGGATAAGCATCCAAATAATAAATTTTTTCTGTATCAGTTATTAATAGAAATTGGTCAAATTTGTAGTAATAATGTTTTGCAAATATTTCAACTTCTATTTTCCCTCCCAGCAAATTAATTTCGTAATATCCACTTTCATTTGTAGTTGTATAGTTGCTTCCATACCATTTATCATTTTCAAAATATACCATAATCGTGGCATTTTTTATTGGCTCATCTGTTTCATTGTCATAAATATAGCCGTACAATTTCACATTATCATCTGGAAAAGAAAATAAAGTGAAATTTTGCCATTTGCTACCACTTATGCTAAAATTTGCATAGTCATATACAACAACTTGTCTATTTCCACTTATATTTTCTAGATGAACAGATAAATTTACATCTCCTTCAGCAACTCTTATTTCATAGTATCCTGCTGAATTTGTCAAAGTATAGTTTGTATATTGTCTTGAACCATCACTCCACATTATTTGAACAACGGCATTTTCTGCTGGTAGTGAGTTTACTATCTCAATTCCTACAAATGCGACAACAAATGCAATAAATAGAAAGAGATTCTTCTTTTTCATACTTTGTTATACACTTCCATTTTAAATTTTTTACAATTCATTTTTCGAATAATTTTTCTCACTTCTCAAATAATTTCTTTAACTCCCTTATGCTATAAGTATTTATTATATCTTCCTTTTTCGCCCATCCCCTCCTCGCAACAGCTATTCCGTACTCATAAAATTTAAGATGTTCTTTACTGTGAGCATCCGTTCCTATAGAAAGTTTTACTCCCATTTCAACAGCCATTTTTGTATGTATATCATTTAAATCAAGCCTGTCTGGATATGCATTTATTTCCATTATAACCTCATTTTCTTTGGCTTTCTCCAAAACCTTTTCCATATCAATTTTTATTGGCTCTCTTTTTTGTATTATTCTGCAGGTAGGATGTGCTATAATATCAACATATTCATGCTCTATAGCTTTTATTACTCTTGAAGTCATTTCCTTTTCATCCATTCTGAAAGCTGAATGAACACTTGCTAAAACTAAATCAACTTCCTTTAACAATTTATTGCTAACATCTAAACTACCGTCTTTCATTATATTTGCTTCAACTCCATGAAAAATGTATATATCATCGTATTTTTCCCTTAATTTCTCGATTTCTTTAGCTTGTTCTAAAACATCTTCTTCATCCATTCCCCCAGCAATTTTTAGGCTGCCTACATGGTCTGTTATTGCAATAAATTTATGACCAAGTTTAATGGCTTCCTGCACCATTTCTTCGATAGTATTTGCCCCGTCACTCCATTTTGTGTGCATTTGCAAGTCACCTTTAACTTCTTCATATTCAACAAGTTTTGGCAAACTGCCATTTAATGCTGCTTCAATTTCTCCTCTATTTTCCCTAAGCTCGGGAGGAATCCACTCCATTCCTAATGCCTTATAAACTTCTTCCTCGCTTTTTCCAGCTATTCTTTTCTCTCCTTTAAACAAACCATATTCATTCAATTTGTATCCATGTTTAATAGCAATTTTTCTTACTTCTATGTTATGTTCTTTACTTCCCGTAAAATATTGCAAAGCCGAGCCAAAACTTTCTTCTTCCACTATTCTTAAATCTACCTGTATTCCTCCATACAGTCTAACAGATGATTTTGTTATTCCCTTGGCTAAAACTTTTTCAACTCTTTTCATGCTCGTGAATATATCCATTATCTTTTCCGCATCGTCCGCAACCGCCAAAATATCAACATCTCCGATTGTTTCTTTTCTTCTTCTTATTGAACCAGCTAAACTTATCTTTTTAACAAAAGGCTTAAGTTCTTCGACGATAGCATTTGCTTCGGGCAAAACAAATCCTAAAAGAAAGCGCTGTTGGCGCTGTCTGGCTATTTCGATATTTTCTAAGATTTTTCTTTCTATTTTCTCCCCAAATCCCTTTAATCTTCTTATCCTTCTTTCTTTTGCCACCCTTTCCAAGTCATCTAAATTTTTTACTCCGAGTTTTTCATAAAGAATTTTTATCATTCTCGGGCCTAAGCCCTCTACCGCCGATAAACTTTTTATGTCAACTGGTATTTTTTGGCGCAATTCTTCAAGTTTTTTTACTTTGCCCGTTTCCAGATATTCTTTTATTTTTTCTGCTATGCTTTTTCCTACTCCAGGAATTTTTTCTAATTCCCCCCTCCTATACAAATCCTCTATATCGACGCTTAAACTTTCTATATTTTGGGCTGCCTTTCTATAAGCTCTTGGTTTAAATTCCACTCCTTCTATTTCAAGTAAATCAGCTATTTCATAAAGTATCTTCGCTACTTCAGCATTTTTCATTTTATACTTATTATTGAATTAATTAATATGATTTTTGGTGTTGCTAAAATCTAAATCTATATCTGTATCTATTGAACATAAATTTCCTTATGAATAATTAAAACATTACTTGGGATATGAATTATTTTAACATCTATTTTGTCTCCGTCTTGCAATACTAAACCATCTCCTGAAATCTTTATTCTAAAACCGATTTTCTCTCCCGCCTCCCATATACCATCTTCTGAGTGGTCACCTATTTTTCCTAATTCTCCGAAAACTTTTTGATTTATTTCATGATGGGAGCGAGAAATAATATCATTTCCTGACCATTCTATTTCCCATGGATAACAAGGAAATCCCCAAAATACTGTATGTTTTAATAGGTTATTGCCTCTATAAATTTCTACCATTATTTTTATCTCATCAACAGGAATTTTATCTCCCGCAATATGTCTTATTTCAACAATTTGTGAGGTCTCGCCCATTCCAGTTACATGGCTATAGGTAGCGCTTGCCTGAACAGAATATGATATTGGATATTTTTCTGGCAATTTCGTGGTATTAACAAGCACATAAATGGTGGAAGAAGTAACAATTACAATAGCTAAAAGCATTATGATGCCAATAATTGCGGAAACACCTTTTTTATTATTAAACATTTTTTATCACCTCCCTTCCCAAAAACCAACCAAAAAACAAAAAACAAAAGAAAAAGAAGGAGGGGGGCGGGAGGCAAAACACCCCCTGAATGGGAGAGAGGGGCGGGCGTTTAGCTATATACTGTCCAGGTTCCGAGATTTGTATTTGTTGGCTTATATACTAGTGTTATTGAGATATAATCCCAACTTGGGTTCCCCTTACCTACTGCTATTTTGAAGTAATCACCGGAATTTATTGGTGTGCCACTACCTACTATGGTATTCATATCTACACTAGTTGGTATATCGTCTGATTCGTCAATCGTTAACAGCGTAGTATATGGAGAACTTGTATTACCTGGTGTATAAAGATAGACCACTAATGTATTGTTATTATCTACACTATTTACATCTCCGTCTATAATAACTTTTATGTCATTCCATTTTGTTCCTGCTTCAACGTCTGTTATTGTTACTTTGTCATATATGTTATCAACGTTGCATGAGAGGTTTGGTGCTTTCTGTCCACTCTTTCCCATTCCGCTAACCCATACGTATATTGTCGCTGCCAATACTACAGTTATCGCCACCATCAATATGATGGCGATTATTGGGCTTACGCCCGCCTTCTCCTTTATTATATTTCTTATTTTCCTCATGGTTATCACCAATTTTTATATACAAAAGGAGTATATAAATTTTTTGCAATTTGCAAGCATTTTGTTGATTTTTTGTTAGCAATTATTTTAGCAACCGAGAATTCACAAGTGTTATAAATAACAAGGCATTTTATTTCATGTTCGTTAAAAAACAGGAAGAAGTCTTGGCAGAAGAAGTTAAAGACGAGGGCGCAAAAAATGTTTTAATACAGTGGCTTATTCCCCCCGATAAGGCCAAGACATTTGCCATGAGACGATTTATAATAAAGGAGGGAGGGCATACTCCATTGCATCGGCATGATTGGGAACATGAAATTTTTGTTTTAGCTGGAGAGGGAGCATTAGTTGATAAGGAAGGAAATGAACATCCATTAAAGCCTGGTTGTTTTGCATATGTAGAGCCAAATGAAATACACCAATTTAAAAATGTTGGCAAAGAAGATTTTATCTTCCTATGCATGATCCCAATATGAAAACATTCTTTTTGGTAAGGGAAGAAGTAAGGAATCCCCTAATAGAAGAAATAAAAGAAGTGGGTAAAATAATCAAGGAAAAAGGATTAGTTAAAGAAACGTATGGAAATATAAGCGTAAGATATGGAAAGAGAATGATTATTACTGCAAGTGGAACAGATTTAGGGAACCTTAAAAATGAAGATTTTGTTGAAGTTGTTGATTATAACATATCCTCAAATATTGCCCTTGTTATTGGATTAAAAAAACCATCAATAGAAACACCGATGCATTGGCTAATTTACAGAAGGCCAGATGTAAATGCTATTATTCATGTGCATAAGTTTTTTGAATCTGCCCCCACAACAGAAAATTATGCTCCTCCTGGAAGTGTTGAACTTGCTATGGAAGCATTAAAGGCTTTGAAAAATGCAAATCTAATAAATTTAAAAAATCATGGGAGTGTTGCGGTAGGAATAAATTTAAAAAAAGCTCTGGAGGAATTAAAATGCTTGTAAATGGTAAAGAAATGAGAAGTTTATGGTATGAAGACGATTGTTTAAAATTAATCGACCAAAGAAAGCTTCCAGCAAAATTTGAAATATTTGTTGCAAAAAATGAGGAAGATGTTGCATATGCAATAAAAGAAATGGTTGTTAGAGGTGCTCCAGCCATAGGATGCGCAGCCGCCTACGGAATAGCAATGGCAAAGAATAAGGAAAAAGCTGCAGAATTGATTAGCAATACTAGACCAACTGCCCACGATTTATTTCATGCAATTGATTACATGCTTAAAAAAATCGAGCAAGGAGAAGATGCGATTAAAGCCGCCGATGCCTATGTTGAAACAATTATTAAAAAATGCAAAAAAATCGGAGAATATGGAGAAAAATTGATACCAAAAAATGCTCGCATATTGACACATTGCAATGCTGGGGCTTTAGCAACGGTTGATCACGGAACAGCTTTATCGCCGATAAGAATGGCAAAGGATAAAAATATATTTGTATGGGTTGATGAAACAAGACCCCGCCTCCAAGGGTTGCTCACAGCTTGGGAGCTAGAGCAGGAAGGTATAGAATATGCTATAATAGCTGACAATGCAGCGGGTTACTTTATACGAAAAGGAGAGGTTGATTTAATTATTGTTGGGGCGGATAGAATAGCGAAAAATTATGACGTTGCCAATAAGATAGGTACATATGAAAAAGCCGTTTTAGCAAAAGAAAATGAAATCCCATTTTATGTAGCTGCTCCTTTAAGCACTTTTGATAATAATATAAAAAATGGAGATGAAATAGAGATTGAGGAAAGAAGTGAGAAAGAAGTCATGAATATATATACATGGAAACCCAAGAAAGCGAGAAACCCGGCTTTTGATATAACTCCCGCAAAATACATAACAGGAATAATAACAGAGGAAGGTATAATAAAGTTAGCTGATAACTAAATCATTATTCTTTTTATTCCTATCCTTATTTTTTCATCCCCTATTTTCCATTCCTTTATATAATCCCCTTCTGGATTTTCTTTATATGCAATTTCTTCACTTCTTGTTTCTCTTTTTACATAATCTTCCCATTCTCCAAGCCGATTCTTATCTATACTTATTTCTACTTTTATTTTTTCTTCCATTTCTAAATTTAATTCTTTCCTCATTTCTTGTATTCTTCTAACAATTTCTCTTGCAAATCCTTCCCTTAATAGTTCAGGAGTTTGAACAATATTTAAAGCCAATATATACTCGTCAATTTTTCCAACAGCATATCCCTCCTTTTCTTTTAATTCAATAATAAAATCCTCCTCCTCTATTTCCATCCCATATATTTCCTTACCAATTAATTCATCAATGGGCGTTGATTCGATAATTTTTGCAACTTCCTTTGTTTTTTCTTTAAATTTCTTTCCCAACTTAGAATAATTGGGTTTTGCAACTTTTTCCATAAATCGTTCTTCATTTTCAGCGAATATAACATTCTTTACATTTATTTCATCTTTTATTATGTCTTCAAATTCTTCCAGTTTTTCCCCAACAATTATTATTTCTTTTAATGGATATCTTAGCTTTATTCCTTTTTTTGCTCTAATTGCTCTAGCTTCTTCCACTATTTTCCTTACCTTTTCCATTTTTTCTTCCAATTCTTTGTCAATCAATTCTTCATTGTATTTTGGATAATCGCATAAATGCACGCTTTCATTATTTGTTATATCTAAATAAATTCTCTCAGCAATGAATGGAACAAAAGGAGCAATAAGTTTTGAAATGTTCAATATTATTTCATATAAGGTTGAATATCCAGCCATTTTTTCAATACTTTCTTCTTCCACCCAAAATCTTTTCCTAGAATTTCTTATATACCAGTTGCTTAAATCATTTATAACAAATTCCTCAATCAGACGAGCAGCCTTATGAATTTCATACTTTTCCATTTTTTCTTCTACTTCTTTAATCAAGCTATTCAGTTTGGATATGAGCCATTTATCAATAAGTTCTCTTTTATCAATTTCGACAAAATTTTTTTCATAATCAAATTTATCCAGAGATGCATATGTTTCATAGAAAGAATAAACATTCCATAGTGTAAGCAAAAATTTACTTAATGCTTCTTTGACAACTTTTTCATAAAATCTTTTGGGTTGCCAAGGAGGGGAAGAAGAAATTAAATACCATCTTAATGCATCTGCACCATATTTAGCAAATATTTCATTTGGTTCAACGTAATTGCGAGCTTTTTTCGACATTTTTTGTCCTTTTTCATCCAAAATTAATCCTAAAGTTAGAACATTTTTATAAGGAGCATCATCAAAGATTAAAGTTGATACCGCCAATAAAGAATAAAACCACCCTCTTGTTTGGTCAATAGCTTCACATATAAAATCTGCTGGGAAATTTTGCCAGAATTTTTCTTCATTCTCAAAAGGGTAATGCCATTGCGCAAAAAAGGCTGCTCCTGAATCATACCAAGCATCAATAACTTCTTCGACTCTTTCCATTTCTCCTCCACAATCACATTTCAGTATTATTCTATCCACATAGGGACGGTGCAAATCCAATTTTTCTGGAAAATTAACAGCTTTTTCCTTTAACTCTTCTATACTGCCAATACAAATTTCTTTTTTGCATTTTTTGCAAATCCATATCGGCAGGGGAGTTCCCCAATATCTCTTCCTAGAAAGAGCCCAATCTCTTGCTTCTTTAATAAATTCTCCAAATCTCCCATGTTTTATATATGCGGGATACCAGTTTATTTTTTCATTATTTTTAACTAATTCTTTTTTAAGCTTTGACATACCAATAAACCAAGATTCAATGGCATAATATAATAAGGGAGAGTCACATCTCCAGCAAAATGGATATTGATGTTTATAAGTTTGCTTGCTAACCAATAAACCCCTCCTTTTTAAATCTTCTATAATTTCACTATCCGCATCTTTTACAAATTTTCCAGCCCACGGCGCAACTTCTCTTTTAAATTTTCCTTCCAGATCAACTAGCTGAATTATTGGCAAATCATATTTTAAACCAGCCTCATAATCCTCTTCTCCAAAAGCGGGGGCAATATGAACTATGCCAGTTCCTTCATCCATTGTAACAAAATCCGCAGTAATTACATACCAGCATTTTTTATCAGGTATTACAAATTTATACAGAGGTTCATATTCTATACCTTCTAATTCTTTTCCCCTATATCTATCAATCTCAACGTATTCTTTTCCTTTTAATAATACCGCAATTCTTTCCTCTGCCAATATCAATTTTTCTCCTTCATATTCTATTTTTAAATACCATTCATCTGGATGAACTGCTAAAGCAACGTTAGAAATAAGAGTCCAAGGCGTGGTTGTCCATGCTAAGAAATATTCATCTTTCCCCTTAACTTTAAATTTAACAAATATGGAAGGGTCCTCAACTTCCTTATAGCCCTGAGCAACTTCATGAGAAGAAAGGGTCGTTCCACATCTTGGACAATAAGGAGTAACTTTATACCCCCTATATAACAATCCCTTTTTCCAAGCCTCTTTTAAAGACCACCACACAGATTCTATATATTTGTTGTCAAGAGTAATATATGGATTCTCCATATCAATCCAGAAACCAACTCTTCTGGTCATTTCTTTCCATGCTTCTTCATATCTAAAAACACTTTCCTTACAGGCTTCATTAAATTTTTCAATGCCGTATTTTTCAACTTCCTGTTTGTTTTTCAATCCTAACATCTTTTCAACTTCTATTTCAACAGGGAGTCCATGAGTATCCCACCCTGCTCTCCTCTCAATATAATATCCCTTCATTGTTTTATATCTCAATACAACATCCTTCACTGTCCTTGTTAATACATGCCCGGGATGGGGTAATCCATTTGCGGTGGGGGGTCCTTCAAGAAAAACAAATTTTTTATTATTCTTCCTTTTTTCAACGCTTTTTTCAAATATTTTGTTTTTTTCCCAGTATGAAAGGATTTCCTCTTCCATTTTTGGATAACTTTCAATGTTCATGTTCATGGGAAATAAGCGGAGTATTAAAATATTTTATGCAACTTCTGGTCCAAATTTTTTGATACCCTTTTTATCTATTCTTATTTGAGGAAGCGGAATCGGAGGAGGGAGCTTTAGTTCCTTTGCGATTATAACCGCTTGCGGAACACAAAAATGCATTATAGCGGTATGTATCTGAGAGGCTACTTCATTTGGCATATCTCTCTTGCTTTGCCATCTTTCTGCAATTTCTTCTGCATTTTTCCCCTCATATATAAAATCTCCCTCGAATTTTATTATACCCACAGGACCATAACTAGCAGTATATTCAAATTCAACTTGGGCTTCTCCTTTCTTTATAACAGAAAATAGAGTTATACTACTGTTATGGTCTATTCTAATATTCATTGGACGAGAAAAATCTTTGATAAATCTTCTTGCTTCAATGCTTCTTATTTCCATATTTTTTATTTTCATGATTTACAAATACTCTTGTGTTTATATTTGTTTTTGATTGTATTGTTATTAATGAAAATAATAAATAGGAGTTAAATATTAAGAATATGGAAGAAATAGGAGTTGTTACCCATTTCTTTTCCAAAATAGGAGTAGCAGCAATAAAATTAACAGGTAGCTTAAAAATAGGAGATAAAATAAGAATAAAAGGCGCTACTACAGATTTTGAGCAAACCGTTGAATCAATGGAAATAAATAGGCAAAAAATTGAGGAAGCAAAAGCGGGAGATGAAATCGGAATTAAAGTCATAGATAGGGTAAGGGAAGGAGACAAAGTATATAAAGTAGAATGAAAAGCATCGTTATTGGCATAGATGGAGCTGAGCCAAAGCTTATTGAAAAATGGATTGACGACTTGCCAAATATCCAAAAATTTTATGGCTGTTTTGGAAAGCTTGAATCAACTTTACCTCCTTCCTCCGCCCCCGCCTGGACAAGTATTGTAACTGGGGTAAATCCAGAAAAGCATGGGATTTTTGATTTTTTCTATTTTGATAGAGAAACAATGAGCATAAAAACAATATCATCTAGATTTAGGAAAGTTCCGGCAATATGGAATTTACTTAGCAGAATAGGAAGGAATAGCATTGTTGTTAATGTTCCAGTAACGTATCCTCCAGAAAGAATAAATGGGGTAATTGTTTCGGGATTGCTAACGCCTCCAAACGAGAATTTTGTCGAACCAAAGGAAGCCAAACAATTGCTCAAAGGCTATAAAATGGAACATTTAATCATAGATGATTTACCAATAAGAATCTCAGCAAGATATAATCCAGAAAAAGTAATGAATATACTGCGGGAATGGATAGAATGGAGAAGAAAAGCTTTTATCATGCTGTTAAAAAATTACAGCTGGGATTTTGGCATGGTTGTCTTCAGAGCATCAGATTTAGTACAGCATTTTTTATGGGATAGTGATTACGTTTTCCAAATATATAAAAAAATTGATGAGGAAATAGGAAAAATAATGGAATTATATAAAGCAAACTATTTCATTGTTTCAGACCATGGATTTTATGGAATAAAAAAGAATATTTTTCTGAATAATCTCCTTTATGAAAAGAAATATTTAGAAGCAATAGGAAGAATAAGAACAATAGATATTGGAAAAAGATTTGCCAAACTTCTGTATTATCTTCCAAAAAAATTTATACGTCTATTTAGAAAACATCTTTTTTCCATAGCATCCAAAGAAAATGTTATTGATTTTAAAAAATCAAAAGCTTTCTGTTTGTCATCGAGTTCGAGAGCAATTGTAGCAAAAAAAGAAGTAAAAAATGAAATTATAGAATTAATAAACAATTTTGAAGATAACAATATAAAACCAATGAAAGCAACCGAAATGAATGATTACATTGTTATAGATTTAATGGAGGGATACGCAATAGTAGACGTTTTAAATTTCAGAAAAATTATTGATAAGCCGGGAGAATTTCATTTTAAAGGAGAGCATTCAAAATATGGAATATTTATGGCATATGGGAAAAATATAAAGGAATGGAATGGGGAAATAAAAGTTGTCGATGTCTTGCCAACAGTTTTCCATTCCATGAATTTACCCATCCCATTACATGTAGATGGGAAAGTTGCAGAAATATTCAAAAAATTAAATGTTAAAAAAGTTGATTGGAATAAATATGGAATAAGTGAAAAGGAATTGAAGATTATCAAATCTATTGTTAAGTTATCTCAATAGTTACTATTCTGTAATAGATTCTCGCATCCCTTTCATCAAAGAAAAGAAAATCATTTCCATCATCATATCCATCTGAATATGCATAATCTTTTCCTTCTGGATATTGATAACCTATTTTATTCCCTATATAATAACTTATTTCTATTATTTTTCCCTCCTCGTTTTTATCAGCATTTTCTCCGTTTATGTCAATTAATCCTTCTTTAAGACTCTTATAATAGAGCATTATTTTTATATCATGATATCCAACGTCATCGGGCACATCAACTGTTATATTCCAGTTTAAATCAATATCTTCATCTATATTTATTTCCTTCAATCCCTCTGAAGGAAGGGTAAATTCATTATTGTCCACAAATATTTTTGCATATATTTTGATTGTTTGAGCCAATCTTGGGTCATATACTCTAATTTTTGGAATTTCTACCATTATTCCAGCGTTGGCTTTTGGCAAATAATCTTGACTGTCTAATACACCATCATTATCATCATCATTATCTGCATTATCCCCTATTCCATCTCCATCATTATCAGCCCATTCCAGAGGGTCGTCTGGAAAAGCATCCCTATCATCTGGTATTCCATCATGGTCTCTATCATGTGTTGGGTTGAAAACTCTTTTATAACTTTGATACACAAAAGGAGCTATAACTATTACAATTATAATTATAATTATTGCCATAAATAAGAATAGCAGATTTTTTCCAGATTTTATTTCTTTCATCTCAAAAATAATGATTAATTAGCTTAAAAACTTATTCTTCTTGCTTTTGGCACAAGGTTTTCTATGTAGCCATCTCTTAAAATTCCAACACCTATAACATCATTATTATTTTTTACTAATACAAAATTGTTAATTTCACAATTTAGTAGTTCATAGACCTTTGCATCATATCCCTGCATAAATCTTAAAGCTTCTTTATCATCCAAAATTGCGATATTTTTGACAGCTCTTTTTCCAACTAATAAAGCGCCTTCTATACTTAACTTAATTTTTTTGTTTCTTTTTAATTTGCCAAAATAAATTCCGATTCTGTAACATCTTTTTATATTTCTAAATATATCAAAATTTAGTTTTTTATTAACAAGCCATATTTTATCTTCTCTCGTGAGAAAAATTTTATATTTTCTTAAGTTTATTTTACAGCCATAATTTTTCTCAATAATCTCCTCTATCTCCCTAATTTCTTTTTCATTCAGCACTTTCTTAATCTGCATATGAAAAATCCCTCCGTCAAATTATCCTGAGGCCAAATTCTAACAGCTTTTTCAGCTCCTTCATAATCTTTTCCATTCCATCTTCTAATTCCTTTTCTTGTTTTTATTCCTTTAAACTTTATTTCCTCTGCCTCCATCCCAAATTTTCTTATTGCAAAATCTATAACCTCCTCATTTTCCTCAGGCTCTAAGGAACAAGTTGAGTAAACAATTATGCCATCCTCCATTAAACATTTATAAGCAGATTCAATAAGCTTTTTTTGCAATTTACTCATCCTAATTACTCTGTTAAAATTCCATTTCTCAGCAATTTTCTTGTTTTTTATTATTTTACCACTTGCTGTACATGGCACATCTAACAATATTTTATTAGCTTTATATCCTGTTCGCCAGAAGTGAATACCATTATAATTTGTAATAATACAGTTTATTACCCCGCTTTTTTGGATGTTATGAGCAAGAGCCCTTATCCTTTTTATATTAACATCATTTGCAATAATCAAACCATTATTTTCCATCATCATTGCCATTTGGGTTGTTTTGCTCCCTGGGGCGGCGCACAAATCCAATACATTATCATTTTTTTCGAGTTGCATTGCCAATGGAGGGAGCATGCTCGAAGCTTCTTGAATGTGGTAATATCCTAAATAATATTCAACTGTTTTCGAAATTTCCCCCTCCTTAACAAAAAAACCATTTTCATACCATGGGATTTCTCTTATTTCAAAATTTCTGCACAGTCTTTCATAAAGTTTTTCTCTATCGATTTTTATTGTATTTACTCTTATGCTTTTCCATTCTTGTTCAACTTCAAAAATTTTATCGGCATCCCTGACCATCTTTTTTATCCTTTCTTTAAATTTTTCATTCACAATCTCTTTATATAATCAATGTATTTAAAAAATAAAGGGGAGGTGGAGGCAAGGGGGAGGGGATAGGAAAAAAAAGAGGGAGGCAATTTTCCCTCCCCCATCCTACAAATTTTGTTTATTTATAAATAATATGCAACAATCATCGAACTTTATAGTACATTCATGAAACTACACAAAGTTTTTTAGCTATGCGGTAATACATATTGATGAAAGAAAATATACGCATTAAAGACATTATGAATCCAAGCCCAGTAATTATTAACAAGAAGGCAAGCGTATTAGATGCAACAAAAGAAATGAAGAGCGAGAAGGTTGGTAGCATAATAATTGTAGAAAATGGAAAACCAATAGGGGTATTAACAGAAAGTGACATCTTGAGGAAAATAGTTGCGGAAGAAAAAGACCCATCAAAAATATGTGTTGAGGAAGTAATGAGTAAGCCCATTATAACAATATCGCCAGATGCAAGTATAGAAGAGGCGGTAAGAATAATGGGAAAGCATAAAATAAGGAGATTGCCAGTCGTTGATAAAGATAAGTTGGTTGGGATGGTGACTGAAAAAGACATAATGCAATTTTCTCCTCTTCTTTTGGATATATTGGAAGAATGGGCAGAAATAACAAAAGAAAGAATATCATATAGAAAAACGGCAAAATTTATGGCGGGGAAATGTGAAGAATGTGGGATGCTTTCTGATAGGCTTGTTGATGTAAATGGGAGATTACTCTGTGAATCCTGTGCGGAATCGATGAGGTGATTTTTATGAAAGTTGGGGAAATTATGGCAAAAGAAGTTATTTATGTGAGTAAAAGTGATGATTTAAGTCATATTTTGGATTTAATGGATAAACATAATATAACGAAGCTCCCTGTTTTAGATAATGGGAGGCTTGTTGGAATAGTAACAGATAATAAAATAGCGGATAAGTTAGGAAGTATTAGAAGCAAAGGGGTTCCTGCATCAAAGATGCATGCATCAACAGTTATGGAAAAAAATTTTGAAACCATCTCCCCCGATACAGATATTATTGATATTTTAAAGACGGTGGGTGAACCCGGCCCAACAATGCTTCCCGTTGTTATGGGCGATGAGCTTGTTGGAGTTGTTACAAAGGCTGATTTATTACCTTTAGTAAAAAGTGAGGAAAATATAAAAAAAATAATGACAACTCCAGTAATAACTGTCAAGCCCGATGATAGAGTAATTCATGCAAGAAGATTACTTATTGACCATAATATTGCAAGACTTCCTGTTGTTGAAGAAGGAAAAGTGGTTGGGATAATTGCAGATAGAGAAATAGCATTTGCTTTTGCAACTTTAAGAAAAAGTATAAGTTTAGGACACCAGCAAAATAGACTCAGAAACCTGCTTGTTAAAGATATAATGAGGAGCCCAGCAATAACCGCAAGAGATAATATAACAATAAGAGATGCGGCAGAATTGATGATAAAACATGAAATTGGTTGTTTGCCAATTGTGGGAGGGAATAATAAGATTAAAGGTATTGTTACAAGAACAGATTTACTAAAACATTTGTTAAAAGAATTGTTGGGGAAATAGTTAGATGAGTAAAGGAAGCTCGCGAAGCCATTTCAAATCACTAAAATAAAGCATTCTTATATCATTTAACCCAAGCAGAATCATCGCCATCCTTTCCAGGCCGAGCCCCCATGCCAGCACTGGTTCTTTTATTCCGAAAGGAATTGTAACTTCTGGTCTAAATATCCCAGCCCCCCCAAGTTCAATCCATTTTCCTTGCCATTCAACCTCTATTTCTAAAGATGGTTCAGTATATGGAAAATAGGATGGTCTAAATCTTATTTTTTTAAATCCCATCCTTGTATAGAATTCTTTTAATATTCCTTTTAACATGCAAAAGTTTGCATCCTTTTCATAGACAATTCCCTCAATTTGATGGAATTCTGGAAGATGCGTGGAATCAATGTTTTCCCTCCTAAAAACCCTTTCTATGGAAAATACCTTTGCCGGAGGAACAGGATTATTCGCTAAATATCTTATTGTATTTACTGTTGTATGAGTCCTTAACAGGGCTTTTTTAGCCTCTTCTTTATTAAATTTATATCTCCATCCTATCGAGCCTGTCATCCCACCATTTTCATGTACTCTTGCAATTTTTTCTATTAGCTCATCATCTATATCTATTTTGTCTGGCTTCTTGCAATAAAAAGTATCTTGCATATCCCTTGCTGGATGGTCTTGGGGTATAAATAGAGCATCCATGTTCCAAAAACAGGATTCTACATAACTCCCCCTGATTTCTTTAAAACCCATCTCAGAAAAAATTCTTCTTATCTTTTCTATTAGTTGTGTTAAAGGATGGAGCTTTCCAGGATATATAGAAGGTGCGAAAGCTTTTATGTCATATTTTCTGAACTTTACCTTTTTCCATTTTCCACTTCTTATAATTTCAGGTGTTAATTGAGAAATTTCTTCTTCAATTTTAATACCTTTCTTTACTATTTCCCATCCTTTATCAGTTAAATATATTATTCTTTCCACCTTTTCCTTTTCTTTTATTGCCTCCCTCCTCTTTAATACTTTTATGATTTTTTCGTCGATGTTAAAATCCTTTTTTGCAATTTTTTCTAAAGCCTCCTCCTCAGGCTGCTTTTTCTTTATTTCTTCTTTCCCTTTTTCTGTTATAATTAAATAATTTTTTTCATTTTTTTCTATTCTACACCATCCTTTCCTTAAAGCCCATCCTATCGATATTGAAACATCTTTTTTACCAAATTTTTTTTCTAAAGTTTCTATTTCAATTTTTTCTACATCTTTTAAAATTCTTTTTTCTGGCAATCCTTCCTTTAAGAATTTTTCACCTTCTTCTGTAATTTCATATTCCTTTATTATGTTTTCAGATGTTTTAACAAGCCCTTTGCTCTGTAACCAAGCAGCAGCATTCATTACCTTTACCAATTCCATATCAATTTTTTCTGGTTTTATCTTGCCATCATTTTTTTGTAATTCAATTAGTAATTTCTTTTCCAATGGGGACAAAGCTTCCATACAATTTGTATAAAGAATGACTTTAAATTTTTATAGGATTGTAATGCAGGATTTGAGGAATATAAAGCCTACCCTTATAGCATGAAACACAAAGTATTGGATGGCATGAATGCGTATAAGTAATCTTTTTATCTGAAGAAAAAATAGGAATTATTTTACTTTATCTTTCTAAATATATGCCATAATAGGAACATAATTTCTATTCTTCTTTTCCTTCTTGCAGGATGGATAATATTTGAGTTCTAACTCATTTTCGATAAATTGTTCTTCATCACCGATTTTTTCTCCTCTGACAATTTTACTCACGGTCTTTTTTCTTTTTACCCTCGATGAAGAATATGATAGAAGATACAAGAAAAAGCGGAAACGAAATAATATATCCTGTTGAAATACATATTAAACCAACGATAGCACAACTTAGAATTATTATGCCAGCTGCCGTTTTATTCCTCATAAAAGATGCTGCAATGCCAACTATTGAAACAAATATAGCAATAATGCCACCTACATAAAGAAAATAGCTGGGGATGCTACCGGTTGAATCTTTACCAAATGCTTCCTCGAAAACCCCTGCTATAAATCCTACAACAATAGCAAATATACCTCCCAAAATGCCAAAAATTCCACCAAATATAGCTAATACCTGTGATGCTCTCATTTTAGCACCTTATAGAAGTGTATCATCACGCACCATTTTCGGAGGGAATAAACCCGTATATTTTAACTCATAGGAAGTTGCATCGGCTGGTATTTCATATACAATCTCTGTTGTAACATCTCCTCCTTTTCCAACATCAACTGTAATTTGGTTAATTTCATCATCATAGGTTGCGGTATGATGAAGATACTCAACCCCATTTATGACCATCCTCCAATTCCATGGATTAGTGCTAACCGTTTTACTTGCATTATTTACAATACGAATTGTTACAATTGCAAATATATATCCTTCTCTTGCCTCCCACTGATATTCCTTAAGATATTGATAATATTTTCCTATGTGGTCTGTTGTTCTTACCTTAAAATCCCATCTGCATACTCCCTTACTTTCTTCTGTTTTCACACATCCACATGTTATTCCTATAAACAAAAGAAAAAATCCAACAACAATACCTTTCCTTAATTTCTTTTCCATTCTCTTCTTCATATTATAAATTATAGCAATATAAAATTTACTATAAGAAAGAAATTTCCTAATAAGATAAAAATTTAAATACAAGCTTATATATAATCAGAAATGAAAATTCCTCGGTGGAAAAAAGCAGAATTTGAAGAAATAGAATATGAGCCAACTAGTATAAGAGAATTGTTAAGAGAAATGAAAAATATTTGTGAGTTAATTGTTGACTTGGCATATTCTGCTATACTTTTTAATAGCAAGGAAATTGCCGAAGAAGTAAAATATTTAGAAGTAAGAATGGACAAATTGAATTATCAAATAAGAATAATGGCCATGCTGGCAGCAAGAAGTGCGGAAGATGCTGAAAAAATGGCGGGAATATTACAAATAGCACAGGCTGCTGAAACAATATCGAATGCTGCTGGAGATATTGTAAAACTTCTATCATACAAACTTACCCATCCTATATTACCTCATTTAATAAAGGAATCAGATGAAGTTATTAGAAAAATGACAATTCATAAAAATTCTGCTGCAGTGAACAAAAAAATTGGGGAGTTAAGGATATCATCCGAAACTGGTGTAAGAATTTTGGCTATAAGGAGAAAAAATAAATGGATTTATGGACCAAAAGGAGACATTACACTTAAAGAAAATGATATTTTGATATGTATTGGTCCAGAAGAGGGATTAAATCAATTGAATAAATTGTTAAAAGGAGAAATAGAAGTATTAACATGAGCGAGAAAGAAGCAGAAGAATTATTATTAGAATTAAAAGAAAAGGCGGAACTGATGGTTGATTTAGCATATTCATCTGTTATCTATGATAATAAAGATTTGGCAAAAGAAGTTTATGAATTAGAAAATCTAGTTGACCTTTTAAATGAAGAACTACAAAAATTGGCAATAAAAGATGCAAAAGCGGGAGAGTTGGAAGTAAATGAGGCCTTAGCAATCATCCAGCTCGGCTCCTGCTCCGAAGCAATTGCGGATGCTGCCCGCGATATCGCAGATGTGGAGCTGAGAGATGTTGAATTGCATCCAATAATAAAAGAAAGTATAATGGAATCGGATGAAATACTTGTTAAAGTTAAAGTTTCTGAAGAATCCGTTTTAGATGGCAAAAAATTGGGAGATATACAACTCGCCTCCCATACCGGGATGTGGATAATTGCAATAAAGAGAGGGAAGAAATGGATTTATGGAGTGGATAAGAATACCATCATAAAGGCGGGAGATATATTGTTTGCAAAAGGAGCAAGAGAAGGAATGGAACATTTTGTTGCGCTAGCGGAAGGAAGGGAAAAAGAAATTTAATACCCTACTTATTTCCTTTTAATGAGGCATAGGTTTATAAGGAATTTATTCACAGAAATGCTTAAAGCGAGTAGATTAGAAAAATTAGTTTTAATTATACCTTTCATTGTCCTAATTTTTGATGCGGAAATCTTTTATTTTGCATGGAAAAATAAAGAAGAAAATATTTTGATTGCTTCGAGCTTCGTTTTATTTTTATCAATTCTTGAAATTCTTGCGGTTATGAAAGAAATTCATGAACATGTGAATAGGCTAAGGAGGAGAGAAATATTGGAAGAAAAATTAAGGAAAATAATGAAAACGATGGAAAAACCAACTGTTAGGAAAGTAGTAGATAAATTCATGGCTTCTTATCCAGATGAATATAGTATAAAAGAAGTTTATCATGTTACTTGTAATCTAATCGATGAGTTAAGAAAAGAATGAGGAAAATTTTTCTATTAAATGTCTTAAAGTAACTTCTCCAATAATTTTATCATTTTCAATAACTGGCAATCTTCTTACCTTATATTTTTTTATCTTATCTATTACATCCTTTATTTTATCATGTTTGCTACATGTAATCAAGTCTTTTTTCATTATATCTTCCGCTTTTAAATCAACTTTAAAATCTTCGAATAACCCCAAAACATCGTGTTCAGTTATTATTCCCATTAATTTCATATCTTTTTTGTTATTTACAATCCATACATATCCTCTTGAAACTAGAATAAGTAAAATCAATTTCATATCCACATCCTTCTCAACAATAGGTAAATCCCATAAACGATTTTGCATCACATCTTTTACTTCTGTTTCATAGAACTCTATCATATTTCAATTATATTTGCAGTCATTTTTTCAATATCAATTATTGCTATACTTTTAATACCTGTTAAATAACCGCAACATTCTCCTGGATTCACTATAAGGGCTTTATTTTTTTCAACATATTTTTCATGGGTGTGTCCATAGATTACTATATCAAATTTCTCCGCTAAGGCGGGAACAATTGAGGGAAGATGGGTGACAGCAATTTTTTTTCCATATAGCTCTCCGATATATGGATCGTTATATAATGAACCTATATTTTTAAATCTCTCTTTTAAATAGATTTTATCCCCATCATTATTTCCATAAATTATAAGCATATCGCACCATAATTCTTTGAAATAATCCGCAGTAAACGGAGAAACAATATCACCAGCATGTACAACAATTTCAACTTTTTCCTCATTAAACACTTCGACAGCTTTTTTAATTGCCTCAATATTGTCATGGCTATCCGCCATCACCCCTATTTTTTTAACTTCCTTATTTTCTTCTCTTAAAAACATTTTTTGCATCATAAAAGTAATCAGAATAATTTATAAATTTTTTATAGTTATAAAGAGATGTTTGGAGAATATAAATTGAATGTGAAAATTGAAGAAGAAGATTTAAAGTTACTGGTTGAGGGAAGGGGGAAAAGAAAGAGATATTATAGGAAAGTTGGGGAAGAGGAAGTAGAAAAATTTATTCATGCTGATAAAGGAAAATTAGTAGTTTGCCCTGTTGAGCCTGTTAATTTACCAAAGGAAGGGGTTTCAGAATATCTTTTGGTAGAACTTGATAAACCCCTTATTATTGAACCGAAAACAGAAAGTAGTGTATATTTAAAATTTCCCATAGAGATAGGAGTTTTTCTTGTTGATGAAATTGACGTTGAAAGAATTGATATATTCACAAAAACGATGCCAAAATATATATTATATGGGCCACCAGAAAGTGGAATTATTTGTAAATGGTGGAATAGCAGTGTATACAATGAGATTCCAGAAGTTGATAAATTATATGAAGGAATTTTGAGGCTGGATGTTAAAAATGCATATGAAGAATGGGTAGAAATCAAAAAAGTGGTTTTGAGAGCAATAGATATGAAAATATTTTATGATGGATATGCATATATGCATGCTTCTCTCAAAATACTTAAAAAGAGTTTGGGAGAAACAACATTTTTTGATAGACTCCCAAGAGGAATGAAAAGAGCGATAGATATTTATTTAGCCAAAGGAATAAAAAGATTAGAAAAAAAATTTGTAATGGAATGGGGGTTTAAATAAAATGAATGATATATTTGAAACAATAAAGAGCATACTTGATTATAAAATATATAATGGAGTAAATGTTGCGGATTTGTTAAGATTTACAGCAATCATAATTGTTACTGTAATAATAGCCAAAGTTGCTAAAATAAATGCAAGAAGAATATTAAAAGAAAAAGTACCAAAAACGACTTTAAATGCAGTGGAAAAAGTAGTATATTATGGGATAATTTTTATCGGGTTTATGGCTGCCTTACCGTATATAGGATTTTCTTTATCTGGATTATTGGTGGCTGGGGGGATTGCTGGTATAGTAATAGGATTTGCAAGCCAAACGGTTGTTTCCAATTTCATCAGCGGACTATTTTTGCTTATAGAAAAGCCCATTAAAATTGGGGATGGCGTAAGCATAGGAGATGTAGGGGGAGTCGTAAAAGATATAAGAATTTTATCAACAACAATTAGAACATGGGATGGGATTTATGTTAGAATACCAAATGAAAAAGTTTTCACATCTAATATAAAAAATTTTGTTGCCCATGCAGCAAGAAGATTTGAATATAAAATAGGAATAAGGTATAAAGATGATGCTGAAAAAGCAATAGAAGTAATTAAAAAATTATTAGAAGAGCATCCTTTTATTCTGAAGGAACCAGCCCCCCAAATTTTTGTTGAGGAGCTTGGAGACAGTAGCGTAAATTTAGCTGTAAGAATATGGGCTCCCTCAACTGTATGGTTTTCAGTAAAAACAGAAATGTTATGGAAAATCAAAGTTGCACTAGAAAAAGAAGGAATACAAATTCCATTTCCACAACGTGTTATTTGGATGGCTGGAAAAACAGAAGGATAAAATGGAAGAAATGCTGGAGAAAATTAAAGAAATTGTCGAGGGCAAAAGAAAAAGAGACGAAAAACTTAATGAAATTTGTAAACTGCTTAGTAAAATTCCTTATTATAACTGGGTCGGATTTTATCGTGTATGTAATGAAAAGCTTGTACTAACAGCTTTTGTTGGAGAAGAAACGGAACATAAAACTATACCAGTTGGAAAGGGAATATGTGGAATGGCTGTGAAACAGGGAAAAACAATAGTGGTTCAAGATGTATCTAAGGAGAAAAATTATATTGCTTGTAGTCCCAAAGTGAAAGCTGAAATTGTTGTTCCAATATTTAAAGAAGGAAAGATTGTAGCTGAAATAGATATTGATTCTCATGCTAAAGCTCCATTTAGTAAAAATGACAAAGAATTTCTTGAAAAGGTTGCCAAAATTATTTCCAAAATCTTTTAATTAAGTTTTCATTTTATTCTCCACTTCGTTTCTTTCCCAATATCCTCTATTTCAATTCCAGCTTTTCTCAATTCATCTCTTATTTCATCTGCTATTTGATAATTCTTTTCTTCTCTCGCTTTTTTCCTTATTTCTAAAAGGGTTTCTATAATTTCCTTTATTTCTTTCTTTACATCCACATTATGCTTTTTTGCAAGCTTCAATATAATCTCCTCATCTAATCTTTTTTCCTCTTCCTGTAGTAGAGTCAAAACATTGGATGCTTTTAAAAATACATTTAAAGCATATCTACACAATTTGCCATCCGGATTCTCTATTTCCATTAGGAATTTATTAGTAGCTTTTATAAAATCAAAAATTGTTTCTAATGCTTTTGGAGTGTTAAAATCATCATCCATCGCTTCTTCAAATTTCTTCTTAAATTCTTCTACCCTTTTTAAATATTCTTTTTCTTTATCATCTAAAGCATTCACATTAAATTCATCATTTTCATCTGCTTTTTCCTCAAGCTTGTATTTTACTTCTTTAAGCCTTTTTAAAGAATTCTCAGCATTTTTCAAAGCTTCTTCACTAAAATCAGCTGGGCTACGATAATGATAAGAAACAAAAAAGAAGCGCAAAACCTCAGCATCCCACTCCTTTAAAGCATCTCTTATATTTATAATGTTGCCTAAAGATTTACTCATTTTCTCTCCCTTCACTTTTAGCATTCCAGAATGGAGCCAGTAATTTACAAATTTTTTTCCATAGGCTGCTTCAGCTTGGGCAATCTCATTTTCATGATGAGGGAAAATCAAATCTTGTCCTCCCCCATGAATATCAAAAGGCATTCCCAGATATTTAGAACTCATTACGGAACATTCAATATGCCAACCTGGTCTTCCATAACCCCATGGGCTTGCCCATTTGGGCTCCAAAGGCTTTGCAGATTTCCACAAAGCAAAATCTTCCGGCTTCCTTTTCTTTTCTCCTGGTTGAATTCTGGCTCCCGCTTTTATTTGTTGTAAATTTTGTCTTGATAACTTACCATATTCCTTAAAATTTTCAACACTAAAATAGACATCACCATTAGAAACATATGCATATCCTTTCTCGATCAATTTTTTTATTGTCTCCACCATATCATTGATATGCTCTGTTGCTTTTGGATATAAATTTGCCCTTCTTATACCAAGTTTATCCATATCCTCTAAGCATCTTTTTGCGTAATATGAAGAATATTCTAAAGCATCCATTCCAGCCTGATTGGCAGCATTTATTATCTTATCATCTATATCAGTTATATTTTGAATATAAAAAACCTTATACCCCTTATACTCCAAATACCTCCTTATCACATCAAAAGCTACATAAGTGCGGGCATGTCCAATATGAGCATCGCTATATGTAGTCATCCCACAAACATACATTTTTACTATGCCTTCCTCCATTGGAATAAATGGTTCTTTCTTTCTCGTTAAGGTGTTATATATTTTTAGCATTGGTTTGTTATTAGAAAAGGAGTTTAAATATTTTGCAATGGGGGCATTTCTCATTTTTTAAATTTTAAAATTCTTGACAGCCCACTTTTTATTGACCCAAAAGCTTTAAAAACCTTAGGAATATTTGGGGTAAAATGTTAAACGACCCCTTAGCAGATGCGTTATCAGCAATAAAAAATGCAGAAAGAGTAGGAAAAAAAGAGTGTATAATAAAGCCAGCTTCAAAGCTAATAGGGAGAGTATTGAAGGTTATGCAGGACCATGGATATGTGGAAGCTTTTGAATGGATTGACGATGGCAGAGGAGGCCTATTTAAAGTTAAATTAAAAGGAAATATAAACAATTGCAATGTTATTAAGCCGAGATATTCCATTAAGAAAGGAGAATTTGAGAAATGGGAAGCCCGCTTTTTACCAGCAGAAAATTTTGGGATATTAATTTTAACAACAAATGAGGGTGTAATGTCTCAGTATGAAGCAAGAAAGAAGGGAATCGGAGGAAAATTGCTTGCTTACGTATATTAGGTGTAAAAATGGTGCCATTAGTGGAAAGAGAAGTTGAAATTCCAAAAGATGTAAAAGCAGAAATAAAAGAAGATGGACTCGTAATTATAGAAGGGCCAAAAGGAAAATTAGAAAGAAAATTATATCATCCAAAAATAAAAATTGAAAAACAAGATAATAAAATAATAGTAAAATGTGAATTTGCAAGGCGTAAGGAAAAAGCCTTAGTTGGTACATTTGCAGCTCATATAAGAAATATGATTAAAGGCGTAACAGAAGGATTTGTTTATAAAATGAAAATCGTCTATTCACACTTTCCAATGAAAGTAAGCGTTAAAGGAAATGAAGTAGTCATTGAAAATTTTCTTGGAGAAAAACATCCAAGAAGGGCAAAGATATTTGGAAATGTTAAGGTAAGTGTAAAGGGAGATGAAGTAATTATAGAAGGAATAAATAGGGAAGAAGTTGGGCAAACAGCAGCAAATATTGAATTTGCAACAAAAGTTAAAGATAGAGATGTAAGAGTATTCCAGGATGGCATTTATATAGTTAGTAAAGGAGGATAAAATGGAAGAAGAAGTTAAGTCAGAGGAAGTAATAAAAAAGAAAATCAAGCCCCAAATAGATGATGAAATGCGTAGATTAATGGAGGAAAGAAAAAAGAAACCTCGCTTTATCAGGCAGCAATTATGGCAATTCAAAAAATTGGATGACAAATGGCGTCGCCCCAAAGGAAGGCATTCAAAACAAAGGAGGCATTTTAAATATCGTCCCCCCGTTCCTCGTATTGGTTATTCATCGCCTCGGAAAGTAAGAGGCTTGCATCCTTCTGGTTTTAAAGAAAGGCTTGTTTATAATGTAAAGGATTTAGAAGATATAGATGCAAGTAAGGAAGCTATAAGAATTGCTCATACTGTGGGTAAGAAAAAAAGGATGGAAATTATTGAAAAAGCTGATGAGTTGGGTATTAGAGTATTGAATAGGGTGTTGTAAATGGATTTAAGGAATCAACGTAGGTTGGCTGCCCAATTGCTGAAATGCGGTGTGCATAGAGTATGGATGGACCCAGATAATCTGGAAGAGATTGAAAAAGCGGTAACAAGGAGAGATATTAAAAACTTGATTAAGCAGGGATTGATTAAGGCGAGAAAAAAGAAGGGAATTTCAAGGGCAAGAATAAAGAAAAGATTAATGCAAAAGAAAAAGGGGCGCCGTAGGGGACATGGTTCAAGGAAGGGCAAAGCAACAGCAAGATTACCAAAGAAAAGAAGATGGATAAAAACGATACGCCCAATTAGGGCTTATTTAAGGGAATTGAGAGATAAAGGTTTAATAGATAGAAAAACCTACCGTTTATATTATAGGAGGGCTAAAGGAGGACAATTCAAGGATAAAGCACACGTTAAGCTACATTTAATAACAGAAGGATTATTAAAGGAGGCAGAGAATGAGGCTTAAATTCAGAAGAAGAAGGGAAGGAAAAACAAACTATAGAAAAAGATTGGCTTTACTTAAATCTGGTAAACCCCGTGTAATTGTTAGAAAATCAAATAAAAATATTAGGGTGCAATTTGCAATATATGATTTCAATGGCGATAGAATCACCGCTTCTGCAATTGGGAGCGACTTAAGAAAATATGGATGGACATATAGCCTATCTAATACGCCCGCTGCTTATCTTACTGGTTTGTTAGCGGGAAAAAGAGCATTAAAAAAAGGAATAAAAGAGGG
Source organism: Thermoplasmatota archaeon (assembly GCA_029259055.1). GTDB lineage: Archaea > Thermoplasmatota > E2 > UBA202 > JdFR-43 > JAPDJP01. Next base: position 14,483 of record JAPDJP010000028.1, on the reverse strand, counting down.
TGTTTTAGATATAGGCTTGCATACTCCTCGTAAGGGAGCAAAAGTATTTGCTGCTTTGAAAGGTGTGGTTGATGCGGGAATAGATGTTCCGTATGGAGAGGAAATTTTACCTTCAGAAGATAGAATATATGGAAAACATATAAATGAGGAAATTGAGGAAAAAGTAAAAGAGATTAAAAATAAGATAGAGGAAGAATATGGAGGAGTGGAGACCTAAAACAAGGTTAGGAAGGCTTGTGGCGGAGGGAAAAATAACTTCCATGGCTCAGGCATTGAGAAGTGGATTGCCTTTGAGGGAAGTGGAAATAGTTGATATGCTATTGCCGGACTTGGAGGATGAAGTAATAGATGTAAACATGGTTCAAAGGATGACAGACTCTGGCAGAAGAACAAAATTTAGAGTAGTAGTCGTTGTAGGGAATAAAAATGGATATGTTGGCATAGGACAAGCTAAGGATAGAGAAGTTGGAATGGCAATAAGAAAAGCTGTTGAGAAAGCAAAATTAAACATAATAGAAATATGTAGGGGATGTGGTTCATGGGAATGTGGTTGTGGACAGCCTCATAGCCTACCATTTAAAGTCACTGGGAAATGCGGTTCTGTAAGAGTTACTTTAAAACCCGCTCCTCGAGGTGTAGGCCTGGCTGTTGGAGACGTTGCAAAAGTTGTTTTAAGATTGGCTGGAGTGAATGATGCATGGGGTGTTTCAAAAGGAGAGACAAGAACAACTATTAATTATGCAAAAGCGGTATATGATGCTTTAAGAAATACAACTATTTATAAGATTCCTGAAGAGATGAAAAAGAAGCTTAATATTGTATCAGGAATGGGTGGAATATGATGTATGCGGTTATTAGGATAAGAAGCACAATTGGAGCAAGTAGAGAAATAAGAGATACATTAAAAATGCTTAACTTACATAGAATAAACAGTTGCACTATTATACATCCAAATCCAAGCTATAAGGGAATGTTACAAAAAGTTAAGGATTATGTAACATGGGGGGAAATAGATGATGAAACACTAAAACTTCTTTTGGAAAAAAGAGCAAAAGTTGAAAATGTTGAAGAAGCAATTAATAAATTAAAGGAAGGGACGAAATTAAAAGAAATAACAAATCCTTGTATAAGATTACATCCTCCTCGCAAAGGATATAAAAGCATAAAGAGGCCTTACAAATTAGGAGGTGCAGCTGGTTATAGAGGAAAAGATATTAATGAGCTTATAAGAAGAATGCTATAGGTGAGAAAATGAGGAAGAAAACAAAGAAAATGCGTGGTTCAAAGACATGTGGATACGGTAGCAAGAAAAAGCACAGGGGTAAAGGACATAAGGGAGGGCATGGATTTGCTGGAGGGTGCAAACACAAGCATTTAGAATGGAGATTCGGTAGGCATGGATTTACAAGACACGGGATAAAAAGAGAGAAAAAAATAATAAATGTTGAAGAATTAAACAAATTTGAAGGTGAGGTTAATTTGATAGAGTTAGGATATGATAAGTTATTGGGGGCTGGCTATATAGATAAACCCTTAAAAGTAATAGTAAAGGAAGCTTCACCAAAAGCAGTTGAAAAAATAAAAGCTGTAGGGGGAGATGTTATAATAAAGGGATAATATGGCTGAAGAAAAAAGTAAGCTATATTTATTTAAGCCAATCATTGAAAGATGGCCAGCAATTAAAAAACCTAAAGGGCATGTTCCTTTTAGAACAAAATTGCTATGGACAACGACCTGCCTCATTTTATACTACATTCTAACACAAATTTTAATCTATGGATTAGCTCCAGAGAGCATGGACATGTTTGAAGGATTTAGAGCAGTGATTGCTGGAGCAAGCGGAAGCATTGTTCACTTAGGTATAGGACCAATTGTTACAGCATCCATTATACTTCAACTTTTTGTAGGAGCGAAAATAATAAAGCTAGATTTGCAGGATGAGGAAGATAGAGCATTATATCAAGGATTTCAGAAGGTTCTAGTTGTAATAATGATTTTGGTTGAGGCGGTTCCTCAGGTATTTGGTTATTTAACCCCAAGCCCAAAACTTATTAGCATGGTCGGGAGCGGGTTGGCAAGAACTATAATAATTATACAGCTTTTCATAGGAGCAATGATCGTTTTCTGGATGGATGAATTAATATCGAAGTGGGGGATTGGTTCTGGAGTATCGTTATTCATTGCAGCGGGCGTTTCAAATGCCATCGTCACCGGAATGTTCAGTTGGCTTCCTGTAAATAGGGAATTGCCATTAAGCCCAACAAATCCTCCAGCGGGAACAATTCCAAAAACGATTTATTTAACAAGTAAGCTATCCTTGGGAGAGCTTGTAAATAGAGGTGGTTTTGAAAAAATATTTATTTCTCCTCCTAATCCTGTTGTTGCCTTACTCGGCACAATCATAATCTTTCTCTTTGTAGTATATGCCGAATCTTCAAGAGTTGAGTTGCCATTAGCACATGGAAGAGTAAGAGGAGCAAGAGGGCGCTATCCTCTCCGCCTCATGTATGCTTCAAATATTCCTGTCATTCTAATGGCTGCCTTAATGGCTAATCTAAATATGTTTGGCATGCTTTTATATAATCGCCTTGATAATATACCAATAATTGGTGGAGCATGGTGGATTGGAAAATATACAGCAGGCTCCACCCAACCAGTTGCTGGAGCTCTTTGGTATTTAAGCCGTCCAAATGGCTTGCATAGCTGGCTATTTCCAATGATCGATCCAAAATATAGAGGATATTTACATGGCCATGAGCCATGGCAAATGGGTTTAAGGATATTGATTTATAGCACAGTTTTTATTGTTGGTTGCATTTTCTTCGGAAAATTCTGGATAGAAACAACAAATATGGGACCAGATGCTGTGGCAAGACAGATTCAACAATCTGGTATGCAGATTCCCGGCTTTAGAAGGGATCCAAGGGTATTGAAAAAGGTGCTTGCAAGATATATTCCAGCATTAACAATTTTAAGCTCTGCATTAGTTGGACTGCTTGCTATTTTTGCAAACTTAATTGGAACAGTTGGTCAGACTTCTGGAACGGGAGTATTGCTTACCGTAGGAATAGTGATAAGACTTTATGAAGAAATTGCAAGAGAGCAGGCCATGGAAATGCATCCTGTATTGAGAAAGTTTTTAGGAGTTGAATAATGAGAATAATAATAGCTGGTATAGCGGGTGTTGGGAAAACAACGGTTCTCAAAAAACTTTTAGAAAAGTTTGACATAGAAGTGGTAAATTTTGGAGATGTAATGTTTGAAATGGCGGGGGTTAAAAACAGAGATGAAATGAGAAAACTGCCATATGAAAGGCAACTGGAACTGCAAAAGAAAGCTGCAGAGAAGATTGCAAAAAAAGAAAACATTATTATTGATACTCATTCAACTATAAAAACACCATATGGTTATTTGCCAGGATTACCATATGATGTTCTAAAAATATTAAATCCAAAAAGAATTATTTTAATAGAAGCTTCTCCTGAAGAAATATTGGCAAGGAGAAAAAAGGATGAAGGAATTAGGGAAAGAGATGTTGAAAGTATAGAAGAAATTGAAATGCATCAGTTGATGAATAGGATAGCTGCAATGGCATATGCAACAATGGTAAATGCGACAGTAAAGATTATAAAGAACAAAGAAAATAAGATTAACGAGGCTGTTGAAGAGATATTAAAAGCTATAAGGGAGTAAAAAGGGGATAAAATGGCAAAACAACAATCTTCAATGGGTTTTTTTCTCTTGCTCATGATTTCCTTACTTATAATATTTGATTACAGATTGCGCTCTGCCTTAGGAAATGCAGTTGGCTATATTTTTTATCCCCTTTTCGGATTTGGACATGCTTATCCAGTTTTAACAATTTTTATTGCTGGTTCGATTGTAATTGTAATTTCTGCTGTAATAAGACATTTTGCTGTTAATTGGATTGAGATGGCAAAAGTTCAGCATATTGTTTCTGCTTTCCAAAAGAAGTATAGGGAAGCTTTAAAGAGTAAGAACAAATATATGATTAAAAAATTGCAAAAGAAGCAGATTGAGATAATGAAATTACAAAGTGAGATTTCATCAAAACAAATGAAATTAACGCCAATAACTTTAATTATTTTTGTTCCAATCTTTACATGGCTATGGGAATTTCTGGAGGGCACTCCCCATTACTATTTTGATACTCCATGGAAATTTCACATCAATCTCTTCAGCAATCCATTTCTTTTCCCAAATTGGATTCTCTTATATATGCTCCTTTCAATACCCCTAACCCAAGTTATACAATCAATATTGAGGTTAAGATGGATAAGAAAAAAAGAACAATTACAATAAGTGGTCTGCCGGGAAGTGGCACCACAACCATAGCCAAAATTTTGGCGGAAAAGCTAAATATGGAGTATATAAATGTTGGAAAGTTATTTAGGGAAATGGCAGAAGAACAAAAATTGAGTTTAAATCTTTTTGAAAAATATTGTGAGGAAAATCCTGAAGTGGATATAGAGCTGGACAAAAAGCAGGAAGAGATAATGAGAAAAGGAAATGTAATCATGGAAGGGAGATTATCGGGATGGATTGCCCATTTAAAGAGAATTCCTGCTTTTAAAATATGGCTGGATTGCGATGAGGAAGAGAGGATTAGAAGAATAATAGAAAGAGAAGGAGGAGAATTTCATGATAAAAGGAAGGAAACAAAGGAAAGAGTGGAAAGCGAGAAAAGAAGATATAAGAAATTTTATGGAATAGATTTGGAGGATAAAACGATATATGATATGGTTATAGATACTACAAATATTAAGCCAGAGGAGATAGTGAAGAAAATATTGCATAAATTAAATCAATAAATGCTTATTACCAATTCTTACATTTTTGAGTCCCGCTTTTATAGCCATATCATAACACTCCATCGCCTGCTTTTTCGTTGTATTGTGTAAATCTCTCATTTTATAACATGGATAAAAAGCCAATAAAGTATATGGAATACTTTCATCAATACTTGCTATAAAACTTGCTATTTCATAAACTTCTTCCTTATCAATATAATATGGAACCAATAAAGTGCTTGCTGCCATTTTACAATGCCTTGCCAAATACTCAAAATTTTCTAAAGAATTTTTATTACTAACTCCACATAAAGCAAAATGTAAATTTTCATTCCAAGCTTTCAAATCAAATTTTATTATACCATTTGTATATCTTGCTATATCCTTCAAAAATCTTTTTGCAAAATTTCCATTTGTTTCCCAGCAAATTATTTTATCAACTCTTTTTGCAACTTCTAAAGCATGTAAAATTTGACAGCTTGGGTCTCCTCCAAAAAAGCATATACATTTGGCTTTTTCTGCCGCCAATAAAAGATCATTTATATTCATTAAAGGATATCTTCTTTCTACCATTTCATGATAAATCCAGTTTTGACAGAATAAGCAATCAAAGCTACACGCTCCATAGAAAACCGCTAAATTGTATCCATAATTCATTTTACATACCCAGCTTGCAACACAATTTGTTGGTAATGGATCTAAATAAAATTCTCCTATAGCAAATTCTCTATTTGAGTAATTATATAATTTTCCATCTATATTTTCTCTTAACCTACAAAATCCTTTTTCATTCTTCCCTATTTTACAATTATTTCCGCATAACGAGCATTCAATGCCCTCTGAAGGAATCTTTTTATGAGCTTCCATATAGAATTCTTTCCCCTTTCCTTCAATAATGCATTTTTTACAAACTTTTATTGAATCTGCTGCTATATTTTTCCCGCATATTTTACAAATCATTTCCAAATTTCAACTATATCATTATAAGGTGCATTTGTTTTAAAAGCATTTGATGCAAAATGGCTTCTTCCTGCTAAATATCCTTTTTCCTTCAATTTCTCTATTATATAATTTAATTTTGGTTGCTTCCTTTTTAATTCCTTAGCAATAAAATTGCTTTCATAAAATAAGGGAGGAAGTATTATTTCATTTTTAAAGTATGTAATCAATTTTTTGATTTCTTTTTCATTCTGGCTTTTAAATTTCTTTTCTTTCAATATTTCTGGCATTTCATCTAAAAAATTTTTATCATGTAGATTGCCAATCCATAAGGGGCCGGCAAATTTTTTTGCTGGGGGCTTTTCAAATTCGCAAATCTTCCATCCATTGTCCCAATATACCCAACCAATTTTATTTATGCATTCATTTGATTTTTTTGCTCCTTTTTCTAATAAACCATAAATCCTAAAAAAATGGCTACAAACATAACTTAAAATTGGGTGAAATTTATAATCAAACCCTCCCGCCTGCCTTGCAATATAACCTAGAAGAATTCTTATTCCAATTTCTTTCATTGATTGTCCTCTTAAAGGAATCGCACCATATTTCCTTATACAGGCTGTTTTATAAACACCACACAGAGTAGCTGTATCTGTTGCTGTTATTGATACATATGCTTTTCTTTTTATTCCTCTAAATAAGCAGGATAGGAATGGAATGGGAGAGCCGTAAGGGTCGATATCAACATAATCGTATTTTTTCTTGTGCATTAAAATACAAAAATTTTCATTTAAAGCATTTGCATCGATGCCATTTATTTCTATGTTCTTTTTTATGATTCCAAAAGCTTTCTTATTTAAGTCGTTTATATCCATTTCAAAGTCTCCTTCCACTTCCTTCACGATTCTTATACCTCTTATTCCAGTTGATGCCAGCCCATCCAGGAAATTTCTTGCCCCTTTCTTTACAATATACTGACAAAAAATAACGTTTATATCTCTATCTATTTCTAACGTTGGATTATAAAATCCCGCCTGCCTTTTGCCCGGCCCTTTATAGGGGCGAAATTTTTCGAGGAAAATCTCTGCTTTTCCTTCTTTTATTAAGGCCATCCTTCCTTAAGTAATTTTTCTATTTTGTATGGAAGTAAGTTTCTATTTACTGGAGTAATTTCAAAGATTCTTACATTATTCATGTTCCTAATATCTTGGAGTAATGAATCTCTTGATTTTTTATGTAATGTAAGTAGAACGGGCTTCTCACAATCCAATGCTTCCCTAACAACTTCTCTAAATTTTCTGCTCTCTAGTTCCATTTTTCCAACTTCATCTATGACTACAATATCAACATTTTCGCTTTCAATGGCTTTTTTAATTGCTGGTATCCCAAATTCCTCTAGTATTTTCAGATTCACTTTATATTTTCCTACTCGATAGGATGATTCCATGCTTATGTGGGCAAAAAGTTTTTCTTCCTGCGTTAACCAATCAACGATTTTAAAACCCACCCTTTCCCCATTTTCTTCTATGCTCTTTGTAATCATTCCTCCAAATATATATTCATTTTCTAATCTCTTTATGACTTTTATCAGTCCCTCCGTCTTCCCGACTCTCGGTAAACCAGTAATTCCAATTTTTGGAATAATCATTTTCAACTATGAATATATTTTAAATTTAAAAAATATATGCATTTTAGATGCTAATAGTATTTGACATGGATGGCGTATTTATAAAGGAAAGAAGTTCATGGAAGCTCATTCATAATGCTTATGGTATAGATAATAGAGATTTGATAGAATTATATAAGAAAGGAAAAATTAATGACCAAGAATTTATAGATAAAGATATAGAGAGATGGAGATTGAAAGGATTAAAAAGAAAAGATATATTAAAAGTTTTAAATGAAGTTAAATTAACCCCCGGTAGTAAAGAATGCATAAAATTTTTTAAAGAAAGGGGGGAAACAGCGATTATCTCTGGAGGTATTGATATACTTGCAAAAAGAATAGCAAAATTTGGTATTGATTATATATTCGCAAATGGAATAGAATTTAAAGAAGATATACCAATAAGAGGGATATTGAGGGTTCCGCCTAAAAATAAAAAAATTGTCTTAAAAAATTTAATGGAAAAACTTGGGATTAAAAAAGATGAGGTTATAGTTGTAGGGGATACAAAGTATGATTTATGTGTGTTCAAATTAGCAAAATATAAAATTGCCTTTAATTCTGACGAAATTTTGGAAAGATACGCCGATTTTTCTGTAAAGAAAAGAGATTTAAAAGAATTGATTAAAATAGGTAAATATATATTTAATTTTTAATAAATGAACATGGTTCGTTTAATCGCTTTGCTAATTTTTGCTCTTCTTTTCTACATCATTTATATAATATTGACGATGGCATTTGAAGAGGTTGGTTTTGATAAATGGGAGGCAATTCTAATTGTTTTTGGTTGCATAATATTTGGATTGGTTGATATTCCATTATTTATACACAATGGATGGATAATTGCGATAAATTTAGGAGGGGCTTTACTTCCTCTCATAATAAGTATATATTTAATTCTCTCCAGAAAAGTTGTTATGAGAAGTATTCTGGGCATAATCATTGTTGCATATTTTGCTTATGAAGTAACATATGTAACTGAAAAAGGGGTATCTGCTACTTTTCCTTACTGGCTCATTCCTCCATTTATAGCAAGTTTATATTCAGTTGCTGTTGCAATAAAAAGTAAAAAGAAAGCGGCATCCATAGCATATTCAACAGGCACTATTGGCGTACTTGTGGGGGCGGATTTATTGCATTTAAAGGAGCTTTTAAGTATTAAAGTTAAGGAATTAACTGTAGCAAGCATTGGAGGTGCTTCTATTTTAGATATGATTTTTTTAACGGGTATAATAGCGGTTCTTATCGACGCTTTATTATGGGCGGGAGAAGAATAGATAAAATAAAAAATAATAGGAAATAATATAAAAAATGCTTCTATATGAACTATGTTTAGAATAGTGGTTGTTAAAAGTAGTCCTTTAACTGGAGAAAACGATTACAAAAAAGTAGCTATAAATTTTTTAAAAATGATTGGATATCTGCCTGAAAATGCTGATGAAAATTCTATAGCGTATAAATTGTTTGAAAACTTTTTATTATATCCAAATAAGCAATGGACAATAGAAGAATTAATGGTTAATTTAAACGCTACAAAAGCAACAGTTTATAGGCACCTTAACAAACTAAAATCAATGGATATTCTTGAAGAAGGGAAGGAAGGGGAAGCCAAAAATATTAAAAAGACATACAGACTTAAATATGGTAATCTAGCAAAAGCTTGGAATTTCGTAGAAGCTCATGTAAAAGTAGCAATGGAAAATTATGGAGAGACCGTAAGACATTTACAAAAGTTGGTTGAAAAGAGATATATTGAGGGATTAAAATGAAGGAAAAAGAAATTGAATTGATTCCAGGCTCTAAATACGTTATTTATTCAGTAGGTTCGGAAAAGGAAATTATGCAAACAAGTGGAACTTTTGTTGGATATTCATATCTTTCAAAAGATGAAGGAGGAATCTGCATTAAAATGGATTCTTCTCATGGTCCAAAAGAAGGGTTGATAAGAATAATACCAATAAGCATGATTCTTGCAATAGATATAATAGAAGAAAAGAAGCCAAAAAAGAAAAAGAAAGAAGAAGCAACACATTATTTTAGCTGATAAAATGGTCCAAATAGGTATAGTTGGTAAGCCAAATGTAGGGAAAACAACTTTTTTTAACGCTGCCACAAATGCGCATGCTGAAGTGGCGGATTACCCATTTACTACTATTGATGCAAATAAAGGAGTAATGTATGCTAGAACAAAATGTCCTTGCAAAGAATTTGGTCTGGAATGTAATCCAAAAAATTCTAGATGCTTAGATGGCATAAGATACGTGCCAATTGAAGCAATAGATGTTGCTGGATTGGTCCCAAAAGCTCATGAGGGAAGAGGACTTGGAAATAAATTTTTAGATGATTTGAGACAGGCTTCCTGCCTTATTCACATTGTAGATGTTTCTGGTTCAACAGATGAAGAAGGGAGGGCTTGTGGAATTGGGCAACATGACCCAGCAAATGATATAAAATTTTTGGAGGAAGAAATTGATTATTGGATTAAAGGGCTATTAGAAAGAGATTGGAGGAGGCTTGCAACAAAATGTAAATTGGAAGGCAAGAAAATAGAGAAAATGCTTGCAGAGAAACTTGCTGGTCTGGGAATAAAGGAAGAGGAAATAAAATTAGCCATAAAAAAGGCGAGCCTGCCAGAAGATCCAACCTTATGGAAAGAAAACGAGCTATTAAAATTTGCAAGTTTTGTTAGAAAGGAGGCGAAGCCGATTTTAATAGCATTGAATAAAGCGGATAAAGCACCAATAGAAATGGTGAAAAAGTTTGAGGGAGAATATGCAATACCAACTTCTGCAATGGCGGAATATGCATTAATAAAGGCGGTAGAAAATGGATATATTGATTATAAGCCAGGAGATAATAACTTTAAAATTTTAAAGGAATTAGATGAAAGGCAGAAAAAAGGATTGGAATACATAAATAAGCATGTTTTTGAAAGATTTGGTTCTACAGGTGTGCAAAAATGCATAGACAAAGCTGTTTTTGATTTGCTAAAATTAATAGCTGTTTATCCTGTAGAAGATGAGCATAAGTTATGCGATAAGGATGGAAATGTATTACCAGATGTTTTTTTATTGCCCAAAGGCTCAACAGTCATAGATTTGGCTTATAAAGTTCATACTGATTTAGGAGAGGGATTTATAAAGGCTGTTGATGTGAGAACGAAGAAAATTGTTGGAGCTGACCATGAGTTAAAAAATGGGGATATAATTCATATAATTGCAAGATAAAAGTTTATAAATAGAAAATTTATAAACTATCATGAAAAAATTGGTAGCACTCTTTGTTTTGGTGTTGTTTTTGCCGATTGCAACCCCAGCAAACTTTAATACTTCTTTGACAGCAACAAAAATAGAAGTTTTTGATGCTTTTGGGAACAAAATAATGGAAAAGGAAGTTACATATGAAGAAGCAGAAAAAATCCAAGAAGATTTATTAAAAGGGAATGTAACAAAGCTTGGATTAAAATTTGATTTTATAGCACCAACGCTCCTCATTAGCTATGGAAGGGGAAAGGTTTATATTCCATTGCATAGAGACAGAACATTTTTCAGATTATTCCTAAGACCGGTCTTTTTCAATTACGAGGAAGGATTTACTTTTGTAAAATTTGGAGCAAACTATATATGGAAAGGTAAAAGCTTGGGAGATTATGGATTAATGTTAAGAAATCAATTTGGCATGATGCTTGGATTTTTTGGATTGCATATAAAAATTCCATATAAATTAAAGCCAGATATGCACATATTCATAGGAAGTGCATGGATTATGGTTGGATGGGATAAGTTCCTATAACAATTATAAAGTCTTCCTTCCAAATGTCATAAAACCAGTATGTAAAATTCCGCTCGGCTCTGGATGAGTATAACCAAATAGACTTTTCCATCTCCTCTGTATATTTTCTATTGTCGCATATATATAAAATCCATGTTTTTCCATTTCTTCCCTTACCCTAATTTGCTCCTCAATATGTGGGGAGTATACAACAAGCCATCCTCCTGTTTTTAATTTTTTCTTAGCCATTTCAACAAGCATATGAGCATTTTTCAAATCAAGAGTTATCAAATCCAAGTTTCTTTCCCTAGCCTTCAAAACATCTTCATTCCTTATTTTAACTACTTTCTCCAACCCACACATTTCTATATTTTTCTTTGCTATTTCATAAAATTCTTTCCTTTTCTCATATGTATAAACCCTTCCCTTCCCCCCTACAATATTCCCCAAAAATATTGCCAAGAAGCCTGAGCCTGAGCCAGCATCTAGGCAACGCCATCCGTATCTCATGCCAGTTATTGCGGCAATTTGGCAGGCATCTTTTGGCAAAACTACTTGCGCCCCCCTCCTGCATTTTTTTATTAAATCCGTTATCGTTGGCTTGACAGCAACAAATATTTCTTTTTTTGTTTCAACAATATCTCCTATTTCTATATTTCTTGTATCAATTTTTCCAAAAGTTGTGTTAATAACTTTTCCCTTTTTAACGAGCAGGCTGTTCTTACTGCTGAGAAGTAAAATATATTCTTGCATATTTTTCCGCCTCCTTTAAAGCTTTTAAAGCTTCTTTATCATCTAATTCATAAGGATAGTTATAAATTTTTGTAATTCTCTCATTGTAAAATGGTCTGTTACAGAATGGGCAACCAGCCGTTAAAAATGCTTTTTTATCGAAATATGGCAATTGCATTTCAACAAGTTTCCCATTTTCAAAATAAAACTTTCCCTCCTTAATAAAATATCTAGCTAATTGCAAAACTCTATAACGAGGTAATTCGACTACAGTTTCTTTACCTTTTGAATATGCAAATAATGCTAGATCAATTCCTTTACCGCTCAATTTTTTCATTAGCTGTATAGCTTCATAGTCATTTTCTCCTAATCCAGCTATTAAATGGCAAGTAACAAAACCGAACAATCTTTTTGCATTTTTTAAAGCTGTCATATATTCGTTCCATGAAGGTATTCCTTTTTTCCATTTATTAAATAATTCCTCTGTAAAACAATCCAATCCAATTCCAACCCTCTCGATACCGTTTTCTTTTAAAATTTTCATTTCTTCCAGACTTATAGCATTTATAGCTGTGGAGAAAGAACAATTGACATCGAATTCCTTTACAATTTCAACAATATTTTTTATGCTATCTTCCCCATATATACTTTGTATGCATATTCTTTTTATTTTTGCGTCTAATTTTTTAACTTTTTCCTTTACCTCTTTGAAATCAAATTCAGGCCATCTTACCCTAGCCAAATAACCTTTTTTATGCTCGCAATAATAACAGTTTCCTTTACATTCTCCCGGCAAAAGAAAATAGAGGGTGGAAGGCGCAACATCTGTTCTATAATTTTTCAATCCTAATATGGAAGCGGTGGCAATCGAAACTCTAATCTTTTTCATCATATCCTCCTTTTCCAATCATCGGAACAAAGGCGCATCCCCCCAAGTTTTTCTTTTTTATTTCCTCATTCTTTTCCACAAGCCACAACTCACCATAAATTCTTCCAACAGGAATAAGCAATCTTCCTTTTTTATCAAGCTGTTCAACAAGTTCTGTTGGAATGGAAGGCGCAGAACATGTCGCATATATATGGGTATAAGGAGCATATGTAGGCAATCCTAGGGAGCCGTCGCCAACAATTACTTTAACATTTTTTATACCGAGTTTTTTAAAATTTTCTTCCGCTTTTTTAGCAAGTTCTTCTATTCTCTCTATTGTATATACCTTTCCTTTATTGGCGATTTTCGCGACAAGAGCAGCATGATAGCCTGTGCCTGTTCCAATTTCTAAAACTTTGCTATTTTCTTTTAGCTTTAGTGCTTCAAGCATTATGGCTACCATATGGGGAGCAGATATTGTTTGGCCATATCCAATTTCTAAAGGAATATCATCATATGCATACTTTTGCTGACTCTTTGGAATAAAGACTTCCCTAGGAATTTCTCTCATTGCATCTATAACTTCCCTGCTTTTAAGATAACCATATTTAATCAGCCTTTTGATTAATTTTTCTTTTTTTGCCTCTAAATCCACATTTATAATGTTTGTCGTTGAGAAAAATTTTTTTATTTGCGTTGTATTACATAACAAGTTTTTTAGGGTGAGAAAATGAAAGAAGAAGGCTTAAGAAAAGTTTGCAAAATGTTGGAGGAATTATCTGAAGATATATCTGTTCCTAGAAATATTAGGAGAGGAGCAAGAGAAGCAAAAGAAATATTGCTAAAAGAGGGAGAATCGTTAGATGTGAAAGTTGCATCTGCAATATCTGTATTGGATGAGTTGTTAAGCGACCCAAATATACCTACACATGGTAGGACATCGATATGGAATATAATGAGTGCTTTAGAAAGCCTAACAGCTGGAGAATAAAAGAATAAAAAAGGGAAGAGATTATTTTCTCTTCTTTCTCAGGAATGGTAGTCCAGTCCTTGGATTCTCTACTACTTCATAGCCCTTTGGTAAGTCGCATGGCTTACCACTTTTTGGCTTCCTTGCGCTAAAGAAATATATTGTTTGTATTTTTCCTCCCTTAAGTTTTACATCTCTTGTATATAAGGTATATTTTTTTCCACTTTTTTTGCTTTTATATTCATATGCCATTTTATCGCCTCCTTATTCCATATGCATTAGGAGAATTTAAATCCTTCGCTATTTACAATAATTTTTAGCCCCAAATTGCATTTGTTAAACCTTTGTTACCAGCAGTTCTCCATCATGGAGCAAGAGCGATCAGCGTTATTACCCTTATTCTTTTCATTTATTCCAACGGGTATTAAAAATAAGAAAGAAAAAGAAAAAATTTACGCTACCATTGGTTTTTAAAGATGCTCCATGGGAAAAATTTTATGTTAGCATCTCCTACCCATGCAATTCCGTCTCCAAGCAAGCCAAAGGTTAGTGGACCAAATATAGTTCCCCAATAATTATAGCGTGCATCACAATAACTTTCATCAATAGCCATATGAATAAAGAACATCAGGATAACTATATTTGGGGAGCCATGAATCTCCTGGCAAGATTTTTACCTTTCTTCCTTCAATAATTAGTCTTTTCTTCTCAAATAAATCAATGCTT
>JAPDJP010000017.1 GCA_029259055.1 Thermoplasmatota archaeon | reverse complement strand
TTATGGAAAGGATAGAATTTATCAAGGAGAGGAAAGAGAAAGCGGTATCTGGTTTAATGGGGATAGCAATGAAGGAATTGAGGGGGAAAGCAGATGGAGCGTTAGTAAATAAAATATTAAAGGAAGAGATAAAGAAAATTTTGAGTACATAGATTTTCGCAAAATTTTTTATTATCGTATAGATGAAGGCAATAATTTGTTATATGCAATGAAGGAATAAATAAGCTGGAATATTATAGCATAAACAATGGAATAAAGGAAGATATAAAAACCAAAATAATAAAAATTGATAAATCTCCTCCAATAATAAGAATAGAAAAGCCAGTAAAAGCACTGTATATTTTTGATAAGGAAATTTTGCCATTAAAGAAAACAATTATAATAGGATATGTAACATTAAAAGCAGAAATTTTAGATGAAGTTTCTGGTGTAGATGAAAGCATGGTAATTGATGAAAAAGAGACATCGTTTAATGGAGAGTATAAAATTAAAGGAATAGGAAGGAAGGAAATAAAAGTAATCGCTTATGATAAAGCGGGAAACAAAGCGATAAAAACAATAGATGCATGGATTTTTGCCCCATATTTTAGGAGATGCCTGGCAATCTCAAAATTTATAAAAACATAACATATATTCCTCTTAATGGATTTAGAAAGATTATTTCCTCTATTGAAAGAAATAAAAAATGATGAAGTTAGAGAGAAGGTAAAAAGATGTTATGAAATCGCCATTCAAAGAGGAGGATGGGGAAAAATAGAAAAATTAAAAGATATTCCGTTTACTTTGCTTCTTCCCAATGCTTATTCATACGTTAAACATGTCAATAATGTTGCTGAGATGGCATATAATATAGGGAAAATAAGGAAAGATGTGGATATGGATATCTTGTTGGCTGGTGCCTTCCTGCATGATGTGGGCAAACTATTGGAGTATGAGGAGGAAAACGGGAAAATTGTAAAATCCAAATTGGGTAAATATGTACGCCATCCAGTTATAGGAGCGGGCATCGCCATGGAAGTAGGACTCGATAAAAGAATCGTGAATATAATCGCTTCTCATTCAAAGGAGGGAGAATTTGTTGAAAGATGCAATGAGGCTATTATTATTCATCACTGTGATTTTATTGACTTTGAAATAGCGAGGGGAGGAAAATGAAAATCGTTGGGGAATATTTTGCTGGAACAACAAATGAGAGAGATTGTTTGGTAAAGGTTAAGGAAGGAGAAGGGAATATTCTTATAAAGAGTAAAACAAAAGGTTTATTTGAAGAACATATTGAAGAAATCGTCAGAAAAAGAATGGAAGAATTAGATGTACAGGCGGATGTTGAAATAGAAGAATTTGGGGCAATAGATTATGTAATAATCTCGCGTTTAGAATCAGCGATAGCAAAAGCTTTAGGCGTTGATTTACCAGATAAAAAAATTAGGAGGGGGAAAACCTCTAAAGATAGGTTAAGAAGAAGTAGATTATACGTTCCTGGAAATAATCCCCGCTTTATCAATAGTGTAGCTGTTTATGGTTGCGATTGCACAATTTTAGATTTAGAAGATTCTGTTATAATGGAACATAAGCAAGATGCTCGTTATCTAGTAAAAAATGCTTTAAAGGAAATGGATTTTGGCAAAGCGGAAATATGGGTTAGAATAAATAAAGAGATGGCAAGAGATGATATAAATTTAATATCATATGGTAGCCCTCACGGAATTTGTATTCCAAAAGTGGAGAGCGTTGAAGATATAAAAGTTATTGAAAAAATTCTAGAAGAAGTTAATTTAGATTGTCATCTAATGCCAATAATAGAAACAGCGAAAGGAATAGCAAATGCAAGGGAAATTGCTAAAGCAAGTGATAAGCTTGTCGCCATTGCTTTCGGAGCAGAAGATTATACAAGAGATGTTGGAGGAAAAAGAAACTGGGAAAACTTAATTTATCCCAGATTCGAAATCTTAATATCTGCAAAATCTGCAGGAATACAAGCTTTGGATACCGTTTATCCAAATATTGAAGATGAGGATGGATTAAGAGAGGAAACAAGGAGAATCGTTGAAATGGGCTTTGATGGTAAGGGGGCTATTCATCCAGGTCAAATCGAAATAATTCATGAATGTTTTTCACCAACAGAAGAAGAAATAAAAGAAGCAAGAAAAATACTGGAAGCAATAGAAGAGGCAAAGAAAAAAGGGAGAGGTGTAGCTACCTTAAATGGGAGGATGATCGATTTACCTGTAGAAAGAAAAGCAAGAAGAACAATTAAGCTGGCTGAAGGTTCTTAATGATTTATGGGTGAATGAATAAGATACTCATTTCATCCTCTCCATATTTTCCATATACATCATATGCAATGCATTTTATTTCTGCATTTCCTATGTGGTGCTTCCTGCATACCCATTCATATGGCATGCTATTATCTGAATAGCAGAGCTCTTCATTGAAATAAAAATCAACTCTATCCATCATACTTTCATTTTGAACACTTGTTTCTACTGTTATTTTTCCTATGATAATTGTTTTATTGTTTCCTAATTCCATAATTTCCCTATCAAATAAATATAAATAACCACTTCTTGGTTTAATAATCTCTATTGATGGTGGCAATTTAATGTCAAAGCCCTTCAATTCCATTTCAACATTAAAAGTATAATTCTTTATTGAAATTTGTTTTGCGCTACTTTTTATAACATTTGTTACCTCTTCAGCATACCATATATCTATCCCTTCATTTACAACATGATAAGCTTCAAATTCTCCAGCCTTTACTTTTATCTTTTTCTTTTCAATGCATTTAAATCTTTCAGTTGTTATATTCCATTTATCTATTTCCTTTGGAGGATCTGCCCATTCTTTTACATATATTTCTCCTTTAGCAGAAACATTTGTTGTTACCTCCCACTCCTTACCAACTTCTAATGGGAAATTTAAAGTTGAATATGGAGGCTCATAATTGATATGTATTTTTATGTAGAATGGTAAAATTTTAACAGATGCAATTGTTCCATTAATGAGTATGCTACTATTTATTGTTGCCAAATCGCTTTTTCTCACATAATTTATCGCATTATACTTTCCTGTTACAGCAGCAATTAAATCTAAAGGTTTTTTATCTGTCTGCTGGCTTGAATCAACATGCAAAGTAATATTTCCTGTTAAATTTCCATAAACTCTCACAACATACCAATTTTCTTCTACTTTTATTATTTCTGATGTAGCATTTTCGACAAGCCATTCTCCATCCATTTTCTCTCCTTCCACCGTTATCTTCATTTCATAATACCATTTATCTTCTGGAGCCCATACTGGAACATCTGCAGATAGAATTATTGTATTCAGAAACACAATAGCCAACATAACGATAATTAGCCTCTTCATACTGGTATAATAAAAAAATTTTTTAATTTTATCGCCCTTCTAGTCCATATATCTACCTCCATTTACATCAATAACTTCTCCAGTAACATATTCATTTTCTATTAAAAACTTTACAGCATGAGCTATTTCTTCAGGCTTAGCAATTCTTTTTAATGGGCAGAGTTCTTTCAATTTTTCCTTTATTTCTGGACTAAGTAAATCTGTATCAACTGGACCAGGGGCAACAGCATTTACTCTTATTCCATATGGAGCAAGTTCACTTGCTAAAGCAAATGTTAAGCCTATAATCCCAGCCTTGCTGGCAGCATAATGGCAACCAACGGTTCCCCCCATTTTTCCAGCTATTGAACTTATATTTATGATGCATCCTTTTCCTTTTATTAAATAAGGTATTGCAAATTTACAACAATAAAATGCTCCGGTTAAATTTACATCAATAACATTTTTCCAGTCATCAATTGTTATTTTACTAATTGTGCTTTCCTTTCCTATTACCCCAGCATTATTAACCAGTACTTTTATTGCCTTATATTTCTCCCCGATATTATCAAAAAATTTGCTTATTTGTAACCAGTCGGTTACATCGAGCTTATAAAATTCTACATCACCATAATTTTTCAACTCTTTAAATGTTTCTTTTGCTTTTTCTTCATTTTGTTTATATGTAAAAACTACTTTATATCCATCCATGACCAACATTTTTGCTATTGCTTTTCCAATACCTCTATCTCCTCCTGTTACTACAGCAAGCATATTAATAAAAAATTTTTATTGATATAATCTTTATTACAACAATTTAATGAGATTATACAAACATGAAGTGAGTAAAATTTTTGATTTATTTGGTACTCCTTTTCCAAGCAATAGTTGCAGATAGGGGTTAAGCCTGAGATTGCTAAAATTTTGTTTATCTAAAAGCCAATATCCTTATAAAATGCATATATATTTCATACCATGTTAAATGCAGTTGGAAGAGAAATTCCGGAAGAATTAAATGGGAGAAAATTAAAGCCATATAATGGTCCTTTTTCTTTTAGGCCAAAAGGCAGGTTGCATCCTCCACCATTAAAAGCAGTTTTTCCAGGAGAGACGAAACTACTTTCTTCAATAAAAGAGGCAATAAAAAAAGCAGGACTGGAAAATGGAATGACCGTTTCTTTTCATCATCATCTGCGTAATGGAGACTATGTTGTAAATATGGTCGTGGATACGATTGCAAAAATGGGAATAAAGGATATAAAGCTTGCTCCTACAGCTTTATTTCCAGTTCATGAAAAACTCATAGAGCATATAAAAAATGGGGTAATAACAGCTATAGAAGGAAGCTTGAACGGACCATTGGGGGAGTATGTTTCGAGACATGGCCTAAAAGAGCCTGTAGTGTTACGTAGCCATGGGGGGAGGGCTAGGGCAGTAAGAAGCGGGGATTTACATATTGATGTTGCTTTTATTGCTGCTTCCATGGCAGATGAATATGGAAATTGTAATGGAATGCTTGGCAAATCAGCTTTTGGAGCAATGGGATTTGCATATGCAGACGCAATGCATGCTGATAATGTTATTGTAATAACAGATAATTTGCAACCATATCCAGTTACTCCTATTTCAATTCCTCAAATTTATGTTGATTATGTTGTTGAAGTAGAAAGTATTGGCGACCCATCTGGCATTCAAACAGGAACAATGAGAATAACAAGGAGTCCCGCCCGCCTTAACATAGCAAAAAATGTGGTCAAATTTTTAGCAACAGCTGGTATAATAAAAGATGGCTTTTCCTTCCAAGCTGGGGCGGGAGGAATAAGTCTGGCGGTAACAAAATTTTTGCATGAATACATGAAAAAGAATGGAATTGTTGGAGATTTTGTTATGGGGGGAATAACTGGATTTGTTGTTGATATGTTACGTGATGGCACAATTAAAAAAATACTGGATGGACAAAGCTTTGATTTAAGGGCTGTTGAATCACTTACTAAAGACGAGGGACATGTAGAAGTAAGCCACATTATGTTTGGCGATCCTCATAGCTGTGGATGTGTTGTCAATAGGCAACATGCATGCTTTTTAGGAGCAACAGAAGTAGATTTGGAATTTAATGTTAATGTCAATACTCATTCGGATGGTTTGCTTTTGCATGGAATAGGCGGCCACCAAGATGCGGCAGCGGGAAGTGATGTAACCATTATTACTATACCCTTGCTTAGAGGAAGAGTTCCTGTTATAAGGAAAGAAGTTACAACTGTTTCCACGCCATGCCATACCGTTGATGTTGTTGTTACAGATAGGGGAATAGCAATAAATCCTGAAAGAGAGGATTTGATAGAGGCTGTAAAAGGAAAAATGGAAATTGTCGATATTGAAGAATTGTACAAGAAGGCAAAAAGTTTAGTTGGCGAACCGAAACCGCCAAAATTTGATAAAGAAATAGTTGCTATTGTTGAATATAGGGATGGCACAGTTTTAGATGTAATAAGGAAGGTGAAAGAATGACATTAGCAGAAAAAATTTTATCTGAGAAAAGCGGAATGAAGGCTGAAGCAGGAGATATTGTTGAAGCAAGCATTGATAAAGCAATGAGTCATGATAATGCAGCATTAGTTATAAAATACTTTGAAGAGATAGGAATGCCTCTTAAAATCGCTGATAAAATCGTAATAATATTGGATCATAGAGTGCCAGCCAATACAATTAAAACTGCTGAAGCTCATAAAAGAATAAGGGAGTTTGTTTCAAAATACAAAATAAAAAATTTCTATGACATAAACTACGGAATATGCCATCAAGTGATGATAGAAGAAGGACATGTAAGTAAGGGAATGCTAATTGTTGGAACAGACAGCCATACAACTAGCTATGGAGCTTTAGGAGCTTTTTCTACTGGTATAGGAGCTACAGAAATGGCTTCTGTGTGGGCAACTGGCAAAATATGGCTTAAGGTGCCAGAAACATATAAAATAACAATAACTGGAGAATTGCCTAAAGGAGTCTTTGCTAAGGATATAATTCTGCATATTATTGGCGAGTTAAAAGCAGATGGAGTAAATTACAAAGCATGCGAGTATTATGGCATTGTAGAAGAAATGGCATTAGCAGATAAGATTACCATAGCTAACATGTCAATGGAAATGGGAGCTAAAGCTGCTTTATTTGGAGGAGATAACGAAGGCCCATATGAAAAAGAATTTGAATTTGATGTAAGTGAGCTAAGCCCGCAAATAGCTTGTCCTCATAGTGTTGACAACGTAAAGAGTATTGAAGATGTTGAAGGCAAAGAAATAAATCAAGCTGTACTTGGCTCATGCACAAATGGGCGCATTGAAGATTTAAGAATAGCTGCGAAAATTTTAGAAGGAAGAAAAATAGCAGATGATGTAAGGTTTCTCATTTTCCCTGCCTCAATGAAAATTTATAGAGAAGCTTTGAAAGAAGGGCTCATTGATATCTTTATTCAAGCTGGAGGTGTAGTTATGAATCCTGGTTGCGGTCCATGTTTGGGAGCGCATGAAGGAATTTTGGCAAGCAATGAAGTTGCGATAACATCAACTAATAGAAATTTCAAGGGAAGAATGGGCTCAAAAGAGGCAGAAATTTATTTAGCATCTCCGGCTACGGTGGCAGCAAGCGCCATAGAAGGAAAAATAGCGGATCCAAGGAAGTATTTATAGGCAAAGAAAAGAAGATTATGCAATTGTTGGTAAGTATTGGCGGTTTGCGTTGGAAAATTAATTTTAGTTATAAATACAAAAAGTATTTCATAATTTTTGGCCCATTTATCTTTTTCTAATCATCCTCTTTTTCTCTTCAAAATAATTACTATTGTAACCAGTATAAGAAAAGAAATTGTTATAATTGTTCCTCCTCCTATTTTCTTCTCTTTTTCATATTCTATCCCAAAAAGATTTTTATCTGTTTCTTTTAAAATATTTTTTATTATTCTCACTCCCCCTATATAATCTCCTATCTGTATCAAATCTTCTGCTTTCCTATAGGAATTGAATAAATCGCTACCATTTACAATATTCTCAATTTCTGTTCTCGCTTTTCCTATACTCAATGCTATCTCCGCCAATATTTCTTTTCCATAACTATCAAATCTTTTCAAATTTTTCTCAATATTACATATTGTATCATAATAACTATTATTCCAGATCTTGCTTAATATGCTTCTTTCTCCTTCATTACTATTTAGCCATAATTTCTGAAAAAGAAAGGCCTGTTTTTGCATCTCCATATCTATTATTGTTAAAATACTGCTAGCTTTATCAATATTTTTTATCGCAATATTTTCCATTTTTTCATTTTCTCTTACCAAAACTTTTTCAACATTGCTAAAATTAATTTTGCCAAACTTCCTCAGTAAATTTAAGGCAATCTCCGCAGCCTTTCCATTTTTATATGGCTCATATATATCCTTATCACATAAATGAACAGGAACAAATATAGATGCGCATTGGTCGGGGGCGAACCACCCCATACATAAATTGTTATTTATTGGTATCTTAAAAATCATGGTCGCTTTACTTTCTCCTTCACACATACCCCTTAATCCTTCTAAATCCTCAGAATGAAGCCTTGATATATTCATTAAATCAATAATGCTTACTTTCCCTCTTTTTAAAATATCAAGAATTTTTCTTTCCCATTCATAGTATTCATAACATATTCTTATTCTAGCCTTTTTACCTTGAATGTCTAGAAGTTTTACATAAAAATAACCAACTTTTGCTCCTTTTCCCTCCTCAATTTTAACTTTTTCTCCTGATGGTATTTGCTTAACAACGATCCAATCATTTCCAATTTTAAGCACTCTTATTCCAAAAATTCCTCCAAGCCTTACGGTATGCCATTTTCTAACGACTTTTTCGTATTGTGTATCAAAATCTGATGCGATTAATTTTTTGAATAGCCTCCCTTGCCAAAGCTTTTTTGGATAGTTAGACATGACTGCAAAATCATTAACTTCTTCTTTAACAAAATGAAAAGCATCAGCCTCTATTACATATGCTTTTTCTTTTCCTACAACAAATAGATTCTCTCCTATTCCAGGAGCGTGCATTCTAACAACTTCTTCGAGCAAATCCACTGCTTCATCTTCATTGCTTGCATTTTGAGCAGCATATCTAAGCCAATCAAAATCGTCCCATGCATAACGGGACGGATTTATATAATACGTAGGGCAATCTGCATCCCCATATGCAATACAAGCATCACTTAAAAGCATGCCAGCTTTTATTATATTTGGAGGGGTGTCTCCTAAAGTTGCTACTCCCAATAGTTTATGTTTTATTTCATATGGAATTTCATAACCAAGCCAAGGGTGATGATATGAATACCTATAGCCTTTTTCTACCATAAATAAAACTTGTAAACCGGGTCTTGATGGGTCACGAACCTTCATTAATATGTTATATTCTCCTTCTGTTGCGCTATTCATTACAATAATATCCTTACATGCAAAAACAGATGGAAAAATAAGTAAAATGATGGAAAGCATTGCTAGATATTTCATTAAAAATAAATGCATTTGTAAATTTATTTCTTTTGAATGGAAACGAATAGAAGAAAGTAAATGAAGGGGAAATAGATTATATTGATGATGAGATTCATAATATTTGGGGCGGGTGCCTTGGGCTCGTTATTTGGTGCTTTGCTTTCCACTCGCCATCATGTATTGTTGATAGGGAGAAAAAGACATATAAAAGCAATTGAAAAGAATGGATTGAAAATAGAAGGTAAAACAAAAGGGATTTTTTATCCTGAGACGAAATGGGATGGGAAAAAATATGATTTAGTAATTTTGACTACAAAATCATATGACACTAAAAAAGCGGTAAAACAAATAATGAAAAAATTTGGAAGAATTCCAATTTTGAGTTTACAGAATGGGTTAAGGAATGAAGAAATAATAGCTGAAATGCTCGGGAAAAAATATGCAATTGGGGGTATAACAAGTCACGGAGCTACTTTTTTACAACCTGGAATAATATTTCATGCGGGTGAAGGAGATACAATTATTGGCGAATTAAACGGAAAAATAACAAAAAGAATAAAAGAAATTGCGGAAGCATTTAATGAATGCGGAATAAAAACCATAATAAGCAAAGAAATTAAAAAGGAGATATGGAAAAAGGCTATAATAAATTCTGCCATAAATGGTCTTACATCCATACTAAAGTGCAAAAATGGTGATATTTTAAAAAATAGATATGCAAAAGAATTGCTGAAGAAAATTTGTATAGAAGGAATAGAAGTTGCAAGAGCTGAAGGAATAGAAATAGGAGAAGAAATCGTAAAGAAGACGGTTGAAGTTGCTGAAAAAACTTCTGATAATATTTCTTCAATGTTGCAAGATTTATTAAAAGGAAAGAAAACTGAAGTAGATGAAATAAATGGGGAAATTGCGAGAATCGCAAAAAAACATGGAATAAATGCCCCTCTAAATGAATTTATAACTTATATAATAAAAGCAATGTGCGGCATCTGGGTTGACCTACCGCTCATCCAATCGCGGAGGGGCCCGTAGATGCCGCTGTTGCTCCATGCTTGCACCTCTACTCACTGTTCATAGAGGCCTTCGTATGGAGCAATTATTAATATAGCAATGAGTAAAAAAATTTTTTTATGGGCTCGGAGGGAGTCGAACCCTCGACCTTCGCCTCGTGAAGGCGACGTCATAACCACTAGACCACGAGCCCATGGGCGTGGCGGGATTCGAACCCGCGACCGCTGGCTTAGAAGGCCAGCGCCCTATCCAGGCTAGGCCACACGCCCCATGTAAAAATAAATAAAGTTTTAAAAACATTTTTACAAGGGGAGGCGGGGGCGAGGGGGAGGCAAGAAAAAAAGTTGTCTCGAACCCTCGCCCCTTTACTTGCCAAGTAATATTATAGTCACAATATATATATTTTATGAAACAATTTTAGAACTATGGCAAATTTTAGAACCAAGTTTTTATCTTTTTTTTAATTATTCATATTGTGCTGCCTCGTCTATTAATTCTTTTATTTCATTACCCTTTATAAATACTGGATGAGAAATTATAGTTCTTCTACAACAATATCTTTTTATTCCCAAATCATCAAGAACTTTTTTTGGTTCCTCTCCATTTATATAAACTCTTTTTTTATATTCTTCAAATAAAGAAGCAAGGACTTTTCCACAAGTAAAACATCTTACTGGCATTATCATTATATCACCTATATGATTTCTGCCTTCTCTTTCTTGCTCCTCTTCCTAATTGTTTCTTTGGCTCTTTACGGCGCGTATCACTTACTAACAAAGTCCTGTCATATTCCATAAACATTCTTTTTAATTCTTCATCCTTTGTAAATTCTGCTAATGCTTTAGCAATTGCTGTTCTTGCAGCCTCAGCTTGACTAACAGGCCCCCCACCAGTTACATTTACTTTTATATTGACTTTGTTTTTATATTTCTCAGCCAAAACAAGAGGCTCCTGTATAATTTCTCTCAAATATTCAGGATATGCATTTAACAAAATATTATTCACTCTAACAATTCCTTTTCCCTTACTTATATATGCTCTTGCAATTGCGCTTTTTCTTTTTCCAGAAGCAATAATTACTTCTGCCATTTCCAATTCACTCCCAAATATTCAGATAATTCTTTTAAAGTTATATAATTTAGGGATTTTTTAAATTCTATTTTCTCTATTTTTTTATCTTTTAATTCATCTGGCACGCCTATAAATACCTTCAGCCTTTTATATGCATTTCTACCTTTTGGTTGTTGATAAGGAAGCATTCCTCTTACTGTTCTTTTTAAAATCATATGTGGCATCCTCGGGAAAAATGGTCCTTTTCTCTTCGTTCCTCCAATTTCTCTTTTCCTCCTGTATCTTTCCTTAATTTCGTCTTTATTTCCGGTAATAATTGCTTTCTCAGCATTGACAATAAAAATCTTTTCACCATTCAACAATCTTTTTGCAACTATTGATGCAAGCCTTCCTATTGGAGCATCAGTGGCATCTATTATTGTCTCCATTTAATCACCCACCCAATATTCTGATATTGCTTCCTTTTGGATTTTTTTCAACTATTTCGATTAAACTATAACATTTACCTCCAGCCTTTTCAATTTTTTCTTTTGCCGTTTTTGAGAACTTCCAAGCAGCCACTTCAATTTTTCCCGCCTCACCCATACCAAGCACTTTACCCGGCACTAGAGCAATTTCTCCTTCCTTTAAATGTTTTGCAATTTTTCCAACATTAACCTCTGCCCAATTTTTAGATGGTTTTTCCAACTTTTTTGCTACAGCTTTCCATATGTTCGCATTATATTTCTTCGCTGCTTTATATAGGTAGTTGATGGTTTTTATGAGCAATGGATTCGTCTTTCGCTTTCTCATTAGAAGGAAGTATAAGTTAGTGTTTTATAAGATTTATGCTTATCGTAACAACTGCAAACTAGGATCGCCAAGTAAAACCCATTGCTCAACGGTTTTTAAATCAGCTGCATCCCATCCTTCATCTCCCGGCATTACAAATTGATGGAAATGAGTAATATAATTGCTAATTGTTTTTGCATATATATTCCCCAATATAGGCAATGCCTCTTCAGCATATACTCTAAAGAATTCTGTGGTTATCCAGTTATCTACTCCTCCAATAGTGCACCACTCTCCTAAGTTTCCATAACCATATCCAGTATTACCTATGGAAGCTATAGCACCTTTATTCGGTTGTTTAACAATATACCAGCTCCAGCATTCTGGAACTGGATAACCATATGTATTCATATATCTTTTATTGAACCAGTCTATGGCGGTTAAAGCAATTGAAATATTGAATTGGCTATTGTGACAACCTCCAACAACACATATAAATGGCATGCCTTCATTTGTTATTCTATCCATTGGGAAATATGGTGGGCCATAAAAATCACTTACAGATAAACCAATTACTTCCGCGTGTTGCCTATTACCAGGAATACCTGGATAATGATTTGCCCATACTCCAGGACTACCATGTCCTGAGAAGAAAACAAAACCCGCCCCCTGGCTCAGTGCCTTAACAACATCTTTTTTCCCAGTAAAGTTACCATTTGCAGTGGATAAGAAAACTTTTTCAAAATTATCTGGCATATAATAGAAGGCTCCTCCCCTTCCATGTAAAAGCTTTTCTCCAACAGTCCAATCTCCTTCAGCAATTTGTATTGTATTGTTTCTCCATACTTCAAAGACAATATTGCCATTGCTATCTTCAATCCATACATGTATATTCGTATAGTCTCCGTAAAGCTTCGGGTCATATGATTTTCCTCTTATATACAAAATTCCATTTACATATTCCACATCCGCCCAGTGTAGATACGAATTTAAATATGCTTCTCTTTCTGAAGGTGAATAAGTATAATCATCTTTTCCAACAACATCTCCATTCGATATTGAAACAATTTTTGCTATTGGTGGGGCTGGATAACCTTCCCGCAATTCTGGAATTAAATAGTCGTCATGATTGAATGTAAGTTTTGTTTTTGCATTGTGGTTAACGGTAAAATGAGTAATATCAATTGGGCCAGCATCACCTTCATCATTAAAACTCTGAGCATATAGAGTATATTCTCCATCTGGAACATTGTTTACATTCCATGTTATATTTAAGTCCTGTTGGTCTAAAAATCCATCTCCCGTAATTCCTATTATTCTGTAGAACCATTGACTTTTATCTTTTGTTTCATATGAAATTATTTTTGCAACCATGTCTTTAACTTCTCTTTCATTTCTACAGGCAAGCCTTCCAAGATAAACATCTGGATACAAATCTAAATAATCCTTTTTAAATTGGGTCCATTCCGCAAAAATTCCGTTTCCGTTGCTGTCCCAGTCATCAAATTTTATTTCTCCATCTTCATACTTATAGATGTCAGCATAGTACAAATCGGTTATAAAACCTGGGTCATCTCCCTCCCAGTATCTCCAATTTGAATATCTTACTGGCACATACCATCCTCTTACACCAGCATTTTTATTATCTCTTGGCTTTGCATAAACTATTGATTTTAATCCTCCTACAAGTAATACATATTTTATTCCATATTTTTCGATACAATCTTTTATGCAATATTTTATTTTTTCCGGCTCATCTCTCCCATTATACTGGCTATAAATTTCTTCTGTTGTTTTTAACATTGTTTTTATTCCTATGTTGTTTTTGTGCTCAATAAGCGGTTGTAAATCATCAGCAAAAACAGATGGAGCTATAATCAATAAATCATAATCATCTGGGAATTCTATTTCTGATAAATCATAATCTACGTCTATTTCAACGTTTTTGGCAAATTCGATTCCTCCTCTTACACATCTTACTGGAAATATATGTATAACAACATATATTATCCTCTCTCCATAAGCATTTAATCCTACTCCAATATTGTAAGAATACCAATTTGATGGGAATGTTTCATAGCTATTGCAAACCTCCCCCACTATCTTTCCGTCTGAAAGGCGTATTCTAGGCGGCATGCGGGCAATTTTTATTTTTTTAATATTATATTCTTCTATATCTTTAACATTAACATTTACTTTTATATTAGTTGCGCCAAATGGTATTTCAATAACTTTTGTCATTTTTGGTAAAATAGGATATCCAGGTTTAATTAAATACGAATTGCAATTTTCGATAGAAATGGTTGTTCCATTTATTACTGGCTCTGAAAATGATGTATACTTTGCTATTTCTTCTTTTTCTGTAATATAAATTCTTTCATTTGTTACAATACCTACGTTCAAAAATAACAATATCATTACAACTACCAATATCTTCTTCATTTTCCTCCCCATTATAAAATATTTCATTATATAAATCATTAATTTAAGAAAATCGTAAAAATTTGTTCGAAAATCGTAAAAAAATTTTAAAAATTTAAATATCAAAAATGGATTTAATTTTGGTGATTAAATGAAAATAGAAAATAAGAAGTTATCAAAAATTCCTATAAATCTTGAAGAAATAGATGAGGAGGATCTTGATAAAGAGATAATGAGAATCGGTATAATGGCAGAGTTGGATGCTATAAATTTATATGAACAGATGGCAAATTTGACAAAAAATGAGGAATTAAAGAAAATTTTATTGGATATTGCTAAGGAAGAGAAAACACATGTAGGAGAATTTCTTGCTCTATTGCTTAGATATGATGAGGAACAAAAGGAAGAACTGAGAAGGGGTGAGGAAGAAGTTAACGAATTAATAAAATAAATCAGGAAAAATTTCGAAAGCATTATATTAAAAGATATTTATTTGGCTATAATGCCTTTAATTTACTTTATTTTATTAATATCATCTGCAATCATTGCGATTCAGCTTGCTATATTCGCTTGGCATTATTCTTTATCATATAGAATTTCTTTCATTTTATTAATGTTCTCAATTGCAATATGGTCCCTTGGATATGCTTTGGAATTGGGAAGTTATAATTTAAATGCGAAATTATTTTGGGCAAAAATACAATACTTTGGTATAGTATTTGCTCCTCTTGCCTGGTTGGTTCTTGCCCTTCAATATGCGGGAAATGAAAAATGGCTTTCTAAAAGAAATTTGGTAGTGCTTTCTTTTATTCCAGTAATAACAATTATTCTTGCATGGACAAATGAATACCATTACTTAATATGGAAAAATATCAAACTTATTTCATATGGAAGGTTTTATTTATTAGATTTTGAGTATGGGGATTGGGCAAAAATAAATACCGCATATTCATATTTGCTGATTTTATTTGCAATTTTTTCTCTTTTAAATATAATTTTTCATTCTTATCATTTTTATCAAAAACAAGCAAGTTTGCTATTGCTAGCAGTTTTTGCTCCTTTAATAGGAAACGCAATATACATTTTCAAATTTTTTCCGGTGGATTTGACACCTTTTACCTTTCTTATAAGCGGTATTGCAATAGGCTGGAGCTTCGTTCATTTTAGATTGTTTGATGTTAGACCAATTGCAATGCATACCTTGATAGAAAATATGAAAGACGGCGTAATTGCAGTAGATAGACATCATAGAATCATTGTTATAAACTCATCTGCCAAAAAAATCTTTTCTCAGAATCTATTAGGAAAATTTATCGATGCATTGGCAGATTTTCATCCAAATTTACCAGAATATTGTAGGAGTAAAAGGGAAATAAGAGAAGAAATAACAATATACAAAAATAATAAGAAATTTTATTATGAACTGCATGTATCACCACTATATGATAAA
Source organism: Thermoplasmatota archaeon (assembly GCA_029259055.1). Lineage (GTDB taxonomy): Archaea > Thermoplasmatota > E2 > UBA202 > JdFR-43 > JAPDJP01. The sequence goes on along the minus strand of JAPDJP010000017.1, from coordinate 31,290 downwards.
TACAAAAATCTATTAGGACATCTTGTTATTCTGCATGATATTACAGAAAGAATAAAGGCGGAAGAAGCATTAAGAGAAGCTTTTGAAAGAGAAAGGGAATTTAAATTAAAAACATCTCATCATTTTCTCAACCCTATATGCATTGCAAAAGGCTATTTAGAATTACTAAGAGAAGAATGTAATAAAGGAGAAATAGAAAGAGCTATTAGAGCAATTGAAAGAATTGAAAATGTAATAAAAAATATTGTTAAGAAGGGAAGAATTGAGGAATGATTAGTGGGGAGGGCCAGGCGGTAATATATTGAATATTATTGCATTCATTCTACAAATATCTGTTCCATTTATTGATACAGCAATTGCTTTTAATTTGTGTTTGAAAAATAAAATATCTTTGTAAATGCATTCATATGGTGAATTTTCATCAATGCATTTTAATTCATCATCAATAAAAAATTCAACTCTTTTTGCCTTTCCCATTACATTTATTCTCGCATATGTTCTCCCAAATATTATGGGATATGGTTTATTCGTTGTAAGAATTTCTCTATCATTAATATAAATCTTTCCTATTTTTGGCTCTTCAAATTTTGCTCTTATTGGAAATTCATAATCTGCAATTTTTGCAACAGTTGCTAAAACAAGCTTACAAACTTTTGTTAAGTAGCTAATATTCACATATTCTATTATATCATTAGGAGTATGGATATTTTTATTAAATTCATATTCAACGAAAAAAACAGCTTCGTATCCATAATCTATAAAGGATTGGTGGTCTCCAGCTGGAAAGTTTCCTTGCCTATATAAACTTATATCCAAGTTATATTCATAACTTATTTCTTCTGCAATATCAGTTACCCATATCGATGCTTCGTCGGTAAGAACCCTAATTAATTTTCCTCCTTCCCTGCTACTAGCATATCCAACAGTATCTACATTTATATCTGCGATAATATCTTCTCCATTTTCATATAAATGTCTCACATAATCAGCGCTTCCTAGCATACCCTGCTCCTCTCCAGAAAAAGCAACTAGCTTTATGTTATGCTTAAATTCATATTTGCTTAATATTTTTGCAGCCATCAGAAGGCAAGCTATGCCTGTGCCATCGTCGTCGGCGCCTGGTGAATTATAATAGCTGTCATAATGGGCTGATAATATTATGCTGGAATTTGTTTTTCCTTTTATTGTTGCTATAACATTTTTTCCTATATACTTTCCATTTTCCCATTCATAATACTCTGTATCTAAATATTTGCTAAATTCTCTATATATAAATTGGCAGACTTTTTCACATTCCTCGCTTCCTGTTGGATGCGGCCCGAAATTTTGAATCGTTTCTATATAATTGTAAAGGGTATTTTCATCAATAGCATTTACTATATTTTTTATCTTGTCATCATTCGCATTTATAAAGATGGGTAAAATAATGAAACTAATGAATATAGCCAGTAACTTTTTCATATTGTTATATACTTATACTATAATTTGTTTGCTATCCATGTAGGGACTTCTTTCCTATCTATTCTTATTTGTTCTGTGGTATCTCTAAATCTAATGGTTACGGTATCATCATTTTTCGTTTGATAGTCAACAGTTACACAAAAAGGTGTACCAATTTCATCCATTCTTGCATATCTTCTCCCTATGCTACCCTTATCATCATAAAATGCTATTATATTATTTTTTCTCAAATCTTCCTCAATTTCTTTTGCTATTTCTGGCAATCCATCTTTATTCACCAACGGAAATACCCCTACTTTAATAGGGGCAATACTGGCTGGTAAGCTTAATATAACATATTTTTCTCCTTCTTTCTCTATTTCTTTATAGTTATGTTCCAAAATAAAATAAAAAATTCTATCAATTCCATAAGATGGTTCTATTACATGTGGGATAAATTTTTCTCCAGAAATAACTTCTTCAACCTCTTCTATTTCAAATAATTCCTTATCTAATTCTATCTCCTCTTCTCCTATTTTTATTCTTAATTTTTCTATTTTTTCTTTGATTTCAATTTCTTTCAATTTCTTTATTATCTCTTTTGTTTTTTCTTTATATTTCTTCCCAATTTTATCCATTCTTGGCTTTATTATTTTCTTTTTAATTTTCTTTGGCATTTCATATTTCTTGAATACCCTCATATCTACTCCAGTATATTCCATATGAGCTTTCAAATCATAAGCTGACCTATCTGCAATACCAACACATTCGACCCATCCAAATCTTTCTGAATATAATTCTGCATCCCAACACTCATTTGCATAATGGGCTAATTCATCTTTTTTATGCTGTCTAAACCTAATTTTATTTTCATCTATTCCAACATCTATTAAGAATTTCTTCGTTAACGCCATATAATATGCCAATGCTTCATTCCCTATAATTTTCTTATTAACCGCCTCTCCTATACTAATAAAAATTTCCTCGTCTTTTTCTGTTATTAATTTTAATTTTTCATTCTCCATTTCTTTAAATTTCGGATGCTTTTTATTATTTGGCTCAAAAAATATCTCTGCTTCAGCCATTGAAAATTCCCTAAGTCTTATTACACCTTGACGAGGTGAAACCTCATTTCTAAACCCCTTTCCAATTTGAATAACTCCAAAGGGTAGTTTTTTCCTATAAAATTCATATAAAAAAGGAAAGTTAATGAAAATGCCTTGCGCTGTTTCTGGGCGGAGGAATGCTTTTTCTTTTTTCTTTGCTCCTATAAAAGTTTCAAACATTAGGTTCAGTTTTCCTTTTTCTACATTCCCTTTACAGATTGGGCAATGCTCATTTTCCAAGTCCTCTATCTTAAAACTGGCTCCGCACTTTTGACAAGTTGCAATTTCATCAATGAATTCATCGACATGTCCAGATGCTTTTAAAACATTGTAAGGGGTAATAACAGGTGTTGAAATTTCAAAAAATCTTTCCTTTATTAAATAAAATTGTCTCCACCTATTCTCTATATTATTCTTCATTAAAACTCCTATTGGTCCGTAATCATAAAATCCTGCCTCCCCTCCATAAATTTCATATGAAGGATATAAGAAACCTCTTCTTTTTGCCAGTGATATTATTTTTTCGTAGATATCCATATAATCACAACAATGCTTTCATTAAATCTATATCATAAACCATTCCTATTATATCATCTTTTTCATCTAATACTGGTAGCTGGTCAACATCATTTTCAAGCATTTTCTTTGCAACATCAGATATTTTTGCTTTTTTATATGTTGTTATAACTTTTTTAATCATAACTTCCTTTACTGGCACTGGAGGAAGCTGTATTCTTGCAGTTTCATAATAAAGGCGCATAACATCCCTTATACCCTCCCACGTCCAAAGGTCTTCATCCTCTCCCAGCCCGATATCAGACTTTGAAACAGTTTCATGCAAATGGGAAAAAGTAAATAAATCGCCATCCGCCACAATACCAGCCAAATTTCCATTCTCATCTAAAACTGGCAGGGCTGAAGCATCTGTTAGCTTAAAAATTTTCATTACAACTGGCAAGGGAGTCTCCTGATATATGGGGATGAAAATGGGCGACAAATAATTTTCAACAATATCTTCTCCTTTTTCAGCAATAACTTTTAAAATATCAGTTGGAGAGATAACCCCCACTAACTCCTTTCTTTTAACAACTGGGATTCCATGAATTCTTTTTTCATAAAATATTTTTGCAGCTTTTTTTAAATCTGCTTCTGGAGATATGGTAATAGGATTATCATTCATTATTAATGCAAGTTGCTCCTCCTCAGCATTTCTAAAAATATCATTTCTTGTTACAACACCAACAAGTTGTTTTGTTCCAGCTTTTACCACTGGTACACCAGATACTTCATATTTTGCAAAAAGCCTTAAAACATCTTCTCTACTCCCTGGGACTTCTGCCACAATTGGATTTTTATCCATTACATCCTTTACTTTCATTGGCTAATGAATGCATATGGTTTTTTAAAATTTCGCTTAAAAATTTTTTAGGTATATCTGAAACCATTTTAATTGCTTCCTTTTTTTCAATTTTAAATTTATTTACTACATATTTTACTTCTTCCATAATGTTTGGTTCAACGATCATTGCATTATCTGTGCCCAACATTGTTGGTATATTTTTTTCTAAAAGTAATTTTATAGGTGGGGAAAGATTAAAAAAAGAATTTGCTCTCGGACAAACAACAACTCCGATTTTTTTTGATTTTATTTCATTTAAATCATCTTCTGTTGCCTTACATAAATGAACCAAAAAATCTGGCTTTAAATCTAAAATCTTATTTATATCTTCTCTTCTATTTTCACTCGCATGCATTGCAAAAATTTTGTTTTTTTCTTTTACATGTTCAACAACCATTTGCAATTCTTCTTCATTCCAATCAGATATACTACTTATTCCTATACCATGGCATTTACCTAATAGCTCTTCCATTTCTTTTTCATCATAAAAAAGTTTTTTTGGTCTTCCTAAGATGATGGCTTTTATTTTTCTTTCTTTTAAAGCTTCTTTTAACATTTCGACTCCTCTCAATCCTCCTTCTCTAAAATCAATAAAAACATTTGTTCCACAATTCTCCATAATATTAATTGCTTTTTTCATTCCTTCTATAATTTTTTCTCTGCTTGCCTTTTCAAGCATTAAATGTTTGTAACCATGTGGAGGGGCAAAAATTTCCTCCAAGCTCAAATTTTTTGGTGGCTTAATAAAAGCATCTCCTATGTGGGTGTGGCAGTTGAAAATCATTTTGGAATACAAATTTCAAATAGCGCTCCTTTTGTATGGTCTCCTTTTATTCTGTCTTTTACTTCTATTTTTCCTCCCATGCTCTCTACAATTTTTTTTGCTAAATATAATCCCAATCCGCTTCCCTTGCTTTTCTTTCCTTTAAAACCCATTTCAAAAATTTCTTTTTTAATTTCATCAGCTATTCCAATTCCATTATCTTCTATACATACCTTTATGTATTTATCATCTTCCTTAGAATATATTCTAATTTTATTTGCTTTTGAATGAATTATGGAATTCCATATTATATTTCCAAAAACCTCTCTTATAAATTCTGTTGCCAATATTTTCTTTTTTGCCTCATCATATTCTATTTTAATTCCCATTTCTTTTGCATCTTTACTATATTCTCTTATTAAGTCATTTATCATTGTATCCAAATCAATTTCTATTTTCTTCATTTCTTTTTTTACTGTCTCCAATTTCCTAATATTTTCTATCAATCTGCTCCCAGCCAAGGCGGATTTCATTGCCAACTCAACAAGCTCTCTATGCTCATCTTTCAAATCTTCTTCAAGGAGCATTTCGAGGTAGCCAATTATTAACTGAAATTTATTTGCAACATCGTGGCGGAGGAGAGCATTATAAAAATCCGCCTCCCGCTGGGCTTTCTTTAATTGGGTTATATCATGTATTATGCCATCTATATACTCGTTTTCGCCTTCTTTAACTTTTATTGCGAATTCATTCCCTATAACTATTTTTCCATCTTTTCTTACATACTCAACTTCATGGTTCCTAACTACTCCCTCCCTCTCTAATATTTCAAAAAATTTTTTTCTATGCTCCTTATTTTTATATAACTTGCTCAAATCCATTCTTTTAAGCTCTTCATATGTATAACCAAAAAATTTTTCCAGAGCCTTATTTGCTTCTATTATTTTTCCTTCCTTATCTAGCCTATAGATGCCTTCGACAGCGTTTTCAAATATGCTTCTATATTTTCTTTCCGATTCTTCTATTTTCATTTTAAATTCGACATTTTTAAAAGATGCTGCCAATATATTTGCAAATATTTCTAAAAGTTGTATGTCTTTTTGGCTGAAACCATCTTTTTCTGATTTTTCAACATCCATTACACCAATTAACTCTCTTCTGTATAAAATAGGGATTGCCACCTCACTCCCTATATTTGGAGCTGCTTCAATATACCTTGGGTCTTTGCTTACATCTGGAACATAAATTGTTTTTTTCTCTCTTGCACATGCTACCGTTATTCCTTTTTCTCCATCCAGCCTTAATGGAAAAGATGGTTCGTAGATTCCGATTGTTTTAACAATTTTTAATTCATTTCCTTGTTTTATTAACAGAGCAAATGTATCAAACTTAAGAACTTTCTTCAAGGCGGAAGCAAATATTTCATAAATTTCCTCAAAAGAACCCGCCAAAATGAGTTTTGAGGAAAGTTGATATAAGCCAAGTAATCTTTCTTGCATCAAGATTATATAATTATATCTATAATAAATTTGCTAATTTTGTTGATTTTGCTTCATTATTTTTTTATTATCTCTTATAACCTATTTTCCTTAAGAATTCTTTTCTTTCCTTAATATCTTCTTCGCTTTCTATTCCCTTACTCTTATAACCATCTACTACACCAATTATTGCTCTTCCTATTTCATCCCCGTTTTTTGTTTCATAAATTAAAACTTTTGTTGGATTGGCGGTGGCGCAATAAATTCTGCAAACTTCTGGCACATTTTTTATTGCATTTAATACATTTATTGGATAACAATCTTTCATGAAAATTATAAAGGAATGGCCGCAAGCAATTTTTTCAGCATTTTTTATTGCCAGATTTATCATTTCTTCGTCATTTCCATCATATCTTATTAAGCATTTGCCAGATGCTTCACAAAAAGCTATTCCAAATTTTGCATTTGGAACATTTGCCATTACTTCATATAAATCTTCCACACTTTTTATGAAATGTGTCTGTCCTAAAATAAAATTTATTTCTTTTGGCTTTTCTATCTCCACCTCTTGAATCATGATGATAATATAAATCGGAAATTTTAATTTTGTTATTCATGAGTTGCTAAATTTAGTACAAAAATGACTGCAAACTTACACCCTAAATTTTAAGTATTCATTTTATATACTCCCCACATGAAAGAGGCACAAATTTTTCCACCACCAGAGGAATTTAGAAAGAAAGCATGGATAAAAGATGAGAGCGTTTATAAGGAAGGAGAGGATTATATAAAATTCTGGGAAAAAAGAGCAGAAGAAATGATTGATTGGTATAAAAAATGGGATAAAGTTCTTGAAGCCAATCCTCCTTATTATAAATGGTTTATAAACGGAAAATTAAATGCTTCTTATAATTGTTTAGATAGATGGATTGAAAGGGGTAAGGGAGATAAAATAGCATATATTTGGGAAGGAGAAGATGGAGAAGTTAGAAAATTAACCTATAAGCAGTTATATGAAGAAGTTTGCAAATTCGCAAATGCCTTAAAAAGTATAGGAGTGAAAAAGGGTGATATCGTATCCATATATCTACCAATGATTCCTGAATTACCCATAGCTATGCTGGCATGCGCCAGAATAGGGGCGCCTCATTCCGTCATTTTCGCTGGATTTAGTGCAGAAGCTTTTAAAGACAGGGTTGAGGATGCTGGGGCAAAATATATTATTACGTGCGATGGCTATTATAGAAGAGGAAAAATTTTAAATCATAAAGAAAAAACGGATGAGGGATTGAAAAATTTAGACGTTGAAAAAGTAATTGTTGTTAGAAGAGCTGGAAATGATATTAATATGAAGGAAGGAAGGGATATATGGTGGGATGATTTAGTCAAGGACATGCCAACAGAATGTGAGCCAGAAATAATGGATGCCGAAGACTTGCTTTTCCTAATGTATACTTCTGGAACAACAGGAAAGCCAAAAGGCGTGATGCATACTACTGGTGGCTATATGGTAGGGGTTGCCACAACAATGAAATGGATTTTTGATGTAAAAGATGATGATATTTATTGGTGCACCGCCGACATAGGATGGATAACTGGTCATAGCTATATTGTTTATGGACCTCTAGCAAACAATGTAACTGGAATAATGTATGAAGGTGCACCTGATTATCCAACACCAGCAAGATGGTGGGAAATCGTTGAAAAATACAAGGTAACAATTTTTTATACCGCCCCAACCGCTATTAGAATGGCAATGAAATGGGGAGAGAAATGGCCAAATATGCATGATTTAAGCAGTCTAAGACTATTGGGGAGCGTTGGAGAACCTATTAATCCTGAAGCCTGGTTATGGTATTATAGGGTTATAGGAAAGGAAAGGTGTCCAATAGTTGATACATGGTGGATGACTGAGACAGGCATGATTTTAATAACTCCATTGCCTGGCATAACAAAATTAAAGCCCGGCTCCGCAACATTTCCTTTCCCAGGGTTAAAAGCAGAAGTAAGAGACGAAAATGGAATATGTCCTCCCGGTCAAAAAGGAGAATTAGTTATTACAAGACCATGGCCTTCCATGCTGAGAGGATTGTATAAAGCACATGACAAGTATATTGAGGAATACTGGAGTAAATATGGCTATGACAAATTTTATACGGGAGATGGAGCAATGATTGATGAAGATGGTTACTTCTGGCTACTTGGAAGAATAGGAGATGTTCTAAATGTTGCTGGTCATCGTTTGGGAACAGCTGAAGTAGAGAGCGCTTTGGTAAGCCATCCAGCGGTGGCAGAGTCGGCTGTAGTTGGTAAGCCTCACGAAATAAAGGGTCAGGTTCCTTTGGCATATGTTGTTCTAAAAGAAGGATATGAAGCAAGTGATGAATTAAAAGAAGAATTAAAGAAACATGTCGCAAAAGTAATTGGGCCAACTGCAAAGCCAGATGAAATAATTTTTGTGAGTGATTTACCGAAAACAAGAAGCGGGAAAATAATGAGAAGGATATTGAGAAATATTGCAGAAGGAAAAGAAGAGCTTGGGGATTTGACAACACTTAGAAATCCGGAAGTTGTTGAAGAAATTAAGGAAGCGATAGGGAAATCTTAGTCAAAAAGCGAAAAGTATAGAAATTAAAAACGCATTATGTTTTTACACATGATCGATAACGTCACTGCTTCAATACTCATTATTCTCTCGTTCTTACTAATTTGGATAGGTATAATGATTTTTACAACAAAGCCGGAGGAGGAGCAGGAAGAAGAAAGGAAGGAAGAGAAAATGATGAATAATAATGATGAAGTTGAAAAATATAAGAGGATGATTGCGGAATTGGAGGAAAAAATAAAGAAACTGGAAGAAAAGCCTTCCAATGATAGATTATTGGACTGGCTAAGCGATTTAAGGAGAGAGAACGAATTTTTAAAGATGAAGCTTGCTCATTTAGAAGGAAGTAGAACATCATATGAAGGAGAGGCTTTAAAATATGAAAATGAAAGATTAAGGAGAGAGTTGCAGGAATATAGGCATAAAGTGGAAAGATTGGAGAATGAAATTAGGGAATTAAAAAATAGCATCATTTATTATAGAGAAATGGTAAGCAGGTTGCAAGGAAATTATACTGTTTTGAATAAATATAATTATAGAATTTGTATAAGAAATCCTGAGACAGGAGAATATGAATACCAGCTAATAAAACTTCCGCCAGATTTTGACCCATTCAATCCAAGTTATATAACAAAGGATGGAATGGAAGTATTTGAAGAGTATGGAATAAAAATCCCGACAAAACTTGGAGACATAATAAGAAATGAGTTTAAAAAAGATTTTTATTGGAAAGAATTTGAGATGCAGAGATGAACTGGACTGAAAAATATCGTCCTAAAAGCTTAAAAGATGTTATAGGAAACAAAAAGGCAAAGGAAGAGTTATTAAAATGGGCTAAGGAGTGGGAAGAAGGGAGGCCAACTAAAAAAGCTGTCATTTTATATGGTAAACCAGGTGTAGGAAAAACAACATCTGCATATGCTATTGCCAACGATTTTAATTGGGAAATTGTAGAAATGAATGCAAGCGATGAAAGAAATAGAGAAATAATAAGAAGGATAGCTTTAAGTGGAGCAATAAATGAAACACTAACAGGAGGGAAAAAAAGATTGATTATTTTGGATGAAGCAGATAATCTTTATGAAAAAGCTGGAGATTATGGAGGAAAAAGAGCAATAGTTGAAACAATTAGAGTTACAAAACAACCAATTGTATTGATAGCCAATGATTATTATGAATTAATAAAGGGAAGTGGTCAAGAATTAAAAAACATATGTAAGGCGATAGAATTTAAAAAAGTTGGAAAGAAAGAAATTGTTGCTTTATTAAGAAAAATTTGTCAGCTTGAAGGTATAGAAGTAGATATAGAAGTTTTAAATACAATTGCCATGAGATGCGATGGGGATGTAAGAAGTGCTATTAATGATTTGCAATCAATTGCATATGAAAAGAAAATAACAAGAGATGCAATCTCCCATTTAGGATATAGAGATAGGGAAAGAGAGATTTTTATCGGATTACATAGAATATTGAGGGCAAATGATTTAAGAACAGCTATTAGAGAAGCATGGAGATTGGATGAATCTCCAGATAACTTATTGCTTTGGATTGATGAAAATTTACCAATAGAATATAAGCATAGAGATGATTTGGCAAGAGCTTATGAATATCTATCGAGGGCTGATGTTTTTTTGGGGAGGGTATGGAGGCGACAATATTATGGGCTGTGGGGTTATGCCACAGAATTGATGACTGGAGGGGTAGCAATTGCAAAAAAACACGAATATAGAGGATTTACTGCATATCATTTTCCTAAATGGCTAAGAAGCATGGCAAGAAGTAAACAATATAGGCATTTAAGGATGAATTTGGCAAAGAAATTAGGTAAATTTATACATTGTTCAAGCAAAAAAGCTTATGAATTGCTCCCAATGTTTGCAAATTTATTCAAAAGTAATGATGATTTAGCTGCAAGGTTGGCTGCTAAGCTTGATTTAAATGAAGAAGAGCTTTCTTTATTGGTGGGAGAGAAAGCAAAGGAAATTTATAAAGAGGCGCAGGAGCTAAAAAAGAAGGAAAAGCAAGCTGTTCTATTCAATTTTAAATAGCAAAAAGTTTTTTATTTAATTACAATCATTATATATTTATATATGGAAATATCAAGAGAGGAGGCAAAAAAGAGGATAGAATGGCTTCGTAAAGAAATATGGAGGCATAATTATTTATATTATGTTCTGAATAAGCCAGAAATTTCTGATGAGGAATATGACAAATTAATGGATGAGCTTCGTAAATTGGAAGAGAAGTTTCCAGAATTTATCACGCCTGATTCACCCACACAAAGAGTGGGCGCTCCTCCCGCTAAAGAATTCAAAGCTGTCAAACATGTTAAGCCAATGTTGAGTTTAGATACTGCAAGAGATGAAGAAGAAATAAGAGCTTTTGATAGAAGAATAAAAAAAGAATTAGGAGTTGATGAGGTTGAATATGTTGCTGAGCCAAAATTGGATGGACTAAGTGTAGAATTAATTTATGAAGATGGTAAATATGTTAGAGGTTCTACGAGAGGAGATGGTATAGAAGGAGAAGATGTTACAGAAAATATAAGGACTATAAGAGCGGTGCCTTTAGTTTTAAGAGATGATGAAATTCCCTATCCTAAAAAGCTTGCTGTAAGAGGAGAGGTAATAATGCATATCAAAGATTTTGAAGAATTCAATAGAGAATTGATTCAAAAAGGCGAGGAACCATTAGCAAATCCAAGGAATGCTGCAGCAGGCTCATTAAGAAGACTTGATCCAAGGGAAACAGCTCAACGTCCATTGGATATTTTCTTTTATGAAATTATGCATTATGAAGCAAATGGAATAAAAATAGAAAGTCAATGGGATGCATTGCAAACTTTAAAGAAATGGGGACTTAAAATAAATCCATATGTGAAACTTTGCAAAAACATTGATGATGCAATAAAATATCATGATGAAATGGAAAAAATTAGAGAAGATTTGGAATATGAAATTGATGGAGTTGTAATTAAGGTAAATAAATTTGAATATCAAGAAGCTTTAGGAGTAAAAACAAGGAGTCCTCGATGGGCTATTGCATATAAATTTCCTCCTCGTAAGGAGGAAACGCAAATTTTAGATATTATGGTACAAGTAGGGAGAACAGGAATACTCACTCCAGTTGCTTTATTAAAACCAGTTGATGTAAAAGGAGTAACAGTCTCAAGAGCTACCTTACACAATGAGGATTATATTAAGGAAAAAGATATAAGAATAGGGGATTGGGTTAGAATCGCGAGGGCTGGAGATGTTATACCAGAAGTTATAGAAGTAATAAAAGAGAAGAGAACAGGAAATGAAAAAGAATTTTCAATGCCCAAAGAATGTCCGGTATGCGGGAGCCATGTGGTGAGGGAGGGTGCCTATTATAGATGTACTGGTGGGCTGTCCTGCCCAGCCCAGCTTAAAAGAAGCATAGCTCATTTTGCTTCAAAAAATGCAATGGATATAGAAGGGTTGGGAGGGAAAACAGTAGATTTGTTAGTTGAAAAGGGATTAATAAAAAGAATTAGCGATATATACAGGCTTACAAAAAGAGATTTAATGAGGATTCCGAGATTTGCAGAAAAATCCGCCAAAAATTTAATAGAGGCGATAGAAAAAAGCAAAAACAGAGGATTGGCTCGTCTTATTTTTGCTTTAGGAATACCAAATGTTGGAGAGCATACAGCAAGACTTCTTGCAGAGAAATTTAAAAGCATAGATAAGTTAATGAAAGCAACAGAAGCAGAACTTTTAGCAATAAAAGAAATTGGTCCAGAAACAGCAAGTAGCATTGTCAATTTCTTCAATGAGGAAAGAAATAGGAAAGAGATAGAGGAATTGAAAAAATTAGGAATAAAAATGGAATATGAAGAAGAGGAAGGAAAACTTAAAGGAAAAGTATTTGTTTTTACTGGCTCACTTAAAGATTTTTCAAGAGAAGAAGCAAAAGAAATTGTTGAAAAGTTGGGAGGCATTGTTTCCAATAGCGTTAGCAAAAACGTTGATTATGTTGTTGTAGGAGAGAAACCTGGGAGTAAATATGAAAAAGCAAAAGAACTGGGTTTAAAAATAATAAATGAGGAAGAATTCAAGAAACTTGTTGGAATAGAAAAAGAAGAGGAGGAAAAGAAAGATAGGGGAAGAATCGTTACTCTTGATGAATTTTTTAAGTAGTAAAGTTTTTAAATATTTTCCTAATATTTATTATATAAGATAGCCAGCTAAAGCTGGTTTCTTTGCTATTTGAATGGAGGTGATTAAATGAAGTTGTGGCTTATTGGTACATATGGTATAGTTTCAACCACAACAGCAGTCGGGGGGAAAGCAATCGAAAGAGAGATAGTTGATAAAAGGGGATTAGTCTCAGAGCTTCCTCAGTTTGAGGGAATAAATGATTTTGCAAAACTTACTTTCGAATTTGGAGGGCATGAAATAAGAGATTTGGACAAAAGTCTCTACTATGCAGCAAAATTTCATTGGGAAAAGAATAGACATTTTGACAATGACATTATGGAAAGGGTAAGAGAAGATTTAGAAAAAATAAAAGCAAAGAAAGGAACAGCATTGAATTGTGGAACAGGAATAGAAGAATTTGGTAAGATTGAATCGTTAGAAAAAGATGGCTTGTCTTTAAGGGAGATAGCAAACAGATTGGAGGAAGATATGAGGAAATTCAAGGACGATGAAACCGTTGTAATTAATTTAGCATCAACTGAACCAGTAGTTAAAATCAATAGTAAATATCATGAAAGCATAGAAGGCTTTGAAGAAATGCTTGATGAGGATAAAAAGGAATATGCAAATGCAAGCATGTTGTATGCCTATGCAGCAATAAAAAACAAGATACCATATGGTAACTTTACTCCAAGTGTCGGCTCCTCTTTGCCTGCGTTAAAGCAACTTGCTATAGAAAATGGAGTGCCTCATGCTGGGAATGATGGCAAAACAGGAGAGACATTAGTTAAAACAACGCTTGCTCCAATGTTTTTATATAGGAATTTGGAAATAATCGGTTGGATGAGCTATAATATCTTAGGAGATTTTGATGGAAAGGTTTTGAGTCATAAAGAAAATAAGGAAAGTAAAGTCATTTCAAAGGATAGCGTTTTAGAAAAAATACTAGGCTACTCTCCATACAGCATAACTGAAATAGAATATTTCCCAAGCTTAATAGACAATAAAACAGCTTTTGATTTCATACATTTTAAAGGATTTTTAGGAACAAAAATGAAATTCTATTTCGTATGGGATGGAATTGATGCAATCGTTGCAGCCCCAATAGTCATAGATATAGCAAGATTTTTGCTGTTTGCAAAGAAAAAAGGATTATGTGGAGTTATAAAGGAAATGGCTTTCTTTTTCAAAAGCCCAATGGAAAGCAATGTAATAAATACGCACGAACAGTTCCAAATGCTGGTTAACTGGTTTAAAAACAATCTATGAAAGCAGTCATACTGGCGGCGGGCTGTGCAAAAAGGATGGGGGGCGAGCCTAAGCCCCTCATTAAATTGTTTGGCTTGCCAATAATAGAGCATACTATTAGGAAATTGAAGGGATATGAAATCATTGTAGTATATCATAAAAAGGAAATTGCAGATTATATAAAGGAAAAATTCCCAGATATAAAACTTGTTTATAATAATCAACCAGACAAAGAGAACGGATGGAGTTTGTACTTGGCGAGGGATTTCATAAATGATGATTTTATTTTGTTAATGGCGGATCATTTTTATGGAGAAAAATTTTTTAATTTTGTAAGAAAAAAAGAGACAACGGTTTTTGTTAGCAAGCATTGTAGCGATGCTGTGGAAGCGACAAAAGTCAAAGTAAGCGGAAATAAAGTCGTTGATATTGGAAAAGAACTTAAGGAATATGACTATTTTGATACTGGCTTATTTTACTGCAAAAGAGAAATTTTTGATTTTATTGAAAAATTAAAGGAGAAAAAAGAAGGAATAAAACTTGCGGAAGTTATTAAAGAAATGGCAAAAGAAGGAAAGGTGTCATATGAAGTTGTTGATGATTATTGGATAGATATAGATACAAGGGAGGAGCTTAAAAAGGCGGAAAAATTGGTTGAAAAGTCTTTAATCAAAAAAACAGATGGAATTGTATCTAGAAATTTAAATAGAAAAATATCTACAAAAATTACAAAATTTCTTTTAAGATATGACTCTATTACCCCAAATTTAATGACCTTCATATCCTTCCTACTAGGTATTTTTTCTTCTTTCTTATTTTTGGTTAAGTTATTTATTCCAGCTGGTTTAATGACGCAATTCTGCTCAATTATTGATGGATGTGATGGAGAAATAGCAAGAATAAAGAATATGAAAACAAGGTTTGGAGCGGTTATTGACGCCTTACTGGATAGATATGCTGATATATTAATTGTATTTGGGATGTTTTATGCATATGGAATATTTTCAACTATTCCATTAATTGCTTTTTCATTAGCTTTGGTTGGTTGTGTTTTGCCAAGTTATGTACATCACATGACAAATATTAGATTGTCAATTTTTGGCAGAGATGTAAGACTATTCATAATAATGATTGGAGGAATTCTATCATATTTTAATATAGATTTTTTATTCTATACCTTGTTATTTTTAGGAATAATGATGAATTTTGGAGTTATAATTACAACTTACATGGGGGCTAAAGTTTTATAGGCTATTTTATTTAAAATAATAATGGATATTGATAAAATAGTTGATGAAATCTTAGAAGTTGTAGAGGCGGAGAGAGAGGATGTTGAAAGAGATTTGAAGAAATTTTTGGAATATGGAGTTCCTTTGGAACATGCAAAAGAAGCAATCATAAATAAATATGGGGGGATTTTAAAGGAAAAGAAATTAAAAGATATAAGAGTAAATGAAAGGGGAATATGTACAGTTGGAAAAATTATTGCAATTGAAGAAAGGGAAGTTGAAGTAAGAAATACAAAAAAGAAAATTTTTAGAGGATTGTTAGGAGATGAGACTGCAGTTATTCCATTTACCGCATGGAAAGATTTTGGCTTGGAAAGAGGAGATGTTATAAAAATAAAAAATGCTTCATCAAGCGAATGGGAAGGACAACCTCGCTTAAGCCTATCAGAATGGACAGAAATTGAAAAATTAGATTATGATATTGATTTAATAAAAAGAGCTCCTAAAAAATATAATTTAGTTGATTTGAAGCCCGGTATTGCCAATGTTGAAGTTAGAGGGAAAATTATATCTATAGAAGAAAGGAGTGTTAATATAGGAGGGGAAATTAAGAAAGTATTTTCTGGTATATTGGCAGATGAAACAGCAAAAATAAGATTTACTTCATGGAAAGATTTTGGATTAAATGAGGGAGATGTTATAAAAATAAAAGGAGGGTACATAAGAAAATGGAGGGGGGCGCCACAACTAATTTTTGATGAGAATGCAGAAGTGGAGAAACTTGATGAAGAAATTATAATAGAAGAGAAACCAATACCTTTATATAAAGTGGTGAACGCGGGTGGGGGGATTGATTTATGTATTGAAGGGGTTATATTAGAAATAAGAAAAGATTCTGGCATTATTTTTAGATGTCCAAAATGTAATAGGAGAATAAAAAATGGGATATGCGAGGAAGATGGAAATGTAGAAGGGATGCCAGATTTAAGAATAAGGGCATTGGTAGATGATGGAACAGGAGCTGTGGATGTTATTTTGAATAGAGAACTTTCAGAAAAATTACTTAAAAAAACCTTGGAAGAATATATGAATATAGCAAAGGAAGCAATGGATTATGGCATTGTATATGAAGAAATTTTAGATAAACTTATTGCAAAACCAATAAGAATAAAAGGAGATTCGATACAAAGCGATTTTATTGTAACTATATTTGCAAAATCCGCAGAATTTATTTCAATTGATGAAAATAAGGAAGCTGATGAAATTCTAATGCAATTGGAGGGATGAAATGAGGGAGCCAGCCTGGAGAATATTTGCAGCAGAATATAACGATTCAAGCCATGTAATAGAAGCGAAGGGAGAAAAGGCTCCAAAATATGTAATCACTCCGCTTGGAGCAAAAGTTAATAGGCTTTATATTGTGGGGGTGCTAACAGATGTTGAAGAAATTGGAAAAGAAGGAATAAGAAGGAGGGCGAGAATTTCCGACCCAACAGGAATGCATGTTGTATATGCTGAAGCATTTAAGCCGGAGGTGGCGAGTATATTGGCTGATATGGATATTCCAAGTTATATTGCTGTTGTTGGAAAAGTAAGAATTTATGAGCCAGAAGAAGGCGTAATATATTTATCAGCAAGAGCAGAAATGGCAAAGGAAGTTAAAGAGGAAACAAGGAATTATTGGATTATTGAAGCATGTAGGAGCATGTTGGTTAGGATAAATGCAATAAAAGATGCTCTAAGTATGAAAGAACCAACAGCAAGACAATTAAAAGAACTTGGATATCCTCCACTGGTGGCGGAAGGGGTTGCGGAAGCTGTTAAGACATATAAAGATATAGATGTTCAGCACTATGAATTTTTATTAAAAGAAGCTTTATCATTTGTTACTTCTAGTAAGAAAAAAGTTTATAAAAAGGATTATGGAGAGGTTGAAGATAAATTACTTGAAATAATTGAAAAATTGCAAGGAGAGGAAGGAGCCATATGGGAGGAAGTTATCAAAGAAGGAGAAAATATAGGGATTGATAAGGAAATAGCCGAGGAAGTTATAGTCGCTTTAATGGAAAAAGGGAAAATATATGAACCACAATTAGGAAAATTAAGAATTGTTGGGTAATCGAATAAAGATTACCAAAAATCTGTTAATTTTGTTTTCTTTACTTTATCATTTTTAAATAGCGAATCAACAAACTTTTCAAATAAAATGATTCTTTGTTTTGTATAATTGGATACATTAAATTTATTTACGAGTTGTTTAGCTGGTTCTAAATATTTTCTTATAGATTTTTCATGAACAGTTAAAACCAAATTTTCACCACATTTTATGCATTTACCTTTCAATGGCACTCTTCTATATTTTGTATTGCATTTTATGCATCTAAATTGCTGTCTTGTAAATGCTCTTAAGTTCCCCAACAAATCTGGAAGAAAATGAGTTTGTATAACTTTGCTCGCAACATCTTCTTCATCAACTGCTCTTATTTTTATTGCTAAAGAAATTTGTGCGTTCAATTTATCTTCCATTTTGTCCAATAATTTGTATGCTGATACTTTAGGAGCATTTGTTATATTTTGAGTATCATGCGTAAATCCAAATCCATTATATTCCCTTCCTGTTCCAATTCTATTTGCAACCAAATCCATTATTTCTTCGAGTTCCTTTGGATGTGGATATTCCAGCGTTTTCCTGTAAAATTCTAATGGGTATCTTTCCAATAAATCTATATTTAAAGCTTCTTTATCTATTTCATTTGGATGAATACGAGTAGCAATAACTAATGGTAAATCCATTTTTCCTCCTCTTTTTTCGGGAATATATTCTTTTGAAAAATTCAATAGAACATCCATCAAAAGCATTAGAGCATCTTCATCTCCATCACAATTTCTTCTCTTTGCAGCATGGAAAAATGGATGTGCACAACATACGTTGGCATCAACAAATCCTATAATTCTACCTATTACTCCAGCTGATGTATGAGGAGATAAACCAACAACAAGATGCCCAATTAAATCTTCAATTTTTTTTGCATTATAAAATGGTTTTAAGCCATATAATTTTACCAACAATTCATCAACAAATTTTGATACTTTCAATAGATATTCACCACATTTTTTTGATGGTATTATATCTTGTGGCTTAAGCTCGCATATCTGGTTCTCATCTTTTAATTCATTTCCTTTATAATCATATTTATATCCCAGCTCTCTCAATTTCTGAATACTTGTTCCTATTTCATATGGCTTGAAATGTGTTAATGGCATATTCGTCATATCAAATCTCGCGGTTCCGTCTTTAAAAACATACACACCATTTTTTGCTCTAAGAATTCCCTTTTCTATGCATTCTGGTGTTTTGCTATATGATGTTAATCCTATTACTCCTTTAACTTTTTCTGGCAGTGAAACATTCAATCTTATCTCTGCTTTCCTTAATTCATTTTCAATGCTTATTTCAAACTTTTTCAATTTTCCAGTAAAATATGTATGTCCTCCACATTCGCATTTTGCTTTATAGGTTATTTTCCCACATTTCTCGCATTTTCTTTCCCCAGCTTCTGTTTCCACTTTTCTGGCTATATTCAAAAGCCTTTCTCTCCCCCCTTCCATGCCTACTGGAAAAAGAATGTGAGGGGAAGCTTTCATTTTTCTTTCTGCTGCCTTTTCTGGGCGCCCCATCCTAGCGCCGATCCTATGAAATGTTTTTGGATATATTTTAATTCCAGTTATCTCCTGAATAGCTTCTATTGGCTCTTTTTGACTATTTTTTATTTCTATTGGCTTCTTCTCCTTAACTTCGAATCCACAACATTTCAATAAAACGGGGGCATATTTTTCTATTATATATTTCTCTCCTTCCTTATGCAAAACGCCGAGTTTGAGCAAAATTTCTTTTAATTTTTTATCTTTCTTTAAATATAATTTTCCATCGTACTCTCCATTTTTAATGGCATTCCTTAGATATAAAAAATCTTCTTTTGATATATCATTCCAAAATAATGTATATGATGGATGTAAAGGAACATCATATTCCTTAGATATTTTAAATGCTATATCAGCTGAAATGCTGGCAAAGTCTTTTATCCCATATTTATCCATAACTTCTTTTAAATCGGCTTTTTCTTCTAACTCTTGAATCCACCATTCATAACAGAAACTTGCTGGTGGCAAGATAGCATTATTTTCAGCAAATTCTCCAAATGGAACTAAAATTTCGCCCAAATCAACAATTTCTACAACCCTATTTCTTATTTTTTTAGCTTCCTCCAAACTATTTACTTGTATAAAATCGCCATTATCCAGCAATACCATTGGTCCTTCTATTGTATCACAAGGTGTTGCAATTGTTCCCTTTCCCGGTCTTTCTGTTTTAAGCTGAGTGCCAACTGCAATAAATTCATCTAGTAAATACATAGTTGCGGGGTGAATTGCTAATGCTGCAAGCCCGCAAGTTCTACCCCTCCCATATCTAAGTCTAAACCCACCTTTCCTAGATGGATGACTTAAAACGGGGCGCCCAGCAATAATATCATGAACATACTTATCGGATGGTGTTATTTCTTTTTCTTCCTTTTCTTCATAAATAAACTTCTTTAAAAAATCCCATCCTTCCAACTTTAAATTTGTGACATGTTTTAGCAATTTTGGCGCTTTTAAACAAAGTCCTTCAGCAATAACTAAACATGCTCCTCCTCTTATTTTATTAGTTTTTACTCTGGGCAAATCTCTTTTTCCCATCACTTCCCTATCTTCCGTTGCTTCACCATTTATACAAATTGGGCAATTTTTAACAATAATTTCTATTTCTTCAGGGGTTGGAAGATATTGTAGATTAGTTATTCTATCATATAAAGGAATTTCTTCCTTATATCTTTCAATTTCATCTTCAGTTGGCTTATATCTATCAATACCTAGTCTTCTCCTAACGACATCAGCAATTAAAACACTCATTGCCTCGCCGGTTCCTCCAGCGGAGCGTATTGGGCCAGCGAAATATAAATCCACATATCTGCTCCCATCATCATTTTTTCCTATTTCCACTCCTGAAATTCCCTCTATTGGTGCTACTAAAACACCTTCTGTTAGAATTGCTAATCCCGTCCTTACTGCCTGTTCAATTATACTTGCAAAGCTTCCTTCCATACTCTCTGCAATTTCAATAGCAATTTGTAAAGCTGTTTCTTCTCTTCCTTTCTCCTTTAAATATTTTCTGATTCTGCTTGCGATTCCTTTTGGTCCGACCAATTCTTCAACTCTATCTGCCAAATCTTTTGCAAAAGAAACCTCGACTTCTTTTTTGGGGTCGAAACCTTTTTTTCTTGCTTTTGTAGCAATTTCATAGCATTCTTTAGCTTTTTCTTCTATTTCATGAAAATAATCTTCCACAATGTAAAAATGAAAAATGAATATAAAACTATTGAAATGTTAATAATTTGCACACAAAATTT
This sequence comes from Thermoplasmatota archaeon, assembly GCA_029259055.1. GTDB lineage: Archaea > Thermoplasmatota > E2 > UBA202 > JdFR-43 > JAPDJP01. Next base: position 10,412 of record JAPDJP010000017.1, on the reverse strand, counting down.
TTATATTACGCCGTAATATTACTCATGGAAGCTTTAGGAAAAAAGAAAGGAATGTTGAAAAGCATTTTAAAGCAATTGCATGAAGGAGCGAATATTGAGGAAGTTAGGCGGAAAGCAAAAGAAATTTTAAGAGAATTAACACCAAAGGACATTGCAGAAGTGGAGCAGGAATTAATAAAAGAAGGTATAACAAGGGAAGAAATAATGAAATTATGTGATATTCATATGGAAGTTTTTAAGGAAGCTCTTGATACAAGCATTGATTTACCAGAATGGCATCCTATCTACATTTTAATGAAAGAACATGAAATGCTACTTTCACATGTAAAAAATTTAGAAGGAGGGGATTTAGAGGAAACTGCGCAACATTTTAAGGAAGCAGAAAAGCATTATTTAAGGGAGGAAAATGTTTTATTTCCATACTTGGAAAAGCATGGTATAGAGGAGCCTCCCGCCATTATGTGGGCGGAGCATGACGGAATAAGACAGATAAAAAAAGAAATTATTAATGCTTTAAAAGAAAAAGATGAAAATAAATTTGATGAGAAAATTAAAATGCTTTACGAAATGCTTTTAAAACACTACAACAAGGAAAATAAAATTCTATTTCCAACAGCATTGAAAGTGATAAGCAATGAAGAGTGGATAAAAATAAGAAAGGAATTTGATGAAATAGGTTACTGTTGTTTTATTCCTACAAAAATGCCAAAAGTGGAGGAAAAAGAAAAGGAGGTAAAGGGAAAAATTGTATTATCTACGGGAAACTTTACTAAAGATGAGTTAGAAGCTGTGCTTAATACTTTACCCATAGATATAACATTTATAGATAAAAATGATGAAGTTAAATATTTCAACAAATCTAAGGATAGAATTTTTGTTAGGACAAAAGCAATTATAGGAAGAAAAGTTCAACAGTGTCATCCTCAAAAAAGCATCCATATAGTAAATAAAATTTTAAATGAATTTAAAAAAGGAAATAGAGATTCAGCGGAATTTTGGGTTGATATGGATGGAAGGAAAGTATACATTAGATATTTTGCTGTGAGAAAAAATGGAGAATATATTGGCACACTCGAAGTCACTCAAGATATATCCAAAATAAGAAAAATAGAAGGAGAGAAAAGGTTGCTTGATTGGAAATGAACAAAATAATCGATTTATGGCTAGATATGTCTCCTTATCTCTTATTAGGCATGTTTATAGCGGGCCTATTACACATATACTTAGGAAAAAATTTTATAAGGAAGCATCTGGGGAAAGGGATAAAAAGTATATTTAAAGCAAGTTTATTTGGCGTGCCTCTGCCAGTTTGCTCTTGCGGAGTTATACCTATAGCTTCCTCATTAAGAAAGGATGGAGCAACTAAAGGGGCGGCTCTTTCCTTTTTGATATCAACACCAACAACTGGTATTGATTCGATATTCGCTACTTATTCTCTATTGGGCCTACTTTTTGCTATTTTTCGCCCATTATTTGCGTTTTTTGCTGGCGTTTTAACTGGAATAATAAGCTTTTTTGTTGATAAGGAAGAAGATAAGGAAGAAAAAATAATATATGAAAATAAAGAGAAATTTGGAATAAAAGATGCTATAAGATACGGATTTTTTGAGCTCGCTGAAGATATTGGTAAATGGTTAGTTATTGGTATTGTTATTGGCGGTATACTATCATATATACCTATTAACTTGCAACCAATATATCCATTTGATTTTATAATTGCATTAGCCATTTCTTTGCCATTATATGTATGTGCTACTGGCTCAATACCAATAGCCGTTTCATTGATTGATAAAGGATTCTCTCCAGGAGCAGCATTAATTTTTTTAATAGCTGGGCCCGCAACAAATACAATAACTCTCTCATTTGTTAGATATAAATTGGGAAAGAAAAGCTTTATAATCTATCTTTCTTCCATTATTATTCTTTCAATTTTTGCTGGTATAGTTTTCAATTTTATAAGTTTTGGAAACATAATATATGAAAAGCCATCCCTTCCATACTCCATAAAAATTTTCTCTGGAATAATATTAGCCATTCTGATAGGAAGAGCTCTCATAAAAAGATATTCACGAGCTTAAAACAGAAAGCAAAAGGCATTAATATAAGTATGGTATGATAAAAATAGCATGAGAGAAAGAGAAGTCATACTAAGAGTTGCAGAAGGATTAAGCCAAGATGTTGGAGCGGGAAGGGCTAGACTTGATGCTGAAACAAGGATTCAGCTTGGCGTTTCTCCAGGAGATGTTGTAGAAATCGAGGGCGGAAGAAAAACAGGAGCAATTGTATGGAGAGCTCGCCCTGTTGATGAAGGAAAAGGAATTATAAGAATAGATAATCTTACAAGAAAAAATGCAAGAGTTGGTATTGGAGATAAAGTTATTGTTAGGAAAGCTGAGCCAAAAATAGCTCAAAAAGTTGTTATTGCCCCAGCAATATCACAGAGTCAGCGCATCCAATTTGGGCATGGAATAGAAAATATTGTTAAGCGAGGTCTATTGAAAAGACCGGTAAATGCTGGTGATACTGTTGTTATACCTGGTATTGCTTTATTTGGAAATTCGTTGCCATTTGGAATAGTGAAAACAGAGCCCAAAGGCATTGTTTTAATTGGTGAGGAAACAGAAATAATAGTAAGAGAGGAGCCAATAAAAGAAGAATTGCTTAAATTACCACAAGTTAGCTATGAAGACATAGGAGGATTGCACGAAGAAATCATGAAAATAAGAGAAATGATTGAATTGCCATTGAAACATCCAGAACTCTTTGAAAGATTGGGAATTGACCCTCCAAAAGGAGTACTGTTATATGGTCCACCTGGAACAGGAAAAACTTTAATAGCAAGAGCTGTTGCAAATGAATCTGGTGCAAGCTTCTTTACTATAAATGGTCCAGAAATAATGAGCAAATTTTATGGTCAAAGTGAAGAGAATTTAAGAAAGACATTTGAAGAAGCAGAAAAAAATGCTCCATCCATAATTTTTATAGATGAAATAGATGCTATTGCTCCAAAAAGAGAAGAAGTTCATGGTGAAGTGGAAAGGAGGGTTGTTTCCCAACTATTAACTTTAATGGATGGATTGAAGGGGAGGGGGAAAGTTATTGTTATTGGCGCTACAAATAGACCGGATTCACTGGACCCTGCCTTGAGGCGTCCTGGAAGATTTGATAGAGAAATAGAAATTGGTGTTCCAGATAGAAATGGAAGAAAGGAAATTTTGCAAATTCATACAAGAGGCATGCCTCTCGCAAAAGATGTTGATTTGGATTATTTGGCAGATGTAACTCATGGATTTGTTGGTGCTGATTTAGCTGCTTTGGCGAGAGAGGCAGCTATGAATGCTTTACGAAGATATCTTCCAGAAATAGATTTAGATAAACCAATACCAACAGAAGTTTTAAGAAAAATGGAAGTAACCATGAAAGATTTCAAGGAAGCATTAAAAGCTATAGAACCTTCTGCTTTGAGGGAAGTTTTAATTGAAATCCCAAAGGTTAGGTGGGATGATATTGGCGGGCTTAAAGAAGTTAAACAAAGGTTAAAAGAAGCAGTGGAATGGCCATTAAAAAATCCAAAAGTTTTTAAGAGAATGGGAATCCGCCCACCAAAAGGAATTTTACTATATGGTCCTCCAGGTACAGGAAAAACTTTGTTGGCTAAAGCAGTTGCTACAGAAAGCGAGGCAAATTTCCTTTCTATTAAGGGTCCAGAGATATTTAGCAAGTGGGTTGGAGAAAGCGAGAAGGCAATAAGAGAAATTTTCAAAAAAGCAAAGCAAGTAGCACCATCGATCATTTTCTTAGATGAAATTGATGCTATAGCTCCTAAAAGAGGAAGTTATGAAGGAACAAGAGTTACAGAAACTGTTGTAAATCAATTGCTAACCTCCATGGATGGTTTAGAAAAGATGAGCGATGTTGTTGTAATAGGTGCAACAAACAGGCCAGATATTGTAGATCCTTCTTTGCTTAGACCTGGAAGATTCGATGAGTTGATATTGGTTGGTCCTCCAGATAAAGAAGCAAGAAAGGAAATATTTAAAATTCACACCAGGAATATGCCATTAGCAGATGATGTTGATTTGGATGAGCTTGCAGATTTAACAGATGGATATGTTGGAGCTGATATTGAAGGAATATGCAGAGAGGCAGGAATGATTGCTTTAAGGGAGGATATGAATGCGAAAGTTGTTAAAAGAGAACATTTCATGAAAGCAATGAAAGAAGTTCATCCATCAATTGATGAAGAAATGATGGATTATTATAAGGAAATAGAAAAGAAATTGGGCAAGGGAGTGTCAAAGAAAGAAATAAAGAAAGGAATAGAAGTAATGTAACCCATAATAACAAAACCACAAATTTAAAAAAATACTAATTCATATCATTCTGATTAAAATGAAAATAATGGAAAATGAATTGAGGGGCAAGAAACTGATGAGTAATAGTGGATTATATTTAGGGATAATAAAAAATATTACTGTAGATGAAAGAACGGGAAAATTATTGGATTTAGTTGTAGAGCCTTCTGATAAGATTGACCCTCGTTTATATCATCAGAATGAAGAAGGTTATCTTCTCTTTCCTTTCGATTCTGTAAAATCTGTAAAAGATGTTGTAGTAGTAGAGGAAGAATAATTTATGCTTGATGGATTCTTTACTCCAAAAAACGTGGCATTAATAGGAGCATCTAGCACAAAAGGAAAAATAGGTTATGAAATTTTTAGGAATATTTTGAAAAGCAATATAAAAGTTTATCCAATAAATCCAAAAAGGAAGAAAATATTGGGAAGAAAATGCTATAAAGATATAAGGGAAATAGAAGATGAAATTGATTTGGCTGTAATTGCAATCGATGCAAAAAAATGCATTGATGAATTAGAAAAATGTGGAGAAAAGGGTATAAGAAGAATTGTAATAATATCAGGGGGATTTAAAGAAGTAGGAAATAAAGAGCTTGAAGAAAAATTGGTAGAAATAGCAAAAAAATATGGAATTAGAATAATTGGTCCAAATTGCATTGGTGTTTTTAATGGGAAGAATAAATTCAATACATTTTTTCAAAAAAATATGGAACTTCCTTCATATGGAAAAGTTGCGATTCTAACACAATCTGGCACATTCGGGATAGCTTTATTGGAAAAATTGGCAAGCGAGGGAATCGGTGTAAGCAAGTTTGTTTCTTATGGCAATAAGGCAGATATAAATGAAATTGATTTAATCAAATTTTTAGAAAGAGACAAGGAAACAGAAATAATAGCAATGTATATTGAAGAAGTTGGCAGAAAATTTTTTGAAATACGTCATAAAAAGCCAATTATAGTATTAAAAGCTGGGAGGAACGAGTTGGGGCAGAAGGCGGCAGCACTTCACACTGGGGCAATGGCCACAAATTATGAAATTTTTAAGGGGATTTGCAAACAAAAAAACATAATTTATGCTGATGATTTTGAGGAATTTTTTGGAATAATAAAAATATTGGCTACAAATGGTTTTCCTAAGGGAAACAAACTTGCAATAATAACAAATGGTGCTGGGCCAAGCGTTTTAGCTTGCGATTTTTTGGGGGATTCAAGGAATATTGAACTTGCTGACATCATAGATTTAACAGGGAGTGCAACTGCTGATGATTTTTTGAATGCAATAGATGAATGTAATGCAGATATTATACTATTAACTTTTGTTTTTCAGGATGCTCCATTAGCAGAAAGTTTGGATAAACTGTATGATGGTTTGGCAAAAAGAGAAAGATTTTATTTAGCTTTGACATTAGGGGGAAGATTTGTTGAAAGACAAAAAAGAAAATTATTAAAATTAAAAATACCAGTGTTTGAGGAGCCAAGAAATGTAATAAACTGTATAGATAAAATTGTAGAAATAAAATGAGGGTTGCGGTATTAAATAAGGATAGATGCCAGCCAAAAAAATGTTCATTGGAATGCATTAAATATTGTCCTCGTGTTAGAGGAGGGGTTGAAGCAATAGTTATGGAGGAAGAGAAGCCAACAATATCAGAAGAACTGTGTGTTGGATGTGGAATATGTGTTCATAAGTGCCCTTTTAAAGCAATACATATTGAAAACTTACCAGAGGAATTACATGAGGAAGTTATTCATCAATACGGAAAAAATGGTTTTAGATTGTTTAGGTTACCGTTACCAAAAAGAGGGAAAGTTGTTGGTTTATTAGGAGAAAATGGAATAGGAAAAACTACTGCATTAAAAATTTTGTCTGGCAAATTAAAACCAAATTTAGGAAGGATAGAAAAAGAACCAACTTGGGATGATATAATTGAAGAGTGGAGAGGAACAGAATTAGCGAATTTTTTTAGAGAAATAGCAAATGAAAATATAAAAATCTCTTTTAAACCACAGTATATCGATAAGTTGTCTTTATATAAGGGGAGGGTGGAAGAATTTATTGATGAAATGGGGGTAAAGGGAGAAGGGCTGGAAGAATTAATGGATAAAAAAATGAATGAAATATCAGGAGGAGAATTACAAAAAATTGCGATTACCGTTGCCATGGAAAAACCAGCAGATATATACTTTTTTGATGAGCCTTCTTCCTATTTGGATATCAGGAATAGGCTGGAAATGGCTAAAAAAATAAGGGAGTTAGCGGAAAACAAAATGGTTGTAGTTGTTGAACATGACTTAGCTGTTTTAGATTTTCTGGCAGATATTATTCACATACTATATGGAAAAAAAGGAGTTTATGGAATTGTTGCTGGAGCGAAAACAGTTAGGCATGGTATCAATTTATATCTTTCTGGATATTTAAAGGAGGAGAATGTTAGATTTGGAGAAGAAATTAAGTTTGAAAAACATCCTCCAAGGGAAATAAGAGAAAGAGAAACATTGATTTCTTTTGATAATTTAAGAAAAAGTTATAACGGTTTTGAATTAGTAGTTGAAAAAGGAAAAATTTATAAGGGAGAAGTTATAGGGGTCGTCGGCCCAAATGGTATAGGAAAAACAACATTTGTTAAAATGCTGGCGGGCGTTATTGAGCCAACTGAAGGGAATATTGAAGCAAAAGTTAAGATTAGTTATAAGCCACAATATATTAAAGCTGGAAATGGAACAGTAAGAGAATTGTTTGAAGAGAATAAGGATAAATTTCATTTATTGTATGAAAAGGAAATTCTTAATCCCTTAGGAATAAAGGATTTTTATGACTATGAATTAAAGAATTTATCTGGAGGGGAGCTACAAACAGTAGCAATAGCCTATTCTTTAAGTCTTGAAGCAGATATATATCTAATTGATGAACCATCTGCATATTTAGATGCTAAACAGAGAATGAAAGTTGCAAAAGTAATAAGAAGAATTATGGAAAAGGAGAATAAGGCAGCTTTAGTTGTGGAACATGATGTTTATTTTATTGATATGGTAAGCCAATCTTTAATGGTTTTTTCAGGCATACCAGGAAAAAAAGGGGTTGCGAGAGGGCCTTTTAGTTTGAGGGAGGGAATGAACTTATTTCTAAAAGATTTAGGAATCACTTTTAGGAGGGATGAAGAAAGTAACAGACCAAGGGTAAATAAAATTGGTTCAACTTTAGATAGAGAACAAAAAGCAATAGGAGAATATTACTATGAATTGTAAGCTGCAACAATTGCCTGTCCAAATGAAATCCCCCCATCCCCACAGGGCACCTTTCTATTAATATAAAATTTATATTGATTTTTTTCTATTACTTCTCTTATTTTTAGTGTTATATGCTCATTATATGCACATCCTCCCGATAAAACGATGTTTTTTATTCCATTTTCATCTGCTTTTTGCATTGCAAGCTCTGCCAAACATTTTGCTATATATTCCTCTGCTGAATATGCTAAATCTTTTCTATTTTTATTTCTGTTTTCCCATAGTTGCTCCATTAAAAATTTCGTATCTATAACATTGTTTTTTATGTTAGGCTCAAGTTTTAAAATATCTTTTCCATCTCTTGCAATACTTTCCAATTTCATTGCGGGCTCACCATCATAATCCATTTTATGGCATATATCCAACAAAGCTGAAATTGCATCAAGAACTCTTCCGCAACTGCTTGTTTTCAACTTTTCTTTTTTTACTTGTTTTAAGATAATTTCTATTTCTTTTTCTTTATATGGAAAAACTTCTTTTCTTTCATATAAAAAATCTGCAATTTCTTCTCCAAGAATTGATGCAAGCATTCTTAAAGGATATTTTGTTGCTAAATCCCCTCCTGGCATCTTATGATATTGTAAATGTCCTAATCTTCTATATTCCTTTATATTTGAATATAAAATTTCTCCTCCCCATATATTTCCATCCTCCCCATATCCAATACCATCTATTGCAATACCTATCGCTTCCTGTATTCCATGTTCTGCCATCACGCCTGCAATATGTGCATGATGATGCTGTATTCTGATTAAAGGCATATCAAAAGATTCTGCATATTTTGTTGTGTTAAAATTTGGGTGTAAATCACAAGCAATAGTTTCTACTTTAAAATTTAATAGATTTTTTAAATGGCTGAAAGCATCTTTTAAAAACTCAAATGTTTCGTAATGGCTCACATTTCCAATATGTTGGCTTAGGAAAGCATAACCATTTTTTAAAAAACACAAAGTGACATTTTCTTCAGCTCCAAAAGCAACAACATTTTTTTTACTATTTACTTTTATCGCTAATGGAACGTATCCCCTGCTTCTTCTTATTAAAACAGGTTCATTTCCTATAAATTTTACAATTGAATCGTCGCATCTTTGATAAATTTCTCTGTTATAAAATAGAATGTAATTAGCCATATTTCCTATTTCCTTATCATCCTTTATAATCGGTTTTCCCGGAAAATTGGCAGAAGTCATAATTAAGGGACGATTAACTTTTTTAAAAATTAGATAATGCAAACCTGTATATGGGAGCATAATACCATAATTATGGAGGGCTGGCGCCACCTGCGGGATTTCTTTCTTCTTTTTAAGTAAGATTATTGGTTTTATGTAACTTTTTAGCATTTCCTCTTCTTTTTTATTTATAAAAGCAATTTCTTTTGCCATTTTAATATCTTTTACCATAATAGCAAATGGTTTTTGCTTTCTTCCTAAAATTTTTCTTAATTTTTTAGCAACATCTACAATACATGCTAAATGATATCCTCCCACTCCTTTTATTGCAAGGATTTCTCCTTTCTCCAAAAGATTGCAAGCAGTCCATATTGCCTCCTCGCCTTCTTTAATGATTTTATTGTCTTTTTTTAAAAATATTTGAGGGCCACATTCTTTACAAGCAATTGTTTGAGCATGATATCTTCTATCTAATGGATTGGTATATTCCTTATTGCATTTTTCACACATTAAAAATTTATCCATAGTTGTATTTTCCCTATCATATGGCAATTTCTTTATTATGGTAAAACGAGGACCACAATTTGTGCAAGTAGTAAAAAAATAATTACGTCTTCTCCCTCTCTCCATATCGTTAATGCAATCATCACATATTGAGATATCAGGAGGAATGATAGAAATGGATTCTGAAGAAAATTCTTTGCTTTTCCTTATTTCAAATTTTTTATAACCTTTTTCTTTCCCCCATTCTACTTGAATTTCTTTTATTTGGGCTAAAGGAGGTTTTTTTTCTTTTAAAAGTTTCAAAAAATTTTTTATTTTGTATTCTTCCCCCTCAACCTCTATTTCGACTCCAGCATTTCCCAGATTTAATACATATCCCTTCAGATTTAACTGAGTTGCAATTCTATAGACAAATGGTCTAAAGCCTACTCCTTGAACAACACCATTTATTCTTAATTTCGCATGCACAAGGGAAATATATATAATGTTAAATTATTTTGGGGTTAACTTTGGCAAAATTAATAAACTTTGGTAAAATTAATAAAGCCAAAACATGGGTAGAAAACCTACCAAAATTTTTATAAATAGGCATAATATTATGATATAGACCCAAGTCCTCGGCTAAACCCCTGATTTAATGAGGGGGTGTGTTCCGCTTGGGTCCAAATTTGGTGGGGATTCGAGAAAACTACCCGTATTAGGGTAGGCTATCTCGAATCCGACAAACGCAGAAGCATTGGCTATTGGGAACGCTTGGTGGATAATTTTATTGCGACCGTATTCCAACACCGGTTGATCCTGCCGGAGGCCACTGCTATGGGAGTCCGACTAAGCCATGCGAGTCTTGGGGGGCTCTGCCCACCGGCGGACGGCTCAGTAACACGTGGACAACCTACCCTCGGGAGGGGGATAACCCCGGGAAACTGGGGCTAAACCCCCATAGGGCATGGGTGCTGGAAGGCCCCGTGTCCGAAACTCCGAAAGGAGCCCGAGGATGGGTCTGCGGCCTATCAGGTTGTAGTGGGGGTAACGGCCCCACTAGCCTACGACGGGTACGGGCCCTGGGAGGGGGAGCCCGGAGATGGACTCTGAG
>JAPDJP010000009.1 GCA_029259055.1 Thermoplasmatota archaeon | reverse complement strand
AAAGATGGCTAATGCCAGTAAGATATGCCCATTTAGATGATGGGGGAGAAAAAAGATTTCTCAGCGATTTATATTTTGCAGACATCTATAAATATGAAGATGGAGAAATAAAATTTGAAGACTGGGACAGCAATGGAAATGGCATTTATGGAGAATGGAAAACGTTTGCCAAGGATGAAATCGATTTAATGCCAGATGTTTATGTAGGAAGACTCGCATGCAGAAATAAAATGGAAGTAAAAATAATGGTTGATAAGATAATATCATATGAGAACAGCAATAATAAAGACTGGTTCAAAAGAATGGTTGTTGTAGGCGGAGATAGTTGGCCAAATAAAGACGACCCATATTATGAAGGAGAAGAAGAAAATAAACTTGCCTTACAATATATGCAAGATTTTCAAGGAATAAAACTATGGACATCGTTAGGAACTTTGACAGGCCCATCAGATGTGATTAGAGAAGTAAGTAAAGGATGCGGATTTTTATTTTTTGATGGTCATGGCAATCCCATGAGCTGGGCAACTCATCCTCCTCATGACGAAGAAACATGGATTGGCGGGCTAATAGTTTCAGATATACCAAAATTAAAGAATAAGGACATGTATCCAGTATGTGTTGTTGGAGGATGCCATAATAGCCAGTTCAATGTTAGCGTGTTCAATCTGTTAAAGATAAGGAAGCTATATGAAACATATTATAAATCAGAATGGAGCCCAGAATGCTGGAGCTGGTGGCTAACCCGCAAAATAGATGGCGGAGCCATCGCCACCATAGGATACACTGGTTATGATTATTTTGCAATAAAGGATGAGGATGGAGATGGAATTCCAGATTGTGTGCAATATTATTCAGGTTTTTTGAATGTGAACTTCTTTAAGGAATATGGAATGGATGGTGTTGACATACTTGGTATAGCATGGGCAAATACAATTTCAAGGTATATACTGACTCATGATGTTGACAGAGATATAATAGATTGTAAAACAGTAGAAGAATGGGTTTTGTTAGGGGATCCATCACTAAAGATAGGTGGTTATTAGTAATTATGCCTCTTCCAAAGAAATTCTTTAACAGAGACCCATCAGTTGTGGCTAAGGAAATTCTTGGTTGTATACTCGTGAAGAAGGATGAAAAGATTTTAAAAGGAAGAATCGTTGAAACGGAAGCCTATTATGGAATGAGCGACCCAGCATCAAGAGCAAGAAAAGGAGCCAAAATAATGTGGGAGGATGCTGGAATTACTTTCATATACATGGTGCATGGAAACTGGCTTTTTAACATAATTACAATGCCAAAAGGAAGTCCATCGGGTATTTTGATAAGAGCTGTAGAACCATTGCAGGGGATAGATTTAATGAAAAAAAGAAGGGGAGTAAAAGAACTTAAAGATTTGACATCAGGACCGGGGAAATTTACAAAAGCTTTTGGAATCGATAAGTCATATAATGGAATAAAGGTATATAGGAGGGATTCTCCAATTTATATAGAAAAAGGTAATAGAAAGGACATCGAAATTGTAGAAAGATTTAGAATAGGTGTTAAAAAAGATTTACCGATACCTTTGCGCTTTTATATAAAAGGAAATGAATTTGTATCTAAACCGTGAGTTTATAAAAAAATCTGGTCAAACTTTTATGCACTCTTACTGGATGAATTTGCTCAATATAAAAATATTTTTCGAGAAGCTCATTATATTTTAATGAAGGCAAACCAATTACAGCTTTGGTTGCGAATTCTGCTAATTTTTTAATCGCATCTCTATATAATTTATCCATTTTATCTGATAAATGCGATGCTCTTCCATATGGAAAATCGGTTACAACAGCATCCGCTTTTATATCCATTTCCCTCATATCTGATTCATAAATTTCATAATTTTTTATACCATAATATTCCAAATTCATTTTACAACCTTTTACCAGCTCTCTCTTTATTTCTATTCCAATGGTTTTAATTCCCAACAGGCCAGCTTCTATTAATATTCCTCCTGTTCCACAAAAAGGGTCAAGCATGATTTCATTTTCTTTTAGTTCGGCTAAATTAACCAATGCTCTTGCTAATCTTGGATGCATCGTCGTTGGCATTGAATATATTCTTTTATTTGGTCTTCTATCCTCAAATTGGCTTCTATCAATTTTATATAGTTCTCTGCAGAAATAACCATCGCACACCTTTATTATTATATCTGGATTTTTTAAATCAACCTTAAGTTTTTTCTCTTTAACGACTATTTCCCCGACCCTTTTTCTTAAATTATAGCTCCCTCCCTCAACTTTAAAACTTCCCATATAGTCAGATTTCCTTATTTTTTCAATAAATTCTTTTTCATTCTTTCCTATTATTTCGTTTATGCTATATGACATTGCGAGCCTATTTGCTATTTTTTTTAATTTTCCATCATTTAATTCCGCAATATAAATACCATTGTGATATATTTCTTCATAATCCATTTTATATGTTTTCAAGCAAGCTCTAATTTCAGCGACTGGTAGAGTTGGATGCTCTTTGGACATTTCAAATAGGATTTGCATAAAATTAAATATTTAAATAGGATATATAAGCATGGGCTGTTACATTTGCGGAGATAGAAGCATTGCAAAATGTCATCATTGTTATTTGGATATATGCAGTCAACACGCCCATTTTATTGAAGAAATTTCTGCTTATTTATGCCAAAGTTGTTATATTGCATATAAAAATGGTTCTCCCAATGTGACAGCCGAGTAGAAAGTTTTATATAGAAGAATTATTATACCGTTCGGTGATTGAAAATGTTGACTGGGAGGACGCCAATTTTAATATTAAAGGAAGGAACGGAAAGAGAGAGGGGCAGAGAAGCTCAGGACAATAATATAAGAGCTGCAATGGCTATTGCGGATGCGGTTCGCTCCACATTGGGACCAAAAGGAATGGACAAGATGCTCGTGGACAGCATGGGAGACGTTGTTATTACAAATGACGGAGTCACGATACTAAAGGAAATCGAAATCGAGCATCCAGCTGCAAAGATGATTGTTGAAGTTGCCAAAGCTCAAGACGAAGAATGCGGAGACGGCACAACAACAGCAGTTGTCTTAGCTGGAGAGTTACTTAAGTATGCTAGGGATTTAATTGAGCAAGATATACATCCAACAGTAATTGCAGAAGGTTATAGATTGGCTAGCAGGAAAGCATGCGAAATCTTAGAAAAAATGGCATTGGAGGTTAAACCAGATGATGAAAGTTTGTTAAAAAAGATTGCAGAAACATCAATGACTGGAAAAGTAGCAGAAACAAACAAGGAAATGCTTGCAGATATTGCATATAAAGCTGTAAGAGCAGTTGCAGAGGAAGTTAATGGAAAAATAAAGGTAGATTTGGATAATGTAAAAGTAGAAAAGAAACAAGGTGGTTCAGTAGAAGATACAGAGCTAATAAATGGAATAATCTTAGACAAGGAAAGAGTTCATCCAGATATGCCAATGATTGTAAAAGATGCAAAGATTTTGCTTTTGAATGCTGCGCTTGAAGTTAGAAAAACAGAAGTTGACGCTCAGATTCGTATTACTGACCCAGAACAGCTTCAAAAATTCTTAGACCAAGAAGAAAAAATGATAAAGGACATGGTTGATAAGATAAAGAACAGCGGAGCCAATGTATTGATTTGTCAGAAAGGAATTGATGATTTAGCCCAGCATTACTTGGCAAAGGCGGGAATATTTGCTGTGAGGAGAGTAAAGAAATCCGACATGGAGAAGCTTGCAAAGGCAACAGGAGCATCAATATTAAGCGACTTAGATGAAATAAAGCCAGAAGATTTAGGAGAGGCAGGGAAAGTGGAAGAGAGAAAAATAGGAGAAGACAAAATGGTATTCATTACAGATTGCAAGGAAGCAAAGGCGGTAAGTATTCTTGTAAGAGGAGGAACAGAACATGTTGTAGATGAAATTGAGAGAGGACTAAAAGATGCTTTAAGTGTTATTGCGGTAGCAATCGAAGATGGAAAAATGATTACTGGAGGAGGCTCAGCAGCCACAGAAATTGCTCTCGGGTTAAGGGATTATGCAGCAACAGTTGGAGGAAGAGAACAACTGGCTATTGAAAAATTCGCTGATGCAGTAGAAGTAGTTCCAAGAGCATTGGCAACAAATGCTGGTATTGACCCAATTGACATATTAATAAAGTTAAGAAAGGCTCATTCAGAAGGCAAGAAATACCATGGAGTAGATGTATTCAAGGGAGATATTGCTGATATGAGAGAAAACAACGTTTTAGAACCGTTAAGAGTAGGAGTACAAGCAATTAAATCAGCAACAGAAGCAGCAATAATGATTTTGCGCATTGACGACATAATCGCAGCAAAAGAAGTAGAAAAGAAGAAAGGAAAGGAAGAGACGCCAGGCGGTGAGGAAGAATTCTAAGAACATAAATTCTCTTCCCTTTATTCAATTTTTCCATAATATTTTTTGTATCTTTTTTCTATTTTATTCCAATTAGGAAAATTTTGAGCTCCTAATTTTTCGACAATAAAAGAAGATAAAATGCTTCCCAGTTTACAACATTTTTCCATATCATATCCCTTTATATATCCCACCCAAAAACCAACTTTATAAGCATCTCCAGCCCCTGTTGGGTCGACAGCTTTTACTGGTATGGCTGGTATTCTTTTTTTATTGCAAATGCTCCCCTTTTTTCCAAGTGTTAAAACAACATTTTTTCCTTTTATAAATTTTTCAAGATATTTCATTTCCACTTCATTACAAAAAATAATATCCGCCCTTTCTATTATATACAAAAGACTTTCCTTATCATACTTTTTTAAATCTTGCCCGGGTTCAAAACCAAAAAATTTTGCTTTTTCTGCCATTTTCATAGCCAATTTAGGATGGCATGGAGCAATATGCAACAAATCGCTTTTTATCCCACGCATTTTATCCATTTCCTGGGAGGCACCCCAATAAAAATACATTTTTTGACCTTTATCCGAATTAAAAATGAAAGCTCTCGCTGTTCTCTTTTTGCTCCTATAAAAATTACAGCTTACACCAATCCTTTTTAAATAATTCTCATATCTTTTCCCATCTATACCAATAGCTGAGTATAAAGTAGCTTGCCCTAATAGTTTTGCCAGTCCTACAGCAATGTTTGCTCCGCCCCCGCCATAAAATCTGTTCCATTTAGTAATATAAGAGGAGTGGTTTAATGGGGGATGCTGATTAACTATACAAATGTAGTCATATGCAGTATGGCCAACTACAGTTATCTTCATATATTAAATATGAAGAAGCTTATCTCATCTTCTGCTTCTCCCTCTCCATATCCCTTAACTTTGATGGTATGTTTTCCAAATACAGTTTCGTCCCAGAGCCATTCAAACGGTTCATCTTCATCTATATGCTTTAATTCGTCATCCACATAAAATTCAACTTTATCAACATTATAGGCAGTTACTTCTACATTTATTTTTCCCAATATAATTGTTCTTCCGAAGAGAGTGGGCATGATTGGCTTATTTGCAAAATACAGATATCCTTCTACAGGATTATCAATATAAACAACTGCATGTTCTGAAGAATACCCTCCTATTTTAAGCGTTGGGTCACCAAATAGCGCCCATTCTTCAACTGTTTTCACATCTTCAAGATGTTTTTTACCAAATGTATTTATATATCCATTTAAGGATTTAAGCCATATATTTCCGATAATATCATCCTGTCTGTAATAAACGAAAAACTGTAGCTCCATCCATCCCAAGACGCCAGCTGCAGGATAGCCCGGAATTCCATATGCTATGCCTGATGCTCCCAAACTTGCTATACCACCGCCATTTGATTTTTGAACAAATCCCCAGGCAAAACAAGTACTTTCATCAAATCTTCCACATGAACAGGCATCGATAACAACAACTGGCAATTTATTACCGTTTGAGAGTTGTGCGGTATCCCATAAAGTAAAGCCTATCCAAGTATCTGATAGAGGCGGATGAGTAGCCCATGAAACAACATTACCATGTCCGCTAAAATCAATGAAACCCACACCATTGTTTATGACTTTCTTAATATTTGATGCACTTAAATTTCCCAAAGATGCCCACAATTTTATTCCATTGAAATCACTCATTACACTCAATATTCTTTGATTCATGTATTCTCCTTCATATATTCCAGAATCATCGCCATCTTTTGGTATAAATGTATCTCCTCCACAAACCAAAATGTTTCTGAACCATGTAGAACCATATGTTGTTGTTTCATATGTAATAATTTTATTTATTACATTCGATACTTCTTTATCGTTGCTACATGCAAGTCTTCCTATTGCAACATCTGGATACAAATCAACTTCATCTGTTCTTCCATTATACTTAAATTCTCCAAAGAAGCCATTATCATTTGAATCCCAGCTACAAAAACTTCCATCTTGGAAATAAATATCTGCATAGTATAAATCGCTTGGGAAAGAAACTTCATAATTTCCAGAAGGAATATAGGAAAGACGGGCTGGTATTTTATCAGCATCTCCTACAAGTAAGACATATTTTATTCCATAATCTTCTATTGCTGATTTGATAGCATATTTTATCTTTTCGGCATTATCTTTTCCCTTATGATATGTGTATATTTCTCCAGTTGTTTTTATTAAAGTTCTTATCCCATAACTTTCCTTATGTTGTTTTAGAACTTCCACTTCATCCTTCCACTCATCAGGGCATATGATCAATAAATCATATTCATCTGCTGTGAAAAGTGGATGGGTAGGTAATTCATAATCTATATTTATGTTAAAATGAGTAAATAATACTTCATTTCTAAAAGCATTATATCTTATAGGATATAAATGAATAGATACGATTACTTTTCTTTCTCCCCCCACCAACCCCATTCCTATATTATAATCATACCATTTTTCAGGATAAAAAGTGTCTTTTCTATAAATATCTCCTTCCTTTGCATTTGCCTCCTTTCCTAAAGGCAAAATAGGAGGGGAGGGTGCAATTTTTTTGTTTAAATGAATTTTTCTGACATCTTTTGTTTCAACATTTATTCCTTTAATTTTTGTCCCAGCAGGAAATTCATATGTTTTTACATAGTAAGGAATAATGGGATAGCCTTCCCTGTACATATAGCTTGCATTGTCTATTTTTATTATACAGTAGTTGCCTATCTCTTCAATATTAAGGTTGTTATCCTCTGTTTTTCCCCCAATTATTATTCCACTACTAACTAATGCAACTGCTAGAAATATAATGAAACTCTGCTTCATGATGGTATGTTTTTTTGTCTATTTAAATGTAACTAATTATAGCCTTGCAAGAAATCTATCGAATCTTTCTGCAACTCTTTCCATTTCGGATAGTTTATTATAAGAAAAAGCCTTTGCCAAATCTCTTGCAAGAGTTAGAATTGCCTTTTTGTGAGCACTTTTTGATTTGTGGACATGATGTGGTAAAACACCAAGTTTTTCATATTCTTCAAATGCACCATTTAGTTTGAAGATCTTTTCTAACTCGTTTTTTATTTGCAAAATCAAATAATGAATTTGTATTAATTCCTCCTTTTGCATCCCTACCCCTCCAATTATTATATATATAAACCCTTTTTAAATCTTTTCCTCGATACATAGAAAGGACCAATGATAATATATAATAATGTTGAAAATAGAAGCAAATAAATGAAAATTTTTATCCTGCTTATTGCAAGAAAAATGATTATACATGCTATAATTGCAAAATATTTTTCAATTCTAGGATAAGGAATGTTCAATACCATTAAAAACGATAGAATCAGCATACTTATCATGAAAAATATTACAGGAAATTGAAGGGAAGATAGGCAAATTAAAATGATGGCGGAGGCGGGTGTTGTTAGACCAATAAAAAAATCTTTTTTACTTAAATGATAGCAAACTAAATGAAGCATTCCAAAAATTATGAATATAGATGATGAGAGTAAAAAGAATGGATTAAAACTAATATTATATAATGTATAGGAAAAAACGCAAGGAGCAATTAAAAAAGAAACGATGTCCGAGAATTCATCTAAATATCTCCCCAAAAATCCTCCATATTTTCTTGCCATAATTCCATCCATTCCATCTGCGAGTACAGCAAGTAAAATAAGCGTGAAAGCAATTTCCATTTTTTCATGTATAGCAAAAAAAATCGAAAGTAAACCAAAAATACCATTTATAATAGTAAAAGAATCAGCAAAGGAGAGCTTTAATAAAATATTTTTTTCATTCATAAAAATGCCGCGGGAGGGGTTCGAACCCTCGACCTTGCGGTCTTCAGCCGCACGCTCTCCCAAACTGAGCTACCGCGGCACATTTAAAGCATTTTCCAACTCTTGGAGTCTCCCGATCAGCTCATTTAATATATTTCTAAAGTCATTAATAAATTCTTCTGTCTTTTCTGTTACAATGGCTCCATTTGTTGATGGCTTAATAAGTCCATTACTTTCCAAAATCCTTAAAGAGTATCTTACCTTATGTGGAGGAAATCCTGTTATTTCAGATAATTTTATTATTCCGATGGGTCCCTTTTGTATAACTATCTGCAAAATTTGTAAATGCCTCTGCATGACATCTATTTCCCCTTTTAATTTTTCTAATAGATTCATTTCCAGCACAATTGTAATAAGTAATCATATAAAAAAATTTACCACATAATTCCTTATAATCTGTCTTACTTTTTGTTTGTTATTTGTGATAAGGTAGATATTCCCTTTATAAAATTTTTTAGCCCTAAAGAGAAAACCATATTTTCTTTCTTCTACTTCGAAAGAGTTATTTATTTCATGCCATGAAATAAAACGCCATGGTAAATATATTCCCCTGCTACCCAGTGCCCATTCTGATGGAATGTTATTACCAAAAAGGGAAGCTATTCCTCCAGCAACAGCAATCAAACTTATCAAATAAAAATCCTCCCAAATTGTTTGTACTATCCCAGCAAAAATAACTATTAAAAGCACTAAAATCTCCCTTTTCTTTGGCAAATCTTTTTTAGCCAGTTTTATCTTTTCTTTATTAACTTTCTCCCTAAAATATAATATTTCATACTGGGGTATTTTCAGCATGCCTCTTTTTGCAAAACCTCTATTCTACATGGAGTAGGTAATTTTGCAATTGCCCTTTTTAAAGCTAATTTTGCATGTTCAACATTTTCTGGAGTTGTCCATATGCTAATTAGCTTTTGCCCCTCTTTAACTCTAGCAGCTGTTCCAACTGGTTTACCATATGCTTTTCTCATTCCCTGAGAAACTCTATCCGCTCCCGCTCCAGTTGCTTGCTTATTTTCCCTGACAACAGCATGTGGATAAACCCTTATTTTAAGCCTATAATTCATTTTTCCAGCTTTTTTCATTATATAACGGTTGGCGGCGACACGAGCTGCTTCCAAAGCTCTATGCAGGATATTGCATTTTTCTTTGGCAATGAGAGTAATTTCTACAGGAAAATCAGCTGTTAAATTCCCTAAATCGAATTGTGTAATACGTGGATTTGGAACTCCTCCAATATATTCCTTTCTAGTTGTTACTCTGCCCTTTATATCCCTATACATCCTTGCTGGTTTTCTTGCCATGAGGATAGATAAGCATTATTATATAAAATCTTTACCATCGTTAATTTTATATGAAAGCATCGGCAATTGTGTTGATAACGATGCTAAATTCCTATCCATGTAAGAACATTTCCCAGAATATTTTAATGAGAGAATAGCATTCCACATATTTATGATAAGCCAATTTTATTACAAATCAAATTGTTTATGAAACTATTCGAGGGGAAAGAAATAATCTATATTGTAGGGGTGGTCATAGAAGCTTTATTGCATCAAAAATATTAGCAAATAATGGATTTAATGGGAAAATTTACAATAAGGAATAATCGAATGGAAAGCCCAAGGACTGCCTACTGTTAGGTAACTGGATAAATAACTGCAATAGCAACTATTCCTATTCCAAATATGTTTCCTGGTTGTTGAAATAGACGGGGAGCAATCCACATACCGATGGGATATATCAGAGCTGCTCCTATTTGACTTCCTCCATATACTTCTTTTCCCATAAAAGTATAGAATTCTGTGGAGCCATCGGTATAATACCATATTACTGGCAAAAGCGAAAAGAAAGAGAAACGGAATGTTGTTGGATAGGCATAACCATTTCCCTGAGTAATCATTCCAGCAATAAATTTTATTATAAAGCCTTCATCGTTATCCTGCAACCCAAATTTCTCCATATTTTTAATCAAAATTTTGCTATATGGCATATCCTTTGCCATTTCTTTGAACTCAGCAAAAGTTATTTTATTTTCTTCCTTTGCTTCCTCACATGGTATAATAAAAGGGATGATTAACGATATAGCCATTAAAACAAAGACTTTTTTCATAAAAAAATTATTAAATTTTGGTTAAAAAATGTTGCGTTAATGAATTACAAAGGCCCAACATCTTCAAATCCCTGTCTTTGTCCTGTTCCTGCTTTTTTTGTGAGTTCTTCTGGCTTAAAAAGTAGAGCCAAAGCATTTAAAGCGTGCTCTCTTGCCCTTCTTTCTGCAAGCCACTTCAATTCCTTTTCATCTTTTGCTTCATCTTCATAAACAAATACTTCAATAACGTGTTTATTGGTGAGCAATTGAGTTAAAATTAATCCAATAGAAGCTTCATGAGCACATTGCTTATCTATTGGCTCCTTTCCTGGCATTCCAAAAGCCATTACTAAATCGCATTTTCTTTCTTCAATAAGTTTTTTAGCTGCTACAGGTAAATCTTTTATGCCAGGCACCGTATATCTTTCTATTTTTATATTACTAGCATTCCTTTTTATCTCATCTATGGCATCCCTTGCCATATCATATCTTGCAAACGTTGTATCAGCTATTCCTATTTTTTTTGTTTCCTTCATTTTTATACAACTCCTTCATACTCCTTATTCTTTCAATTATTTTGCGGGTTTTATTCAAATCACCATCATATTTTCCGCATCTTACAATCTTTACTTTTATTCCTCTTTTCTTCAGTTCCTCCTCAAGCCATTCAAAATGTTGGTCATATCCTAAAGCAATAATATCTGGCTTTATCTCTTCAACTATTTTCAAAAAATCATCTTCATATCCTATAACAGCTTTATCAACTGGCTTTAAAGCTTCTACAAGCCTTCGCCTTTCCTCGGCTGGCATAATCGGCTCATGCTTTTTTCTCTTAACTGTTTTATCGCATGCAACAACCACAATTAATTCATCGCCATATTTTTTAGCTTCCTCCAGATAATATAAATGACCAATGTGAAGCAAATCAAATACTCCAGTAGCCATTACTCTAACCATTTTTCCCACGCTTCCAAGATTTCACAACCTTCGAGGAATATAAAACCGTTTTCCTCCGCGTATTTCATCGCCTTTTTCTTTTCCAAGCTCACGTCCAAATCAAGCATTTCGCAACCTGCCATAACAGGCGTAATGCCCGCCATTTCCGCCAGCGCAATACCCAATTCTGTATGTCCCTTCCTTTCCCTCAACAAGTTTTTTACCGCAATACAAATGGGCACGTGCCCCGGGCTCCTAAATCTTTGTCCAAATATTCTCTGAGCTTTCTCATTTTCCATTTCTTTGATTTCCTTTATTAGTTTGGCAAATTCAGAAATTGTTAGAGCTCGGTCAACATCTCTTATCCCTGTAAATGTTTTTCTATGGTTTATGGTTAGTGAGAAGGATGATTTTGTATCATATGGAATATCATTTGGAATTAACTCCTTAAAAACTGGCCATTTATTTCCACATTTATAAATGACATCTGCCATATATGGTAAGCCGAGTTTTTCAGCAAATTCATATTTTAACATTATAAAAATTAAACCTCCTCCGTCCATCCTCATTTTATAAATAGATTGACTATTAACAAATTCTCCCGCAATCATAAAATCCGTCTCTTCTTCCCTCCCATCAGCATCATAAACTAAAACAAAATTGCCCTTTTTTAATGCTTCTAAAGCTTTTTCAACTTTCTTCTTCATTTTCCAATTTTTTCCTGTCTTCCATTAGCCTTGTAATATAGCCAGCCACTCTATTTCTGACATTTTTTGTGCTTATTGTTGTTAACTTTTCTATTAACATTTTGTTCTTTTCGAAGTCATCTGTAAATTCGTCTGGAAATTTCTGAATCAATTCTAATGCTATCCTTTTTACAAACGCTGGCTTCACATTTCCCAAGGAATCACCTTGCATGAAATATATTTTTTATATAAAAAAGTTTTACTGCCATTATATTAAGGCAATACTTACAATATTACTTCCTCTAACAACAATTCTTCCCAATCTTCTCTCTTCATTTTCCTTTTCCTCTCTCGCATCATCTAAAACTAAGTTCATATGCTGGTCATATCCAACCAATTTACCATTTAAAATTCTTCCATCTTTAAGAAGTAACGAAACATCCCTGTTTAAACTGACTTCCAGTAAATCTAAAGGTAATACCATAAAAGTGAATATCATTCCATTTTATATATCTTGTTATAATAGTTGAGAAATTTAGTTCAAAAAATTTTTAATATCTCTAAAGTATTGTTTAAATAAACGATATAAGAAATGAAAAAATTTGGTACAATGATAGAATTTAAAGAATATATAAAAAAATTAAACGAAAGATTAAAAAAGTACATTCCTGCCTCTCTTTTACCATCAGAAGAAGCTTTGTACAAGCCATTAAATATTTTTGATGTTCCAAAAAAGGAGGCAGATGAATATAAATATAAAGCCATAAAATATGCTTTTAAACACCATTACGAAAATAATTCCTTTTATAGGAAATTTTGCAAAGAAAATGATGTTAGACCAGATGATATAAAAAGTATAGATGATTTTGTTAAGATTCCATTAATTCCAGATAAATTCTATAAGACATATCCTGCTGGTAAAGAATTTGCAATGTGGCTTGCAACAATTTATACAGGAGAATTGCCCAACATAGTTATAAGGAAAAATGATTCATATGATGATATAATAAAAAAATTCAATGACGCGGGTTTAGTAATATCTTATAGTAGTGGGACAAGCGGTAGGCATACCTTTATTCCAAGAGATAAAAGAACATTTTACAATTCCGAATATGGTATTGCAAAATCAGTTGTAACAATGATTTATCCATTTTGGGAATATGATATAAACGGCTATTTATTAATGCCAAATCCATTTAAAACAAATGTTTTTGCTGGAAAAGTATGTAGCGTGTATTTTGATGTAATAAAAAATGTTGAAGTTGCTATAGATAGAGAAATAACAGCAGATATAATACAAGCTGCAATGCAAGATAATTTAAAGGGAAAAATAGTTAGATATGCAATGCAAAGAGAGAATAGGAAAATGATCAATAGGATAGTAAAATGGCTTAAAGAACAACATAAACAGAAAAATAAAATAGCCATGGTGGGGGCGCCATTCATTTTATATTTTGTTATGGAAGAGTTAAAGAAAAGTGGAGAAACATTTGATTTTGGAGAAAATGGGGCTGTGGCAACGGGAGGAGGATGGAAAATATATGAAGATAAGAGGATGCCAGTAGAAGAATTCAGAAAAATGGTTGAAGAAGTGCTTGGCATACCTCCAGAATATTGTTTGGATTTGTATGGAATGGTTGAAGGAAATGGGTGGATGGTTCATTGTCCAGAAGGTCATTATTTGCATGTTCCAACAACATATTATCATGCGATGGTAATCGATGAGAATGGTGAGCCAGTTGCTTATGGAGAGAAAGGAAGATTTGCTTTCTTAGATGGTTTGGCGTTGAGTTATCCAGGTTTCATCATATCTGGAGATGAGGTTAGAATGCTTGAAGAATGTCCTTGCTGTCACCGTAACACGCCTGTTTTAGAGCCCGAAGTTAAGAGAGCCAAAGGAGATGAAATGAGAGGTTGTGCAGAAGAAATGAGGAGAGTTCTTTCTATGGATATGAGTAGATAACATGTTCAGGGAATGGAAAGATAAGGAATATATTCCTCCAAAAACAATGGTCAAGTTATTTACAAAAGGTACTTTTGCATTAAGCAAAGTTATAATAAAAAATTTGAACAAGCTTAAAAAAAATAGAATGGAAAAAGTGGAATACATTCCTCCAAAAAGAAAATACAAATTACCTTCTTACAATCCAAATATGAAATATATTAAGTCAGATGAAAAATATCTGCGCCCAACTCTATATTGTAATCCATATGCTAAGGAAATTATTGCTTTAGCTAATCATTTAGGGGCTTTTGAAAAGGAGCCATATGAATATGCAAGAGATGTTTTTGAATTTGTTAAAAGAAACATTATTCTCCAAATTTTACCATTAGATGGTGTTGTAGCAACTTTAAGAAGAGGATATGGAACCTGTTTACACAAAATTTCTCTATTCATCGCTTTATGCAGAGTTGCTGGATTAAAAGCGAGGTATAAACTATATGCTTTAACAATGATTCAGCAATGGTATGAAACATTCGTTCAGCCCGA
Organism: Thermoplasmatota archaeon; assembly: GCA_029259055.1. Lineage (GTDB taxonomy): Archaea > Thermoplasmatota > E2 > UBA202 > JdFR-43 > JAPDJP01. The sequence goes on along the minus strand of JAPDJP010000009.1, from coordinate 33,010 downwards.
CCCATTAATGCAAGAATGGTATAATGCAATGGGCTATTTCATGTTGCATGGAGAGGGGGAAGTATTAATTGATGGAAAATGGATTGTTGCGGATGTGGGCCCAACTCCAGAAAGGCAGGCATCCGCGGGCATACCAATAACGAAATTTGGAGAAGATTCCATTGGTATATGGTTTCAAGCAATTCCAGGCAGTATAATGAGAGTTGAATCCTTGCCATTGGGCCTTGGTATGGCTTCTAAAATTCTTATGGAAAAAATCGCTCCTTCAAGTGTTAAAAAAATAAATAATAGCATATTGAAACAATACGAAAAAGGAAAGAAAATATTGGAAGAGATTGGCGAAGAAGAATATGATAAAAAGGTTAGGAAAGGATATAAAATGCCAAAAATTGAACTCGAAAGAAAGAGCATAATTTTTGAATAAAGCTTTTTAAACAATTCCCAATATATTTTTATGAAAAAAGTAGTAGTATTTGTAATATTTCTGCTCATGATATTTCCATCCATATCTAATTCATCCATATCCAAAAGTTTGATAAGGAAAAGTATCCATCATACATATATTTTCCCTATTGGAACAAAAATAATAGATATTGAATGCTATCCTCCAAATGCAACATATAATATTGGGGTTGGTTTGTACAATGGAAGCAGAGTAATATTTGTAACAACAGATGCTCAAAAATTAAAAATAAAATTTGGAAAAAATGAGACCATTTCCTTCAATGATATTTATGATTTGGTAATAATATCCCCGAAAAAATTTTCTAAATATTTAGAAAAGCTGGTGCAACATAAAGAAAAAAATGGAATAAGAACAAAATTGGTTACAACCGAAGAAATATATTCAAATTATAATGGAAGAGATAATGCTGAAAAAATAAAATATTTTATAAAGGATGCTATAGAAAAATGGAATATCAAATATGTTTTGCTTGTTGGTGGAATGAAGGGACAAAGATTTAAATGGTATGTTCCTGTTCGCTATAGTCATTTAGATGATAATTCAAGTTGGGAAACAAGTTATATAACCGATTTATATTATGCTGACATCTATAAATATGAAAATGGAGAGATAAAATTTGATGATTGGGATAGTAATGGAAATGGAATTTTTGCAGAATGGAATGCAAATAATAAAGATGTTTTAGATATGTATCCAGATGTTTATGTAGGCAGGCTACCATGTAGATATAAATTTGAAGTTAAGCAAATGGTAGAAAAAATAATAGAATATGAATCAAATGGAAATAAAGAATGGTTCAAAAGAATGGTTGTCATAGGAGGAGATTCATTTCCAGATAAGGAAGTAGGAACCGACTATATAGAAGGACAGGTTGAATGTGATTATGCTTTAAGTTTTATGGAAGGATTTGAACATATAAGGATTTATGTTAAAGGAGGAGATGTTGAATTTACGCCAGAAAATGCTGTAAAAGTTTTATCGGAAGGGGAAGGATTTGTTTATTTTAGTGGGCACGGTAATCCAGCATCTTGGGCAACCCACCCATACAATGATTTCGATACTTGGATTGATTTTGGTTTAGATGAAATTAAAAAGTTGAGCAATGGAAATAAATTACCAGTTGTTGTAGTGGGAGGATGCCATAATTGCCAATTTAATGTCAGCGTTTTAAGAATATTTAAAGAAGGTATATGGGCTTATTTCTTGGGAGAGATGGCGCCCGAATGCTGGGGATGGCTTTTTACAAGGAAAGCCGATGGAGGAAGCATTGCAACCATTGGTAATACTGGTTTAGGATATGGAACAATTGGAGACGGCCCAGTAGATGAGATTCCAGATAGTGTGCCTGATGGAATACCGGATTGTATACAGTATTTAGGGGGATGGCTTGAACCACATTTCTTTGAAGTTTATAGTAAAGGAAAAGATATTTTAGGAGAGGTATGGGGGACAGCTTTAATAGATTATTTAAACAAATTCCCGATTAATTGGAGCAAAGATTGGACAGGAGTAAAGCCATATACTGTTGATTTAGTAAATTGCAAAACCGTGCAAGAATGGGTTCTATTAGGAGACCCTTCTTTAAAAATAGGTGGCTATACCTGATTCAAATCTTTTGTAGGTATCCCAATATAAACTTTTCCTCTTTCTAATCTTTTTCCTTTTGTAATTAGACTCTTTGCACCAATCTTGTATAGTAACGCCTATCTTCCGCCAAATGCCCGCTATTAATGCTCTGCCTCCTATCATTTGTATTATCTCCAATTTATGTAACACATGGGTCAGCAATCCATTCTTCATCAGCTAGAGATTTTCCATAAGTTCCATCTCTATATTTCATTAAAATATTTATGAAGAAAGCGGTGAAAAATATAGTTGAAAAAATAAGCAAAATTAAAAATGCTACAAGATGAACAATAATATTCAAAAGTAAATGAAATAAAAATTAAAAATTTAATTAAAAATTTAGGGATTTATGGAATTAAAAATATATGGATTAAAACTTGGAGAAATAAGAGAGAACGACAATATTCCTGAAATAATTTGTCAATATGCGGAGAAACAAATAGGGGGATTGAGGGAGAAGGACATCATTGTTATAACTTCAAAAATAATTTCGAAAGCAAGGGGCTATATTTTTAAAGAAATTATCCCGTCAAAAAGAGCTATTAAATTATCAAAATTTACTGGAAAACCTTTAAAACTTTTAGAAGCAATTATAAGAAATTCCAAGAACATACTTGCAATAATACCATTGAAAAAAATATTAGAAGATAGTAAATTTCCTGAAGAATTTACGCAAGATAGAGAATCTGCGATAGAACTATTAAATGAAGAAAGCTGTATCATTATTGCAGAAACAAAAGATGGAAGATTAGCTACAGATGCTGGTGTAGATATGTCAAATGTGCCAAACGATTTTTTCACCTATCCACCACCAGATCCAGATAAAGAAGCAAGCCGAATAAGGGAAGAAATAAAGAGAATTTTAGGAATTGATGTAGCGGTAATAATTTCAGATACTGAATTTAATATGTATAGATACGGTTCAACAGATATTGCAATAGGAGCAAGTGGAATTGAACCAGTTTCAAGATGTTTTGCATCATTGGATAGATATGGAAAAAGAAAATTTGGTGGAGTAGATATTATAGTTGATGAAATAGCTTCCGCAGCCGCATTACTTATGGGGCAAACCTCGGAGGGAATTCCAGTTGTAGTAATAAGGGGTTTGGATTATGAAATAAGTGATAAAGGAGTAAAAGATATTGTAATAGAAAAGAAGTTCATTAGGAAAGGTTTAATTTTGACAATGCTAGAGACCATTTTATATAGAATCTATTCTGTTTTTGTTTAATCTGCTTTTAGTCTATCCTAATCTATTCCTATTATATTTCCCTCCCCATCTATATCAATTTTTTCTGCTGCTGGTTTTGCGGGTAAGCCGGGCATAGTTGTTATTTTACCAGTAATTGGAACTAAAAAGCCTGCTCCTGCCGAAATACGGATTTCCTTTATTGTTATTTTAAAATTTTTTGGTCTTCCTCTTATGGCAGGGTCATCTGTTAAACTATATGGGGTTTTTGCCATGCATATTGGCAATTCATTTAGTCCAAGCTTATTTATTATTCTTAAGTCATCTTCAGCGGTTACACTATAAACAACCCTACTTGCTCCATAAATTTTTTTAGCGATGATTTCTATTTTTTCTCTTACAGGCAAATCCAAATCATACAGGAATTTAAAGTTTGCTTTTTTATTATATATTGTATCTATAACTTTCCCAGCAAGTTCTATGCCCCCTTCTCCCCCTTGACTGAAAACTTCAGCAACAGCAAATGGCAAATCATTACAAAATTCTTCAACAATCCTTATTTCATCATCCCTATCATAAGGAAACTTATTTAATGCTATAACTAAAGGTACCCCAAATAACTGTATATTCTCTATATGTTTTTGCAAATTTTCGAGACCCTTTTTCAAAGCTCTCACATTCCTTTTCCCCTTTTTTGCTTCTTCAAGTTTCATTCCTCCATGCCATTTTAAAGCCTTTATAGAAACAACTAAAACAACAACAGTAGGCTTTATTCCGTATCTGCAAACGATGTTAAAGAATTTCTCTGCTCCCAAATCTGTACCAAAACCTGCTTCGGTAACAAAATAATCTGCCAATTTCAGCCCGAGTCTTGCAGATATCAAACTACTAGTTCCATGAGCTATATTTGCAAAAGGACCACCATGAACAAAGGCAGGCGTATGCTCCGTTGTCTGCACTAAGTTTGGTTTTATTGCATCTTTTAGTAAAGCTGCCATGGCTCCAACAGCTTTTAATTGCTTAGCCGTTATCGGCTCCTCATCATATGAATATGCAACGATAATTTTTGCCAATCTCTCTTTCAATTCCTCTATACTTTGACTCAAACACAAAATTGCCATAATTTCGCTTGCTGCAGTTATAGAAAACTTGTCTTGTCGCGGTACCCCATCTTTTGGACCACCCAGCCCCACAACAACATTTCTTAAGTTGCGATCATTTACATCCATAACGCGAGGCCACACAATGTAACGAGGGTCAATATGGAATTTATCTCCATGAAAAATATGATTGTCGAGCAGAGCGGAAAGTAAGTTATGGGCGGATGTTATTGCATGTAAATCTCCAGTAAAATGTAAATTTATATCTTCTGCTGGCAATACTTGGCTTTTTCCCCCTCCTGTTCCCCCTCCCTTTAATCCCATTACAGGACCAATGCTTGGCTCTCTTATTGCAAGACAAACTTTCTTTCCCAATCTTTCCAAAGCTTGGGCTAATCCTATCGTTATAGTTGTTTTTCCTTCCCCATCAAAAGTCGGATTTATTGTTGTTACCAAAATAAGCTTTCCATCTTTCCTTGTATTTATTCTTTTAAAAATGTCTAAGCTAACTTTCGCTTTATATCTTCCCCAAGGAATTAACTCATCTTCTCTTATTCCAATCTTTTTTGCTATTTCTTCGATTCTTTTCATTTTCAAGGTGATAGTAATATAATACTTATTATTTATGTTATATTATTATGAATATCCTGATAACAGGAAAACCAAGGAGCGGAAAAACAACATTGATAAAAAAGATTATTGAAGATTTGAAACTAAATGCTGGTGGTTTTTATACTTTAGAAATTAAGAAGGGGGAAAAGAGAGAGGGATTTAAAATAATAAGTCTAAATGGGGAAGAAGGTATTTTGGCGCATGTAAATATTGATAGCCCATATAAAGTTTCGAAATATGGTGTTGATTTAAAAAGTTTAGAGGAAATAGGCGTAAAATCCGTTTTAAATGCAATAGAAAAAAAAGACATTATAGTTATAGATGAAATAGGAAAAATGGAGTTATTTTCAAAAAAGTTTAGAGATGCTGTTTTATCAGCTTTAAACAGCGAGAAAAAAGTTTTGGCAACAATAATGTTAAAAGATAATCCATTTACCAGCAAAATTAAAAAGAGAGATGATGTAAAATTGTTTTATTTATCTATAGAAAATTGGAACAAAGTGAAAAAGGAAATTGAATCTTATTTAATTGGATGATGGTATTCATAAAATCCTACAGAATCAAAGAATTTCCCATTTATTTTACCATGCGCTCTTCCTTTTAAATATGGTTTACCAACATTTTTATATCCTATAATATATGCTTTTTCCAATTCAACAATAAAATCTACATTTTCTCCCTTTAAAAAAATTTTTACAGGTTTTTTAAATCCACTTATCCTATCCCATTCTAAATATTCTAAGTTAATGCATGGAGTAAAGATATGGGTGCTATTATTTACAAAATGGATTCCTCCTTTCATTTCTTTTTGTCCCGCTATTCCATAAATTATTGCGAAATCTCCACAGCAAAATTCTCCCCAATTCCATTTAATATCATATCTCGAAATTCCCCAGTTATGGTCATGATAAGCATTCCCCTTTATGAAATATTTTTTTCCATTATATTCTATATATGCCTCCCCCTTTCCATATGGTACAGCTACATACCAAGAAGTCCATTCCCATTTTTCCAATTTTGCCTTATTTCCAAAGGGAATACCATATGGGAAAATTTTCATAAATAGCTTAAAATCTTTTTTACGATACTCAATAATAAATATGCCATTATCTTCATAGAATCTATTCCCTCCTATGCTAATATTACATTTTTCATAATCTAAACTATAGTTAATAAGGGGATTAGATGTTACCATTTCTATACTTTCCCTTTCATCAAAAAAGGCGACAAAAACTCCTAATAGCCTCGAAAAAGCATTATTTAAATCACCAACCGTAAAAAACATAACAACTATATCTTTTTCTCCCTTCAAATTTGCATACCACCATTCATACCAGTAAATTATATGGCTATCGTTCTCATAATATTTAAAATGGGCTGCGTCCTCCGGATATTTAGGCGGTGAATCTATATTTTTGTATGAATGTCTTGCATCCATGTTTTTTATTTCAAAAGAAAATTGTTGATATGGAGGAAGGAGAAGCAGGATAGAGAGGAATAGGATAAGAAATTTCTTCATTTTACATCATATCCTCTATACCAAGCTCCTTTAATTTTTCTTTTTTCGGTATGCCATTTTTGTCCCATCCTCTTGCATTGAAATAATCTTCAAGCATTTCTTTTTCCTCTTCCTCACTTACATAACTTCCTTTAGATACTCCTTTTGGTATAGGCTTATGTATTTTTTCTGGGAGTTTACAATCCTCCTTTGTCCAGCCAGCTTTTATGTTAAAGATATGTTTTAAGTTACAAATTCTCTCGCCTATTATAAGCAATTCATCTTCTTTATATGCTCTTCCCGTAACAGCATCCAATATTTCTTCAAAGTTAAGTAAGAAAATTCCTCTTGAGAATTTGCAAACACCCAATGCATCATAAACTGCCATAAAGTTTTCCATTTCCGCAATTTCCCTACCCTTATTTTTACTGCTCAGTCTATCAACACCATCAAATTTCCAGAATTTCCCTGTTAACTCTAAAGCGTAGGCGCCTGAGCGTAAATGGCATGCTCCTCTTGGAGATGTCATGAAAGCAAGAGCCATTCCTTTTATTCCCCTTACATCATATGCCGGTGGCTCCATTCCTCTAACGTGGACTGCATATTTTGTAGCATTTTTTCCTATTTTTTCTGCAGCCTTTTTAACACCCTCAGCCAATATATCGCCTATACCCTCTCTATGTGCAATTTTTTCTATTAATTCAAGCATTGCTTCTCCATCCCCAAACTTAATTTCCATTCCAATTTCTTCTTTGCTAACTACCCCATTTTCAAATAAATCCATTATAAATCCAATAACTCCTCCTGTAGATATGGTATCCATTCCATATAAATCGCATAATTCATTTGCTCTTGCCACATGTTCAATATTTGCTACCCCACAATTTGAGCCCAAAGCAAATAAGGTTTCATATTCCACTCCATCCAATTTAATGTCCTTTGCAACAAATGCTTTTCCACATGGTTTAACACATTGCACACATGCCTTATTTTTTATAGCATATCTTGGAGCCCAATAATAGGGGTCTATTTCCTTTCTTTCATCAAAAACGCCTTCATTCCAATTTCTTGTTGGAAATGTGCCTCTTTCTGCATTCATCCATTCTAAAAATTCTCCTGTACCATATTTTCCATCTGCTTCAAAAGATGGGTGGGTAATCATTTTTTCGTACCATTCCTCCATCAGCTTATATAGCTTCTCTGGTTTTGCTACCCTGATATCATTTTTTCCTTCTATTGCGATTGCCTTAAGATTTTTGGAACCCATTATGGCGCCTATTCCTCCCCTGCCAGCTTGGCGCTCGTCGCAATCAACGCTTGCAAACCTAACAAGTTTTTCTCCCGCAATTCCTATGGTTGCAACAACAACATCTCCTTCATCCTTTTTTATTTCCTCTGCCGTTTTCCTTGTTGTCTCTCCTTTTAAATGCTCGGCAGATTTTAATGAAACTTCTCCATCTCTTATAAGTAGATATGATAATTTGTTAGCTTTTCCCTTTATTATCAGGGCATCATATCCAGCTTGTTTTAAAGCTAATCCTATTCTTCCGCCCATAACGCTTTCATTCCATCCATTGTTTAATGCCGATTTTGAGAAAAACGCTGTTTTACCCGCTGTATGCACAAAAGTCCCTACAAATAAGCCCGGCGCAACAATTATTGCATTATCTGGAGAAAAAGCATCTATTTTAGGATTAACTACTTTATTTAAAAAATATGCTCCAAAGCCGTCTCCTCCCAAATATCTGGAGGCAAGTTTTTCATCCAAAACTTTTTTAATTCCTTCCCCCGTTGTTAAATCCACGGTCAAAATTTTCCCGGCATAACCATACATTTCCATTTTCACACCTCCAAAACTAAAGCATTTTGTGAGCAAAATTTAACGCATGCGGGATCGCCTTTACACAAGTCACATTTATATGCCTTTTTTTCATGAATCCATACTGCATTTAGTGGGCATGCTTTTTCACAGGCCTTACAACCTGTGCATTTTTCATAATCCACATATACTATTCCATTTTCCTTTTTCATTGCATCAAATTTGCACGCAGAAATGCATTCAAAATTGCATTCATTTCCATGGGTGCATATATGGGGTAAATCTTCAATAACGCTTTTCTTTTCTATTCTTATACCAGCTTTATATCTGTTTATGAGGTTCCAATGTTTTAATGAACAGACCATCTCACAAACCATACAACCAGAACAATTTTCAGGAATAGCTTTAACATACATTAATTTTTGAATGAATAAAAGATTTATAATCTTTATTTTGTATTTTGTTTATGTGAAATGAAAACGAAAATTAAAGGCGGGAGAAGAAGATTTTCAATTTTCATTTTAGTTTTGTGGATTCCTTTTATTCCTTTTATAATCTTAGATGAAGATTTGCCCATAGAAAGGAAAATTTTCATCTTAGTTACCCATCTTATTGGGTGGAGTTTATTTATTTTTATTTTTATTGACAAAGAGCCATTATACGGAAATGAAATAGGAGAAAAAGTATTGCAGTTCTTGAAAAATGCAAAATTAATTTTAATTTCCTTTATAACTGCTGTTATAGTTACTATTGTAATTTCATTTTATGATTTATTTTTTCTCATTATTTTTCTTGGAATATTAGCAATTTCTTTTACTGGAGTTATTCTTTCGAATCTCTTTTTTCCGTTAGAGTATATGGTTTCTGTTTTTCCATATTCCAAAATAACTTCTCAAAATTTCTTAAAAATTTTGCCTATCTTATATATCTTTTCAGCTATATTAGCATTCTTGATATTTGATTTCATAGCATTTCTGCTTTTTATCTTGTATATTCTCCTATGCATAAATATTGGTTTGTATGTAGTTGCAAGAATTCGTATAAAATATCTATAGCAAAAACCTTATATTTAACATCCAATTTATGAATGTTATGAAAAGAATCGTTGCAACAGGAATTATTTTTATACTCGCTTTTTCAGTATTCCCCATTAAAGGAAGCAACAGAATCATGGAAAACGGTGTTTTGAACAATGGAAGAACATTGTATGTAGGAGGAACAGGTCCGAACAACTATACTCATATACAGGATGCAATAAATGATGCGGAAAATGGAGATACAATCTTTGTATATGATGATTCCTCACCTTATTATGAAAATATTGTTATTGATAAATCTATTAAGCTTATAGGAGAAAATAGGGAAACAACAATAATAGATGGAATGAAGAAGGGAGACGTTATCCGAATAATTCACCATAACGTAGTTATTAAAAATTTTACTATAAGAAATAGCTCGGAGGTTATATGGGCAGCTGCTGGAATATTTATTGATAATTCACAATCAAATATTATATCTAATAACGTTATATTAGTTAACAACTGGGGCATATTCCTAAATCAATCAAATAAAAATACTATATCCGATAATCTAATTTTTAATGAATTGGAATGGCCTATTGGAACGGGAATACAGTTAGAAGAAAGTAGTTTTAACAAGATAACGAGGAACAGTATATTGCAAAATGAGATCGGCATATTCATTTCGCTATATTCTAAGAAAAATATTGTCTCTTATAATATCGTTATGAAAAATGATATAGGAATACATATTTGGGGTGGAAAAGAGAATATAATTTTTTACAATGACTTAATCGACAACAACGAAAGGAATGCATTCTTTGTGAATTGGATTTTTCTAAGAGCAGGCATTAAGCCTCTTCTCTCATTTTTCAATATATGGCTTCGTAATTATTGGGACAATTGGTATTCCCTAACTCCGAAACCAATTTTTGGTGTAACAACAATAGTGCTTGGTTATCATATAATTCCTAGTATACCATGGCTCAACTTTGACTGGATGCCCCGTTTATCCTCATATGGGGGTGAAAGATGAAAAGAATTGCAACAATTTTGATTATTATTTTACTAATCACTCCTGCAATTGCCGATGAAATAGGAAATTATGCCATCATGAAAAATGATAATGGCAATGTTTTATATGTTGGCGGCTCAGGCCCAGGAAATTATAGCAAGATACAAGATGCTATAGATAATGCAAGCAATGGAGATACTGTATTTGTTTATAGTGGGGTCTATAATGAAAGCGTGAATTTATACAAAAGCATAAATTTGATTGGAGAGTGCAGGGAAAAAACAATAATACATGCTATTCAAGGATACGCTGTGAATATAACTGAAAGCCATGTAAATATCATCAATTTTACCATGACCAATGGTAGTTGGGAATATGCAAGTGCGATAATATATAAGTCTGAAGGGAACACAATTTCCAATTGCAATTTTTATAATAGTTGGGTAGCCATTGAAATATATTTCTCAAATGAGAACAAAATTTTGAATTGCAATATATACAAAAACAATTTGGGCATTAAACTTCTCTACTCGGAAAACAATGAAATTTTAAACTGTAATGTTTCTAATAACGAGGAAGGGATGTGGATTACACATTCCAACCATAATAAAGTTTCTCGGTGCATATTTTATGAAAATAAATGGGATGGTATCTTGATAGAATATTCCTTAAACAACACAATTTTAAATAATGTTTTTGTTGGTAATGGAATCGACATATATGGTGAAAAACTTCCTCAATTTATTCATAATATCAATAACAATACTGTAAATGGATTGCCACTGTTATATATCAAAAATAAAGAGGATGTTCTTTTGGAGGATGTTGAAGTGGGAGAATTAATAATAGTGAATTGTAATGCTTCTAAAATAAAAAACATTACAATCAATAATAGCAGCGTTGGGATAGAAGCTGCTTATTGTAATAACAATATCATTACTGATTGCACCATTTCTAATACATATGAAGGCATCTTACTCTTTTATTCATCACATAATGTAATTTCCAATAATAGCATATCAAACTCAAATGAAAATGGAATTTCATTGAATACATGTGATAATAATACCATCATAGGAAATCGTGTAATCAATACACGTGGTGAAGCCATCTTTCTCTGGGACTCCTGCTACAATAACATTTCGATTAATGAAATTACTGAAAACGGTATGGGAATTTTGGTATTTTCTTATTCAGATCATAATACTGTGTATGGGAATAATGTCGTTAAAAATGAATGGTATGGTATAAGCATTCAAGGAGGCTCTTTCAATAAAATTATACATAATGTAGTTTGTTGGAGCAAATACTGGTGTGGAATATCTACTGTAAAGAGTTGGACACGTAGCAATATAATTTCAAAAAATGAGGTACTACATAACAATTGGGTTGGGATAGAAATTGAAGGTGTTGGGAATATCATAATGTAACAACAATATATCTTATAATACTCGATGTGGCATATATCTCAGCTCGTTTTTAGGGACAGATTGCAAACGGAACGTGATAAAAGAAAATAATTTTATTGAAAATGGCATAAATGCATATTTTGATGTAAAACTTTTCTCTCTCAATGTCTGGTTTAAAAATTATTGGAGTGACTGGCATACCTTTCTTCCAAAGCCAATATATGGAAGGTGTATGGGAATACCATGGCTCAACTTTGATTGGCATCCATTGATGCAACCATATGAATGGGTGGAAGAAGTAAAAATGGAATTGTTTTTTTGGCAATCTCCCTTTCGAAAGTTATAAAAAAAAGAATTATAATGTTACAATGATGGAAAAGGTGTTATTGGCTATAGTAGTTGTTGGAATGTTTGCATATCCATTTATAGGCTGGCAATTACATGTTGCATATACAAATGTTGAAAAGGAAGGAGGAATAAAGATAGCAACCCATGTTCCAGAAAATGTGAAATCTTTTTGGGAGAATTTACTCGAAAAATACAATGGGAGTTTTCCCAAAAAATGGGAAATTGATGTTTCTAAGGATTTAGAAAATGATATAATAGATTTTGCTAAACAAAATTCAATAAATTTTATAAAAATACATTTAAAAACAATGGAAACGCAACTTTCCTTAGTATGAGTAATTTCAACAAATTTATAGAAAATAATTTCATAAGCAATCAAAAAGATGTTGAATTATATTCGTTCCATAACTTATGGCTTCGCAATTATTGGGATAGATGGCATATCTTTTTGCCCAAGCCAATCGTAGGGCATTTAGGAAGAATGCCAAGAATACCATGGATTAATTTTGACTGGATGCCTCGTATAATGCCATAGAATGAGAAAAATGAATAGAGTTGCAATAGTTTTAATCATTATTTTGCTAATTGCTCGCAATTGTCAACAAATGGATTTAAAGAAATTTCAGGGATAATTGGATCGGCTTAATTCTAAAACCTTAATAGCATTCTTTTATCCGCTAATACAATTTGATTGGTGCCCGCTTGTTTTCCATATAAATAGGGCATAAAAAATTATATATTGCCGTCCAAAATAAAGATATTATGACGAAATACAGCACAATATCTGTTCCAAAAGAGTTGCATGAAGAAATAAGGAGGATTGTTATTGAAAATCCAAAATATAAATATTCTAGTGTTGCTGAATTCTCGTTAGAGGCAATTAGGATAAGGCTTCAAGAAATAAAAAAGATGTTAGAAGATGAAAAAGAGGATAAGAAAAAAAGAATTAAGAAAGCTATAGAGAATATAAAAAAGAGTTTAGAAAATATATAAACTATACTAACTTCTCATTACAAAACTCTCTTCTCGCACAGTTTAAACATTTTCTTTTGTTAAAGTGATTCCTGTGGGTTTCCCCTTTTTCCAAATCCTTAAGCAGTTTTTTTCTCATTTCAATTACCATTTTTTTCCATCTCATCTCATAAGGTATTTTAAATTGGCTATTTTTATATTTAATGATTCCATATGGGGGGGATTTTCCATATTTATCTTCTACAAGCATACAATATGCTGTTATTTGTATAACGTGGGACAATGGAGGAGAGACTAAATCCGCGGTTTTTTCTTCAACAGGAATGAAATCATCATCTATACATAATATATAATCTGGTTTTCCTCTTATTCCATATTTCTCAGAAATAATTTCTTTTCCCTCTTTATCTGCTCCAATATATTCTATCTTACTCTTTACCGGAATATATTTTATCTTCTTACTTAAGATATCTTCGGATAAATAAATTAGCCTGTAAAAAATAATGTTAGCAATTATTATCCAAATTAAAGCTAAAATTTCTAAAAATTTGCTAAATGCGGGATTTGCGGGAACAGATAATATTACAACAAAAAAGGCAATTATGGTGGCGCCCATTGAAGAAACTAAAAACATTTTTTCATATTTTGCTTGAAGAATTTCAACTGCCTTTGTTGCCCTATAAAGAAAAAAGGAAGAGTTGAGTAGCCAAATAAGGGCTATTACTATAAAAAAGTAATTCCAGAATTTTTCCATTTTTCCGTGTAGAAAAGCCAAACCAGAGATAGCGACTATAGAAGCAAATATAGAAGAAAACAAAATATATTTTTCGTAAAATTTTGCTTTCTTTTCTTTTATTTTTATTTCTTTGAGTTTTTCTTCCGTTTCTCTATGCTTTTCAATCCCTTCTTTAGAAACAACTTTATATTTTTTGCTAAGCCACCAAGAAAGGGGGCAGTATGCATATTTTTCTAAATCTCCTGCAGATACGTACACCATTCTATATAGATGTTGTAATTATATAAATCATTATGGTTGGAAGGAGGATTTAAAGATTTAAAAAAACAAAAAATAAAAATATAAACAAAAAAATAAAATTAAACAAATATAAACCTATATATATCATAAAGATTTAAATATTTGAAATGGAAAAAGTATTTAAAGAATTATTAAAAAAGGAGGAAAAGGAAGAAAAAAAGAGAGCCGGATTTCTTCTAAGTAAGCACAAAATAGATGAATTAATGGTAACTAGAAAAAAAATTTTGGAAGAATTAAAAAACATACAGGAAATGGAAGAAAAGTTTAGAGCCAAGGAATTTATGATTAAAATAAGGAGAGGAGAAGATGTAGAAAAAATTTTTGGAGAATATAAACAAATTGTAGATCTATCTCCCCCAAAGGAGGAACATATAGAAGTTGTGGAGGTTCATCCTATTGTAAAACCCTATGCTTATGTTAGAATCGTTTATGACAATAAAAATCATGAATACATATATGAAGTTTTAGAGCCTACTTTAAGTGTTGAAGAAAGAAAAACACTGGATTTCATTAAGGAAACTCTTATTAAAACAATGGATATAGAATTAACAGAATTTTCGTATGATGAAGCAAAAGAATATTTGAAAAAAAATGTAGATAGAATAATAAAAGATTATTCGTTAAATATTGATGATATTACAAGAGAAAAAATAATGTACTATGTTATTAGGGATTTTTTAGGTTACGGAAAAATAGATGTTTTAATGAGAGACCCGATGATAGAGGATATATCTTGTGATGCTGCTGGTGTGCCTGTTTTCCTTTATCACAGAAATTATGAATCGATAAAAACAAATATTGTTTTTCATACAGAAAGTGAATTAGATTCATTTGTAATTCAACTTGCTCAGAAATGTGGAAGACATATTTCAATAGCTCGCCCCCTACTAGATGCAACCATGCCAGATGGTTCGAGACTACAAGCATGTTTGGCAAGAGAGGTTTCTTCAATGGGCTCAAATTTTACAATAAGAAGATTTAGAGAAGAACCATTTACCCCCACCCATTTAGTAGAATTTAATACAATGTCAGCAGAGATGGCAGCGTATTTTTGGATGGCTATAGAGCATGGTGCCTCCGCCATTATTGCGGGAGGAACAGCATCTGGAAAAACAACCACATTAAACGCCTTGAGCCTTTTTATTCCCCCGCAAATGAAAATTGTTTCTATTGAGGATACAAGAGAAATAAATTTGCCACACCCAAACTGGATTGCATCTGTTACAAGAGAAACAACAGGAGAAAGCGAAGAAAGCAAGATAGGAATGTTTGATTTATTAAAAGCAGCACTTAGACAGAGACCTGAATATATTCTGGTAGGAGAGATAAGAGGAGAGGAAGCAGTTGTTTTATTCCAGGCAATGGCAACAGGACATACTGTATATTCCACTATGCATGCTGATTCTATTTTTTCCGTCGTCCATAGATTAGAAGGAGAACCAATTAACATACCTCGTATTCAACTCCAAGCTTTGGATATTGTCGCAATACAAGGATTAATGAGAATAGGAAAAAGAAGAGTTAGGAGAATTAAAGAAGTTGTTGAGGTTGTTGGTATCGACCCTACAACAGATGATCTGCTCACAAACGAAGTTTTTAGATGGAACCCAAGAAAAGATAGTTTTGATTATTATGGTAAGGGATATGTAATGGATAGAATCGCTGAGCAAAGGAATTGGACGGACAGACAATTAAACGAGGAATTCAATAGAAGAGTGGAGGTAATAAAGTGGATGGTTGAGAAGGGTATAAAGCATTATGTTGACGTTGGAAATGTTATAGCTGCCTATTATAAAGATCCTAATAAAGTTATGGAAAGAATAAAAGAAGATAGGGAAAAGAAAGAAAGGGAAGAAGATGTTGACAAAGTATCAAAGTCTATGCTATAGAATATTTGGCAAAAAAGCGGCAAAATCCTCACAGACAGAATATGTAAAGAGAGCGTTAGAAAAAGCATTTATGGAAATAAGACCAGAAGCATATATCTCATTTGCATGGATGAATGGAATTATGGGAGCAGTAGCTGGCATTATACTAATCATTATTTATTTCTATGTAGTTCCAATATTTTTTCAACCTCCTCCGAAACTGTTGGCTATCATAATACCCTCTCCTCTTCTGCTGGCATCGTTGGCATATTTTATAACGATGATGATTCCAGAAAGCAGAGCCAGCAGAAGAAGAAAGGATATTGATGTAAAATTGCCATATGCATTGAATTTCATTGCCGCTATGGCAACTGCTGGCATTACGCCTGCAGAAATTTTTAAAAACCTGGCGGAACAGCCAATTTATGGGGAGGTGCATAAGGAAGCAGCGTGGATTTACAGAGATATTGCTATTTTTAATATTGATATTATAACCGCATTAAGAAATGCTGCCAATAGAACACCATCCATTAAATTTCAAGAATTTTTACAAGGAGCAATAACTACGATTACTTCAGGAGGAGATCTAAAAAATTATTTCTTAGCAAAAGCAGAGGAATATATGAGAGAGAACAGAAGACAACAAAAAGAATTTTTAGAAACTTTAGGATTGTTAGCAGAAAGTTATGTTACTGTTGTTGTTGCAGCACCCCTTTTCTTAATAATAATATTTTCTGTTATGGCTCTATTTGGAGGACCCGCAAATACAGCTATCATATTATATTTAATAGCATTTGTTATGCTCCCCATTGCTAATTTAGGATTCGCAATGGCAATAAGAAGCATGGCTCCGGAGGTGTAAATATGATAGGTAAAAGATTAACTATATTTGCTTTCATTGTTTTGATCGTTTTACTTGCTCTTTCCATAATTTTTAGGATAAGAGAATCTTTTGCTCTCTCAAACATTATTTTTTCTTTATCAATAGTGATCTTCCTCCTTTTTTCCTGGATACAGAGGAGAATAAAAGAGGATATGTTACCATTTTTAACAGATGAATATAAAAGGAGGGAATGGAGATATTACTTTTCTTCCCTTATGGCGTTCATCCTATTAATTTTTACAACCCTCCTAAATATATTCATTGTATTTTTTGAAATGCCCATTCCAAGAGTTTTTATAAATTTGCTGTTAGGTATTGTTTTGCTTTTAATGCTATACACCATTTTCTCTATTCCAAATGTTGAGAGAACAGCCATGTATCCTATTTTTTTCCTATTTGCCTTCATATTTTCTTTAATAGTAATAGCGTCACAACTCGATATTGGCTATCATTTGCCAGAAAATATTTCCCCCCTCATTTTCAGAATGGCTGACCCTCTATTCCTAATAAACATGGCAATAGTATCATGGATGGCTTCTCTGATTGCAGGCGGAGAAATGCCAAGCCCCGTTGAATCAATCATTGGAATAAGAGAGAAAGGTAGAACGATAAGAGAAGAAATTGTTTTAAGAAAAAATATTCTGTATTTTATTATCATTTCTTTAATTTCCCTTTATATTTTAATAAATATACTTAGCATAATAAAACTCCCTAGCAAAATTGAACTTAGTAAATTTGAATGGGGCTATGCCCTCATTTTTTTAAGTATAGGAATCTTGGTTTCTATAATTTTATACATTATCTTCATACTTCCAGAGAAGGCTGGAGAAATAAAAGAAAAGTATGATGTGGAGAAATTATATACGATTGTTATTCTTTTAACATCAGCTTTTATTGCTGGAATTTTTATTACGATAGCTATATTATTGCAACTTGGCAAATTGACAGCAATAGGCACTATATCACTATCAAAAAAGAATGCCATAGATTTTGCGATTTTTGCAATCCTTGCTTTAATAGGGCCTTTTGGATTTTATGAATATAGGAGATATAAGAAAATGGATTTGATAGAAGAGAGATTTCCAGATTTTTTAAGAGATTTGGCAGAATCAAGAAAAGCTGGAATGACGATGGCAAAAGCTGTTGAAATGGCAGCTAAAGGAGATTATGGTTATTTAACACCAGAAATCAAAAAAATGGCAGTGCAAATTTCATGGGGCTTACCCTTTAGTGAGGCATTGAAAAGATTGGGAGAGAGATTAAAAACCCCATTGATAAAAAGAACAACAACTATGGTTGTTAAAGCTTCAGAGGCAGGAGGAAAAGTGGCAGATGTTATTGAAGCAGCCGCAAAGAATGTCCGAGAAATAAAGATTTTACAAGCAGAAAGAAGAACAGAGATGAAAATGTATCTTATGATTATATACATATCCTTTTTTGTGTTTTTAGCTGTAATTGTTGCATTAGCGGGAATGTTTCTTCCAAAATTATTGGAGGCTTCCCAGGTAGCTGGAGGCTTGGTGGGAGGAGGAGCAACGGTTTCGCTAGATGAATATAAATTTATATACATATGCACCGCCTTATCCCAAGCAATAGGCAATGGACTTGTTGCAGGTGCTTTGGCGGAGGGGAGGGCATTGGCTGGATTAAGGCATGGTACAATTATGATTTTAATTACATATATTGTTTTTAAGTTGCTATTGTAATGAGAATTAAACGGCTATCCTAAATTTTTAGAAAGTTTTATTAGCATATCATGATTTTTGTAAGAATATGAAAGAAGCCTATATGAAAATTCTTAGCGATTTGAAAGCAAATGGTATAGATTCAGCTTGTATAGCTGGAAGAGATGGTTTACTTATTTTTTCTGATATGGAAGGAATAAAAGCACAAGTTTTTGCTGCTATGTCCGCCGCATTATTGGGTTCTGCTGAAGTTGCAATGGATGAATTGAAAGAAGGCTTACCAAAAAAAGTAGTTATAGACGGGAAAAATAGAAAGATAATTGTTGTTGGCGCTGGCTCAAATGCTCTGCTTGCTGTAATTGCCAAAAGTGAGGATGTATATCCAATAGTTGAAAAAGCTGCAAAAGAAATCAAAAAAATTTTAAGATAATATGATTGAAACAGGTATACCAAAACTTGATGAATATTTAAAAGGCATTCCAGAAGGAAAATCGATGCTATTTTATATAGAGCCAGGTGTTGAAGAAAGTAATATTGGTATTCATATTTTGCATCATAATTTGGAAAGAGGTTTATACGGTATATATGTATCTTCTGAAAGTTCTCCAAAAAACCTTAAAAAAGCTTTTAATGATTTTAAATGGGATATAGATAAGTATGACAAACTAATAATTGTTGATGGATATTCTTCTTTAATTGGCGCACCATCAGAGGGGAATTATAGTATAGAAGAGCCTCATGATATAGAAAGCTATGAAGATGCTTTGCTAAGCATTTTTGAGGAAATAGAGGGAAAAGGCGTTATTGTATTTGATTCCTTATCAAACATTATGGATATGTGCGGAGAAAGAAAAGCTTTGGAAGGAATAGAAAGAATAAACAAAGAAATTGAAAAAGCTGGTTTTGTTGCTATCTACAATTTCATTGCATGGCCATACAAAGAATCTGTAATGTACAAAATAAAAAGAATCTTTAATGCAATTATTGAAATAGGAATAGTTGAAGAAAAAACAGTTAGGCAGTATATGCATATCAAAAAAAATGATTGGGGAGGAAATGAAGGAAAAAGATTAGAATTCAAGATTTTTAAGCCAGATGGCATAAGAATATATATACCAAAAATTTGTGTAATTGGGCCAGTGCAGTCAGGAAAAACCACTTTTATAAAAAATTTGGCAAAAGAATTTACACCAGTTGAAAGGCTTGGAACAACTGTTGGTGTTGAATATGGAATAGTTGATTATAAAGGATATAGAGCAGAAATTTTTGGAATACCGAGTCACGAAAGATTTTTGCCTTTAATTAAAAAGTTTGCTGAATCTTCAAAGGGAGTTATACTGATTGTTGATTCAACAAAGCCAAATGAATTGCAATTTGCGAAAAAATTGTTGGATATTTTTGGGGATATACCATATGTGGTTGTTGCAAATAAGCAGGATTTACCAAATGCATTGAAAGGCGATAAGATAAAGGATATGATGAATTTAGATAAAGATGCTATCGTTGTGGAGGCTGTTGCGAAGGATAAAATTGGAATTTATGAAGTTTTTGAAGCCCTTGTCGAGAAAATTATAGAGGGGGGAAATGTTAGCTAAAACAGGTATTGATAGATTAGATGAACTTCTTAAGGGAGGTATACCAATAAAAAGCAATGTGTTAGTATATGCTCCTCCTTTTATAGGAAAAGAAATTATTTTGAAAAGATTTGCTTTATCAGGATTACAAGAAGGAGAAAAAATTATATTCGTTTTGACAGATAAATCATTCGCGGATTTAAGAGAAGAGATGAAGAAACTCGATGATAAATACGAGGAGTATGAAAACAAGGGCATGATAAGATATATTGATGTATATTCCCCAAGTGTTGAATTAAAAGAAGAGAGTAAATGGGCAATATTTGTTGATAGTCCAATAAATAGGGAGAGGATAGCATCATCAATTATACAAATTCAAAGAGAAAGCGCAGGAAATTATAGATTAATTTTTGATTCTTTATCAACTCTAATTGTTTATTCAGATGCTAAAGCAGTTTTCAGATTCCTGCAAGTGTTGAGTGGAATGTGTAAAAGAATGGGTGCTACTTCCATGTTTAGTATGACAAGGGGAATGCATGAAGAAATTGAAGTACAAACTATAAAGCATTTAATGGATGGAGTTATTGAATTGAGGGAAGAAGGTGCCCGTTTGCAATTAAGAGTGCAAGGATGTGGGGAGGTTATATCTCGTCATTGGATTGATTATGTTTTGGAAGAAGATGAAATTAGGTTGACCGGAGCTTTCAGAATGGGAAGGGTTGCTTAAATTATTCGGATTTTTTATGCTTATCCATAGAAATTAATATTGATTCAATCATTTTTCTGAATTCACTAGGTAGAATCGTTCTTTCAATAACATCTTTCGCTCCAACTTCCTTTAATTTATAAGCCCATTCTGTTGCGAACCAAGCGGTATATCCATAAATATTTGCATTTGGGTCTATCTTTAAAATTCTTCTTGTAGCTTCCACTCCATCTATTTTTCCCTTCCCCCACTGAGTTAAATTTAAATCCATAATCACCAAATCAGGTTTCCTTCCTTTTTCCATTAATTCCTTGTATTTTTTTACTCCTTCCTCTCCTGTTAAAGCACTATAGACAATAATAGGTATTTTGCATCTTTCTAAATTTCTTCTAATCAAATCCTGCATTGTGTCTTCATCATCAATTACGAGCACTATTTTTTTCTCCATTTTTCAGTTAAAACCCTAAAGCTTTATATTTCTTTCCGTGATTTTCTATAGGTGATATAATGAAATATAAAATAACTGGAGATAATTTACAAATTGTAACGATAGAATTAGATGAAGGGGAAAAAGTATATGCTGAAGCTGGCTCAATGGTTTATATGAGCCCAAATATTAAAATGGAAGCAAAAGCAAGAGGAGGATTATTAAAAGCAATAGGAAGAAAATTTGCGGGAGAAACCTTTTTCCTAACAGAATTTACGCCCACCGGCGGAAAGGGATTTGTTGGGTTCGCTGGCAACGCCCCCGGAACAATCATGCCTTTGGAAATAGATAGTGGAAAGGAATTTATTGTTCAGAAAGATGCTTTTCTTTGTGCGGAAGATGGTGTTGACTTAAGCATTGCATTCCAAAAGAGGTTAGGAGCAATTTTCTTTGGAGGAGAAGGCTTTATTTTAGAGAGGCTTTCTGGCAGGGGAATGGCATTCATACATGCGTGTGGAGATTTTATTGAGATGGATTTGAAAGATGGAGAAAGCATAAAAGTTGATACTGGAAGCGTTGTTGGTTGGGAGGCAAGCGTTGATTATGATATACAACGCGTTAAAGGAATTAAGACAATTTTCTTTGGAGGAGAGGGCTTATTTTTAACAACTTTGAGAGGGCCGGGCAAAATTATTTTGCAATCTATGACTTTGCATAATTTGGCGATGGCGTTATCACCGTTCCTACCACAACAAACTTCAGGAAGAAGCGGGATTTTGGGAACTTTCTTGGATGAAACATTAGGAAGATGAACCTATTTAAATTTGCAATATTAATTATAGCAATATACTTGGTTTCATTATTTGTAAGTTATTTTGTGAAGCTGCATGTTCCATTCCTTCTCCTAAGTCTGGCTTTATTTTCAGTAATCTTTGTTATATTCATAATAATACTGGCAATAATTATGGCAATACAAAAGAAACCAAAAATCGAGGAGGGAAATTATAGAATCGAGAGAATAAAAGGAAAAGAAGAATTTTAACTATGACTTATTTTAATTTCAATTTGCCACTCATTTAGATATGAGTATTTTATTTTTCTTATTGGAGACATTATTGAATATCCGTTATTCCCAATAAAGTCAAACAATTCTTCATATGCTTCTTTCTCATTTTCCATGAATATATTACATGCAACTGGATACCCCGTAATGGTTTTTCTATATGAATTCTCAAAATTTTTTAAATAACATAACTCTCTTCTTCCAGAGGAAAAGGGGAAATCATAAAAAATCGTTATTTCAGCTTCTTTTTTTCCTATAAATGGCTCAGCATATACCTTGTATTTCCTATTATTTTTTATAAATGGTTTAAAACTTATTTCAATTTCATCTCCATCTTTTATTTCATACTTCTCTCTCAAATTCTCTTTGGCAATTATTTCTACAATATCTTTATATCTGCTTTTTTCTGGAAGGAGAAGAAAAGCATCCTCATTAAAGAATTTTATAGGAAAGCATTTTACTTTTCCATATTCTATGCCATTTTTGACAAATTTATCTATAATAATACCGTCTATTTTCTTTAAGTCTTCGATAATTTTACCTACTTTTAAATTCAAAGTTCCAGCAAAAGGTTTTATTCCTAACTTGTCCATTATTTGCTTTTGATATAATAAAATATATTTTTTCCCCTCTTTTTTTCCAGATACAACAATTCCGGAGAGCATGTTACAATGCATTACTCCCCTTTAATTTCCCATAAATTTTCATTCCATAATCTGTTAATATATATCCATCCTCCTTTTTCTCAACCAATCCATGTTCTTTCAATTCTTCAATAGCATTTTTAACAGCTTGTTCAATTAAATGGTGTTTCTTTGCAATTCTTGTTAGCGATTTTTCTCCAGCTGCTATTTCTACAAAAACCGCCTTTCTTATTTTATTTGATATAATGAAACCTTCTTCCATTTCTTCACCAAATTTTATTATATTAACTATTTGATAAACTTTTTTAAATATTTTTTAAATAATTTTTGCTAAATCAAATGTTTAACATACCAAATATATTGGATGCTGAAGCATTATTGGATAAAGCATTTGGAAGGGCGAAAAAAATTAGCGTAAGGAAGAAAAAGGAGAGAATAATAAATAAGATAGCGACCGTTAAAGCGATAATGAATAATACTTTACAAAAATATGTTAAATCCTTTCCCAATTTTGATAAATTGCACAAGTTCTATTATGAACTTTTGGATTTGTTGATTGGTATAAATAAATTAAAAAAATCTTTAGCATCTTTAGAATGGGCAAGAAAAAAAATAAATAGAATAGCAACAGATGGTATAAGAAAAATAAAAAGTGGGGAAGATGAACTTAATGTTTTAAAATCTGTTTATGGAAGGATTTCTTCAATTGTTTATGAAATAAATAGGCATTTGAACTTTTTGGAGGAAGCGAGATTAAAAATTAAGGAATTGCCATTTATATCTACTGATTTGCCCACTGTAATAATAGCGGGTTATCCAAATGTTGGTAAATCCTCCTTACTTAAATTATTATCATCTGCAAAGCCAGAAATTGCTCCATATCCATTTACAACAAAAGGATTGATTGTGGGACATCTAATTTTTGAAGAAAATCACGAAAAAAAGAAAATCCAGTTTGTTGAGGCTCCCGGCTTGTTAGATAGAAGAGAAGAAGAAAGGAACGAGATTGAGAAACAGGGAATTATAGCGTTAAAACATCTCCCAGATTTGATAATTTTTATTATTGATGCGTCATTGCATTGCGGTTATGATTTGGAAAGCCAAAAAAAATTATTAGAGGAAATAAAGAGAGAATTTAAAGTGGATATGATTGTTGTTGAAAATAAGGTTGATATATGCAGTAAAACAGATTACTTTAAAATATCCTGTAAAACTGGGGAAGGAATAGAAGAATTGAAAGAAGAAATAAAGAAAAGATTATTCAGATGATTTTTCTTCCGTTTTCTCTTTTTCTTTTTCCTCCTCTTTTTCCTCCTTCTCCTCTCCTTCTTCTTCCTCTTTTTCTTCTTCAATTTCTTCTACTTCTTCCTCTTCCTCCTCTTTCTTTACCTCAACTTTTGGTACTTCCAATAGCTCAGACTTATGAACTTCTACTCTTTTAACGGGATAAATGGGTTTTGAGAGCTTATAAGTTTGTTTTCCTATTTCTCCATCTAACATAAATTTAACAAAATCTTCTAGTGTATTATTTTGAGCTATCGTTTCTATTACCTGCTTCATTACAGCTCTAATCGCTTTCTTTTGAGAAGTTTGTATTCTTTTACTAGTATAAGCCGAAGGCTTAACTCTTATTCTTTTTCCATCCTTAGTGGTAACATCAAAAACACCATCAATTTTAGATTTATGACGTCTAGCCATCCTCTTTACATAATCAGTAGTGGTAGTGTGTCCTATAAATACCGTATGAGCTTCCAATCCTTTAACTTCAACAACTTTAAAAATTAGTTTTATATGGGCTTTGGCAAAATCTCCTGTTAGTTCCTGCAGCGAAACTTCAACAGTTCTTCCCAAAACTTTTTCTGGGTCATCTGCTGGTGTTTCTGCAATCTTCTTTTTTCCAAACATTGAAGGAGCAATCAATGAATACCATATTTTCTGTTTCTTCTTTTTCCTCTCTGGCATAAGCTTGTAATAATATCGATTATTTATTTATTGTGCATGCTTACTTTTTTTACCACGCCATCTTTTGTTCCTATAATAATTTCATCAGCAAGCCCCACAAATAAACCATTCTCAACCACTCCAGGCAGATTGTTTATTTCCATTTCCATTTCTTTCGCATTCTCCAACCCATCATATTTACAATCCAAAATATAGTTTCCATTATCAGTAACAAATCCATGCCTTATCTCTACTTCAAATCCTAACTTTCTTAATTTATCGGCAGTTCTTTTCCACCCAAATTTTACAACTTCAACAGGTAAAGGGAAAGAAAATTTATTTACTATTTTTCTTTCATCGGCAATTATTATTTCTTTTTTGCTACAAGTAGCAACAATTTTCTCTCTAAGTAATGCTCCCCCTCCTCCCTTTATCAAATTTAGATTCTTATCTATTTCGTCAGCACCATCAATCGTCAAATCAATTTCCTCATAGTCATTTAAATCGGCAATTTTTATTCCGACTTTTTTAGCGAGTTTCTCACTTTGTTTTGATGTGGCAATGCCAATTATTTCAATACCTTCCCTAACCATTTCCCCCAACCTTAAAATCGCATATCTTGCGGTGGAACCAGTTCCAAGTCCTATAATCATTCCATCTTTAACTTGCTTCACCGCCTCATAAGCAGCCATTCTTTTCATCTCCTCTACATCCATGATAATAAAGCCAAAAATATTTATAAAGCTACTATGTTAATATGGGGTCAGGAGTGGGAGGGCGGCTCACGGCTTCGTGCCGAGGAAACACCCCCCTCGTTCCTGGGCCAGGGGCGTAAAAGCCGGGGCGAGAGCCCCGCCGGGTGGAGCAGAAACGCCACAGCCTGAGGTTAGGATGATTCCTTTGAGGATGACGTTGCCTCAGGATTTGGTGAAACGGCCCCCGCCCTGGAGCAAGTCCAAATACCGGGATAGGTAGCCCAGGACCTCCCGGAGGTGGGACGCTTAGACGAATGCCGCCTGAAACAGAAGGGGGGTTACTACCCACACCTGACCCCATATATTTAAATATTGCAACCATTACTTTTGTGATTGCTAGAAAATCCGCTTTAGTTGTTGTAACAAATGTTCTTAATGGTTTGCTAAATTATCTTTCCTTATATTTAATTGCAAGATTTTATTATCTACCAAAATTTGCTCTTGGTTTACTTAACTTTACAATAGGATTTGTTGCTCTCTATAGACTTATTCCTAACGCAGGATTCCCTCAAGCCCATATAAAAAGAGTATCTGAAGGAAAAGATATAGGAAAATGCAATGCAACTTTCTTTTTCATTAGATTGATATTGACTTTTGTTATGATATTCGCTGTTTTTGCCTCGCTATTCATATGGAAACATGTCGTTGGCAGAGGATTTGAAGACCCTGTCCAAGAAAAAGCGGTTTATGTAATGTTATGTTATAACATTTTATTGATGTTAGCCCAAAATTTTATAACAACCTATAGGGCTAAAAAAGAGATTGCAATTGCTCAATTTCCATTTTTTATGGAAGCTTTGGCAAGAACAATTGCAACAGCATATTTTGTAGCTTTTGATTACCCACTAATATTTATTGTTTATACATATGTAATAGGAGGAGCTGCATTATTTTTTACTTCCATTCTTTTCTTTAGAGAACCAATTGATAAACCTTCAAAAGAATATTTTTCTACGTATTTTCAATTTGCCATACCTGTTTCCTTGGTATCTGTATCTTTTATAATTATGACAAATCTGGATAAAGTATTAGTGCAGTTGTTTTGGAGTTATGAAGAAGGAGCAGATTATTTTTCAATAGTTAGATTAACTCGCTTTATAAACAGTATAACGGTAGCTTTTGGTCTGCTTCTATTGCCGACGATGTCAGCAATGTATATAAGGAATAGATTAGAAGAAATGAAGGCAATTTCAATAAAAGCAGAGAGATACATGAGTATGATTTTGATGCCTGTTGTTTTTCTTCTGATTTTTCTTGCTCCCCCAGTAACATCCATTTTGCTAACAAAGAAATTCTCAACCGCTATACCCATTTTGCAGGTATTACCCTTATTTGCATTATTTGATGCTTTGGAAAGACCATATCAAAGTATTTTATTGGGAATGGATTTGCCAAAATTAGCCAGAAATAGAATGCTAATAATGCTCTTCGTAAATGTTATTTTAAATTTACTCCTTATACCTCGCGACATAAGAAGTTTGGGAATAAAATTATTTGGATTGGCGGGAACGGGGGCAGCGATAGCGACAGTTGTCGCGTATTTTTCTGGTTTGGTTTATACAAGAATAATAATTTATAAAATAAGTAAGATTGGAGTAAATGTTAGCGTAATAAAACATTTTATAGCTGCTATTATAATGGGATTAATAATGAATTATCTAACCGAATTCTATATTGTTAATAGATGGTATGATTTGCTAATTCTATTTATAATGGGGATTTTTATATATCTAGGCATTTTAGTAGCTATAAGAGAGTTTAAAAAAGAAGATTTTGATTTATTTATTGATACAATTAATCCAAAGAAAATGCTTTTATATATGAAAGAAGAAATGAAAAACAAATTAAAGAGATAAATTGAAAAAGAGTGTTTCAATTAAATTTTATGAAAATAACGTTTTTGGGGGCTGGCGAAGCCTGGGGAAATGAGCCGAACATATCTTTTCTTGTAGATAATAAAATACTTATTGAATGTGGAATGCATACTGTTTTGCAATTGCAAAAATTAGGAATCATTAAAAATATAAAAGTTGTTTATCTAAGCCATTTACATGCTGACCATGCTTTAGGGTTGCCAGCTTTTCTATTATGTTCATCTGAAGAAGGAAGGGGGGAGGAAATTAAAATAATGGCTCCTCGTGGAATAGATAAATATATTGACGATTCTTTGAGAATATCATATAATAAGGAAAGAAAAAATCTTAATTTTGAAATTAAAACCATAGAAATAAAAGAAATGGAAATAAAAATAGAAGGATATAAATTTTTGTTTAGCAAGATTCCTCATTCATTTCCATGCTATTCCATTTCTATTACAAAAAATGGTAAAAAACTTGTATATACTGGAGATGGGCAACCCACAAACGAAACAATAAAGTTGGCTAAAAATGCGGATTTGTTAATAGCGGAAGCATATGCGGAGGGATTTGAAAATCATTCATCTATAATAAGGGCAGCGAGAATGGCAAAAGAATCCAACGCTAAGTTATTGGCAATGGTTCATATATTCAGGAAAGAAAATGTGGAAGAAAAGTTGAGGGAAGCCGTCAAAATTTTTTCTCCAATTATTTTGCCAAAAGAATTTGATGTAATATGGATATGACTTGAAAAGTATAGAGTTAAATACTTATATCAAAAAATAAATTGTTACAAGATGAAGAAAGTTATAATCATTGTTTTTAGTATTATTCTACTTTTATTTCCAACTAATGAAAGCACAGTATATAAACAACATCATTTTCACAAAGAATGCAAGCTTATAATGGCTGTCGGAAATGCAACCAAAGGCAACTATAGTATATTACTTAAAGTAAGAGACCCCGCACGCGTTGGCTGGCAGGTTTTATGTCATATACCGAGAGGCTATGAATATGACTACCATCATCCTTGGTTTGGATATAAATTGCATTTTGTTGTTGAACACTCGTTTATTGGAACAACAACCCTATATGATACGCCCCCAAACATTACGAAGCCGGGCATGCTAATTAATGATGCTGGCATAGCTTTTGCTGACGCAGATACAATATCCTATTTTGTTAATCCTTCCATTTTTGCTTGGGACGATTTTGACTGGCTTAGGTATGCTGCCCAATATGCCGATAATATTGAAGAGGCTGTGAAACTATTGATCGATGTCGTAGATAAATTTCATGCTACTTCAGTAGCAGAAAACATTTTTGTTGTTGATGCAAATAAAGGAATAATTGTGGAAGCAGATGCCTTCAACTATAGAATTAAGGAAGTCAAGGATGGGATAGAAATACGATCAAATTATCCAAAAATGCTATGGAATATTCATTTTCTCTATCCATTATTTACAGCATCAAAATTTAATGAAACATTCTTTGGATGGGTAAAAGAAAAAGAAATCGTCAAGCTTGGAAGTTTATTGGGCATCTATATTGCAAAAATTGGCAATGATTATGTAAGAGCCTGTCTTTATCCAGTGGGGATTAGTAAGAAAATAAAAGTTGGTGAAGGTGTTGTTATTGGAAATTTTTGGTTGGAGCTATTTGAAATTAAGGAAAGGAAAGCAAGAATATATTTGTGCTTCAAATACTATGAGTGGGAAAGAAAATTAAAAGAAATTGTTGAAAAAAGATATGGTAAAATCGATGTTAATGATGCCATGAAATGGTCAAGATTGCATGATTTAGAAGTAAGAGCTATGTGTGAAGGAGGATATGAAGCTGCAACGATTTATAAAATACCAAAAGATTATCCAGAAATATTGAGCTGTATATGGTTTGCTCCTAATCAATGTTCTTCCATTTTTGTGCCCATTCATATCTGCTCTTTTGATATTTATGATGCGTATGAAAATGGCGAAGCACATAGAATAGCAGCGAAACTTTTAGAGAAATATGGACATGGAAACCTAACCAAAATATTTGAAGAAATCGAAAAAGATTTTATTAATGAAACGAAGAAGGCAGAAGAGAAAGCGTTGTGTTTATTGAATGAAAGAAAGGAACAAGAAGCAAAATTGCTTTTAACCCTTTCTGATATAAAACTGCAAATAAAGGCAATTGCAATAGAAAAAATGTTGTTGGGTGAATAAAACTATTTCATCCTTTTTATTGGTTTTGCTAAATGGCGCATCGCAATAACTGGCACTTCATACAATCCCTCCCTTAAATTTCTTTTAACCTTAACATATTTGGCTTCCTCCTCTTTTGCCTTGCTTCCGCAAATGGGGCAACGATATCCTTTTTGTTTTCCGATAGATTTCATGTGTTTTTTGCATTTTTTACAAATAGGGTTTTCCACCTTTTTATATATATCAACCAGCTTTTTTATCTCAATTTTTTCCAAATTTATAGTAAATGGTTCCTCTCTTACCCCTCCATAAACGACTACCTCGTCCCCTTTTCTTAACTGCTTAATTATATTACGGAATTTTTTTGTTGGCTCATAGGCAGTACAGTCTATTTCATTTCCATCATATATTGAAAATATAACATGCCCTCCTTTTATTACATATGGTTCTTTTTTGACGATTCCTTTTACAATTACGGATTCGTAAGGCTTAATATCCTTTATTTTCTTCCTTTGTAAATGTTCATCTGTGGCCTGATTGGTTAAAAAAATGAGCCATTTTTTGTATGGAGAAGTTCTAACGATTTTCCTTGCTTTTTTTAGTTCTTGATAATCATCTCCTCTTATTCCAAAAAATACAGGAGAATTTGCCTTTGGTAAAATCGCTAAATAATCATTTTCATAATCATAGTTATTAAAAGTTGTTTTACAAATTTTATCCATTTCAATAACGCTTTTCTTATCAATCCATTTATTTTTTGCATAAGTTATAAGTTCATAAGTCCTATCTCTTGGTCTCCATGCAATGGCGGCAGACGCCCCTATTAAACCCCTCCCTCCTTTATAAATTGTATTTTTTATTTCGTTTTTGATTTCATCAATTGTCAATATACTTCTAACAGCTTTTTTGTAAATCCAGTAAGGCAATTTTCTTTTTGATATGATAAAGGCGGGGTCTGAATCCTTCATAGCTTTTTCCTTGATTATTTTATTAGCCAATTTTTCTATTTCCTCTTCATCTGCATCTTTCTTTTTATAAGAGAAGCAATAAATTTTTTTATTGTCAATTTCTCCGATTTCTATTTTTCCTCCTCCTCCCACACCAATTTGTAAAGCTATAGCTCCGTTTCCCCTTGTTTTCCATGGAATATTAGGATTGAGTCTTACTAAACGAGGAAAGCCAATTAAATCATAAGGCATTTCCTTGATTAATTCTACCGCGACGTATGTTGTACAGCCGCCTTCTAACGAATCCGTATCATCTATGCCAATCCACATTAAATTTTTATATAGGAAAGAGGTATATGATTTTGATGAAAAAAGACGAGCTGGTTGAAGAAACAAGGAGATTACTTGTAAAGGCAGGATTCTACTGTAGCAATATTTGCAAGATTCGTCCAAGCAGTTTTGATTTTATCGCAAGAAAAGATGACCTGCTTATCATCATTAAAGTATTAAATAATATAGATGCCTTAAATGAAGAGGTAGCAAATGAATTAATTTCAATAGCAAAATTTCTAGATGCTATTCCGATAATTATTGGAAGAAGAACGTGCTCATCCTTTTTAAAAGATGATGTTGTTTATTTCCGTTACGGTGTACCCATAATTACTTACGCCACTTTGGAAAATTATTTACAAGGTATATTGCCATTCATATGCGCCGCCCCGGGCGGTTTTTATGTGAATATTGATGGGGAAGTGTTAAGAAAAATAAGGATAGAAAAAGGTATTTCGATAGGACAGCTTGCAAGAATTGCGGGTGTGTCAAGAAGGATGATAAGAATGTATGAAAGTGGGGAAAGGGCAAGCATTGAGATAGCGGAAAAAATTGCAGAATTTTTGGGACCAGATTTTATAAAGCCGATTAATTTTTGGGAAGAGATAAGAAGAGAACATATGGAAATTAAAAGGGAGATTGAAAATGAAATTTTTAAATTGTTGGAGGAGATAGGTGCTTTTATATTTCCAACACATAGAAGCCCATTCCATGCAATTAGTCAAATTTTGGATGAAAAGCTTATTGTAGGGATAAAAGAAAGGAGAATTGTAGAAAAAGCTAGATTAATATTCAATTTAGCGAAAGTTGCGGAAAAGAAATCTGTTATTTTTATGGATTATTGTAGGAGGAAAAATATAGAGGGTGTTCCAGTTATAGGAAAAAATGAATTGGTAAAAATAAAAGAACCAGAAAAAATTATGGAATTGATAATGGAAAGGAAATGAAAGTAAAGTTAATTGCTTATACTCCCCAAGCAGATTTGATGGCAGCTATAGCTGCTAAACTAACGCATTCAAAAAGTAATGTAGATGGTTTATTTAAAGAAAATGAGGAGGAATTAAAAAAAATTTTGAGAATCGTTATTGATATGGGGCATACAAGTGTTGTAGAACATGCCTATTTTACGTTCGCTATCGAAGGTGTTTCAAGAGCTTTAACTCATCAGTTAGTTAGGCATAGAATAGCTTCTTACTCTCAGCAAAGTCAGAGATATGTAAAACAGGAAAAAGAATATGTTATTCCTCCTAGTATAAAAGGAGAACTTAGGAAAAAATATGAAGAAATGATTGAAAAAATTTGGGAGTTGTACGATGAATTAAAGAAAGAAGTGCCAATTGAAGATGCTCGTTATATATTACCAAATGCAACCTGTAGCAAAATAATAGTTTCAATGAATGCCAGAAGTTTGCTCAATTTTTTTGAATTACGTTGTTGCTTGCATGCTCAATGGGAAATAAGAAAGCTTGCATGGAAGATGTTAAAATTAGTTAGGCAGGTGGCTCCTGTTATATTTGAAAAAGCTGGGCCACCATGTAAAACAAAAAATATTTGTCCTATGGATAAAAAAGATTGTAGATGGTATCCGAAATAAAATTCATAATAAAATTTCTTTGTTTTTCTATCTCTGCTTTTCTTTGCTCGCATTTTTTTTCAAATGCTTTGTCATTACATTCTTACTAAAAATTAGCTTATTGGCAGATTTATTATGCCTCCATAAATATTTTATACAAAAAATCGCTTCTTTTTTGTAGGAGGTAAGGGCATGAAAAAGCTTTTGCTTCCTGCGCTGGCTTTTGTGGTGTTTTTGTTAGTTTGTGGTTACGATGTTAAAGCAATTAGCGATGAGGAAATAGTAAATGCTATGCTGGATTTATTGCCAACTCCCGAAACCATTCCGGTTCCACCGAATTTTGATGTAAATGCTACTTATCTCTACCAAAGAAATGCAAAAGCTACACGTCCTGGAGAGGTTTATGCTGCTATTTTTGAGGGTTCCATATACACGGTTGGCGAGGGAATGGTTTCTGGAAAAG